>NZ_JBHSDL010000025.1:0-778063 GCF_042650145.1 Nocardia halotolerans | reverse complement strand
ACCGGCGCCATCATGATCTCCCCACTCCCCGGCGTCACCACCACCAAACCCGGCGCCGCGATGGCCCCACTACCGGGCATCTCGGCCAAGGTCGTCGACGACGAGGGCAACCCGGTGCGCCTCGGCGACACCGAAGCCAACGGCTATCTGGTGCTGGACAAGCCGTGGCCGGCCATGCTCCGCGGACTCTGGGGCGATATGGACCGCTACCGGTCCACCTACTGGGAGCGCTACGCCGAGCAGGGCTGGTACTTCGCCGGTGACGGCGCCAAACTCGACGCCGACGGCGACCTGTGGGTACTCGGCCGCGTCGACGACGTCATGAACATCTCCGGACACCGCATCTCCACTGCCGAAGTCGAATCCGCCCTCGTCGGCCACCCCGCCGTCGCCGAAGCGGCCGTCGTCGGCGCCAGCGACGCCACCACCGGGCAGGGCATCGTCGCCTTCGTCATCCTCACCGGGGCGAGCACCCGAAACGACACGCTCGTCGACGAACTCAAAGCCGAAGTGGCCAAGCAGATCAGCCCGATCGCCAAGCCACGCGAGATCCACCTCGTGCCGGAACTGCCCAAGACCCGCAGCGGCAAGATCATGCGCCGACTGCTGCGCGACGTGGCCGAAGGACGCGAACTCGGCGACACTTCCACCCTCGTCGATCCGCGCGTTTTCGAGAACATTCGCACCGGCAACAACTGAGCCGAACGCGGGCAAGCGCTCCGGTGACACCAGGTGTCGCCGGAGCGCGTCGGTTAGGATTGCCGCGAGGTGTGCCGGGAAGTCTGGTCGGCATGCGGTCGTGAATCCGATGCACTGCAGGGGTGGATGGGCGTCCGCAGCCGAGTCAACCCTGCCGAAAGGCCCCGCTTGTGATAACCCGTGTTCGCTCCGAGCTCACCCGCTATCTCCGCACCGAAACCGTCGGTGGCGCACTGCTGCTGATCGCGGCGGCAGTGGCGTTGATCTGGGTGAACTCGCCGTGGGGTGCGAGCTATCAGACGATGGTCGACACCAGCCTCGCCATCCCCGCGCTGCACCTCGACCTCACCCTGGCCGACTGGACCAAGGACGGGCTGCTCGCGATCTTCTTCTTCGTGGCCGGTCTGGAACTCAAACGCGAATTCGTCGTCGGTGAGCTGGCCGATCCGAGACGGGCCGCGCTGCCGATCATCGCCGCGGTCGGCGGCGTGGTCGTGCCCGCGGCGATCGCGCTCGCGGTCGGCCACGGCGCGCCCGGCATGGACAACGGCTGGGCCATCCCCGTCGCCACCGACATCGCCTTCGCCCTCGCGGTACTCGCCATGACCGGCTCCCGCATCCCCGTCAGCGCGCGGGTGTTCCTGCTGAGCCTGGCCGTGGTCGACGACCTACTTGCCATCATCCTCATCGCAGTGCTGTTCACCGCCTCGCTGTCGCTGCTGTGGCTCGGCGCGGCCGTCGCCTGCTGTGTGGCCTGGGGGCTGGCGCAGAAGTACCGCCTGCACACCCCACTGTTCTACATTCCGGTCGCGCTCATCTGCTGGTACGCGCTGCACGAGGCGGGCATCCACCCCACGCTGGCCGGTGTCGCGCTCGGACTGCTCACCCGGGTGCGCAAGGATCCCGGCGAGCGCACCGCGCCCGCCACTCACCTCGAGCACGTCGTGCAACCGATCTCGGCCGGTTTCTGCGTGCCGTTGTTCGCGCTGTTCGCCTCCGGCGTGCCGCTGAACACCGCCGTGCTCGGCTCACTGTTCACCGACCGGCTGGCCCTGGCGATCGTGCTCGGCCTGCTGCTCGGCAAGACGATCGGCATCTTCGGAGTGAGCTGGCTGGCGATCCGGCTGGGCGTGGCGAAACGCCCAGTCGGCCTGGAATATCGCGACATGTTCGCCCTGTCGGTGCTCGGTGCGATCGGCTTCACCGTTAGCCTGCTGGTGGCCGAACTCGCGCTGGCCGATGTCGGTGCGGAAACCATTGAATTGGCGAAGGCCGCCGTGCTGGTGACCTCCATGGCAGCATCGGTGCTCGGATCGGCGCTACTGTTGCGCCGAGGACGTGTGCACCAGGCGCGCCGTGATGCGGACCAGTTACCACAGGGAGAAGGGTCGACGAAGTGAGTTACACCCAAGGCGGACATGACGGTCGGACGGTCACTTCCATCCCGTTGACCGACGCGAACCCGCCCGGCTCGGCGAGCATCGGCAGCCTCGTTCGCGACGCGACCGAGCAGATGTCGACGCTCGTGCGCGCCGAGGTGGCGCTGGCCAAGGCCGAGGTCACCGGTGAGATCAAGAAGGGCCTCACCGGCAGCGTCTTCTTCGTTCTCGCGCTGACCGTGCTGCTGTTCAGCTCATTCTTTTTCTTCTTCTTCCTCGCCGAACTCCTCGACCAGTGGATGTGGCGCTGGGCCGCGTTCCTGACCGTGTTCGGTCTCATGGTCGTGACGACCATCGTGCTGGCGCTGCTCGGCTGGCTCAAGGTGAAGAAGGTGCGCGCGCCGGAGAAGACGATCGGCTCGCTCAAGCAGACCGCCGAGGTGCTGCCGCAGTCGCTCGCCCACCGCGAGCACACTCCGTCGCTGGAGAAGTCGCCGCTGGAGAAGTCGAGCACCCGATGACGCGCCGGGCGGGCCCGGTCGCGACAGCCGGGCCCGCCCACTAGGCTCGATCGGCGTGTCGTCCAACTCATTCCCGGATCCGTCCACCGTCCGTTACGACGGCCCGTGGACGCACCGGGACGTGCACGCCAACGGGATCCGTTTCCACATCGTCGAAGCCGACACGCCGACGCGCTCCACAGCGCCGCTGGTACTGCTGCTGCACGGATTCGCCGACTTCTGGTGGTCGTGGCGGCACCAGCTCACCGGGCTCGCCGAGCACGGGTACCGAACCGTCGCCGTCGACCTGCGCGGATACGGCGACACCGACAAACCACCGCGCGGCTACGACGGGTGGACGCTGGCCGGTGACGTGGCCGGGTTGATCCGCGCCCTGGGCCACACCGAGGCCACTCTGGTCGGACACGCCGAAGGCGGGCTCGTCTGCTGGGCCACGGCGGTGCTGCATCCCCGCCTGGTCCGTTCGATCGCACTGGTGAGCTCCCCGCACCCCGCCGCCCTCAAGAGCGCGGTCCTGCGCGACTCCGCCCAGCGCGCCGCCTGGCTCCCCGAATTCCTGCGCTACCAGTTACCGCGCTACCCCGAGCACCTGCTCACCCGCCACGACGGCACCGAAGTGGAACAGCTGCTACGCGCCAGAGTCGGCGAAAAATGGTCGCGTAGTGCCGAATTCACCGAGACAGCAGCACGCATGCGCGCCGCCATCCGCATCCCCGGCGCCGCCCACAGCGCCCTGGAATACCAACGCTGGGCCTTCCGCAGCCAGTGGCGCCCCGACGGCAAACGCTTCATGGCCACCATGCGCACCCCCATCGACATCCCCGTCCTCGGCCTCTACGGCGAGCAGGACACCTACCTGCTCCCCGAAACCCTGCACCGCGACCGCCACCTGTCCCCCGACCGCACCCTCGTGGCGATCCCCGACGCGGGCCACTACGCCCACCAGGAGAACTCCACCAGGGTCAACGCGGTCCTCACCAGCCGCTGGCGCGAACAGAACGGCGTGAACGGCTCCCCCAAAGACGGCCTCGTCTCGCCGTAGCTCGGCTTCCACACAAACGAGGCCCGACTACGAGCAGGCTCCGCGCGCGGTCGACATCGCCGTCGACCTCGGTGACGGCCGGACCCTGGCCGGGACCGTGCCCGAGGTGCGCGGTGCGACCACCCCCGCCCGCAAACAACGGCACCCGCGCCGCCGAAACCTGCTAACTCAGCACGCAAGCACCGGTGTCCACTGCCGTACTACTGGGCTGCGCCGCCGACAGCTCGGACCCGACCTCGTCCAACGTCAACACATACCCCGTGTCGTCATCGGTCACGGCGGCCCCGAACACCACGCCGAGCACCTGCCCGTCGGTGTCGACCAGCGGCCCACCCGAATTGCCCGCGCGCACCTGACCGCGCACCGTGTACACCTCACGTTCGACCGTGCCGTCACGATGGATGGTCGGCCCCGACAGGTCGAGCGTCTCGCGTACCCGCGCCGCGCTGGCCGTGTACGGCCCCCCGCCGGGGTAGCCGAGCACGATCGCGTTCTCCCCGGAGGTCGCCGGGTCCGGCGCCAGCGGAATGACCGGGGCGGTGAGCCCGGGTACGGCGAGGACCGCGATGTCCTTGGACGGATCGAACAGCACCACGCTCGCGTCGAGTGGTCCGCGGGCGGTGTCGACCGCGACGCTGGTGGTGCCGGCGACGACGTGGGCGTTGGTCATCACCCGCTCGGGTGCGACGACGAATCCGGAGCCTTCCAGCGCGCGCTGGCAGCTGGGGGCCACCCCGCGGATGCGCAGCACGCTCTGCTGCAGCGAGGCCGCGACCGGGCTGGCGAGCACACTGGGGTCCGGCGGTTCGACCGCGGCGATGGGTGCCCGGCCGAACGGGCCGATCACATCCGGCAGCCCGGAGGTGTCGAGGAGTTTGGCGAAGTCGTTGGGTAGTTTGCGCAGCCAGTTCGGTGCCACGGCGTTGACGTCGGCCAGTACGCGCGAGCCGTTGATGGCCGCCGCGACGCCCGGTTGGGAGTTGGTGGACAGCGGCAGTGCCAGCAGCCAGGCCGCGACCAGCACGGTCACCGCCTGCAATACCGCGCCGACGGTGCTGTCGACCCCGCGTGTGACGGGGTGACGCAGCCCCGACCGCGCGGCCCGGCCCAGCACCATGCCCGCGACCTCGCCGATGATCACCAGCAGCACGATCAGCAGGATGCCGCCGAGAACCCGGCTGCGGCCTTCACTGAGGTGTTTGAGGATGTGTGGCGCGATCAGGATGCCGGCGATCGCGCCGAGGGCGACGCCGAAGAACGCCAGCGCCGAGGCCACCGCGCCTTGCCGCCAACCCGTGGACGCCGCGACCAGCGCGATCAGCACGACCGCGATGTCGAGCCATACCGAGGCGCTCACAGGATCATCCCGACCGCAGCCAGTGAGCTCTCCAAGTCACGCACGTCGCCCCGATCCCAGTCTCGTTCCCACCCAGCCGTTTTGATGATGCCGGCGAGGATACCGCCGGTGAGCCCCCACACCAGCATGCCGTCGACCTGGAACGCCGGGCTCCGGTAGCCGAGACTGCCACGCACCATGAATCTGTGTGCCGGATCGAGCAATTCGGACAGCGGCACGCGGACGACCCGTTCGGTTTCGCCTTCGTCGACCACTCCCACCGGACTCGGGGAGTGCCACCAGCCGAGTACGGGGGTCACGTCGAACTTGGAGGGCGGTACGAACAGTTTCGGCAGCGTCGCGAAGGGTTGCACCCCGGCCGGATCGAGGCCGGTCTCCTCGACGGCCTCGCGCAGCGCGGCGCCGACCGGGCCGCCGTCACCGGGGTCTTCGGCGCCACCGGGGAAGGCGACCTGGCCGCGGTGCTGTCGCATCGTCGACGCACGCTGGGTGAGCAGCACCTCGGCGTCTGCGGGCAGGCCACCGGGCGAGGCCGGGTCGGGTTCGGGTGAGCCGCCGAACAGGACGAGCACGGCCGCCTGGCGGGGTTTGCCGGTGATCGACATGGCCCGGCGCAGCGCGCGCGAGGTGGCGAGGGTGTCGTCGGCGTCGGGACCGCCGTGTCTGGTCGCCGAGCGCAACCAGGGCGGAATGCCCGAATCGTCCAATCTCGCTACACCGCTCACGCCATCGCCCTCATCCGCATGTCACAACAACGCTGTCTGTCATACCGTGATCCCGAGCTTCGCGGACACCGTATCGACGATGTCGGCCACGTCGGCGAAGCTTCGCACTTCCACACTGGCGACGGTGCCGTCCGGACGCAGCAGGACCGAGACCGGCAGCACCGCGGGTGCGCCGACCGCGCTGCGCACCTGCGCCTGCGGATCGGAGATGCCGGGCAGGGTGATGTCGAGCCCGCTCAGCCGAGCCAGCGCCTTGGCCTGGTCGGGGTCGCTGTGCACGGTGAGAACCGTGAGCGCCGGACCGGCCCGCTGCGCGAATTCCTGCAGGTGAGGCAGTTCGGTGGCACACGGGCCGCACCAGTAGGCCCACAGATTGAGCAGGGCGGGCTTGCCGGCCAGGGCGGCGGTGAGGTCCATCGGCGCACCGTCGGCCAGGCATTCGAAGGTGAGCCCGGCCAGCGGTCCCGCCGCGGGGGCACCCGGCGCGGGGGCGGGGCAGGGAGCCAGTCCGGCCGCCGCCCGCTGCTCGGCCGACACGCCCGGAGGCTGTTGCGAAGTTTGCCGAGTTTCCCCGGTGCCGGTTCCGGAGTCGCCGCGCGGCCACAGCGCCACGCTCGCCGCGACGACGAGGATCAGCGCGGCCAGCGCCCAGCGCACGGCCGGGCGCCGCAGCAGCGGCGGATCACCGGTTTCGTTCACAGGCCGACCATGTCCAGCAGATGTTCGCGCTCGGGGCCCTTGACCAGTTCGGCCGCCACGGCCGGATCGGTGGGTCCGAGCCCGAACGAGGGGCAGTCGCCGGCGAGCACGCAGGCACCGCAGGCCGGTTTGCGCGAATGACACACCCGGCGGCCGTGGAAGATCACCCGGTGCGAGAGCATCGTCCAGTCCTTGCGCTCGATCAGCTCACCGACCGCGTGCTCGATCTTCACCGGGTCTTCCAGATCGGTCCACTTCCAGCGGCGGACCAGGCGGCCGAAATGCGTGTCCACCGTGATTCCCGGCACACCGAAGGCATTGCCCAGGATGACGTTGGCCGTCTTGCGTCCGATGCCCGGCAGCTTCACCAATTTGTCGAGAGTGTGAGGCAATTCACCGTCGTACTGCTCGACCAGGGCTTGGCCCAGCCCCATCAGCGAGCTGGTCTTGTTGCGGTAGAAACCGGTGGGCCGGATGAATTCCTCCAGCTCGGCCCGGTTGGCCTCGGCGTAGTCACGTGCGGACCGGTAGCGGGCGAACAGCGCCGGAGTGGTGAGGTTCACTCGGACGTCGGTGCACTGGGCCGACAGGATCGTCGCGACGGCCAGCTCCAGCGGCGTGGTGAAGTCCAGCTCGCAGTGCGCGTCGGGAAAAGCTTGGGCGAGGGTGCGGTTCATCCGGCGCGCCCTGCGGACCAGCCCGATTCGTGTTTCCGCAGCTATAGCACGGTTTTTGCGTTTGCGCGCGGCCGTGATTCCGGTGGGCGGCGGCGCCGGATCGGCAGCGCCGGCGGCTGCGGTGGCGGGGGAATCGGGCACGCGTCCACCATACGGAACCGCTCCGACAACAAAGCGCGCTCAGTTTGCCCGCTGTGTTCCATCTGAGACCTCGACCGTGTTTACTGCCTGTCATGCAAGGACTCGCTGTGGTGCTCTTCCCAGTGCTGTTGATGCTGTTCGCGCTGGGAATGGAGCGGGTCGAGAACCGGCTCCGAAAGCTTCTCGAACCCGACGAAGAGGTTCAGCAGTACCTGGACAGTGCCAGCAACGCCGAAGTGAAAGAGCTGACGAAGCTCGGTCTGCCCGCCGCGGTCGGCCGGGTGCGCAAGCGTCGTACCCGCACGTCCGATCTGGACGTCGCGCGGGCGAGCTGACCATCTTTTCCCGGGGCCGGGCGCCCCGTTCACAGTGTGCGCACATCGCGCAATCCACACTTTGCGTGGTGTCTGTCACTGTGCTGACCTGATGCCGCGTAGACTGCGCTGTTGGTCGATTCGCTCGACCAGGTTCGCAAGCCATATCCCTAAGGAGCACATTCGTGGACGAGGCCCTCGCCAGAGCAGGCATCTTCCAAGGCGTCGAGCCCACTGCGGTGGCCGCGCTCGCCAAGCAGTTGCAGCCGGTAGATTTTCCGCGCGGCCACGTCATCTTCAACGAGGGCGAACCCGGCGATCGGCTCTTCATCATCACGACGGGCAAGGTGAAGATCGGTCGTCGCTCACCCGACGGCCGGGAAAACCTGCTGACCATCATGGGTCCGTCCGACATGTTCGGTGAACTGTCGATCTTCGACCCGGGTCCGCGTACCTCGACCGCCACCACGGTCACCGAGGTCCGCGCCGTCACGATGGACCGCGACGCACTCAAGTCGTGGATCGATCAGCGCCCCGAGATCGCTGAGCAGCTGCTGCGCGTGCTGGCCCGACGTCTTCGCCGCACCAACAACAATCTCGCCGATCTGATCTTCACCGACGTGCCCGGCCGCGTCGCCAAGGCGCTGCTGCAGCTCGCACAGCGTTTCGGCACGCAGGAGGCCGGCGCGCTGCGGGTGACGCACGACCTCACCCAGGAAGAGATCGCCCAGCTCGTCGGCGCTTCCCGGGAAACCGTCAACAAGGCACTCGCCGACTTCGCGCATCGCGGGTGGCTGCGCCTCGAGGGCAAGAGCGTGCTGATCTCGGATTCGGAGCGGCTGGCGCGTCGCGCGCGCTGACGCACCTCACCTGGGATCCCGGTACGACGGGCCGCGTGTGGGCTCACGAGGAGAGGGCCTCGTCCACACCACCGCGGTTCAGTTGTGCCGGGATTTCGGCGTTTATGCCGACAATTCGGACATGAGTCGATCGCCGACGGAGATCCGCCGGCGATCGATCGCGTGTCAGTTCGGTGGCGTGTCCCGCTCGGACCGCAGGTACTCCAGCTGCGCCCGCACCGAGCTGCGTGCCGCCGGCCACAGTCGCTTGTCCACATCGGCATAGACCTTGCGGACCACCGCGAAAGCGCCAGCGTCGGCACCCAGTTCGGTCAGTGCGGCCCGCACCTGATCGAGCCGCTCGTACCGGTGATCCAGGTAGTACTGGGCCACCGGTGCGGCATCGGGATGATCGGGCCCGTGTGCGGGCAACAGGGCCTTGCCCGCGCCGAGCGCACGCAGCTTTTCCAGCGAGGCGAGAAACGCGGCCAGCGCGCCCGGCGTGGACTCGAGGACCGTGGTGCCCCGGCCGAGGACCGTGTCACCGGTGAGGACCGCGTCGTCGAGCAGCAGGCTCACCGAATCAGTGGTGTGCCCGGCGGTTGCCAGCACCGTGATCCGCAGGCCCGCGGCCTCGATGACCTCGCCGTCGGCCAGCGGTGTCACCTGCCCGCGCAGATGTGCCGGATCCGCTGACCGCACCGGCGTCCCGGTGGCCTTCACCAGGTGATCGATGCCGCCGGTGTGATCGGGGTGGCGATGGGTGATCAGGGTCAGCGCGATCCGGCCGCCGGTGGCCTCGACGATGGCGGCGGTGTGCTTCTTGTCCTTGGGCCCCGGATCCACGACCACATAGGAGTCGCTGTCCGGGCCGCGCAGCAGCCAGGTGTTGGTTCCGTCGAGCGTCATCTGGCCGGGATTGTCGGCCAGCAGTACCGATGCCGTCGGGGTGACCTGCCTGACCCGGCCGTACGCGGGATGTTCCGGTGCCATGGCGGCTGCCTACCCGACCTCGACGATCAATTCGACCTCGACCGGGGTGTTCTTCGGCAACTCCGACACGCCGACCGCGGAACGCGCGTGCACGCCCGCCTCACCGAACACCGCACCGAGGAATTCGGATGCGCCGTTGATCACAATCGGCTGATCGGTGAAGCCCGGCGCCGAGGCGACGAAACCGACGACCTTCACGATCCGCACCACCTGGTCGAGCCCGACCAGGTCGTGCACGGCGGCCAGCGCGTTCAGCGCGCACAGCCGGGCGGCCTCCTGCGCCTGCTCCACATCCACCTCGGCGCCGACCTTGCCGACGGCCGACAGTTCACCGTCGACGAAGGGCAGCTGTCCGGAGGTGTAGACCAGCGACCCGGTGCGCACGGCCGGGATATAGGCCGCCACCGGGGCCGCGACCGGCGGCAGGGTGACCCCGAGCCGGTCGAGCGCGTCCTTCCACGCGGTGGCCACGGTTACTTCTGCCGCTTCAGGTAGGCGACGTGCTGTTCGCCGGTCGGTCCGGGCAGCACCGTGACCAGTTCCCAGCCGTCGGCGCCCCACTGGTCGAGGATCTGCTTTGTCGCGTGCGTCAACAGCGGCACGGTCGCGTACTCCCACAGGGTGACTTCACTCATGGTGTGAGTTTAGGGCTCACCCCGACCGTGGGCGCGAAACGGGTTATAGGCTCGGCCACGTGGGAGCACCAACAGCAGAGCCGGATTCGTCGGTTCCGGAACCGTCGACCGGATGGCCACAGCGCGCGGCCAAGGCCCGCTTGCACTACGTGACCGGCAAGGGAGGCACAGGCAAGTCGACGGTTTCGGCGGCCCTGGCGCTCGCACTCGCCGCAGGTGGGCGCAAGGTGCTGCTGGTCGAAGTGGAGAGCCGCCAGTCCATCGCGCAGCTGTTCGACCGGCCGCCGCTGCCACCCACCGAGACCCAGATCGCCACCGCCGACGGTGGCGGCGAGGTGGTGGCCCTGGCGCTGGACATCGAGTACGCCTTCCTGGAATACCTCGACATGTTCTACAACCTGGGCTTCGCCGGCCGGGCGATGCGCCGGATGGGCGCCATCGAATTCGTCACCACCATCGCACCCGGTCTGCGTGATGTGATCCTCACCGGCAAGATCAAGGAATGCGCGGTGCGCACCGGCAAGGACGGCAAGCCCGCCTATGACGACATCGTCGTCGACGCGCCGCCCACCGGCCGGATCGCCAGCTTCCTCGACGTCACCCAGGCCATGGCCGAGATCGCCAAGGGCGGGCCGATCGCCTCGCAGGCCGAGGGGGTGTCCAAGCTGCTGCACTCGGATCAGACGATGATCCACCTGGTGACCCTGCTCGAGGCGCTGCCGGTGCAGGAGACCGCCGACGCGGTCGCCGAACTCACCGCCAACGATCTGCGGATCGGCACGGTGATCGTCAACCGGGCGGCCACCGCCCAGCTGTCGCCCGCCGACCGCGCCACCGCCGTCGAGGGCGAACTCGACGCCACCGCGATAGCGGCCCGGCTGGCCGAGGCCGGGATCGCCCTGGCCGACGACGACTTCGACGGCCTGCTCACCGAAACGGTCGAGCACGCCACCATGCTCACCGCCCAGGACGCCAGTGCCGTGGAACTGGCGCGGGTGGATGTGCCCCAGCTGTATCTGCCCGGTCTCGGCGAAGGCATGGACCTGGGCGGGATCTACGAACTGGCCGAACGACTATCCGCGCAGGGAGTGCGATGAGCGAGCATGTGACCACCCCGCCTGCCCTGGATGTCTCACAGATCCTCGCCGACCCGCAGGCCCGGGTGATCGTGTGCTGTGGCTCCGGCGGTGTCGGCAAGACCACCACCGCTGCGGCCATCGCCCTGCGCGCGGCCGAGTCCGGGCGCAAGGTGGTGGTGCTGACCATCGACCCGGCGCGCAGGCTGGCCCAGTCGCTCGGGGTGGCCGAGCTGGACAACACTCCCCAGCGTGTGGAGCTGGGCCCCGAGGTGCCCGGTGAGCTGCACGCGATGATGCTGAACATGCGCCGCACCTTCGACGACATGGTGCTCGAGCACACCAGTGCCGACAAGGCCGAGCAGATCTTCGCGAACCCGATCTATCAGACGGTGGCGTCGTCGTTCGGTGGCACGCAGGAGTACATGGCGATGGAGAAGCTCGGCCAGCTGGCCGCGCGCAAGGAGTGGGACCTGATCGTGGTCGACACCCCGCCCTCGCGTAATGCCCTGGACTTCCTCGACGCGCCGAAGCGGCTGGGCACCTTCCTCAACGGCAAGATGATCCGGTTGATCATGGCGCCGGGCCGCGGGGTGGGCCGGTTCGTCACCGGGGCGATGAGCCTGGCGATGCGCGGGGTGTCCACCATCGTCGGCGGCCAGATGCTCAAGGACGCCTCGACGTTCCTGCAGTCGCTGGAATCGTTGTTCGGCGGGTTCCAGGATCGGGCCGAACGCACTTTCGCGATGCTGTCCAAGCCGGGCACGCACTTCCTGGTGGTCGCGGCCCCCGAACCCGACGCGCTGCGCGAGGCGTCGTTCTTCGTCGACCGGCTCTCCACCGAGCAGATGCCGCTGGCCGGTCTGGTGCTCAATCGCACTCACCCGGCTCTGTCGAGCCTGTCCGGTGACCGTGCGCTGAGCGCGGCCGAGCAGTTGACCGATTCCGACCCGCTCACCGCCTCGGTGCTGCGCATCCACGCCGACCGGGTGGCGACGGCCAAGCGGGAGCAGCGGTTGCTGCATCGCTTCACCGGTGCGCACCCGAAGGTCCGCATCGTGGCGGTGACGGCGCTGCCGTTCGAAGTGTCGGATCTGCGCGCGCTGCGTGCTGTCGGTGACCAGTTGACGAGCGGATCCGTGTCCGCCTGAGCGGGTCCGAATCCAGAGCTCGATTCAGACATATCGGCTATAGACCACACCTCGGTGACTACCGGCCAACGGCGCCGATTCCGCAACCCCCGCGGTCTCGGCGCCGTTGTGGTAACGGTCTGGTCTCGCTTACTAGATAGCCACCTGATGCTGGCGCTGGGCGTTGAAGAATTCCGCCCAGGAGGTCACGTCGGGGTGCTGTTTGAGCAGCGCACGGCGTTGCCGCTCGGTCATCCCGCCCCACACACCGAATTCCACCCGGTTGTCGAGCGCGTCGGCTCCGCACTGCATCAGCACCGGGCAGTGCCGGCAGATCGTTGCCGCCTTGCGCTGTGCCGCACCACGCACGAACAGCTGATCAGGGTCCACTTCCTTGCATCGCGCCTGGGCAACCCAAGCGATCCTTGCCTCGGCCTGCTCTACATCCAGTCGAGCGATGGGGGTTGTGATGTGCATTTGATGTGCCCCTTTGCAGTCCGAACACCGTTGTGCGGCGCTCCAGAATCGCGAGCGCGGATCACAGCAACCCAACTACCGCTGCGGTCCGCACCACATTCCACTTTGAGTGTTAGCTCTATCACACTGGGTTCTCAATCTAGGTAAAGGTATGGCGCTAGCGCAAGACCGCCCCCCGATTTTTTGGTACGGCCGTCCCTTCAAATCGGGCCAGAACGCCGCACTACTGCTGATCACCGGCGTGCCCGGTCGCGACACGCCGATGTGATCATTTTGTTGACACGCCCGAGCAACCCCCCTGGCACCAACCGGACACCACGCGTCGAGCAGCACACCGTGAACCCCGCCACCCCACCCTTTAGGCTGAGCACGTGCCGATCACTCAAACGCTTGTGAGGCTGGCCGGCAGCTGCGCGCTGGCCGCCGTGCTCGTTGCCGGGTTGCTGTTCCCGTTGGCCGGAGGGTTCGGGTTCATCTCCAACCGCGCCGCCGATGCCGTCGACAACGTCTCAGCCGAGCTCGTGGAGGGCACGGTCCCCGCCGTCTCGACGATGGTCGACGCCGCCGGAGCCCCCATCGCGTGGCTCTACGAGCAACGCCGCTTCGAGGTGCCCAGCGATCGCATCTCCAACAACATGAAGCTGGCGATCGTGTCCATCGAGGACAAGCGCTTCGCCGACCACAAAGGCGTCGACTGGCAGGGCACCCTGCGCGCGTTCCTGACCAACACCTCATCCGGTGAGGTACAGCAGGGCGCCTCGACACTGGATCAGCAGTACGTGAAGAACTTCAACCTGCTCGTCGTCGCCAAGACCGACGCCGAACGCCGGGCCGCGATCGAGACGACACCGGCGCGCAAACTGCGCGAGATCCGGATGGCGCTCACGTTGGACCGCGAGCTGTCCAAGGACGAGATCCTCACCCGCTACCTGAACCTGGTGCCCTTCGGCAACGGGTCCTACGGCATCCAGGACGCCGCCCAGACCTACTTCGGCATCGACGCCGCGGAACTCGACATCACCCAGTCGGCGATGCTGGCCGGCATGGTGCAGTCCAGCTCCAAGCTCAACCCCTACACCAACGTCGAAGGCGTGACCGCCCGGCGCAACACCGTGCTCGACACCCTGATCGACAACATCCCCGCCCGGGCCGAGGAATTCCGCAAGGCCAAGGACCAGCCGCTCGGCGTGCTACCCGAACCCAAGGCCCTGCCACGCGGCTGCATCGCAGCCCACGACAAGGGCTTCTTCTGCGACTACGCGCTGCAGTACCTGGCGGATGCGGGCATCAGCCGCGAACAGGTCGACAAGGGCGGCTACCTGATCAAGACCTCCCTCGATCCGGTCCTGCAGGACTCGGTGAAGCGAGCCGTCACCGAGGCCGCCGACCCCGACCTCGAAAACATCGCCGAGGTGATGTCGGTGGTCGCGCCCGGCCAGGACGCCCACCACGTGAAGGCGATGGCCTCGAGCCGCACCTACGGCCTCAACCGCGAAGCCAACGAGACCCTGCTCGGCCAGCCGTACACGATGGTCGGCGACGGCGCGGGCTCGATCTTCAAACTCTTCACCACCGCCGCCGCGATGGAGAAGGGCCTGGGCATCAACGCCCAGGTCGAGGTACCGAGCGTGTACGCGGCCAGGGGCATGGGTTACAGCAACTCCCCCGGCTGCCCCGCCGACGCGTGGTGTGTGAAGAACGCCGGCGACTACCCGGGATCGATGTCGGTCACCGACGCGCTCGCCACCTCACCCAACACCACGTTCGTGAAGATGATCCAGGACGTGGGCGTCGCCGCCGCGGTCGACATGGCCGTGCGCCTGGGCATGCGTTCCTACACCGAGCCCGGCACCTCCGGCCACGGCAACACCAGCCTGGCCGACCACATCAAGAACAACAACATGGGTTCGTTCACCCTCGGCCCGTTCGCGATCAACCCGCTCGAGCTGTCCAATGTGGCCGCCACGCTGGCCTCGGGCGGCAAGTGGTGCCCGCCCTCGCCGATCGTCGAGGTCGTCGACCGGCACGGCAAGACCGTGCCGCTCACCCAGCAGGCCTGCGAGCAGGTGGTCGAACCCGGCCTGGCCAACACCCTCGCCAACGCGATGAGCAAGGACGACGTCAGCGGCACCGCGGCGGGCGCGGCCCGGTCCGTGGGCTGGAACGCGCCGATGTCGGGCAAGACCGGCACCACCGAGAGCCACCGCTCCTCTGCCTTCCTCGGATTCACCAACTCCCTCGCCTCGGCCGTCTACGTCTACGGCGACAGCCCGACCCCCGGCGAGATCTGCTCGTTCCCGCTGCGCAACTGCGGCGCGAACAATTCCTCCGGCTTGTTCGGTGGTAACGAACCCGCCCGCACCTGGTTCAACGCGATCAAACCGGTTCTGGATCGCTTCCCGCCGCCCGCGCTGCCGCCGCTGGACGACAAGTACGTGCGCGGCGCCAACAACTCGCAGGTGCCCGATGTGGCGGGCAAGTCCCAGGGTGAGGCCACCTCGATGCTGGTCGGCGCCGGATTCCAGGTGTCGGCGGTGACCAGCCCCGGTTCGCAGGCCAAGGGCACTGTGATGGGCAGCTCGCCCAACGGCTCGGCCATTCCCGGTTCGGTCGTCACGATCTACATCAGCGACGGCACGGTGCGGGTGCCGACGAGCTCGGCACCGCCGCCGCCGTCCCCCGCCGAGCCCGCGGCGCCGATCCCGGGTCTGCCGCAGATCCCGCGCCTGCCACCGATCCCCATTCCGGTGCCGCGCTAGAACACGACGAGGGCCGCCGTCCACACCGGACGGCGGCCCTCGTCGTTGCTGTCAGAGGCGGGCTTTGACCGCCGCCGAGAGCCGCGACCCGTCGGCCTTACCCGCGGCCAAGGCGGTGGCGACCTTCATGACCTGACCCATCTGCCGCATTCCCGGCCGCTCACCGAGCTCCTCGGCGACCTGGGCGATCGCGTTGTCGGCCACCTGAGCCACCTCGGCCTCGTTCAGCTGGGTGGGCAGGTACTCCTCGATGATCTCTTCTTCGGCGCGCTCGTTGGCGGCCAGTTCGCCACGCCCGTTCTGCTCGTAGACGGTCGCGGACTCGTTGCGCTTCTTGGCTTCCTTCTGCAGCACGGCGATCACGTCTTCGTCGGAGAGCTCCCGGGCCTGCGTTCCGGAGACCTCGGCGTTCTGGATCGCGGCGAGCAGCATCCGCAGGGTGGCCAAACGCAGTTTGTCCTTGGATTTCATCGCGGTGGTCATATCCGCGCGCAGTGTGGCTTTCAGTTCCGACATGGCTTCACGGTAGCCGTTCACCCACGACACTCCCATCACATTTTCATCGCGGACACATTCGGCCACCGCTGCGGTGATCGGTGCGGATTCACCCGCGCGGAGAAATTCCGACCGTTTGTGCGGAAACACACGCGCCGATCCGGGAGGGGGTCGCCTATGCTGGGCAAATGCCCGTTATCTCGACGTCCGCTGTCCGCCGAACCGCGTTGGGAGCCGCCGGGGCCGCCGTCGCAGGCATCGGATACGCCACGCTGATCGAACGCAACGCGTTCGTGCTGCGTGAGGCCACGATGCCGGTGCTCGCGCCCGGCTCGCCGACCCTGCGCATTCTGCACATCAGCGACCTGCACATGATGCCGGGTCAGCAACTCAAACAGCAGTGGCTGCGCGAACTCGATCGGCTCGAACCCGACCTGGTCGTGAATACCGGTGACAATCTTTCCCACCCCAAGGCCGTGCCCGCGGTGGTGCAATCCCTGGGCGCGCTGCTGGCTCGGCCCGGGCTGTTCGTCTTCGGTTCCAACGATTATTTCGCCCCGGTGCCGAAGAATCCGCTGAAGTATTTCAAGACCGATCACCGTCGCGTCTACGGCGATCCGCTGCCGTGGAAGGATCTGCGCGCGGCCTTCACCGAACGCGGCTGGCTCGACCTGACCCACACCCGCCGCGACCTCGAGGTCGCCGGAATCCGCATCGCCTCGGCCGGCGTCGACGACCCGCACCTGCAGCGCGACCGCTACGACACCGTGGCCGGTGCGCCGAACCAGCTCGCGCAGCTGAGCATCGGCGTCACCCACTCCCCGGAGCCGCGCGTGCTCGACCGCTTCGCCGAAGACGGCTACGACCTGGTGCTGGCCGGGCACACCCACGGCGGCCAGCTGGTGGTCCCCGGTTACGGCGCGCTGGTCACCAACTGCGGCATCGACAAGTCGCGGGTGAAGGGCGCCTCGCAGTGGGGTGAACACACCCAGCTGCACGTCTCGGCCGGTATCGGCACCTCCCCGTGGGCGCCCTACCGCTTCTGCTGCCGCCCCGAAGCCACCCTGCTGACCCTGGTCGGCGCGCCGCCCAAGCGCCCCACCACCAGCTCGGCACACGGCTACTCGGAATCCGAGGCCGTCGCCCGCTGATCCCGCACCCCCGCTGAGCAGCCAATTTAACGATTCGCGCCACCTCGTTGTAAGCTACTTCAGGTTCGCCTCACGGGGTGTGGCGCAGCTTGGTAGCGCGCTTCGTTCGGGACGAAGAGGTCGCAGGTTCAAATCCTGTCACCCCGACGTGTTGGTTGAGACACCGAAAAGCCTCTGACCTGGTTCTCCTGGTCAGAGGCTTTTTGCATGTCCACCTGCGGTGGTTGCCAGGAATGCGCGATGGGCGGCAGCAGCGGAATCGGTCTTCTTGAACAGCTCATAGACGGCGAAGTAGTTCTGGCTGCCATGTCCCTCGGCGATGGCGCGTTCGGCGAGTTCCTTCATCAGCCGCGGATGGTCGGAGTGCACACCCTGTTCTTCGCTGGTCCGGGTGATGTGTTCCAGCGCGTTCAGATTCATCGCCAGCGTGCCCAGCTCACCCGGATAGTGGGCGGCATCCAGATCGGGCGCTTGCTCGGTCAGCGACGCGTAATCGACCACGGTCGGCATGAACCAGCCGAGGGCGAGTTCGGCGAACTTCTGTGCCGAGACGTTCGCGGAATCGAGTAGGGCGGTGGCATGGAGCCAGCCGTTGATTGTCGTGTACATCATGTCGAGCAGGGCGGTGTTGTAGAGCACCGCCAGCCCGATATCGGCACCGAGATAGCGCGGGTCGCCCAAGCTCGCCAATGTCGTGCGGTGCCGATCGAAGACGCCCTGGTCGCCGCTGTACAGAATCACCGCACCGGGTTCGCCGATCAGGTGTGGCGGGACCATGATGGCGCCTTCGAGATAGTCGATGCCGCGCTCGGCCGACCAGGCGAGAGCCGCACGCGCTTCGGACGGCGTACCGGAGTTGAGGTTGACCAGGACCTTGCCTTCGAGCTCCGCGGCAGCGCCGTCCAAGACCCGGTACATGGTCGGGTAGTCGTTGAGGCACACGATGGTGATCGTGCTCGCGGTTGCCGCCTCGGCGACGGTCCGCGCCTGCTGCGCGCCCTTCGCGACCAGGTCGTCGGCTTTGCCGGGTGTGCGGTTCCATACGGTGAGGCGATGGCCCTGCTTCAGCAGTGCTCCGCCCAGCGCCGAGCCCATGGGCCCGAGTCCTAGGAGGCTGATGCGGTTGTCCTGCACGGTGTTCGAGAGATGTGTCATGTCAGGTACGGTAAAGTCTCACATCAATGTGAGGGTCAACTCGGAATTGGGCGGTGATCGCAGATGCGCATCGGGGAGCTTTCACACCGGACCGACGTCAGCATCCGCCTGTTGCGTTATTACGAGGAGCAAGGCCTGTTACAGCCCGCGCGGCAGCCCAGCGGGTATCGCGAGTACCGCGAAGACGACGTCGGGACCGTACGCAACATCCGCACGCTGCTGGCGGCCGGTCTCAGTACCCGCACGATCGCCGAGATGCTGCCCTGCATGGTCGACGAGGGACGAGGACTGGCGCCCGGGTGCCAGGAAATGCTTCCCGACCTTCATCGTCAGCAGAACCGAATCGCCGACGCGGTAGCCGAGCTACTGGCCGCACGCACGGTGCTGGACAGCATCGTGGCAGCGGCGCTACCGCCGAACTCCGCCGAGGCCGACGGCTGCCGCGCAGCCGAGAACACCGCGCCGTGAGCTTCTGCGACGAATGCCCTGAAATCGCATGAGTGGACGTTCGACGATTGGTTCATCGCACTTTCGGAAGCGTCAGGCGGTGGTGGGGATGCCGAGGTCGGCCAGGAGGGTGACTACTCGGCGGGCGATGTCGTCGCGGATGGGGCGGACCTGGTCCACTTCCAGGCCGGCGGGGTCGTCGATGATCCATTCCTCGTAGCGCACGCCTGGGACCAGGGGGCAGGTGTCGCCACAGCCCATGGTGACGATGACGTCGGCGGCGCGGATGATCTCGTCGGTCCAGGGTTTGGGGTATTCGCGGGAGATGTCTATGCCCACTTCGGCCATGGCGGCGACCGCGGCGGGGTTGAGCTGGCCGCCGGGGACCGATCCGCCCGACCAGGCCACCGCCCGGCCCAAGGCCAGGTCCTCGAAGTAGCCGAGGGCCATCTGGGAGCGGCCCGCGTTGTGGGTGCACAGGAACAGCACGGTGGGCCGCGGCCTGGCGACCTTGCCCTCGATCTTGGCCACCGCGTCGAGGCGCTGGGCGGCGAAACGTTCGGCCAGCAGCGGCAGGTACAGGGTGACGGTCGCGCGGGCGGCGAAATCGGCGTAGGAGGTGTGCAGGAAGTGATGGATCGTGGCGGGTTCGAACATCGTCGCGAACTCCACACGCAACCGCTGTTCGGCACGATCCAGGGCATCTCGGTGCTCGGCAATATCGACCACTGGTCAACACTTACCCGCCACGGCGCCGAACGCAAACGACCGGGCCGCCGTACCCCGTGTCGACCGGCCCGGTCGCTTCACTCATGACACGTCCTGCGAGCAACTGCGGTCCAGTCCTTCGGCGTGGTTACCGTCGGCAGTGCGGATTCAGCGTCTGGAAGAGCCACCGTCTGGTCTGCACCGCCGGGTCCGGCCGATCACCCCTCGAGACCGTCCGGACCCGGTTGCTCCGGTGTCTGAGAAAAGTTTGCGACGGAGGTCTCTAGAGGTTCTTAAGAACAACTTGTCGGTTCTCGGCGATGATGGAAGGACCGACAAGATGGAGAGCGACGATGGACACGATGATCGTCTGGTTGCTGGCGAGCCTGCTGTACTGGTTCAGCAACTTCTGACCCGACCGGTGGGCGCCGAGGCGCCCACCACCCCGACACCACCACGAGGCAGTTCGCCCCAGCGGCGTAGCTGCCTCGTGCTGTCGGCACCGTCACACACCCGCATGGAATGGGGCCGGACGGGTGCGCGTTGGAACTGTTCGTCGGCGCCCGAACAGCCCCGGGCCTCACCCCATTTGTCGCTACGAGCGACCACTCGCCGAGAGGCGCTTGTGGGGCGTCGGCACCCAGAACGCCGCCAGGTCTCCCTCATCGACCTGGCGGCGTTCGTCGTTTCCGCGCCCGGCTCGCACACCGGTCGCCGATCCACCACGATGGGCGGCATGGGAACGGACCCGCAGTTGCGGCGCACGCTCGGGCTGCGTGATTGTGTGGTGCTCGGGCTGGGGGCGATGGTGGGCGCCGGGGTGTTCGCCGCACTCGGGCCGGCCGCCGCGGCGGCGGGCTCATGGGTGCTGGGGGCGCTCGCGGTGGCGGCGGTGCTCGCCTACTGCAATGCCGTGTCGTCGGCTCGGCTGGCCGCGCTGTACCCGATGTCGGGCGGGACCTACGTGTACGGCCGGGAGCGACTCGGCCCGTTCTGGGGCTACCTGGCCGGGTGGGGGTTCGTGGTGGGGAAAACGGCGTCGTGCGCGGCGATGGCGTTGACCGTGGGCAGCTACGCGTGGCCCGGGCACGAACACGCGGTGGGGGTGGGCGCGGTGGTCGTGGTGACCGGAATCAACTATGTGGGGGTGCAGAAGTCGGCGGCGGCGACCCGCACGATCGTGTCGCTGGTGCTGGGCGTGCTGGCCGCGGTGGTCGTGGCCGGTGTCAGCGGGGATCACTCGACGGCGACGGTCCTCGACGCCGAGATCGGCCCGTACGGGGTGTTGCAGGCGGCCGGGCTGCTGTTCTTCGCCTTCGCGGGCTACGCGCGCATCGCCACCCTCGGTGAGGAGGTGCGCGATCCGGCGCGCACCATTCCGCGGGCGATCATGCTCGCGCTGGCCGGTGCGCTCACGGTGTACACCATGGTCGCGGTGGCCGCGCTGCTCACACTGGGCTCCGGTGGGCTGGCCGCCGCACCCGACCCGCTGGCGCAGGTGGTGACCGCTGCCGGAGCCGAGTGGCTCGCGCCGGTCGTGCGGGTGGGGGCGGTGCTCGCCGCGGCGGGGTCACTGCTGGCGCTGATCCTCGGCGTCTCGCGGACCACGCTCGCCATGGCCCGCGACGGGCACCTACCCGGCCCGCTGGCGGCCGTGCACCCGCGATACGGGGTGCCGCACCGGGCCGAGCTCGCGGTGGGCGCGGTCGTGGCGGTGCTGGCCGCGACCATGGATCTGCGCGCGGCGATCGGGTTCTCCTCGTTCACGGTCCTCGCCTACTACCTGATCGCCAACCTGTCAGCCGCCACGCTCACCGCTGCCGAGGCCGCCGGCAAGCAGGCGCCTGCGATTTCTGCCGAGCCCACGCAGGCAACTCACGGCGAGCCTCCACACGCAACTCCCGCCGAACCCCCACCCGCAACTCCCGGCAAGCCCCCACACGCAACCTCCGGCGAACCACCGCACGCAACTCCCGCCGAACCCCCACCCGCAACTCCCGGCAAGCCCCCACACGCAACCTCCGGCGAACCACCGCACGCAACTCCCGCCGAACCCCCACCCGCGGCCTCCGGCGGGCCGGGTGACGACGAATTCACTGGGCGCACTTCTGGTCTCGGTGCGATACGAGGACGGCGCAGACCCGCACGTTGGATTCCGGTGCTCGGCGCGGTGGGTTGTGTCGTGGTCGGGTTCGCGCTGCCGCTCGGCTCGGTGCTGACCGGGCTCGGGGTGCTGGCGCTCGGGGCGGCGGTGTACGCGGCGCGACACCGCGCGGGCCGACCGACACGCCCGTGATCAGGGATCATGTGGCCCTGCTATACACGTTACGGTGAGCTGGGCGGGCTACCCTCGTCCACATGGGGCTGATCAGGGGTGTGCTGGCGGGATCATGTGCGGCGGCGTTGGTTTCGGCGAGCCTGTTCGCCGCACCGGCGCAGGCCGCGCCGAGCGGCTCGACCACCTGCGAGGTGACCTCACAGCGTGAGCTCGAGCGCGCGGCACCGGAACAGGTGGGCCTCGACTCGGCGAAACTCGATGCGGCACTGCAGTTCGCGGCCTCACGTAACCGGCTCAATGTGCAGGTGTTCCGGCACAACTGCCTCGTCGGCGAGGGTGCGCGCAACGACGAAACCGGCACGGTGCCGTGGAACATCTGGAGCGTCACCAAGTCGGTCGTGTCGATGCTCGCCGGAATCGCTTCCGATCAGGGGAAACTCGCGATCGACGCGCCCATCGACCGCTACCTGCCACCCGGCCTCGGCGACGCGGTGCACCGCTCGATCACCGTGGAGCATCTGCTCACCGAGACCTCCGGCATGAAGGTCGGCGTGCTCACCGAAGGCATCACCGCGGTGATCCCGGTGGACCCGAACAGCGCGGTGCAGGCACTGGCGGTGCCGTTGGCCAACCCGCCCGGCACCGCGTTCAGCTACAGCCAGCGCAACGTCGACCTGCTGTCGTATGTGATCGAACTGGCCGTCGGCCAACCACTGCAGCAGTTCGCCCAACGCGAACTGTTCGACCCGCTCGGTATCCCCGCCGGCGACTACTACTGGGCCAAGGACCGATCCGGGCACACCTACGGATACGCCCACCTGATGCTGCCGCCCGACGACCTCGCCAAGATCGGGCTGCTCGTCGCCAACGACGGCCGCTGGGGCGCCGAACGGGTGATCTCGGCCGACTACCTGCGCCGCGCCCGCACCCCCTCACCCCAGAACCCCTGCTACGGCTACCTGTTCTGGGTGGGCGCCGGCTGCGCCGAGTCACCGGAGTTCCTGCCCGAAGGCTCGTTCTTCATGTCCGGGCTGGCGTTGCAGAACGTCTTCTTCGTCCCCGAACTGGACCTGATGGTGATGTGGACCGGCGCGTTCGGCAACATCAGCGCCTACGGCCCGAGCGGGATCCTCGCCCACGCCGAGGAACTACCGCACGAGTTCTTCCGCCACCTGTTCGCCGCGTTCACCGACACCCCCGTACCGACCCCCGAACCGTACGTGGAACCCCCTTTGCAGTTCGACCCGAAGTCGCTGATCGACGCCGAAATCCTGCTGGCCGTCTTCGGCATCGGCCCCGGCGCCTACCCCGGGTGCACCGTCTTCGACTGCCTCAACCAGCCACTGGCACCCCCCTTCGCCAGCATCCCCCCAGGCTGCGCCGTCCTGGCCTGCCTAGGCGACGACCCCCGAACTCCCGGCATCCGAACCATCCGCTGAAGCGCGCCTCACAGCGCCCACACGCCCCGACACCACACCCCGAACACCCCCCAAAACAAACAACGCGACGCCACCACAGACCAATAACCCGCCCGTGATGACGCCGCGCCCCAGAGCGCCCCGCGCCCCAAAAACTCAGTTGTTCAGCAGAACTTCCGCAATCTGGATCGTGTTCAGCGCAGCACCCTTACGCAGATTGTCCCCAGAGATGAACAACGCCAGCCCACGCCCGTTCGGCACACCCGGATCCTGCCGGATACGCCCGACGAGCGAGTCGTCCTGACCGGCAGCAGCCAGCGGCGTCGGCACGTCGACCAACCGCACACCGGGCGCCTTACCCAGCAGTTCCTGCGCCTGCTGCACCGAAAGCGGTTCGGCGAATTCGGCGTTGATCGACAGCGAGTGTCCGGTGAACACCGGCACCCGCACGCAGGTGCCACTGACCAGCAGGTCGGGCAGGCCGAGGATTTTGCGGCTCTCGTTGCGCAGTTTCTGGTCTTCGTCGGTTTCGCCGGACCCGTCGTCGACGAGGTCGCCGGCCAGCGGGATCACGTCGAACGCGATCGGCGCCACGTACTTGTTGGGTGCCGGGAACTCCACGGCCGAACCGTCGTGCACCAGCTTCTCCGCGTCGGCGGCCACCGCACGCACCTGCGAGGCGAGTTCTTCGACACCGGCGAGCCCGGATCCCGAGACGGCCTGGTAGGACGACACGATCAGGCGCTGCAGGCCGGCTACGTCGTGTAGCGGCTTGAGCACCGGCATCGCGGCCATGGTGGTGCAGTTGGGGTTGGCGATGATGCCCTTGGGCAGGTTGCGGGTGTCCTCGGGGTTGACCTCGGCGACGACCAGCGGCACCTCGGGGTCCTTGCGCCAGGCCGAGGAGTTGTCGATCACGGTCACACCGGCCGCGGCGAAGCGCGGGGCCTGCACGCGTGACATGGCGCCACCGGCGGAGAACAGTGCGATGTCGAGGCCGCTCGGATCGGCGGTCTCGGTGTCTTCGACGACGATTTCCTCGCCGCGCCACGGCAGGGTCTTGCCCGCCGAACGCGCGGAGGCGAAGAACCGGATCTCATCGACCGGGAAGTTGCGTTCTTCGAGCAGTTTGCGCATCACGGCGCCGACCTGTCCGGTCGCGCCGACCACTCCTACACGTACGCCCATCGTTTATCGCCCCGTTCCGCCGTGGACGACGGCCGCTTCGTCGCCGCCGAGATCGAATGCGTTGTGCAGCACCTGCACCGCCTGGTCGAGTTCGGTGTCGCGTACCAGCACCGAGATCCGGATCTCCGAGGTGGAGATCAGGTCGATGTTGACGCCGGCTTCGGCGAGCGACTCACAGAAGGTCGCGGTGACGCCGGGGTGCGACTTCATGCCCGCGCCGACGAGGGAGACCTTGCCGATGTGGTCGTCGGAGAGGATCTCGGCGAAGCCGATCTCGTCCTGTCGCTTGGTGAGGATCTGCACCGCGCGCACCAGGTCGGTCTTGGGGCAGGTGAAGGTGATGTCGGTCTTGCCCGTGTCGACCTTGGAGATGTTCTGCAGCACCATGTCGATGTTGATCTCGGCGTCGGCGACCGCGCGGAACACCTTGGCCGCGTAGCCCGGCTCGTCCGGCAGTGCCACGACGGTCACCTTGGCTTCGCTGCGATCGTGCGCGACGCCGGTCAGGATTGCCTGCTCCACGGGAATGTCCTCCATAGATCCGAAAACAGTGGTGCCGATCTTGTCGGTGTAGGACGACCGGACATGAACGGGCACGTTGTAGCTGCGCGCGTACTCCACGCAGCGCAGCATGAGCACCTTCGAGCCACAGGCCGCCATCTCGAGCATCTCTTCGTAGGAGATGTTGTCGAGCTTCTGGGCGTCGGGCACGATGCGCGGGTCGGCGCTGAAGATGCCGTCGACGTCGGTGTAGATCTCGCAGACGTCGGCGTTGAGCGCCGCGGCCAGGGCGACGGCGGTGGTGTCGGAACCGCCGCGGCCCAGCGTGGTGACGTCCTTGCTGTCCTGGCTCACGCCCTGGAAGCCGGCCACCAGCACGATCTGCCCCTCGTCGAGGGCTTCTTGCAGGCGGCCCGGGGTCACGTCGATGATCTTGGCTTTGCCGTGCGCACCGGTGGTGATCACGCCTGCCTGCGAGCCGGTGAACGAACGGGCCTCGGCGCCGAGGGTGTGGATGGCCATGGCCACCAGCGCGTTGGAGATGCGTTCACCGGAGGTGAGCAGCATGTCCATTTCGCGAGCGGGTGGCGCGGGGGCCACCTGCTCGGCGAGGTCGAGGAGTTCGTCGGTCGAGTCGCCCATCGCGGAGCAGACCACGACGACGTCGTGGCCTTGCTTCTTGGTCTCCACGATCCGTTCAGCGACGCGCCGGATCCGCTCGGCGGTAGCCACCGAGGATCCTCCGTACTTCTGAACTACGAGAGCCACAGCAACGGTCCTTCACGATCGGCGTCAGGGGTATCAGCGACCAAGGGTACCGGCCGTCGACCCCTGGTTCGGTTGCTACCTACCTTCGCTGTGGAAAACGACACAGGCTTGTCACCTGGCGATGACCTCGCCGTTCAGGCCCGTTCGAACCAGGTGACCTGGGCGCCGTTGTCGAATTGCTTGCGCCGCAGCGGGGTGAAACGTGACGGTTTGAAGACGCCTGTAAAGGCAGGTATCCCGTCGCCCGCGATGACCGGATAGCTCTTGAGGATCAACTCGTCGATCTCGTCGAGGAGTTGCCCGGCCAGCTTCCCGCCGCCACAGAGCCAGATGTCGCCGCCGTCGCGCTGCTTGAGTTCGCGCACGAAGGCGACGGGGTCGCCGGCGACGATCTCGACGTCGGGATGCTGCTGCTCGAGGGTGGTGGAGAAGACGTACTGCTTCAGGTGCGCGAATGGGCTGGGTGCGCCTTCGGCCAGGCCCGGTTCGTAGGTGCCGCGACCCATCAGCACGGTGTCCCAGTTCCTGTTCGGCGTGTCGACGTCCATGCCGATCTGCGCGCGCAGGTGTGTCGGGATGGCTTCGGGGAATTCCGCGCTCAGCGAGGCCGCGTATTCCTGGGTGACCGGATAGAAGTCGACTTCGCCGCCGGGGCCCGCGATGTAGCCGTCGATGGAAGCGCCGATGTAGTAGACGAGCTTTCGCATAGTTACTGCCCAATCTGTAGTACTATGTTTGAAGTGGTTTAAACGTAGTACTACAACCGGAGTGGTGTCAAGTGCGAACTAATCCCGAACGACGGCAAACCCTGCTCGACGCGGCCATCGAGGTGCTCGCCGAGCAGGGCGCCCGCGGCCTCACCTTCCGCGCGGTGGACAAACAGGCCCGCGTGCCGGCGGGCACCGCGTCGAACTACTTCGCCAGCCGCGACGAACTGCTCACCCAGGCCGGGGTGCGCTTCTACGAAGTGATCCAACCGAGCGCGGAGACGATGGCGCTGGTCAGCGACGGTCCCAAGACCGTGGACCACATCACCGCGCTGATGAAGGAAGTGGTCGGTCGCCTGGAATCGCACCGCACCGCCTACCTGGCCCTGCTCGAGCTGCGACTCGAAGCCACCCGGCGCCCGGAACTGCGCGAAGTCCTCACCGAACGGGTGCGCGCCGACATCGACTTCAACGTGCGCAACCACCTGGCGTCGGGCCTGCCCGGCGACGCGGACTCGGTGCTACTGCTCTACCTGGCGCTGAACTGGCTCATCGTCGAACACCTCACCCTGCCGGGGATCTTCACCGAGCAACAGAGCGCCGCACTGATCGAAACGGCCGTGGCGCGTGTGATAAGCGGCTGACCGGTCATTTGTCCAGACCATAGACGTGTTGACGATCACTGGTACACCTGTGCACAATCGGGCGCGAAAGCTGCGGGTTCGGAGGACAGACACAGTGCGCTCGAAGATCGACATCCGATTCACCGTTGACGCCGATATCGACCAGGTGATGGACGCCCTGTTGGCCGTCGACCTGTTGGGCGAATGGTCCACCTCCTACAGCAATGTCCGGGTCGGCCCCCGTGACGCCGACGGCAGACCACGCCGGGTGTTCGTCACCGCCCATTTCATGAACAATTCCGACGACCAGGTCCTCGAATACTCCTGGGAGCCCAACCGGGTGTCCTGGGTGGTGGCCGACAGCAGCCGCGGCTCCAAGGGTGCCGGCTGGTTCGACCTGCTCGCCACCCCGGAAGGCACCGAAATCGACTACCACGTCGAACTGTCGCTGCCGTTGCCCATTCCGGGCATGCTGTTCAACCGCACGTTGCGCAAGGCCAACGACGAAGTGGTGGCCAACTTCATCGACTTCGCCGAACGCTTCCCCGAAATCGAGGGCTACGCCGTCGGCTAGCCGGTTGCCCGCCAACACGGCGCTCGGGTGCGACGATGATCGCCATGACCGGAAAACGCCGTGCCCGGTTCCAGCCGGTCGCCGAGAACGCTTCGGTGACCCAGCTCGAACTGTTCTTCGACCTGGTGCTCGTGTTCGCCCTCACGATGGTCACCGCGCTGGCCGCCGACGACCCCACCGCGACGAACCTGTTGCGCGCGGGCCTGGTCCTGGCCCTGATGTGGTGGGTGTGGATCGCCTACTCCTGGGTGGGCAATGTGGTGCGCGCCGACGAGGGCATCACCCGGATGGCGATGTTCGCCGCGATGGGCGCCACATTCGTCGCCGCGCTCACCATCCCGGAGGCGTTCACCGACCTGCCCGGCGGCTGGTTCGGCCCACTCGTGTTCGCCATCGCCTATCTCGTGGTGCGCCTGGTGCACGTGGCCATCTTCTGGTCGATCAGCGCCGACGACACCCAGTTGCGCGGACAGCTGCTGCGCTGGTCACTGGGGTCGATCACGCTCGGCACCACCCTGCTGGTGATCGCCGCGATGACCACCGGCACCGTCCAGATCCTGCTCTGGATCGCCGCGATCACCGGTGACATGCTGTGGACCTGGGCCGCGGGCACCGACTGGCGACTGAACTCGGCCAGCCATTTCGCCGAACGGCACGGGCTCATCATCATCGTCGCGCTCGGTGAATCGATCGTCTCCATCGGCATCGGCGTGGCCGGACTGCCCATCTCCTGGCCGATCGTGCTGGGATCCATGCTGGGCCTGGCCGTCTCCGGTCTGTTGTGGTGGCTCTACTTCGACGTCGCGGCGATCGCAATCGAACACGCCCTGGCCGAGGCCGCGGGCTCACGGCGGATCAAGATCGCGCAGATCTGCTACACCTACGGCCACTTCCCGATGATCGTCGGCGTGATCGCGCTGTCGCTGGGACTCAAGAAGGTCCTGTACTACGTGGGCGATTCCTCCCACCACACGCTGACCGAAGCGTTGCACGGTGTCCCGCTGTGCGCGTTGTTCGCCGGACCGGCCATCTTCCTGCTCGCGCTGGTGGGCACCAAGTACTACGCGACCCGGTCCTTGTCGAGTGCCCGGGTGGTGGTCGCGGTGCTGCTGTTCGCGGCGATCCCGGTGGCCACCCGGCTACCCGCGCTGGCCGCGCTGGCGCTGCTGTGCGCGGTGCTGGCGGCGCTGACCATCTGGGAGACAGTGCGCTTCGCCGAACCGCGCGACGCGATCAGACACGCTTGAGCTGACCGAGGTGGTGACGCACGCCGTGTTCGGTGGGCGTCGCCCCGCGTTGTGAGGGCGGCACCTTCACCCCTGCGCGCACGGCGGCGTTGATCTGGTCCAGGTTCTCGCGCAGCATGTCGGCGACGAGTTCGTCGGTGCGCGGGTCGTCGAGCAGTTGACGCAGCATGCGGTACACCGTGTCGGCGACGAGCCGGATGATGTCGTCGTGGAACGGGACGTAGCGCAGCTTGCCGGTCTGCGGGTCGTTCTTGATCAGGTCCATGATCAGCTGATCGACCTCGGCGTGGTTCTCCTCCAGCGCCGCGGCGATGTTCTGGGTGTAGTGACCGGCGCGCAGCACATTGGACACCTCGTCGAGGATCGCGACCGTCATCGGCCGCTTGATCACATCGACGATGGTGCCCACGAACCGGTTCACCACCTTCGCGGTGACCCGCTCCCCCAGCGCCCGGTCGGCGACCCGGCCCAGCCGGATCAGGATCACCACGATCCGCAGCAACCGGAACCCGCGGAACAGCGGGCTGGTCACCGGGATCATGCCCAGCACCTCGTACCAGTAGACGAACGGGAACGACCAGGGCCAGCCCGCGCGCCGCCAGCGCCACACGAACTCGGTCAGAAAGATCGCGCAGATGCTCCAGTCGACCACCACGATCGCCCGGTAGGTCGACCCGGACACGGGGAAGAAGGTGATCCACCCGACCAGCACCACCGACACGATCGCCAGGATCAGCATGAAGATGTCGGTGCGCAGCGTCGGTGTCTTGGACCGCACGTCCGGCAGCGCTTCGACCCGTTCGATCCCCGGTGACGCCACCTGTTGCTCCTGTGTTCTCCGGCGGCGGGGCCGCGTGTTCGGGTCTGTACCTTGCCCACGCTAAAGGGTCGGCGCGCTGCGCGAGGTGAGTTGCGGTTGCGCCGGTGGCGTGTTCAGCCGCGCAGGATCGCTTCGATATTGCGTTCGGCCAGCGCGGTGATGGTCAGCGACGGATTGACCGTGGCGGTGCTGCCCGGGATCGCCGCCCCGTCCATCACGTACAGACCGGGGTGCCCGTGTACCCGGCCGAAGGCGTCGGTGGCCTTGCCGAGCACCGCGCCGCCGAGGGGGTGGGCGGTGAAGTCGGCGTTGGCGTCGTAGCCGAGGGCGCCGTATTCGGCGAGTGCGCCCGCGCCTTCGGCGATGCGGCGGTCGACGGCACGGGCCGCGTCGACGACGGCGCGCTGGGTGCCCGCCGACCAGGTCAGCCCGACCTCCCCGGACCGGTGGTAATCGAAGCGGGCCCTGGTCGGGTCGAGCACCATGCCCAGCGACGCCAGCGCGCCGGTCTCGAACGGGATGCCGGGGATGTACCAGTTCTCCAGCGTCAGCGGTACGGCCGAGTCGTCGTAGATCCGGCTGGCGCTCGGCACGCCCTGCCCGTGCCCGGCCAGCGAACTCGCGCCCCGGGCCAGCACCACATCGCCGTTGGTGCCCCAGCCGGCACCGATGTGCTCGTTGAGATTCGGCAGGGCGCCGGTGGCCTGGGCGCGCACCAGCAGTTCCGAGGTACCCACCGAGCCCGCGCCGAGGAACAACTGGTCGCAGGTCAGGGTGCGGGTGCCCAGGGTCCGGCCGGTCGGGTCCAGCTTGGTCACCGAGACCACGAACCGGCCGCCGGACTCCTGGGCGATGCTGTCGACCCGGTGCCCCGGATACACCCGCGACTTGCCCGTCTCACCTGCGTAGCGCAGGTAGTTCTGGTTCAGGTCGAACTTGGCGCCGTTGGAGTTGCCCAGGTTCGAGCGGGCCACGGTGGCCGACGGGCGAGAGGTGCCGGCCAGTTCGCCGCGCAGCACGTCCCAGGTGAAGATCGAGTCGTTGGGCACCGGTCGGTAGCCGGCCGCGCGGACCTGGTCGTCCCAGGCGCGCGAGTGGGTGAACGGCGAGGAGTTGTAGATGTCGGCGGGCATGGTGTCCAGGCGCAGCATCTGGCGCACCCGGGGGTAGTACACCCGTTCCAGCTCGCCGAAGTCGACGAGGCCGCCGAAGACCTGGTCGAAGAGTTCGCGTGGCGGCGCGACCATCGCGCCGGTGAAGATCACCGAACCGCCACCGACCGCCGCGGCCCGCCACACATCGATGCCCGGGTATTCGGTGACGTCGAGGACGCCGCCGAACGCGCCGAAACTCATCGGCACCTTGGTGACGCCGGTGAAGTTCGTGCGGTGCCAGAATCCGCGCCCGTCGGGCAGGTCGTCACCGGTGAAGATTTCGCGCCACGGGTCGTTGGGCCAGCGCGAACCACGCTCGAGCACCGTGTTGACGACACCGGCCTGCGCCAGGCGCAGCGCGGTGACGGCGGCACCGAAACCGGAGCCGATGACGATCGCGGGGGTGTGCTCGGGTGCGTCCGGTACGGGTTCGAAGATCTCGGGCACCCAGGACGGGAACATTGCCGTGCGCGGGTCGGCCGCGGCGGGCGTGTACGGCAACGTCGTCGCGACAGCACCGGCGATCGTCGCCAGTCCCGCCGCCTTGAAGAAGGCGCGTCTGTGCACCAGGCCACCTCCCTCATCACGCATGGCCGAGCGCAGAATACCGCGTAACTACCGGATCGCCCCGCTAGTGGGCTTTTTTGTCGAAAGTCACCATCAGTGGGCGCGTTCAGCTCGTCAGCAACTGCACGACCGCGATCGTGCCGACCACCACGATCACCGCGCGCAGCACATTCGGCGCCAACTTGCGGCCCACCTTCGCGCCCAGTTGCCCGCCGATGATCGCCCCCACCGCGATCAACGCGACCACCTGCCAGTTCACCTCGGCGATCACGATGAACAACGCCGCGGCCACCCCGTTCACGATCAGCGCCAGCACGTTCTTCACCGCGTTGAGCCGCTGCAGATCGTCGTGCACGAGCACCCCGAGCAGACCGAGCAGCAGCACGCCCTGGGCCGCGCCGAAGTACCCGCCGTAGATGCCCGTGCCGTACACCGCGACCAGCAGGATCGGCCCACCGTGCTCGGGTGCCACCGTGTCGCCGGTTTCGCGGCGCCGCTTCACCCACGCCGCCAGCCGTGGCTGCACCACCACCAAAATCAGCGCCATGATGATCAGCACCGGCACGATCGCCTTGAACGCGCCGGGCGGCATGGTCAACAGCAGGACCGCGCCGGTGATACCGCCCAGCAGCGAGGCCGTACCCAGTTGCAGCAGTCGCGCACGCTGGCCGCGCAGCTCCCGGCGGTAGCCGATGGCCCCACTCAGCGAGCCCGGCACCAGACCGATCGTGTTGGACACGTTCGCGGTCACCGGCGGCAGCCCGAAGGCGAGCAGAGTCGGGAAGGTGATGAGTGTGCCGGAGCCCACGATCGTGTTGATGCCACCGGCCGCGATCCCCGCCGCGAAGATGGCCACTTGCTGCAACCAAGTCATGCGAATTCCTTTGTGACGTCTCGTCGGACACGGTGGTCCGTACAAGCGTGTGGTTCGAACTCGAACCGTACCGGTCAGCCTGATGTCGGCAGGTCCGGGCCGATTTTCCCAGGCCGCTTACCAGCGAGGGTGAGCACGCGGTAGGCTCGCAGGATCATGCAGCGGGCACTTCTTCTCGGCCGCCGCGACGGGTTCTGATACGGACCGGCTCCCGTCGCGGGGTTCCAACGCGCCGGTCGACCCGCTCCCACCAGGGAATCCACCACACCACGGAGAAACTTGCATGTCCTCGGCTGACGCATTCGTATCCGCATCGCGCACCATCACGGCCCCCGGCAAACCCGCACCGGCCGACCAGCCCGCCTGGAACCGTCAGAAGAATTCCTCGATGCCGGCGTTCCGGTACCGGCCCTTCGCCGAAGAGGTCGAGCCCATCACGCTGCCCGACCGCACCTGGCCGGACAAGATCATCGATCGCGCGCCCGCGTGGTGCGCCGTCGACCTGCGTGACGGCAACCAGGCCCTCATCGACCCGATGAGCCCCGCCCGCAAGCGCCGCATGTTCGACCTGCTGGTGCGGATGGGCTACAAGGAGATCGAGGTCGGTTTCCCGGCCGCGAGCCAGACCGACTTCGACTTCGTCCGCGAGATCATCGAAGACGGCGCCGTGCCCGCCGATGTCACCATCCAGGTGCTCACCCAGTGCCGCCCCGAACTGATCGAGCGCACCTTCGAGGCGTGCAACGGCGCCCCGAACGTGATCGTGCACTTCTACAACTCCACCTCGATCCTGCAGCGTCGGGTGGTGTTCCGCGCCGAGCGTGACGCGGTGAAGAAGATCGCCACCGACGCCGCCGCGCTGTGCCTCGAGATCGAGCAGCGCTACCCCGACACCGAGTGGCGCTACGAGTACAGCCCGGAGTCCTACACCGGCACCGAACTCGACTACGCGCGCGAGGTGTGCGACGCGGTCTCCGAGATCATCGCGCCCACCCCCGAGAAGCCGCTGATCCTCAACCTGCCCGCCACCGTCGAGATGGCCACCCCCAACGTGTACGCCGACTCGATCGAGTGGATGCACCGCAATCTGGCCCGCCGCGATTCCATCGTGCTGTCGCTGCACCCGCACAACGACCGCGGCACCGCCGTGGCCGCCGCCGAACTGGGCTACCAGGCCGGCGCCGACCGCATCGAAGGCTGCCTGTTCGGCAACGGTGAACGCACCGGCAACGTCTGCCTGGTGACCCTGGGCATGAACATGTTCTCCCGCGGTATCGACCCGCAGATCAACTTCTCCGACATCGACGAGATCCGCCGCACGGTCGAATACTGCAACCAGCTGGCCGTCGCCGAACGCCACCCCTACGGCGGCGACCTGGTGTACACCGCGTTCTCCGGTAGCCACCAGGACGCCATCAACAAGGGCCTGGACGCGATGAAGGCCACCGCCGACGCCCAGGACGCCGACGTCGCCGACATCGTGTGGGAGGTCCCGTACCTGCCCATCGACCCGAAGGATGTGGGCCGCACCTACGAGGCCGTGATCCGGGTGAACTCGCAGTCCGGCAAGGGCGGCGTGGCCTACATCATGAAGACCGATCACGGGCTGGTGCTCCCGCGCCGCCTGCAGATCGAGTTCTCGCAGGCCATCCAGGCGATCACCGACGGTGAAGGCGGCGAGGTGACGCCCAAGGAGATGTGGGACGTCTTCGCCACCGAGTACCTGAACCCGATCCAGCCGCTCGAGCGGATCAAGCAGAAGGTGACCGCCGCCGAGACCGACGGCGGTGTCGATTCGATCGTGGCCACGGTGAAGGTCGACGGCGTGGAGCAGGAGATCACCGGCTCCGGCAACGGCCCACTGGCCGCCTTCGTGGACGCCATCGCCACCGTCGGCTTCGACGTCCGCGTCCTCGACTACAGCGAACACGCCATGTCCGCCGGCGACGACGCCCAAGCCGCCGCCTACGTGGAGGTGGCCGTCGGCGACAAGGTCGTCTGGGGCGTAGGCATCGCCACCTCGATCTCCACCGCTTCCCTGCGCGCCGTGGTCTCCGCCGTGAACCGCGCCGCCCGCTGAGCCGCAAGAAAGAGGGCCGGACCCCGCCACCCCTGGCAAGGTCCGGTCCTTTCTCGTTTCCAACGACCCGCACCACTCGAGTGCGCCACTTCCCGCACTCCCAACCACCCCGCATTCCCGAAGTACGCCGCCTCCCGCACTCCCAACTACCCCCGCATTCCCGTAGTACCCCGCCTCCCGCACTCCCCGCCCCGTACGACCCGACCTCGAGGAGGGTCCCGCCGCGCAGCGGCGGTAGCGGCCCGGCCGCGAGTCAGCCGCCGTTGCGTCCGCGGCGCAGCCGCCAGCAACGGCGGCTGACTCGCGGCCCTTGGGGGCCGCGCTCGAGCGCGCCAGCGCTCCAAAAACCCAGCCCGCAAACCCCATTGGACGCCATAACCCCGAGCTCAGTTCCCCGCCGACCGCCACGGCACCCCACCGCACCCCGTGCTAGCGTTTTGGTGCACATTCAGCGCCGAGCTTCCTGCTCGTTCAGCGAGCAAGTGGGGGAACTGTGACCAACAACGACCATAATCCGACTTCTCCGCCCTGGCTGCAGAGTCCGTCGGCAGATACGGCCGACGCTGCGTCCGGTCCCACCGGTGTGCAGACGGTGACCGACGACGACTCCGATTCCGCCGAGTCCCCTGCCGAGCCGACCACCGAGGCCGCTGAGCAGCCTGCTGACCAGGCGGGCACCGAGCCGGATGCCGCTGCCGGGCTCGCTGAGCAAACCGTGTTCCAGCCGGGCGGTTTCGTGCCGGGCCCGTTCGAGCCGGGTGATTTCCCGGCGCCGGATTCGCAGCACAGTGGTGGCGCGCATCCGGTCGCGGGTGCGCCGGATCAGCAACCGTGGCAGAGCGTGCCGGGTACGGGTGAGCAGCCATTGCCCGGGCAGTATCCGACCGGTGAGCAGCCGGTCCCTGGTGCTCCTGCGCCGTATCCCGGTCAGGAGCAGCCGCAGTTCCCGGGTCAGGAGTCGCAGTTCTCCGGCGCCGGCCAGCCGCAGTTCCCGGGTCAGGAGCAGGCTGCGGCGCCGCAGGGCCCGCAGTCCGAGCCCATTTACAGTTGGGCGCCGCCGCCTCCGCAGATGTACCAGCCGCCGATGCAGGGTGGGATGCCGCCCGGTATGCCGGGTGAATTCCCCGGCCAGTTCGGGCAACAGCCAGGCCCCTCGGGAGAGTTCCCTGGGCAATTCGGCCAGCAACCAGGCCCGTCAGGTGAATTCCCCGGCCAGTTCGGCCAGCAGCCGGGCCCCTCGGGCGAATTCCCTGGGCAATTCGGGCAGCAGCCAGGCCCGTCAGGTGAATTCCCCGGGCAATTCGGCCAGCAGCCGGGCCCGTCGGGAGAGTTCCCTGGCCAGTTCGGACAGCAGCCGGGCCAGCCGGGTGAGATCCCGGGTCAGCCCGGACAGCAGCCGCCAGCGCAGTCGGGAGAATTTCAGATCCCGCTCGGCCAGCAACCGCAGGGTCCGGGCGAGTTCCCGGGTCAGCCGGGCCAGCAGTTCCCTGGTCAGCCGGGTCAGATGGCCCCGCCCCCCGGTCAGCAGTGGCCGGGTGGACCTGGTCAGCAGCAACCGTTCCAGCCGCAGCCGTTCCAGCCGCAGCACATGACGGCCCCTGGGCAGCCGGGCCATTCGGTCAATGATCTGAATCTGCTCAAGCGGGCTCGTAAGTCGCCGCGCAGCGGTTGGCGCAAGGCTGTGCACAAGGTGTCCGGTGGTGCGATCAATCCCGGCGAGTCGGCGGCCGATGTCGTGCATCGTGACCTGTCCGAGCGGGTAAATCAGCCGGTTCGCGGCGATTACCGGATCGCGATTCTGTCGCTGAAGGGTGGTGTCGGCAAGACCACCACCACGGTCGGTCTCGGGTCCACTTTCGCCTCCCAGCGGGGCGACCGCGTGATCGCCATCGACGCCAACCCCGACCTCGGTACCTTGGCTCACCGGGTGCCGCGGCAGACCCGTTCCACGGTGCGCAATCTGCTCGAGGATCCGAGCATCACCCGCTACTCCGATGTGCGCGCCCACACTTCCCAGGCCCCGAGCCGGCTGGAAGTTCTTGCCTCCGAGCAGGATCCGGCGGTGTCGGAGGCTTTCAGCGAGGCCGACTACCGCAAGGCGATCGGCATCCTGCAGTCGTTCTACAACATCATTCTCACCGACTGCGGTACCGGTCTGATGCACTCGGCGATGTCGGGTGTGCTCGATATGGCCAGCTCGCTGGTGCTGGTCACCTCCCCGGCCATCGACGGTGCTCGCAGTGCCTCGGCGACGCTGGACTGGCTCGATCACCACGGTTATTCCAAGCTGGTCGAGCGCACCGTCGTCGTGGTGAACGCCTCGCGGCGCGGCGCTTCGACGGTCGACCTGGATCAGCTGCGCAAGCTGTTCCTGGATCGCACCCGCGCGGTGCAGATCGTCCCGTTCGACGATCACCTGGCCGAGGGTGCCGAGATCGACCTGGAACTGGTGAGCAAGCCGACCCGGCGCGCCCTGCTCGAGCTGGCGGCCATGGTCGCCGACGATTTCGGCTACCACGGCCAGCAGCAACCGCAGCCGTTCCAGCCGGGTCAGCCGTACCCGGGACAGCAGCAGTACCAGCCGGGGCAGTTCTGAGGCATCGATTCAGCCGCGAGCAGGCGCGTCGCCCAACCGCTCTGCTCGCGGCGATCGAGCGTTCGCCTGCCGTCTCCACGCACACTGAGTCATCAGCTGTCCCGCGCCCGCCGCGCGGTGACCGCCTGTGCCGCGCTATCGAACGCATCGAGCACCGCCGCGATGGCAGGCCGTCGGTGCGCCTGCGGTCTGGTGATGATCTCGTAGACCCGCGCGGCCCGCACGCCCGCCAGTGACAGCACCGACAGCTGCGGGTGGACCACCGCGAAACGCGGCATCAGCGCCACCCCGTGCCCTGCGGCGACCAGTGTTTCGATCACCCGAAAGTCGTTGACCCGCTGGGTTATTCGCGGCCGGACGCCGGTGATGGTGGCGATGGAGTTCAGTACGTCGTCCACCGGGAATCCGCCGCGCACGCTCACCCACGATTCCGCGGCCAGCTCTTCGGGCCACACCGACCTCCGATGCGCGAGCGGATGGGCCGGCGCCACCACCACATCGATCGGTTCTCGCATCAATACCCGAGCGCTCAGCCGGGGCCCGGCCAGCGCGGGTGCGCGTTCGTCGCGGTGGGCCAGGACGATGTCGTAGTCGGCCAGCAGTTTTCCCGCTTCACTCGGCAGCAGGTCTTCGTCGCCCGCCACGATCTGCACGCCGCTGCCGGCGAGGGCGGTGAGCACCGGTGGCAGCAGCAGCGCGGCGCCCGACGGGAACGAGGCCACGCGCACCTGCCCGCGTGGTGACCCACGGTAGGTGGCCATTTCGGTGGTGGCGCGGTCCATGGCGGCGAGCACGTCGTCGGCGCGTAGTACCAGGGCTTGTCCGGCGTCGGTGAGTCGCACGCGCCGCCCGTCGGGTTCGAGCAGCGCGACTCCGGCTTCCCTGGCCAGGACCTTGAGCTGCTGTGATACCGCCGATGGTGTCATCGACAGTGCTGTGGCGACGGCGGCGACGGTGCCGCGGTCGGCGAGTTCGCGCAGTATGCGCAGCCGCTCGATGGAGAACATGAAGTAAAACTACGGTATTGGTCCAGTTTTATTGGATTGTCCTGATGGTTAGCGGACCGCACGATATAGGCGTGAACACCCGTGATCGCCTGCTCGGCCTGACCGTCGTCGTGCTCTGGGGCCTGAACTTCCTCGCCATCCGGATCGGCCTCGACCATTTCCCGCCGTTCTTCTTCGCCGCGTTGCGTTTCGCCGTGATCGCGGTGCCGGTGCTGGTGTTCATTCCCCGCCCGGCCGTGCGCACCCGCTGGCTACTGCTCTACGGCGCCGGTTTCGGCATCGCCCAGTTCGCTTTCCTGTTCACCGCCATGCGCATCGGCATGCCCACCGGACTCGCCTCGCTGGTGTTGCAGTCCTCGGCGCCGTTCACAGTGGTACTCGGTGCGGTGCTGTTGCGGGAGCGGCTGCGGCCGGTGCAGGTCGCCGGGCTGGCGGTGGCGGTGCTGGGCATGGTGGTGATCGGGGCCGATCGGATGGTCACCGCCTCCCTGCTCCCGGTGCTGCTCACCTTGGCCGCCGGCCTGGGCTGGGCGTTCGGCAATATCGGCGCGCGCCAGGCGGGTGCCGACTCCCCCGGTTTCGATCCGCTGCACCTGACGTTGTGGATGTCGGTGGTCCCGGTATTGCCCCTGCTGGCGCTGTCGATGGTTGTCGAGGGCCCTGACACCGGTTTCCGGGCGCTGGGTGCGGCCTTTTCCGGCGCCGGTGTGCCCGCACTGGTGGCGTTGGCCTACATCGCGATCCTGGCGACGGTGTGTGGTTCAGGTTTGTGGACCTACCTGATGAGCCGCTATCCGGCGGGCACGGTCGCACCGTTGTCGCTGCTGGTGCCGGTGGTCGGCATCGCCGCGGCGTGGGCGGTGCTGGGTGAGCAGCCGTCGGTGGCGGCGTTGATCGGCGGGGCGATCGTGATCGCGGGCGCGTTCGCGGCGACGACCGACCGGGGTGCCCGACGACTCCCCGCGTCGGCGCCCAGCCCGGTAAGTGTCTGAGATTCGGTGCACGTAAACGCTGATTTTGGCTAGCATGTGACCGGTCGCCGACGCATTTTCCGTGCGACCGGTTGGTTTCGAGCTCGGCGAACTACGCACAGGTCGATATAGCCAGGTCTTCGCCGCGCTCTAGAGTGAGAGCAAATTACAGGCAATACTCGAGCAAGGCAGCTGAACAGCGTATGGCGGAACAGCGGTGGCCCGTTTCGCGGAGATCATTTCTTCGCGGCACGGTCGCAGCGGGGGCGGTAACGGCGGGGGCCGTAGCGGGAGCGCCGGGTGTCACGCTCGCCGCGCCACCTGGTCGCCGGGTGGCGGTGCTCGGTGGCGGTGTCGCCGGGCTCACGGCCGCCCACGAGCTGGTCGAACGCGGTTTCGAGGTCACCGTGCACGAGGCGCGGGCACTCGGCGGCAAAGCGCGTAGCGTCGCCGTACCCGGCACCGGCCGCGACGGGCGCCCCGACCTGCCCGGGGAGCACGGCTTCCGCTTCTTCCCCGGCTTCTATCAGAACCTGCCCGACACGATGCGCCGGATCCCGGTGCCGGGCAATCCCGACGGCGTGTGGAACAACCTGCGCTCGGTGGCCGAAGCGCGGTTCTCCCGCAGCGACGGCGACGACATCCTGCTCGCCCTGCCCGACTCCCCCGCGGCCTTCACCGCCTCGCCCACCGAGGTCCGCGAGACTCTCGCCGCCACCATCACCACGATGTCGAAGATGCCGCCCGCCGAGGCCGCCTACTTCGCCAATCGTTTGCTGGTGTTCAACAGCAGCTGCGAGGCGCGCCGGTTCGGCCAGTGGGAACATACCTCCTGGTACGACTTCGTGCAGGGACACCGGCGTTCCCACGAGTTCCGCGCGATCGTGTCGCGCTCGCTGACGAGCCTCATGGTGGCGGCCAAGGAAGACCTGGCCAGCACCCGCACCATCGGCAGCATGGGCGAACAGTTCCTCGGCAACCCACTGGGCCTGGGCAACGACGGCGGCCTGGACCGCGTGCTCGACGACGCCACCAACATCGCCTGGATCGACCCGTGGGTGGCGCACCTGCGCGGGCTCGGTGTGCGCTTCGAGCTCGGCGCGCGAGTGGAGGAACTGGTGGTGCGCGACAAGCGGATCGGCGGGGCGCGCATCTCCGGTTCCGGTGGTGCGCGCACCGTGTCGGCCGACTACTTCGTGGTGGCCGTCCCGGTCGAACGTGCGCGCGCGCTGTGGTCGGCGCCGGTGCTCGAGCTGGCGCCGGAGTTCTCGGCGATGGACCGGCTCTACGTCGACTGGATGAACGGCATCCAGATCTATTTCCGCACACCGCTGCACATTGCCCGTGGCCACATCGCCCTGGTCGATTCACCCTGGTCGCTCACGGCGATCAGCCAGAACCAGCTGTGGCGGCAGAAGTTGCCGTCCTTCGGTGACGGTTCGGTGGCCGACTGCCTCTCGGTCGACATCTCCAACTGGCACACCCCCGGCATCCTGTTCGGCAAGCCGGCCGAGGAGTGCACGCACGAGCAGATCTTTCGTGAGGTCTGGGCGCAGCTGAGCGCCCACCTCAACGATCGCGAACAACTGCTGCGCCCCGCCGACGTGCATTCGTGGTTCCTCGATCCGGGCATCACCTGGCAGGGCGACCGCAACGCCAACGCCGACCCGCTGCTCATCAACACCGCGGGTTCCTGGGACGCCCGGCCGGTGACCCACGGCCCGATCGAAAACCTGTTCCTCGCCGGCGACTACGTGCGCACCGATGTGGACCTGGCCACGATGGAGGGCGCCAACGAGTCCGCACGGGCCGCGGTGAACGCGATCCTCGACGTGTCGGGCTCTTCGGCGCCGCGCTGCCCCACTTTCCGGCTGCGCCGCACGCCCGAACTCGAACCGCTGCGCCTGCTCGACAACGACCGCTACGCCAGGGGCCTGCCCAACATGTTCGACGAATAGCGGCGGTGGAGCAGGCTCACACCGCTCCCGCACGCGCCCGTCCACACCACCCACATAGACTCGCGGCGTGGCAAACATCTCGGTGCGCGGGCGCCTGGCCTTGCGAGCGGCGGCGGCAGCGTCGTGGGCTTCGCAGAAGGCGGGTCGCGGCAAGGGTTCGATGATCGGCGGCCTGATCGCGCTGAAAATCGATCCGACGATCATGACCCAGCTCGGCCGCGACCGGCGCACGGTGCTGATCACCGGCACCAACGGCAAGTCGACCACCACCCGGATGACCACCGCGGCCCTGGGCACGCTCGGCGGCGCGGTGGCGACCCAGGCCGACGGCGCCAACATGGACGCGGGCATCGTGGCCGCGCTGAGCCTGCACCCCGGGGTGGAGCTGGCCGCCATCGAGGTCGACGAACTGCATCTGCCGCACGTGTGTGACGCGCTCGATCCCGCCGCCGTGGTACTGCTCAACCTCAGCCGCGACCAGCTCGACCGGGTCGGCGAGATCAACATGATCGAGCGCAAGTTGCGGGCCGGGCTGGCCAGGCACCCCGACACCGTGGTGATCGCCAACTGTGACGACGTCCTGATCGCCTCCATCGCCTACGACCACCCGAATGTCGTGTGGGTGTCGGCCGGCAGCGGGTGGGCCGTGGATGCCACGAGTTGCCCGCGCAGTGGTGAGCCGATCGTCTGGGAGGGCGAGAACTGGCGCTCCACCGGCCTGGAGTTCCAGCGCCCGCAACCGGATTGGTGGCTCGACGGCGACGACCTCTGCGGCCCCGACGGTTTCCGCACCCCCTTGCAGCTGGCCCTGCCCGGTCGCGCCAACCGTGGCAATGCGGCGCAGGCGGTGGCCGCGGCGGTGGCGATGGGCGCCGAGGCCGCCAAGGCCACCGATGCCACCGGCACCGTGCGCGAGATCGCGGGCCGCTACCGCACCGTCACCGTCGGCGAGCACGACGCCCGGCTGCTGCTGGCCAAGAACCCGGCCGGCTGGCAGGAGGCGCTGTCGATGATCGAGCCGTCTTCGGCGGGACTGGTGATCGCGGTGAACGGTCAGGTACCCGACGGCGAGGATCTGTCCTGGCTGTGGGATGTGCGGTTCGAGCATTTCGAAGGCGTGCAGGTGGTCGCCGCCGGTGAACGCGCGACCGACCTGGCGGTGCGCCTGACCTACGCCGGTGTGGAGCACACCCTGGTCCCGGATCCCTTGCGCGCCATCGAGTCCTGCCCCGCCGGGCACGTCGAGGTGCTGGCCAATTACACCGCGTTCCGCGATCTCAACCGTGATCTGGAGGCCCGCAAATGAGCGAGTCAACCATTCGTATCGGCCTGGTACTGCCCGATGTGATGGGCACCTACGGCGACGGCGGCAACGCCCTGGTCCTGCGGCAACGGCTGCGCATGCGCGGGTACGACGCCGAGATCGTGGAGATCACGCTGGCCGACCCCGTGCCCGGCTCCTTCGACATCTACACCCTCGGTGGCGCCGAGGACTCAGCCCAGCGCCTGGCCACCCGCCACCTGCAGAAGCACCCCGGCCTGCAACAGGCGGCCGCCAAAGGCGCTCCCGTACTCGCGATCTGCGCGGCCATCCAGGTGCTCGGCAACTGGTACGAGACGTCATCGGGCGAAAAGGTCGACGGCGTCAGCCTTTTCGACGTGACCACCTCGCCACAGAAGGTGCGTGCCATCGGCGAGGTGACCACCGACCCGGCCCTCACCGGCCTCTCGGCGCCCCTGACCGGCTTCGAGAACCACCGCGGCGGGACCACTCTCGGATCCGACGCCGCGCCCTTGGCCCGGGTCACCCGCGGTGTCGGCAACGGTGTGGGTGACGGCACCGAAGGTGTGGTGCAGGGTTCGGTCATCGGCACCTACCTGCACGGCCCAGCCCTGGCGCGCAACCCCGAACTGGCCGACCTGCTCATCGCCCGCGCCCTCGGTGTCGCCCCGGCCGACCTGGCGCCCCTCGACCTGCCCGCGGTCGACCGCCTGCGCCGGGAACGTTTGCGCGCCTGAGTCAGCAGCGCAACACATCGACCTCGTACTGCAGGCAGAACGGGTCGTGTGTGGCGAGGGTCAAACCCTCGCATCTCGCCTGTGCGACCAGCATCCGATCGAACTGGTCGCGATGGATCAATGGCAGACGCGCGGCCTCGATCGCGTGCCGAGCATCGATCGGCAGCGGCAGAAACCCGCTACCGATCACTCGCTCGGGCAGGTCGGGCGGACCGGGCAGCTTTCCCGATGCCTGCTTCATCGCGATCTCCCACACCGAAGCCGTGCTGAGGTAGACGTCGGGGTCGTGATCGAGCCGCTCCCGTAGTCCTGCGTCGAGAGCCGGATCGTCGGTGAGTCACCACAGCACGACATGGGTATCGAGCAGCAGGCTCATGCGTCGAAGTCGCGCGCGATATCGGCGTTGGTCTCCGGCGAGTCCCAGCCTGGCGACAATTGCACCCGGCCACGCAGCGAACCACGTCCGGTGCGATGCACCCGGCGGGTCAACGGCACCACCTTGGCGACCGGCGTCCCAGCACGACTGATCACGATTTCCTCCCCCTGCTCCACCCGTTCGATGATGCGCGACAGGTTCGTCTTCGCGTCGTGAATGTTGAACTGTTCCGCCGCGTGTCCTGCCATAACGCCTCCTTAGCTAAGGGGTTAGTTCATTATCGGAGCCACGTCCACCGAGACGTCGATGGTCGTCTGTTCGGCGTCGGTGTAGACGATGCCGCGCAGGGGCACGACATCCTGGTAGTCGCGACCCCAAGCCACGGTCACGTAGCGGTCGTCGGCGAACTGGTCATTGGTGGGGTCGAAGGCCAGCCAGTGGTCGCCGGGGAGCCGGACGGCGGTCCAGGCGTGGGTGGCGTCGGCGCCGACGAGGCGGGGTTCGCCGGGTGGTGGGTCGGTGGCGAGGTAGCCCGAAACGTAGCGGGCGGCGAGGCCCTGGGTGCGCAGGCAGGTCGCGGCGAGGCGGGCGAAGTCCTGGCAGACGCCTTCGCGAGCGCGGAACACCTCGGCGACACTGGTGCTCACCGTGGTCGACCCGGTGCGGTACCGAAAGTCCCGGTGGATGCGGGTGTTCAGGTCGGTGACCGCGTCGAGTATCGCTCGGCCGGGCGCGAAGCTCTCGGCCGCGTAGGCGGTGATCTCCGGGGTGATCTCGGGCGGCAGCAGGTCGAGGGCGAACTCGACGGCCGACGGGCCGCTGGTGGTGCTGGGGCGGGCCGACTCCCAGGCGATGCCGTCGGCCGCCTCGGGGTGCGTAGCGTCGACCTCGACCAGGGACGCACCGGTGACTTCCAGTGCCCGATGTTGCGCTGTCACATGGAAGTACGTGCTGCTGTTGCCGTAGACATCCGTGCCGACGGAACGGTCCGACGGGGCCGGATCGATGATGATGTCGTGCTCGAGCACCCGTTGACCCGGATATTCACGAGGCACGAGGTACGCACGCCCATAGGAACCGGTGACCTCACCGGAATAGCGGTAGGTGGTGCGGTGCAGCACCCGGTAGCGCCTCATCCGGCCCTCCCGGCATCGCCGCCGAGCAGTTGGATATCTTGCGGCACGGACAGTCTGGTGGCCTCGAACGACTCCGACAGCTTGCACAACCGCAAGTGCACACCTTCCAGCAGTTCCACCAGTTCGGTGCGCACACCCTCGTCATCGGCGTACTCGAGATCGACCGGATCGACGCGGCGCAGCATCCGCTGGGCGTCGGCGAGCAGCCGCTGCGCACGCGAGGCGACCTCCCCGCCGGGCAGCGCCCGGAAGTCGGCTTCCAGGCGATCGAGCTGATAGATCAGCGAACGCGGATTGTTCGCGTCGAACAACAGCAGGTCGGCCAGCGCCGCCAACTGGGCCGGATCGCCGTGGCGGCGACGGTAACTCACCGCGGACTCGGTGGCCACGAGCACCGCATCGGCTACCACCCGCTCGACCTCGGGCGCACCGGTCCGTGCCAGTGCGTCATTGAGCAACGCGCTCACGGCCAGCCCCCGCTCGATGCGCTTGCCGATGTCCATGACGTACCACCCGGTGTCGCGCACCAGCGATTCCGCGCCGATCCCCGACAGCGACAGCAACGCGGCCGAGATCAGCGAGTGCGCCGACGACAGCGCACCCTCCTGTTCGGCACCGGCCTCGCGGAATTCGCCCAGGGCACGGTCCACCGCTGCCAGGATCATCCAGGTGTCCGCGGAGACCTGGTCACGCACGGCCCGCGCCGCACGACCGTACTGATTCACGGCGTCGGCCAGCGAACCGGTCAGGTGCCGGTCGCCGGTGAGCGTGGACAGATACCGGAGACCATCGTCTGAAACACCCGCCGCCGCACGACGTACGCCACCGCCCCCGCCGGGTTTCGCCGCTTCGGTCCACTGGGCCGGCGTCGGCCGCTCGGATCGGGGATCGTCCGGTATGGCCTCGATGCGTCCATGGACCGGGACAAGTGCGGTGGGCCGGCCTTTGGGCAGGACCGAGCCGGGGGCGACGGTGCCGGTGAGCACCGACAGGGCGCGCATCAGGATCGGCAGCGCTTCGGCGCCGTCCAACCAAGGCCGGTGGTGATACTCCTGGTAGACCTCGTAGGTGGCGGCCAGCGCCCGCACCACGGTTTCGGCGCGTTCGCTGTAGCGGCCCATCCGGAACAGATCGCTGAGCACCCGCGGTGAACTGATCGCCTCGATCATCGGCGCCGCGCGAGACGGCCGTTGCGCTGCCTGCGCGCCCACGCCCACCGCGGGTGCGGTGGCCGGGACCGCCCGCACCCACACATCCTTGGCCGCCACCTCGACCACCTCGCGCGACGCCGCCCGCCGCCGCTGCTGCTGACCGAGCCCGCCCGGCATGGCCGTATAACCACCGCGCGCGGCCAACGCGAACATCCGCATCCCGACCGGCGCCGGGGCCAGCTCAGCCTGCCCTTCCACCGCGGGCGCGACGGAGAACTCGGCGGGTTCACGGCCCACCCATTTCCACGTCTCGGCATCGATGCGCGCCGCGAACTCTTCCCGCTCGGCCCGGCTGAGGCGGGGCCCCATGATCGTCGACCCGTCGACGGCCGAACACAGGACGAGCTCACCCACATGCGACACCAGGTGCGCGCGCTCGACCTCGTCACCACCCCAGTACGCGGGCACGCCGTCGAGCAGCAGGTCCGTATCGAGCACCGCACGCGCAATCCGCGGCAGAAAAGCACTCAGCGCAGGCGATTCCAGCAATCCACTGCCGAGCGTGTTGACCACCGTCACCGCCCCCCGGCGCAGCACTTCCACCAGTCCCACCACGCCCGTCCGCGAATCCGGCCGCAGGTCCAACGGGTCGCAGCTCTGGGCGTCGACACCGCGCAACACCACGTCGACCCGCTCGAAACTGCCGAGCGACCGCATCCACAACGCACCGTCGCGCACCACCAGATCGGCGCTCTCGACCAGCGGAAAACCCAGCATCTGGGCGAGATAGGCGTAGTCGAACGCATCCGGCGAACGCGAGCCGGGGCTCCACACCACCACGGTCGGCTCCGCACCGTCGGCCGGTTCGGGCGCGGCCTCGGCCAGCATCGAGCGCACGGCCCGCGTGAACGGCGTGAGCGGACGCGGGCTCGCGTGTTCGAAGGCTTCGGGGATCGCCGTGGCCACCACGCGGCGGTCGGCCAGCGCGTAGCCGACCCCGGAAGGCACCTGGGCCCGGTCGGCGAGCACCCGGAACCGTCCGTCGCTCCACCGGCTCAGGTCACAGGCGTGCAGGAACAGTTGGCGGGTGCCGGGGATCGTGATGCCGTGCGCGGCGCGCACGTATCCGGTGTGGCCGAACACGATCTGCGGGGGTAACAGCCCCGAACTCAGCAGTCGACGCGGACCGTAAACATCGGTGAGCACCTCGTCGAGCACCTGTGAGCGCTGCACCAAACCGGTTTCCAGCTGGGCCCAGTCCTCGGCGGAGACCAGCAGCGGGATCGGGTCGAGCTGCCACGGGCGCGGACTGTCCTCGTCGGCCGCGAGGGAGGTGAGGCCGTCGTCCTCGAGTTGTCTGCGTACCCGGTGGTCGATCCGGGCCAGGCCCGCCACGCCCTGCTCGATGAAGTCCGCCGACAGTTCCGACCACATCGACCGCATCCGGCCGGTGCCGTCGACGAGTTCGTCGTAGTGGCTCTCGGCCGGCCTGCCGCACTCGTCGAAGCGCGCGTCCACCAGGCCGTAGGCGCGGTAGCGCGCGAACTGCTCGGCGACCTCGGCGCGCGCACCCGGCGACAACCGGTCACCGTCGCCCGAGATCACCTCGCGGTCAGTCACCGGCTCGCTCTCGCGACCACAACGCGAGTGACTCCGCCAAGCCCATACCCCAGTTCACCACACGCCCGGCCCCGCGAGGGCCGGTGAAACCGGAGTTTCCGCCCACGGGCAGCGGAAGCGAACCCGCAGGCAACGTAGGGTGGCCGGGTGAGCTACGACCACATCCTCCTGCCGTCCGGCGCCGCCGGCACCATCGACGAAGTGGACGCGTATCTGGCCGCGCAGGAAGGTCTGCCCGAATCCGAGGCGATCGCCGAGATCGCGGCCGAACTCAATGCCCGCAACGGTGCACTGCCCGTGGACGACTCGTTCCTCAGCGTCGAAGCCGTCGGCGGCCCGGCCGGCGACACGCTGTACGTGCCCTCGCCCTACGATGCGATCGGTTTCGTGCGCGCCCTGCTCTTCGAGCTGGCCACCCCGCGCGGTTACGCCGTCTACGATCCGCAGCTGGCTTGGCTGATCGACCCGGCCGGACACCTGCCGATCGCGGTCACCCACGGCGGTGCGGGCGAATTCCCTTATCTCACAGAGGAATTGGCTTACCGGTGGGTGGCCGGGCTGTCCGCGCCCAACCCGTACCTGATCGTCGAGCGCGGCGAGCAGCGCTACATCCAGACCTACCGCGACCCGAACGGCACGTACACCGTCGAATACCGTGACGGCTCGCCGGATCGGCACTTCGGCACCACCATCGACGACCCGGCGCGGGTGGCCGCCGTCATCTGGGACTGGGCCAACGAGAAGATCGACACGGGCCTCGACTGGTCTCGCGTCGAGTTCTAGAGCACCCGGCGGCCCGAGAGCGCACGGCCCAGGGTCAGCTCGTCGGCGAATTCCAGGTCGCCGCCCATCGGCAGGCCCGAGGCCAGGCGGGTGACGGAGAGTCCGGGGAAATCGCGCAGCATGCGCACGAGGTAGGTGGCCGTCGCCTCGCCCTCGGTGTTCGGGTCGGTCGCGATGATCACCTCGCTCACGTCCACACCGTCGTCCTGATTGCCGATGCGGGTCAGCAGCTCCCTGATCCGGAGCTGGTCGGGGCCCACACCGCTGAGCGGATCGAGCGCACCCCCGAGCACGTGGTAGCGACCACGGAATTCGCGGGTGCGCTCGACCGCCTGCACATCTTTGGGTTCCTCGACCACACAGATCATCGTGCGGTCGCGGCGGGGGTCGGCACAGATCCGGCACAGCTCACCGTCGGCGACGGTGCCGCACGACACGCAGAACTGCACGCCGTCGCGCACCTTCTGCAAGGCGGCCTGCAACCGGTCGATCTCCGGTGGCTCCACTCCGAGCAGATGAAAGGCGATGCGCTGGGCGCTCTTCGGACCGACGCCGGGCAGTTTGCCCAGCTCGTCGATCAGATCCTGAACCGGCCCCTCATACATCAGAAATCAGGCAGACCGGGCAGCGCGCCGCCGCCGGCGCCACCGGTGAGCGGGCCGAGCTTGTCGGCGGCGAGCTGCTGCGCGTTGGTCATGGCGTCGTTGATCGCACCGATCACCAGGTCCTGCAGACCGTCGACGTCGGCCGGGTCCACCACCTTCGGGTCGATGGTCAGCGCGGTGATCTCGCCGCTCACCTTGATGGTGGCCTGGACCAGCCCGCCACCTGCCTGTCCCTGCACCTCGGACTCGGCGAGCTCGGCCTGAGCCTGCATCACTGCCTGTTGCATCTGCTGAGCCTGGGCAAGCAATGCCTGCATATCGAACTGACCATCACCGGGTTGCACAACAAGTCCTCTCTGAAAAGTCCGTCGCGTTCAGCCTAGTACCGACGCGTCGCGGGGATGGTCCCACATCAGGGGGCGCGGGTGCGCAGACCGGTCCGGCCGTTACCGACGGCCTTCTGGGTAACAGGTTGATTGCCGATCGATATTTCAGCCATCGATTCCGATCGTGAGCCTAGGATTTGTCGAGGCCGAACGAGCACACAGCAACTACCGGGAGAACAGATGAATGCCATTCGCGCGCGCCTGGTCACCGCTTCGACACTGTGCGTATCAGCTGTCAGCCTGCTGTTTCTGACCCCCGTCACCGCGTCGGCCGAGTCCACCGCCGCGGTAACCGACTACGGAAACGGCTGCGTGATCGAAGACGGCAATCCAGCGGCGACCATTGATTCGCTGCGTTTTCGCTGCAGCGTCACCCAGCAGGACCAGATCTACCGTGACGCGCGCGCGGGCGCCGTACCCACCGGGCGCACCGACGGCTGGGTGACCCGCCCACCGCAGCTCGTCTCGGTGGCGCCCGCGCTGTGGATCGGCAAGGAGTTCCGCACCGGGCCCGACGGCGGCTCCCTCACCAATCGGGTCACCGGCGCCGGTATCGAAGCCTTCCCCGCTGTGGTCACCCGTGCCCCTTCCATCCTCGACGGCGCCCCCGCGTGGGCCCTGGACTACGCCCCCTCGCCCACTCCCCAGGTCTACGACGAGATCCGCGAAGTGTCCCCCGGCGTCTGGTTCGGCTATTCCTGGTGGCGCGAGGGCTCCTACCCGCTGTTGGCGGCCTTCGTCCTGGCTCCCGCCTGACGCCCGCTGTTGACCCTCCAGCCACTGGAGGGTATTGGCTGTTCCTATGACAGCCACCGTGGCAATCGGCGAGTTCGCCCGCCTCACCCGTCTGAGTGTCAAGACCTTGCGCTACTACCACGAGATCGAGTTACTGGAACCGGTCGCGGTGGCCGCGGGTACCGGGTATCGCCGCTATTCCACCGCCCAGGTGGAACAGGCGCACCTGATTCGCCGGTTACGCGACCTCGACATGCCACTGCCACAGATCCGCGCCGTGCTCGCGGCCGCCGACCCGGCCGACCGCGACGCGGCGCTGCGCGAACACCTGGCCGAGATGGAGGCCGAACTGGAGCGCACACGTGCGGTGGTCACCTCGCTACGCGCCCTGCTCACCGTTCCCGCACCAGCCATCCGGGTGAACTATCTGGCCGAGCCGTCCTTCACCGCGCTCACCTTCACCGAGACGGTCGACCGCGGCGCCATCGGCGACTGGTGCGGCACCGCCTTCGATCAGCTGTACCAGACCCTCACCGCTGCCGGCGTGACACCGGGAGGCATTGCGGGCGCGACATATTCGACCGAATTCTTCACCGACGACACCGGGGCGGTGACCGCGTACGTGCCGCTGCCCACCGGTACGGAATTCGAGCCGATGCCGGGCCTCGAGATCAGCGAACTACCCGCACGCCGTTTCGCGGTGGCCGTGCACAGCGGCGCCTTCGAGGATTTCGACCGCACCTACGGCGCTCTCGGCAGCCACGTTGCCGAGCACGACACCGTGCTGCCCGGCGAACCGGTCCGCGAACGCTATCTCGTCGGACCCGACCGCACCGACAACCCGGCCGACTACCGCACCGAAGTGTGCTGGCCGATCACCGAAGGAGAATCCCGATGACTCTCACCATGGCGAACGTCGTGCTCGACTGCCACAACGCCGCCGCCCAGGCCGAGTTCTATGCTCAGCTACTCGATCTGCCGGTCGACCCGGAGGCGTCGGAGTACTTCGCCACCGTCGGCAGGTCGGCGGGGGTGGCGCCGCTGCTGATGTTCATCCAGGTCCCGGACAAGACGCCGGGCAAGAACGCGATGCACCTGGACTTCCACTCCGCGCAGTGGCGCGACTACGTGGAACGCGCGATCAGCCTGGGCGGGCGCCACATCGCCGACTTCGACGCATACGGCCAGCAGTGGGTCACCCTCGCCGACCCCGAAGGCAACCTCTTCGACATCGGCAAGCGCTGACTCAGGCCAGTTCGCGCTGCAGGTTCGCCAGCAGTTCGGCCTGGATCTTCTTCAGGCCCAGCGGCGCGAAGATGCCCTCGAAGATGCCGGCGATGCCGCCCGCGCCGTTCCAGGTGGTGCGGACGGTGACTCGGGAACCGGTGCCCTCGGGGGTGACGGTCCAGGTGTTGACCATGGAGGAGTTGGCGTCGCGTTCGGTGAGGATCGAATCCGACACCGTCACGCTCGCGCGGATGTTGCGAACCCGCTTCTCGGTGGCCTGCAACGTCCACTCCACCACGGTGCCCGCGCCCTTACCGCCTTCGATCACCTTGTAGTCGCGGTAGTGCGAGGAGAGAATGCGCGGCCGGATCGTCTCGTAGTCGCCGATCGCTTCGAGCGTGCGCTGCGGATCCGCGGCGACGACGATCGAACTGCTGGCACTGACCTGTCCCACTGTTGACTCCTTGTCCCGGGTGCGATATCTCGACCGAGTCACATCCTGCCCTGTGCCCCACCCGATCGACCGACCAGGTAGGCGGAGACGAACTGTGAGCGACATTTCGACGCGGCGTGGATCTATCCGGTGGCCCGGCGGGCAGGCTCGTACTAGCGTCGCAGGTGTGGCGCTGAGTCTTTTGGGTAGGGCCGGCCACGAACCGGCCGCACGCGAGTCTGGATATGCCGCGCACCGAGCGGGTGTGGAGCGATTGCTGGCAAGCTATCGCGCCATCCCGCCCGGTGCCGTCGTCCGCTTGGCGAAGAAGACGTCGAACCTGTTCCGGGCCAGAGCGGTGAGTACCGCGCCGGGGCTGGACGTGTCGGGTCTCGGGCAGGTGATCGCGGTGGACCCGGTGGCCCGCACGGCCGATGTGGCGGGCATGACGACCTACGAGGACCTGGTGGCGGCCACCCTGCCCTACGGGCTGGCCCCGCTGGTGGTGCCCCAGCTCAAGACCATCACCCTGGGTGGGGCGGTGACCGGCCTCGGTATCGAGTCGAGCTCTTTCCGCAACGGCCTACCGCACGAGTCCGTGCTGGAAATGGACATCCTCACCGGCTCCGGTGCGATCGTCACCGCCCGGCCCACCGGCGAGCACGCCGAGCTCTTCCACGGCTTTCCCAACTCCTACGGCACCCTGGGCTACTCCGTTCGCCTGAAGATCGAGCTCGAACCCGTCGAGCCGTTCGTCGCGCTGCGGCACGTGCGTTTCCACGACCTGCGCGAACTGGAAGCGGAACTGGAGCGCATCGTCGTCGGGGGCAGCTACCAGGGCGAACGGGTCGACTACCTCGACGGTGTCGTCTTCACCGCCGACGAGAGCTACCTGACCCTGGGCAGGCAGACCGACGAGCCGGGTCCGGTCAGCGACTACACCGGCATGGACATCTACTACCGCTCCCTGCAGCACGCCGACGGCGTGCGTACCGACCGGCTCACCATCCACGACTACCTGTGGCGCTGGGACACCGACTGGTTCTGGTGCTCGCGCGCGTTCGGCACCCAGAACCCGAAGATCCGCCGGTTCTGGCCGAAGTCGCACCGCCGCAGCAGTTTCTACTGGAAGCTGGTGGCGCTGGACCGCAAGTACAACATCGGTGACCGGCTCGAGGCCCGCAAGGGCAACCCGCCCCAGGAACGGGTGGTACAGGACATCGAGGTGCCGGTGCGACACACCGCCGATTTCGTCGAATGGTTCCTGCGCGAGATTCCGATCGAGCCGATCTGGTTGTGCCCGTTGCGGTTGCGTGACATCGGCGCCGACACGGCGACCGACGGTGACCGCCCGTGGCCGCTGTACCCGCTCGAGCCCGAGCGCACCTACGTCAATGTCGGATTCTGGTCGGCGGTGCCGACGCGGCCGGGTCAGCCGGCCGGGGCCACCAACCGTGCCATCGAGAAGGTGGTGTCCGAATTCGACGGACACAAGTCCCTGTACTCGGATTCCTATTACGACGAGGCAGAATTCGCACAGCTCTACGGCGGCGACACCTATACCGATCTGAAGACCCGTTACGACCCGGACCAACGATTGCTGACACTGTATTCGAAGGCGGTGCAACGCAAGTGACGACATTCAAGGACAGATCCGAGGTACTCGCCGAGCTGGGGGCCCGGCTCAGCATTGCCGAGGTATTCGAAACCCTCGTCGACGGTGAGATCCCGATCCGTCTCACCGCCTACGACGGCAGCACCACCGGCCCGGCCGAGGCGCCCTACAGCCTCGACATCAAGACCCCGCGCGGCATCAACTACCTGGCCACCGCGCCCGGCGATCTCGGTATGGCCCGCGCCTACATCGCCGGTGACATGGTCGCCGAGGGCGTGCACCCCGGCGATCCGTACGACATCCTGAAGGCGATGCAGGACATGAAGTTCCATCGCCCCTCGGCCCTGTCGCTGGTCACCATCGCGCGCTCGCTGGGCTGGGAACGGCTCCGGCCGATCGCACCGCCGCCGCAGGAGACGCTGCCACGCTGGCGCCGCATCGCTCTGGAGGGCCTACGCCACTCCAAGACTCGCGACGCCGAAGCGATCCATCACCACTACGACGTCTCCAACAAGTTCTACGAGTATGTTCTCGGCCCCTCGATGACCTACACCTGCGCGGTGTACGGCGACCAGGACTGGACGCTCGAGCAGGCGCAGGAGAACAAGTACCGGTTGATCTTCGACAAGCTGCGGCTCAAAGAGGGTGACCGCCTGCTCGATATCGGGTGCGGGTGGGGCGGGATGGTCCGGTACGCGGCCCAGCGCGGCGTCCGGGTGATCGGGGCGACGCTGTCGGCCGAGCAGGCGGCCTGGGCGCAGGCCAAGATCGCCGAGGAAGGTCTGAGCGGCCTCGCCGAGGTGCGCCACAGCGACTACCGCGACATCGAGGAGAGCGAGTTCGACGCGGTCTCCTCGATCGGGCTCACCGAACACATCGGTGTACAGAACTACCCGTACTACTTCGGGTTCATCAAGGAGAAGCTGCGCGCGGGCGGACTGTTCCTCAACCACTGCATCACCCGCCCGGAGAACTCCCGCACCACCAAGGCGGGCGACTTCATCGACCGCTACGTGTTTCCCGACGGCGAGCTGATCGGGTCGGGCCGCATCATCACCGAGGTCCAGAACATCGGGCTCGAGGTGCTGCACGAGGAGAACCTGCGCGAGCACTACGCGCTCACCCTGCACGAATGGTGCAAGAACCTGGTCGAGAACTGGGACGCGTGCGTGGCCGAGGTGGGTGAGGGCACCGCGAAGGTGTGGGGGCTGTACATGGCGGGCTGCCGGCTCGGCTTCCAGCGCAATGTGGTGCAGCTGCACCATGTGCTCGGAGTGAAGCTGGGTCCGGACGGCACCTGGGATGTGCCCTTACGTCCGTGGTGGCAGCCGTAGGGTCTGAGCCCGGCTCGGGCGCGGACTCGAGCCGGTCAGGCGAGTAGTTCGCCGAGGAAGTGACCCGGCAGCTCGTCGAGCACCGGATGCTGCCGTGCGTCATGGGACTGGGTGCGCAACACGTGCAGCACGCCCACCACACCGGGGCCCGCGTCGAGCAGCGGGCGGGTCCAGCCCAGCTCGGCGCAGGTCCGCAGGACCGGCAGCACCAGTCCGGTGGCCTCGCCGACCCAGCCCGCGGCGGCGAGGCATTCGGCCAGCAGCAAGGTGGCGTCCAGCTCCGCGCGGGGCCGGGACTGGTCCAGCAGCCGCGCGTACAGCACGCGCGCGTGCCGGGCGGCGCGGTCGTCGGCACGCAGGCGCTGCTGGGCCAGCAGTTCCCTGATCTCGGCGATCTGGCGGGCTTCGGCGATGAGCAGGGCGGCACCGGACTTGCGGCGGGCACCGTTGCCCGACAGGTCGGCGGTGAAGCGGTCGGCGCCGTCGCCGGCCGGCAGCCCGAGCCGGGACCGTTCGGCGCGCACGTCGGCGTCGAGGCGGGCCAGCCCGTTCGCCGCCGCCACCTTGGCGCCTTCGTCGAGCCGGGCCGTCGCGGTGTACTGGTCACCGAGTGCGGCCTTCACCCTGGCCCCGATGACGAACGTCGCGACCAGGAAGTCGACCGGCCCCACCCGGGTCACCAACTGGTGACTCTCGTCGAGCAACCGGTCGGCCAGCGACAGATCGCCACGACGGTAGGCCAGCTCCCCCAGCATCGCCGCCGCGACCCGCGCCGCGTCCGAACGCGGCCCCGCCCTGGTCCGCGCGGTCTCGTAGGCCCGTTCGAAACAGTCCGTGGCAGTGGCGATGTCGAGCTGTTCGTAGGCCGCGTCGCCTCTGGCGCACAGCCCGAACACCGGGCCGAGCGGGTCCTTCGAGCGTGCGTGAAAGTCCTCGGCCCAGTCCTGCAGCTCGGTGGCGGCGGCGAAGTCGAATTCGCACAGCCGCACGAACGACATCAGGTTGGCCGCCGTCGAAACCAACCAGGCGGGCAGTTCGTCGGGAGCGTCGAGGCAGGCGGCGATCTGCTCGGCCACCCCGTCGGTATCGTCGTGGGCCACCCGATCCGCCGCATTGAGCACCGTTGCCGCACAGCGCCGTTCAGGTGAAGCCGGTTCACCGGCGTCGCCGCGGGCGAGCATGTTCGACAACCGGTCCAGCGCGGTGCGCGCGGTACTGGTCTGCTGCAGGTTCATATTCGCCCGCGCCACCGCCATCAGCAGCTTGGACCGCGAAGTAACCTGCTGCATCGGCAGTTTCGACACACTGCCGAGCAGCGTGGCCAGGCGCGATCCGTCGATCAAGTCCATCCCGCCGCTCTCCAGCAGATCCGCGGCGAGCTTGAGATCGGTCGCCGCCAGCGCGTGATCGACGGACTTGCGCAGCAACTGATGCTCGGCGTACCAGCGCGCGGCCTTGCGGTGCAACACCTTCGAGCTGCCCGGGTGGTCGCGTTCGAGGCGGTTGCGCAGGTGCTCGGCGAACAGTGGTTGCATGCGATACCACCCCGGGTCGTGCTGGAGCCGGTGCAGGAACAGCTCTCGCTGCTCGGCCTGCTCCAGCATCGCGGCGCCGTCGGGCACGTCGGCCAGTAGCGAGGCCAGCGAGCCGTTCACCCGCTCCACCACCGAGATCGCCATCAAGAACTCCAGGAGCTCCGGCTCCAAGGTGTCGAGCACGTTCTCGGCCAGGTACTCCCGCATACCGTGCCCGCCTTCGGCCAGCGAACTCAGCAGCTGGGCGGGGTCGGATGTGCCGCGCAGGGTCAGACTCACCAGCTGAATCGCCGCGGGCCAGCCCTCGGTGGCCACATGGATCTGTTCGACCTGTTCATCGGTGAGCGCGAAACCGTTGCGCTCCACCAGGATCTGACGCGTCTCGGCCTCGGTGAGCCGCAGCGCCGCCGCGTCCAGTTCCACCAGTTCGTCGCGCACCCGCAGCCTGCTGATCGGCAATCCGGCCTGATCGCGGCTGGTGATCACGAACCGCACGTGGTGGCAGCCGTTGTCGAGCAGCATCTCCATCGCCCGGTGCACGCCGGGATCATGTACACGGTGCCAGTCGTCGACGATCACCACCACCGGCTCGGCGCTGGCATGGATCTCATCGATGAGGGTCGCGATCACGTACGCCACCGCGTCGGCGGGGCGTTCCTCTAGCACCTGCTCGAGACCCGCGCCCACATCGGGGCGCACCCGCCGAATCGCCTGGATCAGGTGAGCCAGGAACCAGATCTCGCTGTCGTCGTCCTGGTCGATGCCCAGCCAGGCCACCGCGATGTCGTGTGCCACCAGGTCGGTTCGCCATTGCGCGGCGACGGTGCTCTTGCCGAATCCGGCCGGGGCGTGCACCAGCGCCAGCCTGCGGTGCCCGCCCGCGCGCAGCACGTCGAGCAGGCGCTGGCGGGGAAACGGTTCACGCGCCGGAGTGGGTGGCCGGAATTTCGTCGCGGCGGTGGGCGGCAGCGTGCCGGTGGTGGTGTTGCGCATCGGGACCGAGGCACCGGCCGGTTGCAGGGTGAGCGGCCAGCTGCGGCGGGCGGTTACGGCCTTCAAGCTCTGCGGTGGTTGTTGTTCCTCGAGTTCGTCGCCGGTGACCAGCAGCGCCATCTCATCGGCCATTTGGCCGTGGTCGCGCTGCACCGCGCGCAGCATCTCACCGAATTCGTAAGCCGAGGCGGGCCGGTCGTCGGGGTCGGGGGCCATGGCCTTCTCGATCACCGCGGCCACATCGGCGGGGAAGTCCTGGGCACGCAGATCGGGCACCGGCTGGGTGGTGATGCGCAGGAACTGGGCCACCACCTTCTCCCCCGCTTGCCGTTCGAACGCGGCATGGCCGGTGAGCAGCGCGAACAGGGTGGCACCCAGACCGTATATATCAGACCGAACGGTCGGTTCTTGGCCTTTGAGCACCTCCGGCGCCGTGAACGCGGGCGAACCGGTGATCATGCTGCTCGAAGTCTGGAAACCCCCCGGAATCCGCGCGATACCGAAATCGGTGAGCTGCGGCTCGCCGTACCCGCTGATCAGCACGTTCGCCGGCTTCACATCCCGGTGCAGAATGCCCGCCCGATGCGCCGACTCGATCGCCGCCGCCAGCTTCACCCCGGCACGCAGAGTGTCCTCCCACGTCAGCGGGCCGGTGTCGTGGATGAGTCGCTCCAGCGAACCGCGCGAACAGTAGGGCATCACGATCAGCGGCAGGCCGGTGGCGGTGACGTCGACCTGCAGGATGTCGACGATATTCGGATGCCCCGACAAGCGCCCCATCGCCTGTTCCTCGCGCAGGAACCGTTCCCGGCTCTCCACATCGATCTCCGAGGACAGCACCTTGACCGCCACCACCCGATCCAGGGCGGGCTGGACGGCCCGATACACCACACCGAACCCGCCGCGCCCGATCTCGGTGGCCGCGCTGAGCCCCATCGCGTCCAGATCGGCGACGACCTCCGCGTCCACTTCACCGCGCGACTTGGGCCGCTGTGTGTGCTCTGCCACCGACGACACCTCGGCGGGCCCGCGCTGCATTCGCGTCGGTTCCGGATCCATGTGACCACCTCTCGCATCGAATGGCGTCACCGGCGTTTCGGTCGGCATGCGGACTCGGCCTCCGCCGACATGTCCGCACATATCCAAGCTAGCGCGATCACGCATCGATCGGGTGGAGATTCGATGCTGTGGCGGCCACGGTTGTCCGATCGGATCACCGGGCGCGCCGCGGTGCGACGGAAGTAAGGTCGAACCAACGAATTCCGGCGAGCTCGGCGCCGGAACTGAACCAGGGGGAGTTGACGTGACCTACCCATCGGGACAACAGAATCCGTGGGGGCAGCCGCCCGGCGGGGGCCACCCGCAGCAGCACCCGTACGAGATGGCGCCGCTCGCGCCGCCGCCGAAGTCGAACGCCGGCTGGATCGTGGTCGCACTGCTCCTGGTCGTCGGCCTGGTGGGCGGTGTCGGCGCCCTGGTGCTCGGCGCGAACAGCGGTGTCAGCGGTTCCGCGATGGCTGCCTCGGACGCGATGACAACCACCGCCCCCACCACCACGACAACAACCACCACCACCAAGGCGCGGCCTTCCGCGGGCGCGCAGCTGAGCTACACCGAATACGAGGGCCCCTGGAACTTCAAGCTCGGCGATGTCGAGATGACGGCCGACTGGTCCGAAGGTCGCGACCACACCGACTGCGCGCCCGTCGAGGAGGACGGCGCACTCACCGCCCTGGGCTGCCAGTACGCGGTCGAGATGCTGCTGACCGCCGAAGGCGGCGCCGTGAAGCTGACGCAGTTCGTTCTGGCGATGTCGGACCCGGCCGCAGCCGAGCACGCAGCCGACCAGATCGAGGAAACCGACCTCAACGTCCGCCCCGCCGGCATCATCGACGATTTCGAAACCGGCAAATGGAAGGCCACCTCTTCAAAGGAATTCGTGGTCATCACCCTGGCCACCGCCACCGCAGCCGTCCGCACCGAACTGGTCCAGGACTACCTGCGCTACCGCCACGGCGACATCACCGGAGCAATCGCCTTCCGCTGAGCGCACGCAACCTCCGGCAGGCCTGCGGGCGCAGACAGCGGGAGCCCGCCACCGAATCGGTGACGGGCTCCTCTCCGGTCGGACCGGAAGCCGTGAACTTACTTGCGCAGCGAGGCCGGGACCTCGAAGCGGGGGCCGAACTTCTTGGCCAGTTCGTCGGCGCGGGCCACGAAGGCCTCCTGGCCACCGGGGTAGCCGACGATGAACTGGTGCGAGCCGCCCGACCAGGCCGGGAAGCCGATGCCGAAGATCGAGCCGATGTTCGCGTCGGCGGTGCTGGTGAGCACGCCTTCGTCGAAGCACTTCTGGGTCTCGATGGCCTCGGCGAACATCATCCGGTCCTTGAGGTCCTGGAAGGTGATGCCCTCCGGGAGCTCACGGCTGGAGTTGAACAGCGTACGCAGCTCGCTCCACAGGCCGGCGGCCTTGCCGTCGACGTAGTCGTAGAAACCGGCGCCGCCCGCCTTGCCCTTGCGGTCGTACTCGTCGACCAGCTTGTTGAGCACACCGGCGGTGGTCTCCGACGCGGCGTTCAGCTCGCCACCGGCGGCCTTGATCGCGTCGGCGGTTTCCTTGTAGATCTTCTGCATGGTGGTGAAGTTCAGCTCGTCGCTGAGCTTCAGCGGCGCGGCCGGGTAGCCCGCCTGCAGACCGGCCTGCTCGATGGTGGCCGGGTCGACACCCTCGGCGACCATCGAGATCGCCTCGTTGATGAAGGTGCCGATCACACGCGAGGTGAAGAAGCCACGGCTGTCGTTGACCACGATCGGGGTCTTCTTGATGGCGAGGGTGTAGTCGTACACCCGGGCCAGCGCCTCGGGAGAGGTGTTGTCGCCCTTGATGATCTCCACCAGCGGCATCTTGTCCACGGGGGAGAAGAAGTGGATACCGATGAAGTCCTCGGAACGCTTCACGCCCTCGGAGAGCAGGGTGATCGGCAGGGTCGAGGTGTTCGAGCCCAGCAGCGCGTCGGGGTCGACGATGTCCTCGATCTCCTGGAAGACCTTGTTCTTGAGGTCCGGGTTCTCGAACACGGCCTCGATCACGAAGTCGACGCCCTTGAAGTCGGCGGCATCCGCGGTGGGGGTGATGCGAGCCAGCAGCGCGTCGGACTTCTCCTGGGTGGTCTTGCCACGGGAGAGCGCCTTCTTCTCGATGGCCTCCGAGTACGCCTTGCCCTTCTCGGCGGCCTCGAGCTTGACGTCCTTGAGGACGACCTCGTAACCGGCCTTGGCCGAGACGTAGGCGATGCCCGCGCCCATCATGCCGGCGCCGATGACACCGATCTTCTTGATCTCACGCTTGGGCACATCCTCGACCGACGGACGCGAGCCGCCACCGTTGATGTGGTTGAGGTCGAAGAAGAACGCCTGGATCATGTTCTTCGCGACCGGCCCGGTGAGCAGGCTGATGAAGTAACGACCCTCGATGGCCAGCGCGTTGTCGATGTCGACCTGCGAACCCTCGACCGCCGCGGCCATGATGGCGCGCGGGGCGGGCATGTTGGTGCCCTTGATCTGCTTGCGCAGGTTGGCCGGGAACGCGGGCAGGTTCGCCGCGAAGGCCGGGGTGGACGGGGTGCCGCCGGGGATCCGGTAGCCCTTCTTGTCCCACGGCTGCGCCGCTTCGGGGTTGGCCGCGATCCACGCCCTGGCGGCGGGCAGCAGCTCCTCGACCGAGGAGACGACCTCGTCGATCAGGCCGATTTCCTTGGCCTTGGCGACGCGGTGACGCTGACCCTGCAGCAGCACCTGCATCAGGGCGTTCTGCAGACCGATCATGCGCACCACGCGGGTCACGCCGCCGCCACCGGGCAGCAGGCCAAGCGACACCTCGGGCAGGCCGATGGCCGAACCCTTGACGTCGGCCGCGATGCGGTGATGGGTGGCCAGCGCGATCTCGAGGCCACCACCGAGGGCGGCGCCGTTGATCGCGGCGACGACAGGCTTGCCGAGCTGCTCGAGGCGACGCAGCGGGGCCTTCACACCTTCGAGCATCTTCGCGACGTCGGGCGCGTTGTCCGGGCCGACCTGCATCATGTTCTTCAGGTCGCCGCCGGCGAAGAAGGTCTTCTTGCCCGAGGTGAGCACGACACCGGTGATGTCGTCCTTCTCGGCCTCGAGGCGGTCGACGGTCGCGGCCATCGAGGTGATGTACGCGTCGTTCATCGTGTTGGCGCCCTGGCTGGGGTCGTCGATGGTGAGGACGACCACGCCGTCGGCGTCCTTCTCCCAGCCGATGATGTTGTCAGTCATAGTTTTTCGTTCTCCTGTGAGAAGTTTCGGCCGGGGATCAGACGCGCTCGATGATGGTGGCAACACCCATGCCGCCACCGATGCACAGCGTGATCAGGCCGTAGCGCGCGTTGCGACGCTCCAGCTCGTCGAGCACCGTGCCGGTGATCATCGCGCCGGTGGCACCCAGCGGGTGACCCATCGCGATCGCGCCACCGTTGACGTTGAGCTTCTCGTCCGGGACCTCGAGGTCCTTCTGGAACTTCAGCACCACGGAGGCGAAGGCCTCGTTGATCTCGACGAGGTCCATGTCCTCGATCGTCAGACCCGCCTTGGCCAGCGCCTTCTTGGCGGCCGGGGTGGGACCGGTGAGCATGATGGTGGAGTCGGCACCGGAGGTGGCGGTCGCGACGACGCGGGCGCGCGGGGTCAGACCCGAGGCCTTGCCCGCTTCCTCGGAACCGATCAGCAGCAGGGCGGCGCCGTCGACGATGCCCGAGCTGTTGCCGCCGTGGTGGACGTGGTTGATCTTCTCGACGTAGGTGAACTTCTGCAGCGCGACCGCGTCGAAGCCACCCATCTCACCGACACCGGCGAAGGACGGGTTCAGCTTGCCCAGATCCTCGACGGTGGTGCCGGGGCGCATGTGCTCGTCGCTGTCGAGCACCACCATGCCGTTGATGTCCTTGACCGGGACGATCGACTTGGCGAAGTAGCCGCCGGAGGTGGCCTTGGCCGCCAGGTCCTGCGAGCGCACGGCGTAGGCGTCGACGTCATCGCGGGAGAAGCCCTCGATGGTGGCGATCAGGTCGGCCGAGACGCCCTGGGGCACGAAGTAGCCGTCGTAGTTGGTCGCCGGGTCGAGCGCCCAGGCGCCGCCGTCGGAACCCATCGGCACGCGCGACATCGACTCGACGCCACCGGCGATCACCAGATCGTCGAAGCCCGAGCGAACCTTCTGCGCAGCCAGGTTCACGGCCTCGAGGCCGGAAGCACAGAAACGGTTGAGCTGGAAGCCACCGACGGTGTCGGGCAGACCGGCCGCGGTCACCGCGGTACGGGCGATGTCCATGCCCTGGTCACCGACGGGAGTCACGACGCCGAGGATGATGTCGGAGATCTGATCTTCGTCGAGGTTCGGGAAGCGGCCACGCAGCTCCTGGATCAGACCAACAGTCAGATCGATCGGCTTGACCGAGTGCAGCGAGCCGTTCTTCTTGCCGCGGCCGCGCGGAGTGCGGATGGCCTCGTAGATGTAGGCCTCTGTGGTCATATCGGAGTGTTTCCTTCCTTGGGGTGCGGTGGCCGCACGAACGTCACGACCGAACGTCTCGACGTCGTACAAATCCCGGCGAACACCGGCGGAGCATGCAACCATGCCCACCCGGTGTTCCCGGCCACCCGTTCATACTACCGTGGTGTGCGAACTCCGGTTAACTTAACGCGGTACGGACGGTGGCTGTCAACCGTTCAGAGCCTTTGCTCCGAGCTCGTTGCGCAGCAACGCCAGGGCGACCTCGTCCGGGTCCTGCCGGTCACCGGGCGCCACCGGCACCGCGGCGGCGGCCAGCATCTCCTGTTCCTCCTCGGGCGTGGGCGCGGCGAGCACCCCCGAATCGGCGCCGGAGCGGGCCGGATCGGAGACATAGGTGTCCTCCGGGCCCGGGTCGTCCGGTAAGTCGGGGAAGTCGGGCGGCGGAATGTCGTCGTCGGGCTGCTTGGCCTGGCCCGAACCCCGCGCCCCGTCCCTGGCCTGACTCGGCCGCGAGAACTTGGGCCGCGCCGCGGGCTTGCCATCCCCCGGGCCCGCACCCCGCGCCGGATTCTTCGCCGCCGGGGCGGGCCGAGGGGCGGGCACACCCGTTTCCCAGCGCACATCCAGCTCACGCCCGAGCACCGCCAGCAGCGCCGACCGCACGGCTTCGATATTGCGCGGATCCGACAACCGCTGCGCCAACGGCGGACTCTGGTGTGCGAACACCACTGCCCCGCCCTCGACTCGCGACACCGCGGCCCCCGACAACAACGCCTGCAAGGTGGCTCCGAACTCCCGCACCCGCGCCTTGATCTCCGGCCAAGCGGCCTCGACGATCGCCTGCAAGTCCTCCCCGGCAGTACCGGCCTGCGGTTGCGCGGAAGGTCGGGTCGACGGCGAGTCGCCCGCACCGGCACCAACGCCGGCCTTCGCCGCTGCCGCAGGGCCACTGACCTGTGGTTCCCCGGCAACCCCTGGCTCGACCGGGTCACTGACCCGCGGCCCGGCCGAGGGCGAGCCGGCACCGGTTCCGGCAGACGTGGACGCGGCGGAGTCGCCAGCCTGCGGCTGCGCGGCAGCATCCGACTCGACCGGGTCACTCACCTGCGGCCGAGCCGGCGGCACAACCGGCGCAGGTGCCTCGGCCCGCTGCTGAGCCGACTCCGCATCGGCGGCACCCGACTCCACCACATCACTGACCTGCGACTGAGCCGGCGGCACAACCGGCGCGGGCGCCTCAGCCCGCTGCTGAGCCGACCCGGAATCAGCGGCACTCGACTCCACCACATCACTGACCTGCGACTGAGCCGGCGGCACAACCGGCGCGGGCGCCTCAGCCCGCTGCAGCGCCGACTCGGCAACTGAGGTCTCGGTGGCGTCCGGAAGCGACGACGCGGTTTCACCCGATGCGGCACCGACGGACGACTCGTGCGGGGTGGCCGCCGCGGGCACATCGGTTTGTCCGGTCCCGGCACATGGCTGCGCGGGCACTTCCGCACCGCTACCGGAATGCCCGGCGCGCGAAGCGCCGCCATTCACCGCGTCAGACACCGGAGGCGTTGGTGTCCCCGGGTTTTCAGGCGCAACACGGTCGACAGCAGGTTCGCGTTCGGACCTACGACGGTCGGCCGACCGGACACCGCGCTCGCCTTCGGACTCCGACGAGACAGCTTGCTCACCAACACCTTCTGGCCGGCCCGCCGCGGCAACTCCCGTGGCAGGCTGCGACACCTCCGACTCAGTGCGGGGGGTGTCCATGCGGCCAGTTACCGGAGCGGTCGACGCTCCCGTGTGCGCGGCCGAGACCGCATCCGGCCGACCGGCAGAGGTGACAGACGACGACTCACGTTCGCCTGGATGTCCGGCCGGGGCGGGCGCTGGAGTGACCGCAGTATTCGGCTGGGTCGGTTGCGGCGGCGAATCGGGGGCCGATGGCCCGGCAGGCGGGGTCGGCTGCGGCGGCGGGGCGGCGGCCGCGGATGACGGTCGGGCCGCGGCAGCGGGGGCGGCTGGACCGGCACCCCCGGGAGTGGCGGATTCAGCTGCGGCCGCTTCTTTTTCGGCACGAACGGCGGCGAGGAGTTCCGCGCCGCGGCGAGGGCTTTCGCGGCTCGCGCTCGGTGCGGGACGATCGGCGGGTACAGCAGACTCGACTGCGGGCGCGGCGCCGGTACGCGCGGTCGGCGCGACGGTCCCGGTGGCGAATCCGCGTTCGAGACGCTCGAGGCGTTGCAGGGTGGCCGACTCGGCGTCGGAGACCGACGGAAGGAGCATGCGGGCGCAGATGACTTCGAGCAGCAGGCGAGGGGCGGTGGCGCCGCGCATTTCGCCGAGTCCGTCGTGGAGCAGTTCGGCGTAGCGGGTGAGGGTGGCGGGGCCGATGCGCTGAGCCTGGTCGCGCATGCGTTCCAGGACGTCACCGGGGCCCGCGACCAGGCCGCGTTCGGCGGCGTCGGGCACCGCGCGCAGCAGAATCAGGTCACGTAGGCGTTCGAGCAGGTCGACGGCGAAGCGGCGCGGGTCGTGTCCGGCCTCCATCACCTGGTCGATGGTGCCGAACAGGGCACCGCCGTCGTCGGCGGCCAGCGCGTCGATCGCGTCGTCGATCAACGCCACATCGGTGACGCCGAGCAGCGCCACCGCGCGCGGGTAGGTGACACCGTCGGGCCCGGCGCCGGCCAGCAACTGGTCGAGCACGCTCAGACTGTCGCGAGGTGAACCGCCACCGGCCCGGATGACCAGCGGGTATACCGCTTCGTCCACCGGCACGTGCTCCTGCTCGCAGATCTTGCCGAGCAGTCCGCGCATGGTGGCCGGCGGCAGCAGGCGGAACGGGTAGTGATGGGTGCGGGAGCGGATCGTCGGCAGCACCTTGTCGGGCTCGGTGGTGGCGAAGATGAAGATCAGGTGGGCCGGTGGTTCTTCGACGATCTTGAGCAGCGCGTTGAAACCGGCCGTGGTCACCATGTGCGCTTCGTCGACGATGAACACGCGGTAGCGGGACTCGGCGGGTGCGTAGAACGCGCGGTCGCGCAGCTCACGGGTGTCGTCGACACCGCCGTGGCTGGCCGCGTCGAGTTCGGTGACGTCGAGGTTGCCCGAACCGCCGGGCCCGAGCGCGACACAGGAGGAGCAGACGCCACACGGCGTGGACGTCGGGCCCTCCACGCAGTTCAGCGAGCGGGCGAGGATGCGCGCCGAGGACGTCTTGCCGCAGCCACGCGGCCCGGAGAACAGGTACGCGTGACTGATCCGTCCGGTGTCCAGCGCGATACTCAACGGGTCGGTGACGTGCTCCTGACCCACTACCTCAGCGAATGTCGCCGGTCGATATTTCCGGTACAGAGCCACGGCCCACAGGCTACCGACTACCTCCGACAGCGCAGGGGGCCGCGGGGGTGTTCGTGTCCGGACCGCCCGCCATACCGTGGATTGTGATCTAAATCACTAGCATTGCGAAGGTTGGCTGCGGCCGCAAAATCGCAGCGCACACACGCAAAACCCGAGCAAACGGCTGCACCGCTCGCAGCGAAACGCGCAGTGATCATTTGTCCATCCTGGTTGGGGCGGGAATGCGTACTCACTCCCCGGTTGAGGGCCATTTTCCGGATGTAACGAACACGTCAAGCGTCGTGACAGCGGCGCAAGCGGCTGGCTACCGTAGTTATCGGCAACTTCGGTGGCCAAACCTTCATCAGGTTGGTGACCCCGGCCGGTCCCTCATCCCGACCGGGGCACAACCTTCGCGCACCGATCGCTCCCCCACCGCATCGACCGGAGGAACGTTTCATCGTGCTGTCGTGTGATGACATCGCAGCCGCCTGGCTGGCCCATACCGACTTCGCCGGCGACAACGCCGCCGTCGGACTGCTGAGCCGGGCGATCAGCCCCCAGGACTTCGACATCAAACGCGACTCGTTACCGGTGGCCGCCGCGGCCGACCCGGCAACGGCTGCGGCCATCCTGCAACTGCTCGAACGCGGACAGGTGCCGACAATGGCCGCCATCCGCACCCTCACCGCGCAGAACGAGATGCGCCGCGAGGCCGAGCGGATCGAGAAACTCGGCCGCCGCGCCCAGCGCAGCATCGACGAATTCGGGCGCATCCTCGCCCGGTTGGCCGCGGCACACTGGAGCGCACACGGCATCGGACCGACCCGGCGCGACATCCTCGCCAGCGCCGAGATCACCGAACTCATCGCCGACCGGGTCGGCGAGATCGCGCCGACGGCCATCAAACACCTCTGGCTGATCGAACGGGCCCAGCGCGCGGGCTGGATCGCGTCGAACGCGACCCCCGGTTCGCTGTGCCCGGCCCGACGCTGGCACACCACCAAATACGGCAATCGGGTCTCGCAGAAGCCGGTCAACACGATCGGAAAGCTGGTGGCCGGGTTCGTCATCGAACACACCGCCGACAAGGGCAGGCCGCCGAGCTGGGCGGTTCTCGCGCGCGACCTGCGCGACGACCGCGGCCGCCGCATCTTCTTCGATGTGGCCGACGCGCACGCCCAGCGGCGCTGGCTGGTCACCGCCGAGTGGCTCGGCGACAGCGACGACCTACCGTCCCCCGGCCGGCGCGGCGCTCGCGCGGTCGCCAAGGAAACCCGCGGCTAGCTGACCTCGTTCGAGGGCGCGAGCCAGGTGTTGCATTCGTAGTTGCGGTTCTTCAGGTAGCCGTGGTTGTACCAGTTGCCGTTGTGTTCCGGTGTCCCGTGGTCGCGATGGCGTCCGTTGCCGTCACCGCGGTCGTAGTTGTGTCTGACCGCGGCGAACCCTTCTTGCGGCGTCCACGATCCGCCCGCCTCCGCTGACCCGATGTACATGCCGCCGAAACAGCTGGCCTGCAGTTCCATTCGCCGTGAGGTCTCCAACCCGCCACTGGACGTGGCGCCCAACTGGCGTCGCTGATTCGACCCCGCCTGCAGCAACCCGGTGAGACCCTGCACGTGGTGGCCGTATTCGTGGGCGTAGATCGACAGCGCCTCCATCGGCGGGAACGGCGTGTTGTGCAGGACGAGTCCGGCGGTGGACATGTAGATCGTGCTCGACGCGCTGCAGTAGAAGGCGTCGCTGGTGGACCGACCACAGGGCGAGGACAGTTGCGAAGGCCGCTCGGCGACAACGAGTCCCGGGCTGCGGAACGGCAGGTTCGCGGCGGCGAGATTGGGGCGCCACATCTGATCCAGGCAGCTCGACGCGGCCGCGAAGAACGCCCTGGCGGTGGCCACGTCGGTCGACCAGCGCGGCAGGTCGCAGTCCATATTGCCCAGATAGGCGCTGGAGTCGCGGAACAGCGGATGCTGATCGAGAGCGATCACCGGCTGCGGTCCGACCGGTTCGGTCGTAGCCGGTGCGGTGGTGCGCGCGGTGGTCGCCCGCGCACTCGTCGCTCGCGCGGTCGTCGGGTTCGTCGTGGGCACAGGCGAATCCGGCGTGTAGGTGAAACTCGGCGGCGCGGCTTGTGTCCCCTTCCGCCGCGACGACTGCTCGCTAGCCCCCACCGCCACCAGCAGCGCCCCCACCACGCCGAACACGACCAGCACCGTCAGCAAGGTCCCGAACACACCGGACCCACCGCGCGGCGGCGGATACGGCCGATACCCCGGCGGCACAAAGCCATACGGCGGAGGCAAGGGCCGCCCATACGGACCAGTTCCCGGCCGCCCATACGCCGCCGCTCCCGGATATCCATACGGAGCAGGTCCGGGCTGCCCATAAGGATTCGGCCCCGGTTGCCCATACGGCCCCTGCACCGGCTGCCCGTGCGGCTGCCCATAGGGCGCGGGCCCCTGCGGCCCGTACGGCGGCCTGGGCCCACCGTAAGGCGGTCCCCCCGAAGGAGGCTGAGACGGTGGATACACGACACCTACCAATTGGTCACAAAAAATCTGAGCAACTCCCGGGCAGGTACGCCCCACCCCGACACCACAGTTTGCCGCGTCCCCAACTCCCCACATGCCTGACCCTGGCGAAGTCGCGCCGAAACAGGCGAGCACATGGGTAACTCACCGGGAACGGGCTGATCCACCACCCCCGAAAAGCTTGCCGCCTCCCCAACTCCCCACGCACCTCGAGCCTGGCCAAAATACCCGGAGAGGCGGAACAGCCCCTCAGCTCACGGAGGAGGTGGGGGCGGTGAAGGTGTTGCACTGGGTGGTGCGGTTGTGGTTCAGGCCCGATTCGAACCACTGGCCACCGTTTTCGGCGGTTCCGTGGTCGCGCATGTCGCCCACTCCGTCACCGCGACCGTAGGAATCCCTGGTCGCCAACGTCACCTGCGACGATGTCAACGATCCGCCGCCGCTCGTCGCGGAGATGAACATTCCGTCGAAACAGTTGGCTTGCAACTCCACTCGGCGCGAGAGTTCCAGCCCCTTGGCCGAGCGCACCCCGACATCGATCCGTTCGCTGTTGGCTTTGCGCAGGATCCCGGATTGGGCCTGGATGTGGTGGCCGTATTCGTGGGCGAACACCGACAGGTACACCACCCAGTTGTCGCGGAACTGGTCGGTTTGCAGCTGGCTGATCGGCATGTAGATGGTCTTGTTGGCCGGGCAGTAGAAGGCGGCGAAGTTGCTCGTGGAGCCGGTGCAGGGTGTGGTGATGCCGTCGGTGGTGGCGGTGACGCTGAGGGTGGGTGATTCGAACGGCAGCTCGTTCGAGGCCATCACCGGTTTCCAGGCCGCTTCCAGGCAGGTGGCGGCCGATTCGAAGAATCCGCGGGCGCGGTCCACCTGGGTGCCCCAGGGGGCGTAGTCGCAGGAGGCCGGGACCAGGGTGCCCGCGGCGTCGGTGACCAGCGGGTTGTCCCCGGTTTTGGCGGGTGCGGCGTCGGGGTCGGGGGTGTAGGTGGTTTCCGGTTCGGGGCCGAGCGCGTCGATGCCCACGTCGATACCGTGGCCCACGGCGTATTTCACCAGGCCGCCGACCAGCAGGAAGATCACCACCAGCAGCAGCGCGGTGAAGCCGCCGCCGCGTTTGCGGGGTGGCGGGGTGGGTCGGCCGGGCGGGCCGTAGGGCATCGGTGGCGGCCGGTAGCCCGGTGGCGGACCGTAGGCGGGCCGAGCCTGTGGATAACCCTGCGGCTGGGGGTATCCCGGCGGCGGACCGTAACCCGGCTGGGGCCGATATCCCGGGGGTGGTCGATAGCCGGGGGGCGGCGGAACCTGTCGTCCACCAGGCCCGTATGGGCCATAACCGTACGGTGGTTGGGTCACGCCCCCGTACCCCCTCGTCTAGTTCGTCGCCGACAGCCGCTGACGCAGAATAGCAAGCTGTCTAGAGTAAGCAGCCATGCTGACTTTTCGGGGGGGCGCCGCAGGCGCGCTGCTGCTCGCTGCGGCGGGTCTGCTCGCGACCGCACCGGTAGCCCACACGGAGCCCGCGCCCGCCGGTGTCTCGATCACCGCCGACCTCACGCTCACCGAAGCGGGCGTCCTCGAGGTCGTGGAAACCGTGGCGGTGCCGGCCGGGGAAACCTTCACCATGTCACTGCCGTTGCGCCTGAAGGTCGGCGACGACGTGGAACGCATCTTCAAGGTCACCGACGTGTCCGCGACCGGCGCGGGCACAGCCGGCACGGTCGACGACCGGTTCGTCGTCGAAGCGAAGCCGGGCGAATCCGAGTTCACCTACACGGTGCACAACACGGTCTCCGAAGCCCCTGGCACGCAGATGTTCCACTGGCTCGGCGTGCTCAACGCCGACATCGCCACCCTCGATGTGTCGGTGATCAGCCCGAGCTTCCAGATGGGCATCGTGGACTGCAAACTCGGGCCCGTCGGTCAGGCCGAGCCGTGCGCCGAGGTGCATGTCGAACCCGACGGCGTGCTCTATCTGAGCCAGACCGATCTGCGCAAGGGCGACGCGATCGACCTCACCCTGCAGATGCCGCCCGGCACGGTGCCCGCCAACGCCGATGTGCGCAGCAGTGATTCGAACAATTTCTTCGCCTTCACCGCGCCCGTGCTCGCCGCCTTCGGCGCGCTGCTGCTCGCACTGGCGGCGATGATCGCCTACGTGCTCACCGCCCGAAAGCGTGGCGCGGCGGCGCGGCGGGGCAGCGACGCGTTCGAACCACTCAGCGAGCAGGGCGGCCGGGTGGAGTTCACCTCCCCCGACGGCGTGCTACCCGGTGAAGCCGGTCTGCTGCTCGACGAACACGTCGACCCGGTCGACATCGCCGCCACCGTCGTGGATCTCGCCGTCCGCCGGTACCTGTGGATCACCCCGGTGAACGCGCGCGGTGAAGACGATTGGCGGATCAGCCGCGTGAACGCCCCCGACGACCAACTGCGTGATTACGAGCGCGCCGTCTACGACATGCTGCTGCCCGAGGGCACCGACACCGTCGCCGTGCGCGAACTACGCGCCCCCGGCCGGCTGCGGCTCGACCCGATCCGCGCCGCCATGGTCGACGACGCCGTGGCCACCGGCGCCTTCGCCGACCCGAAACAACGCACCATCGCGCGCCTGGCCGGCGCCGCCCTGCTCGCCATCGGTGTGATCGCCACCGTGGCCCTGGCATTCACTTCCGGCCACGCCCTGGTCGGTGTGGCCATCGCGCTGGCCGGCGGGGCCGCGATGCTGCTGCCGAACTACCTGCCGACCCGAACCACCCTGGGCGACACCGTCGTCGGGCGCGTACGGGCCATGCAGCGCGGGCTCGACAGCGTCACCCGGGACCGCATCCCCCCGATCGACCAGGAAACGGTGTTCTCCCGCGCCCTGCCCTACACGGTGATCAGTGGCCGCGCCGACAACTGGATCCGCGCTTTCCGCGACATGGACCCGTCGGCCGACTCCCAGCCGGGCATCTACTGGTTCGCCGGCTACGACCGCGACCGCAACCTACACCGCTTCGCCTCCCAATTCCCCTACTTCATCACCGCCCTGGAAAGCGCTTTTCCCGCCTCTCCGCGTATTTAGCGGGCTTTCCCGCCTCTCCGCGTCTTCAGCGGGCTTTCCCGCCTCTCCGGGTCTTCAGCGAGTCGTCCGGATGGCGGTCTGTTGACTGTCGGCCTTACGTTTCTGAGGTGGGCGGCTCGGAGGTGGCTGGGGAGTTACCCATGTGCTCGCGTGATCAGTGGGTTGCTTGTCGGCGAGCGGCTGGTCAGGTTGCCTTCTTCGCGGCGGCTTTCGCTTGTTTTTTGAACTCTCGGACCTCGGCGAGGGTGTCGGCGTCGACCACGTCGGCGACTGAGCGGCGCGAGCCGTCGTCGCCGTAGGAACCGGCGGCCCGGCGCCAGCCGGCGGGCTCTACGCCGCGTTGTTTGCCCAGCAGGGCGAGGAAGATCTTCGCCTTCTGCGCGCCGAATCCGGGGAGGTCCTGCAATCTGCGCAGGACTTCCTTGCCGTCGGGATCACCGTCGGTCCAGATGCGGGTGGGGTCGCCGTCGTAGTGCTCGATCACGTACTGGGCCAGCGCTTGGGCGCGCCGCGCCATCGAACGCCCGTAGCGGTGGATGGCCGGCGGGGTCGCGGCGAGTTCTTCGAATTCGGCCGGATCGGCGTCGGCGATGCGGCGCAGATCGAAACCGCCCATGCGCTCGGCAAGTTTGCGCGGCCCACGAAACGCGTGCTCCATCGGGTACTGCTGGTCGAGCAGCATGCCCAGCAGCAACGCGAAGTCATCGGTGCTGAGCAGGTCGTCGGCCTCGGTTTCCTGCGCAAGACACAGCGGACGAGTCATACCTTCATCGTGACACATTTCACGCCCGGCCCGCGCACGCCCGACCACCGAGAACGAACCCCGCACCCCCATCGCGCCGCCTAGAAAGGCGCGCCCGCACACCGACCGCTCGCGCCGACCCAGGAAGGCAGGCTCGCCCCCGCACGCCCGATCCCCAGGAATGCAGGCACGCAACCACTCGCCCGCGCACGCCCGCCCCAGGGAAGCAGGCTCACACTCACTCGCCCGCGCAGGCCCGCCCGGGAGGCAGGCGCACAGCCACCCGACCCCGCACGCCCGGCCCCTAGGGAGGGCAGGCCGACGAAGTCGGCCGTCGGCGACCGTCCCGCCGGTCAGGCACCGTTGCGTACGCGACGAAGGAGCAAGCAACGGTGCCTGACCGGCGGGACACAAGGGGCCGCCGACTCGAGCGCGCCAGCGCTCCAAAACTAGAGCAGCTTCTCCGTCGCCGCGAGCAGGACGCAGGTGGCCAGTCCTTCCATCGCCTTCTCCAGTTCCGGCAGTCGCGGGAAGCTGGGGGCGATGCGGATGTTCTTGTCCTCGGGGTCGTTGCGGTACGGGAAGGCCGAGCCGGCGGCGGTGAGCGCGATGCCCGCGTCCTTGGCCAGCGCGATCACTCGTGAGGCTGTGCCGTCGAGCACGTCGAGGCTGATGAAGTAGCCACCCTTGGGTTCGGTCCACGACGCGACCTTGGTGGCGCCGAGGCGGTCTTCGAGGATGCGGCGTACCAGGGCGAACTTCGGCTCGAGCAGGGCGCGATGCTTCTGCATGTGTGCGCGCACGCCCTCGGCGTCGGTGAAGAAGCGCAGGTGCCGCAGCTGGTTCAGCTTGTCGGGCCCGATGCTCTTCTTCGCGGCGTGTCCGAGGTACCAGTCGAGGTTGGCCTTGGACGAGCCGAAGAAGCTCACCCCGGCGCCGGCGAAGGTGATCTTGGAGGTGGAGGCGAACACGAGCGGCCGGTTCGGGTTACCGGCCGCCGCGGCGAGGCCGAGCACGTCGATGACGGGGGCCGCGGTGTCGGTGAGCGGGTGCACCGCGTAGGCGTTGTCCCAGAACAGCCGGAAGTCCGGGGCGGCGGCGCGCATGGAAACGAGTTCGCGCACAACCTCTTCGGAGTACACGACACCGGTGGGGTTGGAGTAGTTCGGCACCGCCCACAGCCCCTTGATCTGCGGGTCCTCGGCCAGCAGCTTCGCGATGGCGTGGGTGTCGGGGCCGTCGTGGCGCATCGGGATGGTGATCATCTCGATGCCGAGCGCCTCGGTGATGGCGAAGTGGCGGTCGTAGCCGGGCGCCGGGCACAGCCACTTGATCGTCTCTTCCGAGGCCCAGCGGCGCGGGGAGTCCGGCGTGCCGTAGAGCATCGAGAAGGTGATGAGGTCGTGCATCATCTCGAGGCTGGCGTTGTTGCCCGCGACCAGCTGGTCGACGGGGATGCCGAGTAGTTCACCGAAGATCGCGCGCAGTTCCGGCAGGCCGGTGAGTCCGCCGTAGTTGCGGCAGTCGGTGCCCGACCCGTCGCGGAAGTCGCCGTCGCCGGGAAGGGCCAGCAGCGAGTCGGACAGGTCGAGTTGTTCCGGCGACGGCTTACCTCGGGTGAGGTCCAGCGTGAGCTTCTCGGTCTGGAGCTTCGCGTAATTCGCGCGCTGAGACTCGTGTTCGGACACGAGTTCCGCGTGGCTCATCAAACCGATCTGCGTTTGCCGGGGCATCCTGGACAGCCTTTCGAAGCAGCAAGTTGGGTCTTCGGCCACGTTACCCGGCGGTTGCTCCGAATCGGCGGGCTATCCCACCTCGATCTGGGCTCGCACGCTGCGAAGGTGCGTAAGCGGATCCGTCGGGCGCGGGCCCCTCGAAAATTAAAGGGGACCCCGCGCACCCGGCAGAGCCCGTTGACCCTTGCTGCCTTCCGGCCCTGGGGGAGTTCACAGGATGCACGCCGCGCGGGATCCGTGAGCCAGTGTAGCGGTTGTCGGACCGACTAGCGATCGGGGGGATCGAACAGCAGGTCGGCGGCGCGGGCGAGGACTTCGGCTCGGCTGCGGCCCTCGTGATCGGCGACCAGGAAGTGCCCGCCGATGACCGCGCAGAACGCGAGCAGGCTGCGGGCCTCGACCTCGTCGGGATCATCGCAGAATTCGCCGATCGTCTCGCGCAGCAAGGCCATTCGGGCATTGTCGACCCGGCGCAGGCGTTCGGCGACGTCGTCGTCACGGCGGGCCCAGTCGCGGATCGCGAGGTCGATGGGCAGCAATCGGTGACTGGAGAAGGTGAGGATGCCGGCCAGGCGCGCCTTGGTCTTCGGGTCGGCGCTCGCGTGCTCGACCCGGTCGAGTACCTCGTCGATGGCCTCGCGTTCCCAGGTCTCGAGCATCGCCACCAGCAGCGCGTCCCGGTCGGCGAAGTAGCCGTAGAACCCGCCCTTGGTCACGCCGATGCGCTTGGCCAGCGCCTCCACCCGCACCGCGTCGACGCCGGCGGTGGCCAGTACGTGCAGACCTTCCTCCACCCATCGGTGCCGGGGTGTCCGTGCGGTGCCCACGTTGTCTGCCACCTCGTATCGCTCGGTTCGCGGCCGCGGCGAGCGGCCGATCCCCCAGTGTACGCAGCCGTATAGTCGCCTGGCCGATGGTAAAGCTGGCTACCATCTATCCGAATATCGGCAGAGGGGGGTTCCGGTTCCCCGTGACTTACAGGGGGTTCCGCGTGACCGGCCCGAATCAACAACCACCCGGCTCAGTACCACCGTCCGACCCCACCGTGCAGTGGTGGGAGCGCCCGGGCCCGGATGCGGGGCAGTCGCCCGCGCAGGCGGACCCGACCTTGCTGCGTGGCGAAATCGGGCCCGGTCCTTACCCGGGTCCGCCCGCGGTGACGCCGTATCAGAGCGGCGCAAACCCGCAGCCGTACGCCGCCGCGACGCCATATCAAAGTGGCGCCAACGCCCAACCTTTCGCGGCGCAGCCACCGCAGAGCGGGGTCAACCCGCAGCCGTTCGCCGCACCCCAGCCGTTCGCCGCCGCACCACAGCCCGGTGGAGTCAACCCGCAGCCGTTCCCCGGTGGTCCGCAGCCGCAAGCCGCCTTCGGTGCGATGCCACCGCAACAGCCGTGGGGCACCCCGCCGCGTCCGCCCTCGTCGGGCAACAAGGCGGTGTGGTGGATCGTGGGCGGTTCGATCGTGCTGATCGGCGCGCTGATGATCGGTTTGCTCGCCTTCGCCGCCGACAAGGTCGAAGACGACAACCCCTTCGGCCCGGACCCCTCGGAGTGGGCGGGCTCCTATGTCTTCAAAGAGGGCACGAACGCCTGCGATCTGGTCGACCTGAGCGTGCTGAACCAGTGGTCGACCACCCGCGACACGACCACCCACACCGAACGTGGCCCCTCGGAGTACATCGGCGGCGGGTCCTACGACTGTGACGCCGCCAACAAGGACGCGGGCCGCCGGGGCGACAGTGCGAGCCTCGCGCTCGAGGTCGAGTTCATGACCAAGAGTGAAACCGAATCGGACTACTCGCGGTGGAAGAGCTACGACACCAAGACCACCGGCAAGGACTACGACCACGGGCCGATCAGCGGGCTGGGCACCGAGGCGTATTACGCCGCCGAGCAGCGGATCTACAGTTCGATCCCGAACGACTACACCTACGTGGTCGCCGTGCTCGACAGCAATATCTCGGTGAAGGTCGAGATCGAGGTGGAGACGATGGGCGGTTTCGACAAGGCCGCCATGCGCACCGCCGCCGAATCCCAGGTCCGCAAGGTGCTGGCGGCGTTGAAGAAATAGCAGGTCAGAGTGGGTACCAGGGGGCCGGTTTGGTATCGACCCCCTGCTACCGGCTATGCTGCTCCACGGAGGATTCGCCTAGTGGCCTATGGCGCTCGCCTGGAACGCGGGTTGGGTTAACGCCCTCAGGGGTTCAAATCCCCTATCCTCCGCCACAGCAGGGCCCTGATCGGTTCGCCGGTCGGGGCCCTGTTCGTTTAATCGGTGGATCTGTCGGTGGGCACCCGTAGAGTATGCCCCGATGGTGCGGGAGACCCCCACCACATCCACTCGCTGTCGTCGCCGCTCCTCACAAAAATGAGCGTGCAGACACAGCGGAGTGGGTACTTACCCTTCGCGCCCGTGGTGAATCGACGGCGTGCGCCGGTCGTTGCCACCACGGCACCGACCGCCAGAACTCAGAGAGAACACAGTGAACACATCACCTGACACGAGCATCGGCCGCGACGCGACCGGGCCGATCCGGCTGATGCTGCGCGATCGCAAGACCGCCACCGGCCCGATCGACGGCGCCTGGTGGCCGCGGACCGACCAGCCGATGACCGAACTGCACCAGCTGGTGGCCGCGGTGAGCCCGCGCATCGGCAATCTGGCCCAGCTCGGCTTCGACTGGAACGCCGGCGAGGCGGGCAGCGACTCGAACGATCAGGCCGCCCGCATCATGCACCTGGTCGGCAGCACCGGAGCGGCGCTGGCGCTGCTCGTCATCCCCGCGGCGACCGAACCGGCCGCCGCCCGCAGCCATATGCGCTGGGCGGCGGGCAAGCCCCGCATCCAGGATCCCGCGCCCGCCGACACCGCCGCCGACGGGCCACGCACCCTGGTGCGGGCCCGCTGATCAGCGGTCGCTGGTGTAGGTCGGGTCGAAGTCGCGCGGTGTGCCACCACGGCGGCTGAGCAGACGGTCGAACCATTCACCGAGGATGACGCCCGCGGCCAGCGCGCAGCCCACACCGAAGGCGCCCAGGATCTGGCTGAAGCCGAGCAGTGTCTCGTCCTCGAGCATGAAGTAGAGCCCGCGATACACCTTCAGACCCGGCAGCAGCGGGGTGATTCCGGCGGTCGCGACGACCAGCGGCGGCGTGAGCGCCCGCCGCGCCATCAGACCACCGGCCATACCGATCAGCGTGGCCGCCATCCCGGAGGCCACCACCGGGCCGAAACCGATGTCCTGCGCAATGAGGAAGACCACTGTGCCACCCGCGCCACTGAGCGCGGCCGCGAACAGAGCCCGGCGCTCGGCGTAACAGGCCATCGCGAAGGCCACCGCCGCCACGGCACCGGCACACAACTTGAGCGCGAGGAACTCGGTGTCGCGTCCCGCGCCCGCGGCGATCTCGGGTACCGAAATGCCCAGCATGGCCGACACGCGCAGCGCCAGACCGATGCCCGCGACGATGCCACCGGTCATCATCACCACTTCGAGCATGCGCGCCGCGGCGGTGACCGGCGCACCGGTGATGGCGTCCTGCACTGAACCGACCAGCTGGAGTCCACTGAGCAGCACGGTGATGCCCGCGGCCACGACCAGCGCGGCATCGGCTCGCCAATCCGGCAGGAAGCCCGCGAGCGCGATCGCCGGCGAGGCGGCGATGACACCACCGATCATGTTCTGGAAGAACAGCGGCAGACCGAGCTGATGCAACGCGCGGTTCACCACATCGATCACGGCGGTGGTCGCGAAACTGATCACCGCCAGCATCACGCCGCCACCGAGCAGCACCGCGATCGAGGCCGCCAGCAGCGACCAGCCCGCCGTCGACACCCAGCGCGGATAGGGGTGGCGCAGCGAGACGATCTCGTCGAGGGTGGCGTGCGCCTGGTCGACGGGCACCACCTGGCTGCGGATCCGGCGGGTCAACCGGTCGACGGCGGCCAGGCGGGTGAAGTCGAGCGAGCGGTACTTCACCACCCGCATATCGCTGGCCGGGGGCAGCCGGGCGCCGCGGTCGGCCCAGATGCGGATCGCGTCGAAGGTGACGTCGATGTCGCACTTGTCCAGACCGTAGGTGGAGGCGATGAAGCGAACCTGCGCCGAGGTGTCACCGACACCGGTGCCGGCCGAGAGCACCACCTCCCCCACCCGCACCGCGAGGTCGAGCACCTGCGCCACCTCGGCGTCGTCGCTGAGATCGATCGGGCGCAGTGGCGCGGGCGCGGCGACGATGTTGTCGGCGGTGGCCCGCTGCGAGGGCAGCAGGAAGGGCCGGCGCAGCCGGAATCTGTCTCGCAGACTCGGGCGTTCCGTAGTGGTGGCACCGTCGCCTTCCGCCACTGGGTCCACACTCATGCTTCGACGGTAATCGCGTCGCGGGTGGGTTCGCTCCCCCGCAACGTCATCGTCAACGTGTCGTTGGTAACTGTGGCGACAGTTCAGATGTCATCTATCAGTCCGGTGCTATAGGCGGTGGCCGCCAGATGCTGTAGACAGCGTGGTCCGCACCCATCGTGCTCAGTCAGCACGAAACGGGCCTGCTGAAGCGAAGAGATGGGAGAATCGGCGACGCAGTCGGCATGCGCGGCGCGCCAGCGGTCTTCGTTTCCGCTGGTGTGAGTCCGCGTTGTCGGCGGGTCTGGTGCGGATGTGTCGGGCAGGGTGTGACGGTAGGGGCCGGCGATGGAGGCGATGACTGTATGAACACCGGGACGGGGAAGGTGATTCAGGAGCGGCGGCGGTTGCTCGGGCTGTCGCAGCCCGCGCTCGCCACCGCGATCGGGGTGAGTTCGCGACAGATCACCCGCTACGAATCCGAGGAACAGTCGCCGACCCTGCCGGTCGCGATCCGGTTGGCCGAGGCGCTGCGTATTTCGCTGGCCGAGCTGGCGGGCATCGTCGACAACCGGGTCGACCTGGCCGGCCGGTGGTGGGCAGCCTGGCAGAAAGCGGCGAACCACGGCGAGGAGGTCGAGGTAGCGGAGGTGACGATCCGGCACGAGGGTGACCATCTGCTGCTCGATTCGGCCGCCGAAGCCCCGGCCGCGCAGGCGGATCCACCTGCCGGTGTGCGCGGCGAGATGCGGGTCTGGGACGGTGACGCGCTCACCGGCTGGGTACGCGGCATGGACATCGCGTTTCCGGTCGGCACCATCTACTACTCGCTGCATCCCCAAGGCGCTCAGGCCGTCGGCTCGTGGACGACGAAATCCGGGCCCGACGGCCTGGTCCGGGGCTGGAGTGCCCTGGCCAGGGAGAAGTCCGATGCGGAGAAGCTGCTCTCGGAACTCGTACGTACCGACGGCACGGTGGGGTCCTGGCCGGGCAGCTCACGTTCGGCCTGAAGCCGCCGGTGGATGTCGGTCACCGTCGGGCGCGCGGTGTCGACCGGCGGTAGCCGCAACAGGTAGCGGGTGAGCGCGCCGAACACGAACAGCCCCACGGCAATCCACAGGAAGATGTCCATCTTTCCCCTCCGAACGAGTCAGTGCTGGCACGGGTGGCGCGGTATGGTGATGGTGAAGCCGCCGAAGAAAAGTATGGTCGCCGTCAAGACCTTTTGGACAGCAAAAAGCGTCTACAAACGTCTACAGTTCTCTACGATGGCACCATGTCCAGTCGGGGCGAGCAGGGGAACGTCGAGACCACTCTCGTAGGCGCACGGTTGCGGCGACTACGGGAAGAGGCCGGGTTGTCCCTGGCGGCGCTCGCCACCCGCGTGCCCTACAGCAGGGCAGCGCTGGGCCACTACGAAACCGGCACGCGCGCCGCGCCTTCGGAAGTGATCGACTGGTACGAACGGGTGCACGCCCACCGCGCAGGCAAGCCGCTCATCGAGATCGGCCCACCGCACCAGGGCGCGAACGCCACCGGTTATCACTGCCCGTTCCGGATCGACGGACTGCTCGAAGGCGAAGCCACCGGCACCGATCCGGCGGCGGCCCTGCACTCCGCGTTGCGGGCCGTCGGCGCCGAACTGGCGCGCAAACGTCGCTAACCGGTCGACGCCGCCACCACGGCCGGCACCGATTCGGCGAGTAGTTCGAGGTAGCGGTCCGGATCAGCAATGACGGCGAGATCGGAATGCACCGACAACGCGACGGTTTCACCGATGCCGTGTACGCCGTGGGTGAGGTGCATGACGGTGCCCAACGCCGGAAAACCACCCGTGAACCGCACCGGCGCACCGGCAAAAGAGAGGTCGGCGGCGCCGCGGTAGACGCTGGAGACCACGGTGTTGCCGTCCACGGCGGGCGGCACGGTGTCGAGGTCGGCGCGTTCCACATCACGGACGGTGAACAGCGCCGGTACCGTCTCGCCGACTCGATCCTGTGCGGCGAGCAGCGGATTCAGCGCGCGCTCGCGGCGGATGGCGAGTTCTTCGGCGATCCGGTCGGCGCGGATTCGCAGGTCGGGTTCTTCGATGTGCAGGTCGATCGACAGACCGCGGTAGTTGTTGCGGGCGGTGCCGGGCGCGGGCAGCGCCATCGGCACAGCGGTGCCGAGGTGCCGCGGGAGTTGACCGCGTTCGGCTAGGTAGGTGGCGAGTGCGCGCGAAATAGCCGTCAGGGCAACGACAGTGACTGTATGCCCGGGAACGCGCAGTGCACCGACGTCCAGAACGAGCATCCGAACGCGATGATCGAAAGTGCGCACCGGTGCGGCCGGATTCAACGCGCACGGATCGAAGCCCGTTGCCGCGGGCGGTATCTCACCCGCGTCGCCACGTCGCAGCAGTTCCCGCTGCGCCGCGTGGGCGAGGCGACCACGGCGGACAGTTCTGACCAACTGCCGGGGAAATCGCAGCGCGCCAATCACTCTCGGGTCAGTGAACCATCCACAGATCTGTGCACAGTAATCCACAGGCCGGAGAGGGTTTTTCGCAGGATCTGACGGGTTTCGCGTGAAGTTGTCCACAGGGCCGGCGGGATGGTTGTGGACAACTTCTTCCGGTGCGAACAGCGATCTGGCCAGGGCGGCGGCGCGGGTGCCGTCGGCCAAGGCGTGGGAGAGCTGGACGACCGCCACCAACGACGGCCCGGTCGATCCCGGCGCATCGCGCACCCCACGGAAGACATGAATGCGCCACGGATGTTCGGTGGCGTCGAGGCCGGTACCCAGAAGTTCGCCGACCCGCGTGAGCACGGTATGCCAAGCCGGGGCCGCTGGCCGATGTTCGATGAATTGCTGGGGCGCGAATTCGACGGGCTCCCAGCGCGGATAGTCGAGCCCGCCCGCGATCTCACGCGCCCGGATCCGTAGGTCGGCGATGCCGTCGGCGCGCGCGGCTGTGAAGGCGCGGAGTTCGTCCGTGGTAGCGGGAGATTCGGCGAAGCAGTAGAGCAGGAACACATCATTGACGGTGCGCCGCGACAACCAGAACATCGTCGCGTCGCGCGCGGCCATCGTGGTCATCCGGCCACGATAGGGCACAGCTGAAAAGGCCCCGAGTCCCTATCGACCCGGGGCCAGGACTGCCCGCTCGAGGCGCATACGCGGTTCAGCCGCGCGCGAACTGCCCCGCGGTGACGTCGGCGAGAAATGCCCGCCACTCGCCCTGACCGAAGGCCAGCACGGGTCCGCGGCCACGGTCCTTGGTGTCGCGGACCGCGATATCGCCGCCGGCGAGAAAGGCCACTTCCACGCAGTTCCCATCAGGTCCGCTGTAGCTGCTCTTGCGCCACACAGCGCCCGTCACATCAACTTCCACAGCACTTGCTCCTTTGCATCAGCGAGAACGGGATAACTCGAGGATTCGTTGCAACATTCCAGAATCCGGCGCGACCGAGGAGTTACTTCGTGGCACACACAGCGATGCCACACAGTGCACGCAACCGATCGGCGCGAACCAGCACATCGAGACGTTTCGGTCTCCGGGGGCTGCCCCCGCGGAAGAACACTAGCAGGTCTTCCGCAAGTTTGCGGATGAGAATTTGCTTTCTCATATGCATTTGCCAAGCTTGCGAAGTCGAGCGTTTGCGGGACCATTGCCAGACACCCCCTACCCATTACCCAGCCCGCTGACACATCACGATTTACATTCGTGTGATTAGTCCGTGATACGTCAATTTCTCGGCCGTCTCAGCTGCCCCATGGGCACCATCGACGCCGGACGTGGATCATGGGGGAATGATCTCCCGTGACCGCGACGCCGCAGGTCGTGCCCGCAACGACCGCCCCCGCGACCGACTCGGCCGACCCCTGCCGCCGGGCAGTGCCGGAGTCGCCCGAATTCCGGACGACCTCGAGCTGCCACCCCAGCAAACTCTCACCTTCGCCCAGCAACTGCTGGACGACGGTTTGGCATTCAACGCACACGAGGTATTGGAGGCGGCGTGGAAGAACAGGCCGGTAGCCGAGCGGATGCTCTGGCAGGGCCTGGCCCAATACGCCGTCGGCATCACCCACATCCAGCGTGGCAACGCCAAGGGCGCCGCCACGCTGCTACGCCGGGCGAGCGAGCGGCTCACGGCCTACCCGGCGAACGCCCAGCACCACGACGTGGACGTGACCGGCGTGGTCGCCCACGCCCAGCGCCTGCTCGCCGCGCTCGACGCGCAGACCTCCATCACCGATGAGCAGTTGCGCACGAGCCTGCGCCGCACATCCGCCTAGAATCGCGTAGGTGCCATCCCCAGCAGGCGGCGCGGGCCGCTACGCCCCGAGTCCCTCGGGTGAGCTGCACCTGGGTAACCTGCGCACCGCCTTGCTGGCCTGGCTGTTCGCCAGAACCACCGGACGCCGATTCGTGCTCCGCATCGACGACCTCGACCGCGTGCGCCCCGGCGCCGCCGAACGCCAGCTCGACGACCTCGCCGCCATCGGCATCGACTGGGACGGCCCGGTACTACGGCAATCAGGGCGGCTACCCGCCTACGCGACGGCCATCGACGAGCTCACCGACGCCGGGCGCACCTACGAATGTTTCTGCACCCGCCGCGAAATCCAGCAGGCCGCCACCGCGCCGCACGCCCCGATGGGCGCCTACCCGGGCACCTGTCGTGAGCTCACCGACGCTCAGCGCGCCGCCCGGCGCGCCGAAGGACGTTCGCCCGCATTGCGTTTACGTGCCGAGGTGGACGACTACGAGATCACCGACCTGTGCCACGGCCGATACCGCGGCGCCGTCGACGATCTGGTCCTGCGCCGCGGCGACGGCATCCCCGCCTACAACCTGACCGTCGTCATCGACGACGCCGCTCAGGGCGTGGACCAGGTGGTGCGCGGCGACGACCTGCTGGCCTCCACCCCGCGTCAGGCCTACCTCGGCGAACTGCTCGAAATCCCGGCCCCCACCTACGCGCACGTACCGCTGGTGCTCAACGGCGAAGGCAAACGCTTGGCCAAACGCGACGGCGCGGTGAGCCTTTCGGACCAACGCGCCCTGGGCAACACGCCCGAAGACGTGGTGTCGGCGATCGCGGGCTCTCTCGGCTACACCGCGCGGACAACAGCCGAGCTCCGCGAAGTTTTCGACCCCGCGCGCGTCCCGGAAAAACCGTGGATACTCGAGCCCATCGGGTTGTTCCAACCAGACCGATGTCCGTAACGTACGCATCGACCGATCTACTGATCACGACGAGGACGAATTATGACCAGCGGTGGTTACGACCCCAACCAGTACCCGCAGGGCGGTCAGCCCGGCGGCTACGGCCAGGACCCCTACGGCCAGCAGCAGCCGGGTTACGGGCAGGCGCAGCCGTACGGCCAGCCGACCCACGGCGGCCAGCCGCTGCCCGGCTACGGCCAGGCCGACCCCTACGGCCAGCAGCAGCCCGCCTACGGCCAGGACCCCTACGGCCAGGCCGCCTACCCGGCCGACCCGTACGGCCAGCAGGGCTTCGCCGGCGTGCAGCCCGCCGATCTCGGCATCCGGATCGGTGCGCGAGTGATCGACAACCTGATCATCGGTATCCCGCTCTCGATCGTGCTCACCCTCATTCTCGGTGCGGGCAACACGGGCCAGCTCATCGCCGGCGCGCTGATCTCGCTGGCCGTCTACGGCTACTTCGTGGCCATGGAGGTCACCCAGGGCACCACGCTGGGCAAGAAGATCCTCGGCCTGCGCGTGGTCGCGCCCGGCGGCGCGCCGAACCTGACCCCCGAGCAGTCGCTCAAGCGCAACCTGTTCACGGTGGTCAGTGTCGTCCCGTGCATCGGCCAGCTGGTGGGCCTCGGCCTGACCATCTACATCATGGTCACGATCTCGCAGGACCCCAACAAGCAGGGCTGGCACGACAAGTTCGCCGGCGGCACGCAGGTCGTCAAGGGCTGATCACCCTGGTCTGACGAAAACGTCAGGGGCGCTTCCGAATCTCGGAGGCGCCCCTGTTTGCGTTTCGATCGTTCAGTACGTCGAGGTCGTATCGAACCCGCCGGAGATACCGATGACTATGAAGAACAGGAAGTAGAGAACCAGGCCCACCAGGTAGATGGCGCCGATCCAGATACCTGCCAGCGCCATTCCGCGGCCATCGCCGCCACGTTCCTTGATCTGGTTCAGTCCCATCACGCCGAGAATGATGCCGACGACCGAACCCAGACCACAGGTACAGAGCCCGATCAGCGAGGAGACCAGCGCGCCGATCGCCAGCCCGTTGGTGCCCTGCTGCATCGGGTACCCACCGTAGGGCTGGTACGCGCCCGGCGGCGGATAACCGCCGTACTGCGGCTGCTGCGGGTACTGCGGAGCGCCCGGCTGCTGGTAGTTCGGGTACTGCGGCGGCTGCTGGGGGTACTGCGGAGCGGACTGCTGCGGATATTGCGGGGCAGACTGCTGCGGGTACTGCGGGGCGGACTGCTGCGGGTGCTGCGGCGAGGATTGCTGCGGGTACTGCGGCACCGAACCCGGCGCGCCGGACTCCGGCGACACACCGGAACCGCCGTACTGCTTCCACCACTCGTCGGAATCGCCAGGATTCGTCATCGCTACAGCGTATTGCATGCCTCTGCCGCGCGCTGGCGTGCTCGAGACGGGCCCTCGGAGGTCGCGCACCAGCACGGACACGTCGGGGTTAGCCCACCCGGGCCGAGGTCGCCTTGGGAGGATGGGGACGTGACTGATGCGAACCCGCTCGAAAAATCCCCCGAACCTGGGCACCCCGCGCCGGAACATGCGGCATTTGCCCAGGCGGCGCGGGGGTTCTATCCGGTAATCGTCGCCGTGTTCACGGCCACGCTGATCATCTCCAACATCTGCGCCACCAAGGGCGTGGAGTTCTTCTCCGGCAGTTCACTGCTGCTCGGCCCGTTGCAGATCCTGCCGATCGCCACCGACGGCGCGTTCTTCCTGTTCCCGCTGGCCTACATCCTCGGCGATGTGCTCAGCGAGGTCTACGGTTTCCGGGCCACCCGCCACGCCATCTACACCGGTTTCGCGGCGCTGCTGCTCACCGTGGGTTGTTTCACGGTGGCCATCAACCTGCCCGCGGCCGGCTTCTACGAGAACCAGGACGCGTTCCGCACGGTCATCGGCACCACCCCGCAGCTGGTGCTCGCCGGGCTGGCCGGTTACTTCGTCGGGCAGCTGCTGAACTCGGCCACCCTGGTGCTGATCAAGGAACGCACCAAGGAGAAGCACCTGTGGGCCCGGCTGATCGGTTCCACCGTGATCGGCGAGTTCGCCGACACCCTGATCTTCTGCTCGATCGCCGCCACCGCCATCGGGATCGACAGCTGGCAGTCGTTCATCAACTACGTGATCGTCGGATTCCTGTGGAAGACGCTGTGTGAGATTCTGGTCATGCCGCTCACCTACCGCGTCATCGCGATCCTCAAGAAGACCGAGCCGACTTACGCACCGGCGAAGGTCGACGCCCTGCACGACTGAACACCGGATGGGGCCGCGCGAGCCGCGAACATGTGCGGTACCAGCCGAACTCACCGCTCGCGGCCACCTCGCTCCGGATGACCCGGGGTTGCGATGTAGTCAGCAACCCTGGGAAATGCGGACCGAGGTCGGTCGCGAACCCGGCGGCGCCGGTCATCGGGGGGCTACGGCGCCTTGACCCGGCCCTGCCACTGGCCCATGAATTCCTTCTTGAACTCGTCGAAGTAGCCACCGTCGATGCTCGCCCGGATCCGGTCGACCAGCCGGACCGTGAACCGCTCGTTGTGGATCGTGCACAGCGTGGCCGAGAGCATCTCCTTGGCTTTGAACAGGTGATGCAGGTAGGCGCGGGTGTAGTGCGCGCACGTGTAGCAGTCGCAGTTGTCGTCGATCGGGGTGAAGTCGCGGCGGAAACGACTGGTGTTGATGTTGAACCTGCCCTGGTCGACGTAGATCGCGGCGTTGCGCGCCACCCGTGAGGGATTCACGCAGTCGAAGGTGTCGGCGCCGTTCTCGATCGCGACGAACATGTCCTCGGGTTCGCTGATCCCCAGCATGTGGCGCGGCTTGGCTTCGGGTAGCTCGTCGCAGCACCAGCCGACGATCGTGCCGAGGTTGTGCTTCTCCAGCGCGCCGCCGATGCCGTAGCCGTCGAATTCGGTTCCGGCACTTCCGCGAATCGATTCGAGTTCGCGACAGGCTTTGCGCCGCAGGTCTTCGTACTGCGCGCCCTGGATCACCGCGAACAGCGCCTGATAGGGCCGGTGACTGCGCGCGACGGTGAGCCGCTCGTGCTCATCGACGCAGCGCTGCGCCCACTCGTGCGTGCGCTGCAACGACTTCTCCTGATAGCCACGGGTGTTCATCAGCGTGGTGAGTTCGTCGAAGGCGAACATGATGTCGGCGCCGAGCTGATGCTGGATGCCCATCGACACCTCCGGGGTGAAACGGTGCGGCGAGCCGTCCAGGTGGGAACGGAAGGTGACCCCGTCGTCGTCGACGGTGGCCAGCCGCTCCTTGCCCGCCGCGATCACCTGATCGGAGCGCACCCCGACCGCCTCCATCGCGAGCACCTTCTTGAACCCGACGCCCAGTGACATCACCTGGAAGCCGCCGCTGTCGGTGAAGGTGGGCCCAGCCCAGTTCATGAACTTGCCCAGCCCACCCGCCTCGTCGACGATGTCGGCCCCGGGTTGCAGGTACAGGTGGTAGGCGTTGGCCAGCAACGCCTGGGCACCGAGCTCCCGCATGGTCTCGGGCAGCACCGCCTTCACCGACGCCTTGGTCCCCACCGGGATGAAAGCCGGCGTGGCGATCTCCCCGTGCGGCGTGCCGAGCACCCCCGTGCGCCCGTGCCGATCGCCGTCGAGACGGGTACCTACGGTGAAAGAGAATCCGCTGCTATCAGCCACCCACTCATCGTGCCACGCGTCGACAGCACCCCCGCCCCCGCACGACCCCGCTCCCGAGCTGGGCCCGCCCAGCAACGCCGGTCCACGAACACCACGCCACCCCGCCGACAAAACCAGCCACACCGCCCCAACCCAGAACGAGCACGCCCACAACGCCGGGCCGTGAAAGTCACGCACCGACAAACCAGCCTGCACGCCCCGACCTCGAGGAGCGACCGCCGCGCAACGCCGGTCCGCAAACACCCACCCACTGGCAAGACCAGCCACGCACGCCCCGACCTCGAAGAGGAACCACAACGAAGCGGCGGTTCCCACTCACCGCCGAACCAGCCCCACACGCCCCGACCTCGGAGAAGGGCCCCACCCAACGCCGGTCCGCAAACACACACCAACCAACGAAACCCAGCCACGCACGCCCCGACCTCGAAGAGGGGCCGCCTCGAAGCGGCGGTTCCCACTCACCGCCGAACCAGCCCCACACGCCCCGACCTCGGAGAAGGGCCCCCCAACGCCGGTCCGCAAACACACACCAACCAACGAAACCCAGCCACGCACGCCCCGACCTCGAGGAGGGGCCGCCGCGAAGCGGCGGTTCGCGGCCGTCCCGACGATCAGGCGCCGTTGCGTACGCGACGAAGGAGCAAGCAACGGCGCCTGATCGTCGGGACGTGGGGGCCGCGAACTCGAGCGCGCCAGCGCTCCAACAAACACAGCTCCATTTACTCAGCAGCGGCGAACTGGGCGTTGTACAGGTCGAAGTAGGCCCCGCGTTCGGCCAGCAGCCGCTCGTGGGTGCCCTGTTCCACGATGCGCCCCTTCTGCATCACCACGATCAGGTCGGCGTCGCGAATCGTGGACAACCGGTGCGCGATGACGAAGCTGGTGCGGTCGCGGCGCAGCGCCGCGGTGGCGTGCTGGACCAGCAGTTCGGTGCGGGTGTCGACCGAGCTGGTCGCCTCGTCCAGGATCAGGATCGATGGTTTGGCCAGGAAGGCGCGGGCGATGGTGATCAGCTGTTTCTCGCCCGTGCTCACCCCGCCGCCCTCTTCATCGATCACCGTGTCGTAGCCGTTGGGCAGCGAGTGCACGAACCGGTCGACGTAGGCGGCGCGGGCGGCGTCGAGGATGTCGGCTTCGGTGGCGTCCGGGTTGCCGTAGGCGATGTTGTCCCGGATGGTGCCCTGGAAAAGCCAGGTGTCCTGTAGCACCATGCCGATGCGTTCGCGCAGGTGTTCGCGGTTGATGGTGGTGATGTCGACGCCGTCGATGCGGATGGTGCCCGCGTCGAGTTCGTAGAAGCGCATGAGCAGGTTGACCAGGGTGGTCTTGCCCGCTCCGGTCGGGCCGACGATGGCGACGACGTGGCCGGGGTCGGCGACCAGCGAAAGTCCTTCGATCACCGGGCTTTCCGGGTCGTAGCCGAAGCTCACGTCGTCGAATTCGACGCGGCCGCGACCGTCCGGGAGCGGCTGCTCCACCAGCGGGTCGGTGCTTTGTTCTTCGGCGTCGAGGATCTCGAAGATCCGTTCGGCGGAGGCGACACCGGACTGCAGCAGGTTGGCCATCGCACCGATCTGGGTGAGCGGCTGGCTGAACTGGCGCGAGTACTGGATGAAGGCCTGTACTTCACCGAGCGACAGGTTGCCGGTGGCCACCCGCAGGCCACCGACCAGGGCGATGAACACGAAGTTCACGTTTCCCAGGAACATGATGGCCGGCATGATCAGCCCGGAGATGAACTGCGCGCGGAAGCTGGCGTTGTAGAGCTTGCCGTTGCGCTTGTCGAACTCCCGGCCCACCTCGCGGCTGCGGCCGAAGGCGGTGATGATCTCGTGGCCGGTGTAGGCCTCTTCCACCGAGGAGTTCACTTCGCCGGTGTATTTCCACTGGTCGACGAAGTGTGGTTTGGATCGTTTGGCGATCTGGGCGGTGACCGCGATGGCGGCCGGCACGGTGAGCAGCGCGATCAGTGCCAGCAGCGGCGAGATCCAGAACATCATGATCAGGATGCCGAGCACGGTGAACAGTGAGGTGAGCAACTGGCTCATCGTCTGCTGCAGGGTTTGTGACACGTTGTCGACGTCGTTGGTGACGCGGCTGAGCACATCACCGCGGGGTGCGGTGTCGAAGTAGCGCAGCGGCAACCGGTGCAGTTTGTGCTCCACTTCGTCGCGCAGTCGTTTCACGGTCCGGTTGATGACGATGTTGAGCAGATAACCCTGCATCCAGCCGAACAGCGACGCGGCCACGTAGAGCGTGAGCACGATGGCCAGCACCCGGCCCACCGCGTCGAAGTCGATGCCGGTGCCGGGGATGACGTTCATCGCCGAGAGCATGTCGGCGCGGGTGTCCTCGCCCTGGCGGCGCAGCAGCTCGACGGTTTGGTCCTTGGTGAGGCCGGGGTCGAGCTGTTTGCCGACGAAACCGTCGAACACCAGGTTCGTTGCCTTGCCCAGCAGGTAGGGGCCGAGGGTGTTGAGCACGACCGAGGCGATCACGAGCACGATGATCGCGCCGACTACGAACCGTTCCGGTGCCAGTCGGCGCAGTAACCGTTTGAGCGAGGGCAGAAACGACTTCGGCTTGCTTCCGGGCCCGCCCGGTACTGGTCCGCCCGGCCTCATCGAGCCTCCTCCGCGCTGAGTTGGGACTCGACGATCTCGCGGTACTCCGCGCACCGCTGCATCAATTGGTCATGGGTGCCGAGGCCCACCATCGCGCCGTCTTCGAGGACGACGATCTGGTCGGCATCGCGAATGGTCTGGATCCGCTGGGCGACGATGATCACCGACGCGGCGGCGGTTACGGGCGCCAGGGCCGCGCGCAGGCGGGCGTCGGTGGCCACGTCGAGCGCCGAGAAGGAATCGTCGAACAGGAACACGCGCGGACTACGCACCAGCGCTCGGGCGATACACAGGCGTTGACGTTGACCACCGGACACGGTGGTGCCGCCCTGAGCGACCGGTGTCTCCAGTCCCTGTGGCATCTCGCGCACGAAGTCGGCGGCCTGGGCGACCTCGAGTGCGGCCCAGAGTTCGTCGTCGGTGGCTTCGGGTTTGCCGTAGCGCAGGTTGGTCGCGATGGTGCCGGAGAACAGGTAGGCCTTCTGCGGTACCAATCCGATCCCGGTGCGCAGTATTTCGAGGTCCAGATCGCGGACGTCGGTGCCGCCGACGAATACGGCGCCGTCGGTGACGTCGATCAGGCGCGGGATCAGGTTGATCAGCGTGGACTTGCCCGCACCGGTGGAACCGACGATCGCCGTGGTGGTGCCCGGTGTGGCCCGGAAGCTGATGCCGCGCAGCACCGGTTTCTCCGCGCCCGGGTAGGCGAACTCGGCCGAGCTCAGCTCGACGGTCGCGGGGTCGCCGGCGAAGGGCTGTGGCTGCACCGGTGGGTGCACCGAGGACTTGGTGTCGAGGACTCCGCCGATGCGGTCTGCCGACACGGCCGCACGCGGGGCCATCATCGCCAGGAACGAGGCCATCATGACGGCCATCAGGATCTGCATGACATAGGACAGCATCGCGGTGAGCGAGCCCACCTGCATCGTGCCCTCGTCCACATGGTGGCCGCCGAACCAGATCACCCCGACCGCGGTCAGGTTGCTGATCAGCATAACGGTCGGGAACATCAGCGCGCCCAACCGGCCCACCCGTAGCGCGGTATCGGTGAGCGCGGTGTTGGCCACGCCGAAGCGCTGGATCTCCTGGCGCTCCCGCACGAACGCGCGCACCACCCGGATGCCGGTGATCTGCTCGCGCAGCACCCGGTTCACCCCATCGATGCGTTCCTGCATCTGCCGGAAGATCGGCACCATCCTGGCCACGATGAGTCCCATCGACAGCGCCAGCGCGGGTACCGCGATGAGCAACAGCCAGGACAGTCCCATGTCCTCGCGGACCGCCATGACGATGCCGCCGACGCACATGATCGGCGCCATCACCAGAATCGTCACCGACATCACGATGAGCAACTGCACCTGTTGGATGTCGTTGGTCGAGCGGGTGATCAGCGAGGGTGCGCCGAACATGCCGACCTCTCTGGCCGAGAAGGTCTGCACCCGGTGCAGTACCGCGGCGCGCATGTCGCGCCCGGCGCCCATCGCGGCCTGCGCTCCGAAGTACACCGACGCCGCCGAAGCGGCGATCTGCACGCAGCTCACCGCGAGCATCCACAGGCCGGTGGTCCAGATGTAGCCGATATCGCCGGCGGTGATGCCGTAGTCGATGAGGTCGGCGTTGAGGCTGGGCAGGTAGAGCATCGCGATGACCGAGACCAGCTGGAGGACGAGAACCCCGGCCAGCTGGGCGCGGTACGGGGCCAGAAAGGTCCGCAGCAGGGTGATCAACATGATGGAGCGAGGCTACCGCGTGCAGGTCAGCGCCGCCCCGCGGTTTTCCGGCCCTGTGGACAACTCGCGGTTGTGGACAACTCGCGCGTTCAGGTTCCGGCCGGTGTCCGGGGTTCGCGGCGCGCCCAGGCACCCGGGTCGGCGACGAGTTCGGCGACGAAACCGGGCAGCCGGTCGGCGGCGATATCGGCGATCGAGACGTTCTCCAGCACCGCCCTGATGTTGACGCGCAGCGCGATCCACACCTGCTGCAGCGGTTCGGCCGCGCCGGGGTAGCGCACGTCCTCGGGACGCTGCCCGCGCACCGAGGCCAACGGCGATTCCACCCCCCGGATCACGTCGGCCACCGAGATGTCGGTGGCCGGCCTGCCCAGCCGGTAGCCGCCGTCGGGTCCGCGCCTGCTCAGCACGAGTTCGGCACGGCGCAGTTCGGCCAGCACGGTCTCGAGCACCTTGGGCGGGATCTCGGCCGCGGCGGCGATGGCTTCGGCCTTGACGACTCCGTCGGCCGCGGCGAGCTCGAGCAGCGTTCGCACCGCATAGTCGACTCTGGCGGTGATATGCACGGCCCCGAGCCTAGGTGGTGTGACAGGCGGTCAGTACACAGGTGGCCGCATCGAGCAGGGTCTTCTCGACTTCGGTGTCGGTGGCGCCGGGCGCGAGCTCGGTCGAGAGCAGCGCCACTCCGAGTACTTCGATGGCCGCGGCCGCGCGCAGCATCGACTCCAGGGTCGGGTCCGGCCCGGCCAGCCACTGCCGCAGCTCGCGGGTGGGTTCCATCAGGTCCGGATAGCGGTCGGCGATGGCGTTGACGATGGCAGCGGTGTCGCGCACGCACAGCGCCCCGGCGTCGCGGTGGCGGATCATGCCGCGCAGGTAGGTGCGCAGGACGGCGCGGATGCCCTCGTCGTCGTAGGGCACGGCGTCGATGTCTTCGACGATGTCGCGCATGTGATCGATGATCGGATCGATGATCGCGAGCAGCAGGTCGAGCTTGGAAGCATAGTGGTAATAGAGCGACGCCTTTGTGATTCCCACCATATCGGCGACTTCGCGCAAGCTGGTCTGTTCGAAGCCTTTGGCGGCGAAAAGCTGTACCGCGGCGTCGCGAATCGCCTGCTTGGTGCCTCTACCTGCGGTGACGGTGTCGGCGGTGTCCCGGGGAGCCATTCGGCAATCCTCCCATGATTCGGCGTGACGTTGACGCGGCCTCCGAAAATAGAGGTTGCCTCTCCACTTACTGCGTCGGTAGTCTACCTACCGCACGGTAGGCAGATGAATCGAGATGTGGAGGCGGGGCACGTTGTCCGTATACCTGTACCGATGGGGGAAGTTCGCCTTCCGCCGTAAATGGATAGTCTTGCCCGTCTGGCTACTGCTGCTGGTGCTGCTCGGCACCCTGGGCGGCATGCTCAGCAAGCCGATGAGCAACGACTTCAGCATGCCCGAGCTGCCCTCGGCGCGTGCCAACGAAATCCTCGACAAACACTTCCCCGGCATGTCCGAACAGTTCAAGTTCGACGCCGTCGCCGGGACGTACGTGATCGCCGCGCCGGATGGTCAGCTCCTCACCGACCCGCCCAATCGCGCCGCGGTCGAGGCGTTCATCGCCAAGGTCAGCGAGCTGGACATCGTCGCGGCCGACGAAGCGAACCCGCTGGTCAACCCCATCGCGCTCACCGACAAGATGGGCTGCCTGGACGACCCGGACCCGTTGGTGTGCTCGAGCGCACCGCTCAACGTGCTCAACGAGACCGCGCCGAAGACGGTCGCGACGGTCAATGTGCCGTTCACCATCGCAAACGTCACCGACGTGACCGACGCCGAACGTGACACCGCCTTCGACGTCGGCGCCGAGGCCCGCAACGCGGGGCTGACCGTGGAACTCAGCGGTTCCATCGCGATGAAGCAGGAGCAGCCGAGCGGCAAGTCCGAGCTGATCGGCATGGGCGTGGCGCTGATCGTGATGGTGATCGCCTTCGGTGCGATCGTCGCCGCGGTCGTGCCGATCGTCACCGCCGTCGTCGGCCTCGGCGCCGCGACCTCGCTGATCATGCTCGGCACCTCGGTGATGGAAGTGCCCGGCTTCACCACCTTCCTGGCCTCGATGATCGGTATCGCGCTCTCGATCGACTACGCGCTGTTCATCGTCTCCCGGTACAAACACGAATTGGCCGTGCGCGACTCGGCCGAGGAGGCCGCCGGTACCGCCCTCGGCACCGCCGGATCGGCCGTGGTGTTCGCCGGTCTCACCGTGATCATCGCCCTCGGCGCGCTCGGCATCGTCGGCGTGGAGTTCCTGACCTTCATGGGCCTCGGTGGCGCCATCGCCGCCGCGTTCGCGGTGCTCACCGCCGTCACCCTGATGCCGGCTCTGATGGGCGCCTTCGGCAAGGCGCTGTTCAAGCCGAAGCTGCCGCTGGTGGCCAAGCACGACCCCGAGGACGAGTCCTCGGTCACCAACGGTCAGCGTTTCGCCAAGTTGATCGGCAAGGCGCCGTGGGTGGCGCTGGTCCTGTCGGTGGTCGTGCTCGGTGCGCTGGCCGCGCCCGCCGCCGGCCTGAACCTGGGCCTGCCCGGCGAGGACAGCCTGCCGACGACCTCGACCGTGCGTAAGGCCTACGACCTGCGCACCGAGGGCTTCGGCGAGGGCAGCAACGGTGTACTCATCGTCGTCGCCGACCTGAGCGAGACCCCCGAAGGCGAGCGCGAAGCCGCCGTCGACGCGCTGCGCGCCAAGCTGGACTCCTACGAAGGCATGGACTACGTCACCGCCGCACAGTGGAGCGAAGACAATCAGGGCGTCATGCTCAAGGGCGTGCCGAAGTCGGGCCCGAACAACCAGGCCACCAAGGACCTGGTCGTCGACGCCCGCGGCGCCGAAGCCGAGCTCAACCAGCAGTACGGCATGCAGTACGGCATCACCGGCACCACCGCCATCTACGCCGATGTCGACCACGCGCTGCTCAGCAAGATCGTGCCGTACCTGGCCATCGTGGCCGGTGCCGCGTTCATCCTGCTGATCCTGGTGTTCCGCTCGATCCTGGTGCCGCTCACCGCGGCCCTGGGCTTCCTGCTGTCGATGGCGGCCACCTTCGGTGCGACCGTGCTGATCTTCCAGGAGGGCGCCTTCGGCCTGATCGCGGATCCGCAACCGCTGGTGAGCTTCCTGCCGATCATGTTGATCGGCTTGGTGTTCGGTCTCGCGATGGACTACCAGGTGTTCCTGGTGACCCGGATGCGCGAGGAATTCGTACACGGCCGCTCGCCCAAGGACGCCATGGTCGCCGGTTACCACCACGGTGCCCGCGTGGTCACCTCGGCGGCGATCATCATGATCTCGGTGTTCGGTTCCTTCATCATGGAAACCGACGTCACCGCGAAGTCGTTCGGCTTCGCGCTGGCCGCCGGTGTCGCGATCGACGCGTTCATCGTCCGCATGGTGATCGTGCCCGCGCTGCTGGTGATCATGGGCAAGTGGGCCTGGTGGATGCCCAAGTGGCTCGAGCGCATCGTGCCCGATATCGATGTCGAGGGTGCCAAGCTCGAGCAGCTGCGCACCCAGTCCGCCGAGACGGTGAAACAGCCGGTCCCGGTCGGCTGACCGCACTCGACCCGCGACCCCGCACTCCACCGTGGAGTGCGGGGTCGCTTCGTGTCCGGTGCTTGATATCGCGGTGGCCGGGCGCCAGACTCAGGGACTAGTTCGACCGGCTCTACCTCCGATCCGCGCTCCGCACCGATCACCGAGGAGTAATCCGTGTCCGTCTATCTGTACCGGTGGGGCAAGCTGGCCTTTCGCCGCAAATGGATCGTGCTGCCCATCTGGTTGCTGTGCTTCATGGTGCTCGGCGGCCTCGGCGCCCAGCTGCAGAAACCGATGACCGACGACTTCAGCATGCCGAACCTGCCGTCGGAGCGGGCCACCGAGATCCTCGACAAACACTTCCCCGGCATGTCGGAAGCCTTCGAGTTCGACGCGGTGACCGGCACCTATGTGGTCGGCGCGCCGGCCGGGACGAAGCTCACCGACCCGGCCAACCGCGAAGCGATGGCCGGCCTGCTCAGCAGCCTCGAGCAACTCGACATCGTCGACCACACCGAACCGATCGTGAACCCGATCACGGCGACCGAGGAAATGGGTTGCCTCACCGCGCAACCCGACCCCTCGACCTGCAGCGGCGCACCATTGAACGTGCTCAACGAGACCGCCCCCGAGACCGTCGCCTTCTTCAGTGTGCCGTTCACCATCACCGAATTCGCCGACATCACCGCCGAAGACCGCGAGGCCGCCTACAACGTCGGCGATTCCGCCCGTGAAGCCGGGCTCACGGTGGAGATCAGCGGCACCATCGCGATGGAACAGGAAATGCCGAGCGGCAAATCCGAGCTGATCGGTATGGCCGTGGCGCTGGTGGTGATGGTGGTGGCCTTCGGCGCGATCGTGGCCGCGTTCGTGCCGATCATCACCGCGATCGTCGGTCTGGGCGCGGCGACCTCGCTGATCTTCCTTTCCACCTCGGTGGTCGAGGTACCCAGCTTCACCACCTTCCTGGCCTCGATGATCGGCATCGCGCTCTCGATCGACTACGCGCTGTTCATCGTCTCCCGCTACAAACACGAACTGTCGGTACAGGACTCGGCCGAGGAAGCCGCCGGTACCGCCCTCGGCACCGCCGGATCGGCCGTGGTGTTCGCCGGCCTCACCGTGATCATCGCGCTGGTCGGACTCAGCATCGTCGGGGTCCGGTTCCTGACCTTCATGGGCCTCGGTGGCGCCATCGCCGCCGCGTTCGCCGTGCTCACCGCGATCACGCTGATGCCCGCGCTGCTCGCCGCGTTCGGCAAGGTGCTGTTCAAACCGAAACTGCCACTGGTGGCCAAGCACGACCCCGAAGACGACAGCGTCGTCACCAACGGCACCCGCGTCGCCCGGGTGATCGCCAAGTTCCCCGCGGTGACGATGATCCTGGCCATCGTGGTCCTCGGCCTGCTCGCCGCACCGGCACTGAACCTGAACCTCGGCCTGCCCGGTGAGGACAGCCTGCCCGAGACCACCACGGTCCGTAAGGCATACGACCTGCGCACCGAGGGCTTCGGCGAGGGCAGCAACGGTGTGCTGCAGGTGGCCGTCGACCTGAGCGACACCCCCACCGACCAGCGTCCCGAAGCGCTGAACGCCTTGCGCGACAAGCTCATGTCCTACCCCGACATGGACCTGGTCACCGAAGCGCAGATGAGCCGGGACGGGGCGGGCGCGCTGATCAACGGCATCCCTTCGGCCGGCCCGAACGCCCAGTCGACCAAGGACCTGGTGCAGTCGGCGCGCGATGCCGAGGCCGCGCTGCACGAGCAGTATCAGATGTCCTACGGCATCACCGGCACCACCGCCATCTACGCCGACATCGACCACGTGCTGCTCAGCAAGATCGTTCCCTACATGGCGATCGTGGCAGGCGCGGCGTTCATCCTGCTGATCCTGGTGTTCCGCTCGATCCTGGTCCCGCTCACCGCAGCGCTCGGCTTCCTGCTGTCGATGGCGGCCACCTTCGGTGCGACCGTGCTGATCTTCCAGGAGGGCAAGCTCGGCCTGATCTCCGATCCCCATCCGTTGGTGAGCTTCCTGCCGATCATGTTGATCGGCTTGGTGTTCGGTCTCGCGATGGACTACCAGGTGTTCCTGGTGACCCGCATGCGCGAGGAATACGTGCACGGCGCCGATCCCACCACCGCGGTGGTCAAGGGTTATCACCACGGTGCGCGCGTGGTCACCTCCGCGGCGATCATCATGATCTCGGTGTTCGGTTCGTTCCTGCTCGAAACCGACGTCACCGCCAAGTCGATGGGGTTCGCGCTGGCAGCCGGCGTGGCCTTGGACGCGTTCGTGGTGCGGATGGTGCTCATCCCCGCGCTACTGGTGTTGCTCGGTAAGTGGGCGTGGTGGATGCCGAAGTGGCTCGACAAGATCGTGCCCGACATCGATGTGGAGGGCACCAAGCTGCGCGACATCCAGCAACGTGCGCGCGACGTCGCGGCAGTGAAAGCCTAGGTACGGCAACGACGGCCGGGGACCCGCGGGTTCCCGGCCGTCGCCGTGTTCACTGGCTGGGTTGGGGCACCTGGCACTGGGTGACCCGTGGATTCAACCCGACATAGTTCGTCGGCCCGGCGGCCGCGGTGACCGCGATGGTCGCCCAGTCGGCGCACTCCCTCGGCAGCTTCGCGAAATAGTGTCGCTGACCTGCGGCGAGCAGTCCGACAGCCACCCAGCCCAGCACCACGAGAACCAGAAGCTTGCCCCCGAGCCCGATCCCGGACTTCGCGGGTGGCGGCACTCGCCCGCGCATAATCATCGTTCCTTCCCGGATTCGGTGTAACCCAGTCTATTACGCGACGGAGACACCGCAGGTCGGACGCGGATGAATACCCGACGACAGTTATTTCCGTTCGCCCACGCATTGTGGCTGCCGGTCCGGTGGGTGGGCACCGGCAGGTGGGCGAACGCCGTGCCGGATCGCGTGCGCGGCATGGATTCCGAGGGCGAAGTCCTTGATCTGCTTCCACATGTGTCCATGGTCGGAGTTTCGCCGCGTCAGCAGAAGTGGCGTAGATGACGACTATCGCTAAGATTTGGACATGGGTTCCACAGTCTCGGTCCTCGCCTACGACGGAATGACGGCGTTCGAAACCGGCATCGTCATCGAAGTGTTCGGCCTGGTCTGGCCCGACATCGACCAACCCTGGTACGAGCTGAAGATCTGCACGGAAACACCCGACCCGATCCGCGTGATCGGCGGCGCCACCCTCACCAGCCCTTATGGGCTCACGGAATTCGCGGCGGCCGACACGGTCGTGGTCCCCAGCGTCGCCGACCCCCGCGCGCCCACCTCACCGGAATTGATCGACGCGCTACGCCACGCCCGCGACAACGGCGCCAGAATCGTCTCGATCTGCTCGGGCGCCTTCGCTCTCGCCGCAGCCGGTCTCCTCGACGGCCGCCGCGCCACCACCCACTGGCGTTACGCCGACCTCCTACGCGAGCGCTACCCCTTGATCGAAGTCGACCCCGAACCCCTCTACACCGACGAGGGCGACATCCTCACCAGCGCCGGCTGCGCCGCCGGCCTCGACCTGGCACTGCACCTGGTCCGCACCGACCTGGGCGCCGCCGTCGCCAACGCCATCGCCCGGCGGCTCGTCATCCAGCCCCATCGCACCGGCGGCCAAGCGCAATACATCGAATCCCCCATGCCACCCGAACCCCTCGACGCCCCGGTCGCCCGCAGCCTGTCGTGGGCCATCGAACACCTCGCCGAACCGATCGGAATACCTGATCTGGCCCGCGTGGCCGGGCTGTCCCAGCGCACCTACCTGCGCCACTTCGTCCGATCAACGGGCACCACCCCGAGCAAATGGCTCACCGGCCAGCGCATCCAGGCCGCACTCACCATGCTCGAATCCGGCAACGCCCCCATCGAAGAAATCGCCGTCGCCGCCGGCTTCGCCACCCCGGTCACCTTCCGCCACCACTTCGCCAGAACAATGCACACCTCCCCCTCGGCCTACCGCAGCACGTTCCAGGCCCGACATAGCAAAAACCCCTCACCTGTCGGAACAGGCGAGGGGCTCGCTGGCGGTGGCGGAGGGATTTGAACCCTCGGAGGGGGGTTACCCCTCACACGCTTTCGAGGCGTGCTCCTTAGGCCGCTCGGACACGCCACCGCCGACTACGGTACCGGATGGGGTGCCCGATCGCTAAATCGGCAGGTCAACGCTGGTTTTTGAAGAAATCGTCGAGCAGGGCGACGCAGTCGGGTTCGAGGATGCCGCCGCGGACCTCGGGGCGATGGTTGAGGCGGCGGTCGCGGACCACGTCCCAGAGGGAACCGACAGCGCCGGTCTTGGGCTCCCAGGCGCCGAAGATCACCTTGCCGACCCGGGCCAGCACCAGCGCGCCCGCGCACATGGTGCACGGCTCGAGGGTGACGGCCAAGGTCGCGCCCTCGAGCCGCCAGCCGTCACCGTGCACGGCGGCCGCGCGGCGCAGGGCGAGGACCTCGGCGTGTGCGGTGGGATCGCCGAGCGCCTCCCTGGCGTTGGTGGCCCGCGAGAGTTCACGGCCCTGTGCGTCGAAGACGACGGCGCCGACCGGCACATCGCGCGGGTCGGCGTCGGCAGCGGCCGCTATCGCGGCCCGCAACATGTCTTCATCGGACACAGTTCTGTCGATCACCTGGGCAATTTGTCCAGGACCGCCGCGAATTCGTCGGCGAAGCCGAGCCGCTGGGCGATCATGCCCAGCTGCTCGTCGGGATAGAGGTCGGTTTCGGCGAGGATCACACTGAGAACCGGTTCGGGCAGGCCGAGATCGGCGAGCACGCCGAGGTCGCCCTCCTCCCACGGTTCGATGTCGTCGAGTTCGTCGGGGTCGATGTCGGGGATCTCGACATTGAGCGCGTCGAGGATGTCGGCGGCGATGTCGTAGTCGATCGCGGCGGTCGCGTCGGAGACGAGCAGCCGCGTGCCGCTCGGCGCCGGACGCAGCACCACGAAGAACTCGTCGTCGATGTCGAGCAGCCCGAACACCGCACCCGAGCTGCGCAATGCTTTCAATTCGGTCTCGGCGGCGGAGAGGTCGACGAGGGCTTCGTTGCTGAGCGGACTGCACCGCCACGTGCCTTCTTCGCGGACCACCGCCACGGCGAACCCCTCGACGTCGAAGTCGTCATCCGACGTCGCCCTGTTCGTGCCCGAGCGCTGTGCTGCCATAAACCAAACGGTAGTCTGTCCCGCCCGTATTGATGAACTCGTGTGCCAATCTGTTCCGATGAGCATCGACGAGCGTGGCGCCGTGTGCGTCCTCGGAACCGGCCTGATCGGCGGCTCACTGCTGCGCGCGGCGGTCGCGGCGGGATATCCGGCCTTCGGTTACAACCGTTCCGAAAACGGCGCCGAAGCGGCGAGTCGTGCCGGATTCGACGTCTCCGTCGACCTGAGCGCGGTACTTCGCCGGGCCGCATCGAACGATGCGCTGGTCGTGATCGCGGTGCCGATGCCCGCGGTCGAACCCATCCTGGCCGACATCGCCGCGCTCGCGCCGCAGTGTTGGCTGACCGATGTGGTGAGCGTGAAGGGCCCGGTAGCCGAAGCGGTCGGCAAACACGGTCTCACGGCGAACTACGTGGGCGGGCACCCGATGGCGGGCACCTCGGAATCAGGCTGGGCGGCAACAGATCCCGAACTGTTCCGCGGTGCGGTGTGGGCGGTCGGGGTTGACGAGGGCACTCGGGTCGAGCCGTGGTCGCGCGTGGTCCGGCTGGCACTGGACTGCGGTTCGGTGGTGGTTCCGGTACTGGCCGCCGAGCACGATCAGGCCGTCGCGCGGATCTCGCACCTGCCGCACGTGCTGGCCGAAGCGCTGGCCGCGGCCGGTGCCGGCGGCGGCGAACTGGCGCTCGGTCTGGCCGCGGGCTCGTTCCGCGACGGCACGCGGGTGGCCGGGACCGCGCCCGATCTGGTGCGGGCGATCTGTGAACCGAACGCGGGCGCGCTGGAACGCGTGCTCGACGAGACGATCGACGCTCTGGTCGCCGCGCGGGACTCGCTGCGCGCGGATGGCGGGCTGGGAAAACTTGTCGAGCAGGGTTACCGCGGTCGAGTCGCCTACGACGAACGGGTGGCATGGGAGATCACCGGGGTCACTCCCGGTGCACCCGGATGGCTGGACGAACTTCGACAGGCCGGTCGGCGCGGAGGGGTGTTACGCACGGTGTGATCCTCGCGCCGGGGTTCTGGCTGAGGTGAGGCGACGCGAGGACGCGGCCGTGAGGATCGCGAGGCCACCCACACGTTGGCTGCCCCGCAGGCGTGGCCCGGGAACCAGGCAGGCATGCCAACATGAGCCGGAGAACATGAACCCGGCGACCTCGATGCCTGCGCGTTGCGACCGCTACATCAGGCCCGCTCGGCCAGCCCAGGGTAGTCGAGGACGAATCCCTCCGGATCGACCTTCAGCGTGGCGCTCGAGACCGGGGAGAGCACATTGATGCCGTCGGCCGCGCTCGAGTAGGTGAGCTCGGCTTCCTGCACCAGCAGATCCGGCAACCGCACGTACACAACCGGGACCTGTACGTCGCCCACGGCGTTCTGCAGGCAGAACCGGCGAATCGGCAGCGTGTTGAAGAACGGGCTCAGCACCACGTCGACGTCGAGGGCACCGGCGAAGGTGGAGCGCACGTGGTTGCCGCCCGCGTCGACGAGCCAGTAGTTCTCCTCGTCACGGGAGATGGAGGCGTGGCGTTCACCGGCGGCGGTGGTGGTGCGCAGCGACAACCGCCGCGTCGCGCCCGCCTCGTCGGTGACCAGGTCATAGGAGGCACTGAACGCCGGATGTTCCTCGCTGGCGCTGCCGATCATCCGGCCCGCGGCCCTGATCCGGTTGCCGTTCACCGTCACCCGCACCGATTCCATGCGGCTGTCGTCGTGGGCACGCCAGGTGAGCACCGCGGGCCACCGGGAGGCCGGTCTGTTCTCGGTGGGGCCTGCGGCCGGGCCCGGGGCTGGGATCGTCACCTCTCTACGGTAAGCGACATCGGCGCCGCCGCCCCACAACACGGGCATCACGCCAGCGAATCCCGGCCCGCCGTACCGCCGGGACGCCCGGCTCCGCTCGCACGCTCGTTCGCGGTCGGTTCGTCGGTGTGGGGCCCGATAGAATGCACGACGGGCGAGTCGTGTCCTCGACCCGTGGGTCGATCGGTGGCCGCGAACTCGAGTGCGCCAGCGCTGCAACCAACACAGCATCCGAGTGCGCCAGCGCTCCACGAACACAGGAGGGGTCGTTGACGCGGATGGTCGGGCTGTTCGCCGGGATCGGCGGGCTCGAACTCGGCCTCGGCAAGCACGGCTGGTCCTCGGAGTTGCTGTGCGAGATCGACCCCGGCGCCCAGGGTGTGCTCGCCGCCCGCTTCCCCGACACCGCCCTGCACGGCGACATCACCCGCCTGCGCTCCCTGCCCGCGCGCACCGAACTCGTCGCCGCCGGCTTCCCCTGCCAGGACCTCTCGCAGGCCGGTCGGACCGCGGGCATCACCGGTCGCCGTTCGGGCCTGGTCGATGAGGTGTTCCGGTTGGTGCGCCGTCAGCGCGGGCCGCGCTGGTTGTTGATGGAGAACGTTCCGTTCATGCTCCAGCTGGGCCGCGGAGCGGCGATGCGGCACGTCACCAACGCCTTGGAAGAGCTCGGCTATCTGTGGGCGTACCGGGTGGTCGACGGCCGCGCGTTCGGCCTACCGCAACGCCGCCAGCGCGTCCTGTTGCTGGCTTCGCGCACCGAGGACCCCCGCCAGGTGCTCTTCGGCGACGATGCCGGCCCCCTCGACTACGGCGACCCGGATCGCGATCCCTGCGGTTTCTACTGGACCGAGGGCGTGCGCGGTCTCGGTTGGGTGGTGAACGCGGTGCCCACGCTCAAAGGGGGTTCGGGGTTGGGCATCGCGAGCCCGCCGGCGGTGCGGCTACCGGCCGGTGAGATCGTGACCCCGGGCATCATCGATGGGGAACGATTACAGGGGTTCGACGCGGAGTGGACGGCGCCGGCACTGGACGTGCCCGGTGTGCGGCACGGCCACCGGTGGAAGTTGGTGGGTAACGCGGTGAGTGTGCGAATGGCGGACTGGGTGGGTGCTCGCCTCGCTGCCCCGCTGGCGCCACTCAGCCTGGGTGCGCCGTTGCAGCCGGGTCAGCCGTGGCCGACCGCGGCCTGGGGGCATGCGGGCGTGGTCCACCGCGTCCCGCTCTCGACGTGGCCGGTGCACGAGCCCTACGAGGACTTGAAGAACTTCCTCACCGAGCCCCGGTTGCTGTCCCCCCGCGCCACCGCCGGCTTCCTGCGCCGAACGTCGATGGGTAACTTGCGGTTTCCGCCCGGCTTCCTCGATGACGTGCGCGAGCACCTCGATCGGATGGGCGGCTGGGCGGCATGAGCGCGCGGCGGGCCACCGACCGGGACGAGATCCCCGGCCGCGCACCCGCTCGGGTACCGGCTGCCCGAAAGCTCGTCACCGACCCCGCCACGAGCGCACGCATGTCCAAGCAACGCCGCGCGGGCACCGCGCCGGAACTGGCCCTGCGCCGCGAATTGCACCGCGCCGGACTGCGCTATTTCGTCGATCGTGCCCCGATCAAAGGTCAGCGCCGACGAGCCGACGTGGTTTTCCCCCGCCGCCGCATCGCCGTCTATGTCGACGGCTGCTTCTGGCATCGCTGCCCGGTACACGCGACCGCCCCCAAGAACAACGCCGAGTGGTGGGCCGAGAAATTGGCGGGCAATGTCGCGCGCGACCGCGCGACCGACGCCGCGCTGCGGGAAGCGGGTTGGCAGGTCGTGCGAATCTGGGAACACGAGGATCCCGGTGCCGCCGCCCAGCAGATCGTCGCCTTGTTGCGCGAGTCCTAGTGGCGACGAACCGGATCGCGGACGCAACTGCCGATCACGCGGATGGCCCCGTCCCGTCAGACGCGGGTCGTCCAGGATCGCCATTACCGCAGCGCTGTTGATTCGGTTTTGCGGCGGTCGGAGGGCTGCCAGAACGCCGAGGTCGGCCGACTCCAACGGGGTTGTCGACGTCCCGACCAGACGTCGGCCGCAGACCGCGAACTCAGAATTCGACTCACGAGGCGCGGCCGACCTGACGGGCTCAGCGACCGACGGGGCGCCTGGGTCCGCACGGAACCAGCGGCGCGATGAGCAACTCCGCCAGCTCAGTAGCGGCGCGGCGAACGGTCGGCGCGAACGCGCACCAGTGAACGAGGCGCGTTGGCGGCGGCGAAGCCGGACACCGCCATCGCCAGAATCGTGGCGAAACTTGCCATTGCGATCACGTAGCTCATCTATGACCTTCCGGTTGGATACCTTCTCCACCCTGCCCCGCCAACCTGACAACAACCTGTGCGGGCTGTGATGAAACCGGGTGCGCGCCGATCGACGCGCCCGGACCGACCAGTGCGCGGCCCGGCCGGAACCCGCACACGCCGCACAATGTCCGCTGTGACCCCGTGCGCTCGTCGCTGCGCTGTACCGATCGCCCTCGCGATCGCGGTGGCCGCCCTGTGCTATTCGGCCTGGGTGCTGGAATTCGTGCTCCCGATCGACACCGACCCCGTCGACGGCTTCCTCAGCGAACTCGACGCCGAGGGCAAGCCCTACCGCGCGGTGTTCGCGACCGCCGACAAGCTCACGGGCCTGCTGCTGCTCCCCGCGGCCGTCGCCGGCCTGCTCGTGTTCCCCCGTCGCGGCTTGACCACCCTCGGTTGGTCGGCCCTGTTCTGCTTCGGCGCGGCCACCATCGCCGACACTCTGTTCCCCCTGCGGAAGTGCGCGACCGACTGCGCCGAGGGCGGCCTGTTCCCGCAACTGCACCAACCGCACGCCCTCACCAGCACCCTGGCGGTCACCTCGATCGCCGTTGCAGCCTTCGCCTTCAGCGCCGCCGCCTACCGCTACCGCCGCTGGCGGATCCTGCGTGAACTCGGGCTGGGCGTGCTCGCGATCGGCACCGCGGCGACGATCTGGATGTTGGTCGCCGACAACCTCCCCGGCTCCCACGCCCTCGGCATCGCCCAGCGCATCCAGGTCGGCGCGATGTCGTTGTGGTTGCTGGCCCTGGCTGCCGCGGTGCTGATCGAGTCGCGCGAGCACGCGGCGGCGGATTGCCCCGGCTAGCGCGGCCACCAATTTTGTGAACATTTCTTCCCCCTCCGATTGCGAAGACGTTGTCGGCCGATCGTCGCACCAGTCCGCTCGCCGGCCGCCGCCTCGACCACGAAAATCGCCTAGTTGTCCACAGCCTGAAAGTTATCCACAGGCCAGTTCACACAGCGTCGTCAACGCCCTCGACGGGCAAGACGAGCCGCTACGCTCGACCTCGTGACCACCAGCGATACCGCTACCCCCATCGACCTGCTGACTCAGGTCGCCGCTTCGACCGCGCGCCTTGATGCGTCGATCGGCGCCCTCACCGACACGGCGCTGGCCGAACCGTCCCTGTTACCCGGCTGGACTCGCGGTCATGTCGTCACCCACCTGTCCCGCAATGCCGACAGCATGCTGAACCTGTTGCTGTGGGCCCGCACCGGTATCGAGATCCCGCAGTACGCCAGCGCAGCCGTGCGCGACGCCGACATCGAAGCCGGTGCGCCGCGCCCACTGGATGTCCAGCACGCCGACTTCACCGCCGCGGCCCACCGCATGCGGGCGGTCGCCGATACCATGCCACCCGTCGACTGGCTCGCCGAAGTCCGCAACCGCCAGGGCGGCACCCTGCTCGCCGATCAGATCCCCTGGATGCGCTTGCGCGAGACCGAAATCCATCACGTGGACCTCGACGTCGGCTACACCCCCGTCGACTGGCCGGCCGAATTCGTCGCCCGCCTGCTCCCCGACGCCATCGCCGACCTGTCGGCGAAACTGCTCCCCGAAGCCACCCCCACCTTCGACATCCAATCCACCGACACCGACCTCATCGCCACCGTCGGCCCCGGCCGCCCCCACCACACCGTCCTCGGCCCCTCCCACGCCCTGCTGGCCTGGCTCCTCGGCCGCACCCCCGGTGCCGACCTCACCGGCCCACTCCCCCCACTCCCGGCTTGGAAGTAGGCAAAAGACCCGCTCCGTACCGACTGGTGCGAAGCGGATTGCCATGCGCCCGAGGGGATTCGAATCCCTAATATCTTGGCTGTTCCGTTGCTCTGCGATTGTCCGCTGACGTATTCCCAAACCTGCTGCTACCAGCATGTTTTGCGATCGTCGCTACGTGGCTGCCTGCCGTTGTCTGCCCGAATCGGCGGGGGTTGGTAGTGGTTGAGTCATGTCCGCCGACCCCGGGAGACCGCTCCCGTCATAAGCCGCAGGTTGAACGACTGCGGCTGGGATACGACAGTGAAGTCGCCAGTCGCCTGCAAGTGAAGGTCCACGGAGCAGCGCCAGATCAATCGGATGCAGCCGCCCACCAACCCGGTGGGCGGGTTGCTCACATGACGATCAGCGCAACGTACGCCGCGATAACGATGACGGCGAACACCATGGCGACGTAGCTGAGCACCGCACCGGGCGCGGGCTGACGCTCGGCGGCCAGCGCGCCCTTCATGAAGATCTGCGCCGGCGCGGTGTAGTGCACCTCGGTGGTGTGCCCGGGAAAGACCTGAACTTGGGCGAAGTTGCCGCCGTAGGCCATCCCCCACTGCATCGCGTCGACTGCCACCGTGTGCACACCGGGCGGTCCGGGAACGAAGTTGGCACCCCACTTGGTGTTCGGGATCGGATAGCCGTTGACCGCGACCTTCGTGCCGATACCGAAGGCGATCGGCAGCTTCCAGGTGTGGACGACGATGCCGGTCTCCCCCGGTACCACACGGAACTGTTGCTGCGCCGGAACGGCGGGCCCGGGTACGACACCGGTCACGAGATTCCCCCTCGAGCTGAGCGCCGGGCCTCGGGCCCGGCATTTGCGGAGACGGAAGGGTTTGAACCCCCGATGGTTTTACCCATACTCGCTTTCAAGACGAATAGTGACCGTCCGCGCGGAGTCTACTGACATCCGTACCCGTCTGCCGAGCGCGTGCTCGTCGCCGACGCGCCCGCAAACAACCACTCCGTGAAAGTACCTGGCGTTGGCCAACTCGGGGTGTTCCACGGCTGCGCCAGGACGTGGTCGACGTCGAGCTCCGACCGCACATTCCTCGATGGAGCGATGAAATCAGGGTGCGGTCCGATAGCGCGCCCTGGCAGCATGGCCGGATGTCAGATCTGCGGTGGAACGAGGCCAAGAACTTCTTCGACCCGAATCTGATGGGTACGCTGCCGGATCTCTGGGTGCCCGGCGTCACGGTCGCGGACTGGCAGGTGGTGTTCGACCTGGTCCAGTCCAGCGGGTGGCCATGGGAATACTTGGAAGGTGGCAACGTGCGACCGTTGCCGCCTGCTGCGGATGTGCTGCCGCCCGCTGCGGATGCGGAATACATCAGGCTGCCGGTTTGGCCCGTCCCGGGTGTGCAGGTGACTTTTTGGCCGATGTCGGCCGCAGAGATCGATTTCGACGTCGATCTTCGTGAGCTGCAAGGCCAGGCGGGTGTGGACACCCTGTGCGACTTCGTATGCGCGATCGGTCGTCGACTGGGCAAGCCGGTGTTCATGAGCGCCGAAGGTCAGTACGGTTACCCACTGCTCGGGTTCGATCCGGAAACCGACCGGGTGGTGCTGCTGGCAGATCCGATAGATCACGGATAGGTCAGCTCTCGGTCCGGCTCGAGCACAAGCCCAGTTGTCGCACGCGAAGCTGGATACAACCGAGCGGCACTACCTCGAACGGCGGACTGTCGGCCGGACGCGAGAATGGCCCTCGACCAGTTCGCACAGGGAAAGTAGTGGATCTGGCGAGACTTCCCCAAAACGTAGAACCGCCCCTCACCAGTAGGTCCTGGTGAGGGGCGGTTCTTTGTGCGCCCGAAGGGATTCGAACCCCTAACCTCTTGATCCGTAGTCAAGTGCTCTATCCGTTGAGCTACGGGCGCATGGTCTTGCTTGTTCAGTTGTTAACCCAGCGAGCTGGGTATGGCGGAGGCGAGAGGATTTGAACCTCCGGTCCCCGTGAAGGGACAACTCATTAGCAGTGAGTCCCATTCGGCCGCTCTGGCACGCCTCCTGGAGCCTTCTCTTTCGAGGGCACCGGTCCTTGTCGAACCGCCGGGAATGAAGATTACACGAGCTGTCGTAGTAGTCCAAAACGCCTGGTCAATCAGCGTAAGTTGCTGTCGAACCAGTCGTAGATGCGAGTCTGGGAATCGATCCGAATGGCGGTGGCCGCGTCGTCGTCGGGGTCGGGGCGGTCGGCGCGGTGTGTCAGGCCCGGATAGGTGATGGTGAGACTGGCCACATTGGCTCGTGCGGTCGCCTCGCGGAGCTGGTCGACGGCCGCCGGCGGGGTGGCCGGGTCGTCGGCGCCGAACAGGCCGAGCCACGGCGCCTGCAAGCTGGGTGCGATGTCCACGAGGGGGGCGTCCTGGGCTGCCAGCGGCTCGGTGATGCCCGCGGCCGCCACGCTCACCGCGGCGCCGATGGGCCGGTTGGTGGCCACCAGGAAGGCGGCGGTGCCTGCCGTGTCGAAGCCGAGCACGCCGATGGTGTCGGGGTAGACGCCACGGTTGGTGAGCCAGTCGAAGCCGGCGTCGAAGTCGGCGAACAGCTCCTCGCCGAACACTTCGGTGACGCGATCGTCGGCGATCCGGTCGAACAGGTGGGGCGCGACGACGATCCAGCCTTCGATCGACAACGACCGCATCAATTCCAGCAACTCGGGTGGGAGATCGCGGGACTCGTGCAACACGACGATGCCGCCGCGCGCGGCTCGTTCGGGTTCCACGACGGTGATCGGTACCGCCGTGCGTGGCGCGGACCCGGCCGTATCGGCGCCGCGCGACTCGCCGGTGGGCTCCACCGGCCGGAGTGGGGCGACATCGTTGTAAGTGCCCGGCATAAACCCAGCGTAGGCGGCAGAACTGGTCTTGGGTAGGGCTGTGCGCACGCGCCGCGCATCGGCCGGGTCGATGACCGTAGGCTGGGGGCGTGAGAGCGCACATCCGGCCCGACCTCGCCACCATCCCGGCCTATGTTCCCGGCCGCAACCACCCCGACGCGGTGAAGCTGGCATCGAACGAGACCACTTTCGGTCCGCTGCCCAGCGCCGCCAAGGCGATCGCGGAGGCGGCCGAACAGGCCAACCGGTATCCGGACAATCAGGTCACCGGGCTGCGGATCGCGCTCGCCGGGTTCCTCGGGGTCACCGTGGCGAATGTCGCTGTCGGCTGCGGCAGTGTGGCGCTGTGCCAGGAACTGGTGCAGATCACCTGCGACGCGTCCACCGACGAGGTCGTGTTCGCGTGGCGCTCCTTCGAGGCGTATCCGATCGTCACGCAGGTGGGCAATGCCACCGCCGTGCCGGTGCCGCTGACCGCGGACCAGCTGCACGACCTGGACGCGATGGCCGACGCGGTCACCGAGCGCACCAAGTTGATCTTCGTCTGCAATCCCAACAACCCCACCGGCACCGCGCACGGGCGCGCCGAGCTCGAGCGGTTCCTGGATCGGGTGCCCGCGCACGTGCTCGTGGTGCTCGACGAGGCGTATTACGAGTACATGCGGGTGAGCCCGGCGACCGACGGTGTCGAGATCGCCCGCTCCCGCCCGAATGTGGTGGTACTGCGCACCTTCTCCAAGGCGTACGGCCTGGCCGGGTTGCGGGTCGGCTACGCGGTGGGCGATCCCGAGGTGATCACCGCGCTGCTGAAGGTGCACATCCCGTTCAGCGTGAACCGGGTGGCGCAGGCGGCGGCGATCGCCTCGCTGGAGGCTCGCGGTGAACTCCTCGACCGCACTGAGGTGCTGGTGGAGCAGCGGCACAGGGTCGTCGACGCCCTGGTGACGGCGGGGTACGAGGTGCCGGCGAGCGAGGCCAACTTCGTATGGCTGCCGCTGGGTGCGGGCAGCGTCGAATTCGCCGAAGCCAGTGCCGCCGCGGGCGTGCTGGTCCGTCCGTTCGCGGGCGACGGCGTGCGGGTGACGATCGGCGACCCGCACGAGAACGAGCAGTTCCTCGCCTTCGCGACTGCACCGGAGACCGCCGCGCGCTTCCGCTAGACCCGGACGCGCGTCCGAGTCCAGTACGCCGCGCGCAGATCATCCCCGCGACGTCGGGTTGTTTGGTGAAAAGTCGACCGGGTATTTGCTGCCACGTAGCTGATCCGGCCATCCCCGATCACTGCACCCCGACTAGTCACCCACAACCAAGCGGAGCCGTCATCTCGGACCCGGCGCAGGTCGGGTCGACAGCCTCCGTACCCGGTAGGAGGGATGAACAATGAGCAAGGCAACCTTGGATTCACTGATCGGCGCCACCGCCTATGACGAGCGGGGCGAGAAGATCGGCAAGGTCAAGCAGATCTACATCGACAACAACACCGGTTCGCCCACCTGGGCAGCTGTGTCCACCGGCCTGTTCAGCCAGGATTCGCTGGTGCCGCTGGCCGGCGCCGAGCACCAGGCCGACGAGGACACGTTGCGCCTGCACGTGGACAAGGAACAGGTGAAGTCCGCACCGCATCTCGATGACGGCGGCCGGATCAGCTCGCAGTCCGAGCAGGAACTGTTCCACCACTACCACGTGGACCCGCGGGCAGCGGGCTGGAACACCTATGGCCGCCAGCAGATCCGCCCCGGTGGTGACGAGCCCATGACCCACGGCCACCGCGACACCGGCTCCGATCCGTCGATGGTGCGCTCGGAAGAGCAGCTGCGGGTGGACACCGAGAGCGAAGAGGTGGGCCGGGCCCGGCTGCGCAAGTACGTGGTGAACGAGGAGCAGACCATCACGGTCCCCACGACCCACGAGGAAGTGCACGTGGAACGCGAGCCGATCACCGATCGCACCGGCACCAGGCCCGACATGGGCGACGAGGAGCGCGAGGTGACCCTGCACGCCGATCAGGTACACGTGCAGAAGGAAGCCGTCCCGGTGGAACGGGTCCGCCTGGAAGTCGACGAAGTCCCCGAGGAGCAGACCGTCTCCGACACCGTCCGCAAGGAACGGGTCGACACCGAAGGGATCGACGACGATCGGCGCCGTAACCGCCCGTGACCCGAGCTGATTCGACTCAGGCCCCAGCCACCCGGCTGGGGCCTGATCATGTTGCGGAGACGGAGGGATTTGAACCCCCGGTGGTTTTACCCACGCTCGCTTTCAAGGCGAGTGCATTCGGCCGCTCTGCCACGTCTCCCTGGACTCAGATGGTAGCCGACGCCGATCTCGACGGGACATGGGTGACGATGGAGCCGACACTGACCGCCGAGCGTATCGGCTCGGCCCGATTACGCGGGGAGCGCACATGCACGCGATCGAACTGAACGGCTTCGGCGGGCCCGAGGTGCTGGAGTGGACCGTGACGGTGGACCCGGAGCCCGGTCCCGGTGAGGTGCTGATCGAGGTCGTCGCGGCGGGGGTGAACCGGGCCGATGTGATGCAGCGGCGCGGGCTGTATCCGCCGCCCGCCGACGCCAGTTCGGTGCTCGGACTGGAATGTTCGGGCACCATCGTCGGGTTGGGTCCGGGCGTGGCGGACTGGCAGGTCGGCGACCAGGTGTGCGCGCTGCTCGCCGGGGGCGGGTACGCGCAGTTCGTCGCGGTGCCGGCCACCCAGCTGCTGCCGATTCCGCAGGGGATGGATCCCGTGGCGGCCGCCGGGCTGCCGGAGGTGGCGGCGACGGTGTGGTCGAACCTGGTGATGACCGCCGGCTTGCGATCAGGGCAACTGGTGCTGATCCACGGCGGCGGTGGCGGCATCGGCACGCACGCGATCCAGGTGGCGCGTGGGCTCGGGGCACGGGTGGCGGTGACGGCCGGATCGGACGAGAAGCTGGCCAAATGCGGAGAGCTGGGCGCCGAGATCCTGATCAACTACCGCACCGAGGACTTCGTCGCGGTGCTCGCCGACGCGGGTGGTGCCGACGTGATCCTCGACAACATGGGCGCGAAATACCTGGAACGCAATGTCGAAGCGCTGGCCGCGCACGGGCGGCTGGTGGTGATCGGCATGCAGGGCGGTGTCTCCGGGACACTGAACCTCGCTGCGCTGCTGGGCAAATGGGGCACGGTGCAGGCGACGAACGTGCGCAACCGGCCGCAGCAGGGGCCGGGCAGCAAGGCCGAGATCGTGGCGGCGGTGCGCGCGCAGTTGTGGCCGCGGGTGGCCGCGGGCGAGATCGTTCCGGTGATCTCCGCGGAACTGCCGATCGCCGAGGCCGGGCGCGCGCACGAACTGCTCGACGACTCGCAGACCTTCGGCAAGGTCGTGTTGCGCGTGCGTGACTGAGCCCCGCCGCGCCGGTTGTTCCAGGAGTTGATTATTCGAGGGAGCTGAGTGCCCGGCCGAGCTGGTCGATCTCGTAGCGCGTCGTGTAGGGCGCCAACCCGATGGTGACCGCACCGCCCTCGTCGTTGACGCCCAGCGCGTCGAGCAGCCGGGAACCACCGTGCACACCGCTGACCGTGCCGATCCGGGCGTCGGCCAGCTTGGCGGCCACCTTTTCCGCCTGCATACCGGCCATCGTGAAGCTGACGGTCGGGATGCGGGTGGAGGCGCGTCCGATCACGGTGAGGTTGTCGACCTGCTCGAGCACCTGCATGAGGTGGTCGAAGAGCTGGTCGTGGTAGTCCTGCAGCGAGGTGATCGACATTTCCAGCCGTTCACGGCGGGTGCCGGTGGCACGCTCGTCGAGTCCGGCGAGGAAGTCGATCGACTGGGTGAGCCCGGCCAGCAACGCGTACTGGTGCCCGCCCACCTCTAGCCGTTCGGCGCCCTTGGCGTAGGGGTTGAGCGACATCGAGGGGATGCGGTCCAGGAAGGCGGGGTCACGGAAAACCAGCGCACCCACCTGCGGACCGCCCCATGACGGCGCGCTCAACGCGACCACGTCGGCGTTGAGTTCGTCGATGTCGATCAGGGCGTAGGGCGCGGCGCCGAAGGCGTCGGCCACCAGCAGCCCGCCCACGTCGTGCACCCGGTCGGCGGCCACCCGCACCGCGGGCGCCGAGCCGACGATCGGGGACGCGGCGGTGAGCGCGACCAGGCGCGCGGTGGGGCCGATCAGCTCCTCGAACTGCCACGCGGGCATCTCGCAGGTCTCGATCTCCACCTCGGCCCAGCGAACATGCGCGCCGTACCGGTTCGCGATGCGCAGCCACGGGGCCACGTTGGCTTCGTCGTCGAGGCGGGAGAGCACGATGCCGGTGCCCAGCCCCAGGCGCGAGCTCAGTGATTCGGCCAACCAGGCCAGCAGAACCGCACGATCGGGGCCGAGCACGACGCCGGCCGGATCTCCGCCGACCAGGTCGGCGACCGCCTCCCGGGCGGCGTCGAGAATCGCGCCGCTGCGGTTCGCCGCGCCGTGGCGGCCGATGTGGGAAAAGGAGGAGGTCCGGAAACCCGTTGAGACGGCGCGAGATACCGAATCGGGAACCAGCATCCCCGCCTGCGGGTCGAGATGGATCCAGCCGTCGCCCAGGGACGGTATCAGGCCCCGAACCCTCGCGACGTCATAAGTCATGGTGGTCACTTTAAGGCCAGCGGGCGCCCAGGTGTAACCGCCTGGGGGTTTTAGCGCGAACCCGGCACACACGCAATGATGGGGGTATGACGCACTCGGAGGATGTCCCCGAATCCATCGTCGTGATCGGTCCCGACGGCCGTCCGGTCACCGTGCCCGCCGACTCCGACGCCGCGGCCGCGTTCCCGGCACAGGAGCCGGGCGACGCGGCGAAATCCGACGGCGAGCGCGACGAATCGTCGGAGACGCTGTCGGAAATGGTGGAGCAGCCCGCCAAGGTGATGCGCATCGGCACCATGATCAAACAGTTGCTCGAGGAGGTGCGCGCGGCACCGCTGGACGACGCGAGCCGCACGCGTCTCAAGGAGATCCACAAGTCCTCGGTCCGCGAGCTCGAGCAGGGCCTGGCCCCCGAACTCCGTGAGGAACTCGAACGCCTCACCCTCCCCTTCACCGACGACTCGGTGCCCTCCGATGCCGAACTGCGCATCGCGCAGGCGCAGCTGGTCGGCTGGCTGGAGGGCCTGTTCCACGGGATCCAGACCGCGCTGTTCGCCCAGCAGATGGCGGCCCGCGCCCAGCTCGAGCAGATGCGTCACGCGTTGCCGCCGGGCGCGCATGCCGAGGCGAAGCCGGGTGGTCATGTGGGTGGGGGCCAGTACCTCTGAGGTCGGGTCGGATCACCCCTTCCCGCCCCCCGAACACCCGTGACCCAACCCTGTAAGGTCGGGGACCGTGCCCGCCGCTGCTGCTCGTCCCGAATCGGTCTCCGATCGGAGTGACGCGCGTAACGAAGAGAGCCCCGTGCCTGCCGACCCGACCCCCACCGATGCCGAACTGGCCGAAGCTGCCGACGCCGAGCACACCGCTGACGCGCCGCTGCTGGTGAAAACGCCGATGGTGTCGGATTCGCAGACCTTCGCCCGCGCGTTCAGGGACATGCGCGAAGGTCTGCACCAGCGTGAGCTGTGGTTGTCGCTGGGTTGGCAGGACATCAAACAGCGTTATCGCCGATCGGTGCTCGGTCCGTTCTGGATCACCATCGCCACCGGTTTGCAGGCGCTGGCGATGGGTCTGCTGTATTCGACGCTGCTGGATCAGCCGATCAGTGAGTACCTGCCGTATGTGACGGTGGGCCTGATCGTCTGGAACGTGATCAGCGCGTCGATCCTCGAGGGTTCCGATGTGTTCATCGCCAACGAGGGACTGATCAAACAGTTGCCGTCGGCGTTGAGCGTGCACGTGTATCGCCTGGTCTGGCGGCAGTTCCTGTTCTTCATCCACAATGCGGCCATCTACGCGCTGCTGCTGGTCGGGTTCGCGCTCTGGCGCAATCTCGATTGGTCGCTGCTGCTGGTGTTCCCCGCGATCCTGCTGCTGTTCCTCAATGCCATGTGGGTGACGATCGTCTTCGGCATCTTCGCCACCCGCTACCGCGACATCGCCCCGATCCTGGGTTCGATGACCTTGATGCTGTTCGTGCTCACCCCGGTGATGTGGTCGACGAAGGCACTCGAGGACTCCGTCGGCGGCATGAGTGACCGGGCGAAGCTGATCGAGATCATCCCCACCTTCCACTACCTGGAGATCATCCGCGCGCCCCTGCTGGGTGAGCCGACCGAATGGCATCACTGGGCGATCGTCGGCGCGATCACGCTGGTCGGCTGGATCGTCGCGATCCTGGCGCTCAAGCAGTACCGTGCCCGCGTCCCGTACTGGGTTTAGGAGCAGTCCGCCGATGAGCCGTGTGAGTATCGAAACCCATGACGCATGGGTCGAGTTCCCCATCTTCGACGCCAAATCGCGGTCGCTGAAGAAGGCGTTCCTCGGCAAGGCCGGTGGTGCGATCGGACGCAACAGTTCCGATGTGGTGGTGGTCGAGGCGCTGCGCGAGATCAACCTGTCGCTCAAGGAGGGCGACCGGGTGGGCCTGGTCGGTCACAACGGCGCAGGCAAGTCGACGCTGCTGCGGTTGCTGTCGGGCATCTACGAACCCTCGCGCGGTAGTGCGCGTATCCGCGGTCGGGTCGCGCCCGTGTTCGACCTCGGTGTCGGCATGGACCCGGAGATCTCGGGCTACGAGAACATCATCATCCGGGGGTTGTTCCTCGGGCAGACGCGCAAGCAGATGCTGGCCAAGATCGACGAGATCGCCGACTTCACCGAACTCGGCGAGTACCTGTCGATGCCGTTGCGCACCTATTCCACCGGGATGCGGGTGCGGCTGGCGATGGGCGTGGTCACCTCGATCGACCCGGAGATCCTGCTGCTCGACGAAGGCATCGGCGCGGTCGACGCGGAGTTCATGAAGAAGGCCCGCACCCGGCTGCAGTCGCTGGTCGCGCGCTCGGGCATCCTGGTTTTCGCCAGCCACTCCAACGAATTCCTCGCCCAGCTCTGCGATACCGCGATGTGGATCGACCACGGTCAGATCCGCGAACAGGGCGGAATCGAAGACGTTGTGCGAGCGTATGAAGGGCCCGAAGCGGGTAATCACGTGGCACAGGTGCTGCGCGAGCTGGAAACCGAGGGCGCTGACGGCGCGACGGGCGAGAAGAAGCTGGAGCAGAACAAGGCATGAGGGGTCAACGGCCGGAGGCGGCGGCGCAGCGTAACCACGATGGCCGCCCGGGTATGCCCGGTGGACCAGCATGAGTAGCGGCCGAGGCGATGCGCCGGCGCCCGCCGTCGTTCCGGGCGGATTCAGCATGACCGATCGGCTCGAGGCAGCTGTCCCGGCTCCTGTCGAGCCTTCCGCGGCGGCACGTTCGGCTGCCCCTGCGACTTCGGCTGCCGCCGCGCCTTCCGACGACTCGATGACGCCCGACGACGCAGCGAATCCCGGCGACGAGGCAGCGCCCGACAATTCGGTGACGCCCGGTGATGCGGCAGGCGCGGATGCGGACTCGAATGTGGCAGACGGCGAAGCCTCGCTCCCACCCGGTGCCGAACCGGCCGACCTGAGCACCGATACCGGCCCGAACGCGCGGATCATCGCGGTGGTGGTCACGCACAAGCGTCGTGAACTGCTCGCTGAATCGCTGAAAGTTCTCGCCTCACAGTCACGTTCGATCGACCATCTGATCGTCGTCGACAATGCCAACGAGGACGAGGTGGCCGAGCTGGTCGCTCAGCAACCGATCGAGGCGACCTACCTGGGTTCGCGCCACAACCTCGGCGGCGCGGGCGGTTTCGCGCTCGGCATGCTGCACGCGCTCACCCAGGGCGCGGACTGGGTGTGGCTGGCCGATGACGACGGCCGGCCCGATGGCCCCGAAGTGCTTGCGACACTGATCGATTGCGCACAGAGGCACAACCTGGTCGAGGTGTCGCCGGTGGTCTGTGACATCGACGAACCCGACCGGCTGGCCTTCCCGCTGCGTCGTGGTGTGGTGTGGCGACGCCTGCGTTCGGAGCTCGGTGACGAGGATTTCCTGCCCGGTATCGCGTCGCTGTTCAACGGCGCGCTGATCTCGGCGAAGGCCGTGGACCTGATCGGTGTGCCCGACCTGCGCCTGTTCGTGCGTGGTGACGAGGTGGAGGTGCACCGCCGGCTGGTCCGTTCCGGGCTGCCGTTCGGTACCTGCTTGCAGACCGCCTACCTGCATCCCAATGGCGCCGAGGAATTCAAGCCGATTCTGGGCGGGCGGATGCACACCCAATATCCCGATGACCCGGTGAAGCGATACTTCACCTACCGCAATCGTGGATATCTGATGGCCCAGCCCGGTATGCGCAAACTGTTGCCGCAGGAATGGATTCGTTTCTCCTGGTTCTTCCTGGTGACCCGCCGTGACCCGGCGGGACTGAAGGAATGGTTCCGGCTGCGTTCGCTCGGCCGCAACGAGCATTTCGGCAAACCGGATCAGCCTCCCCAAAAATAGGGCTGGTTAGCGCGCGCGTTTCCCCCTAACATCTGCGAACGTGACCTTCAGAACGAGTATCGCGTCCGCTGCCGCCGCCGTTCTCGCGGGTGGGGCCTTGTGCCTGGCCGCCCCGGGCGCCGCCCATGCCGCCGACCCGTGCCAGCTCAGCCGGTCCAATCAGGGACCGCGCACTTGCGAAATGACAGAAATGCGGACCGGCCCGGTCATGACTCTGGGCAACGGCGCCTGTGTCGGCCTGCTGAATGTGGCGGGCACCGCGTTCGACGGCCCGCTCGCCGAATACACCCCCGCGCCCGGCGCCTTGCACGCGATCTCGCTGCGCATCTCGCAGGGATTCTCCCCGCTGGGCAACTGGGCGCCCACGCTGCTGGCGTGCGATGTGAACATCATCGTCGACTGGAAGAACCTGGACAGTGGCGCTACCGGCTCGGTGACCCGCTTCATCCCGGCGAACAAGACCAGCACCTACCCGGTCCAGGACGTGGTCGCCTACACCGGCCCCGGTCGGGTCGAGATCACCGTCCGCACCGACAAGCCGCATCTGCCCCAGTCCACCGAGGTCTTCGTACCGTAATCGACACCGCACGCTGGACCCGCACGGCGGCGCGAGTTCGCCCACGCGATGGCGGTGACGTCGTGTGCGGAAAATAGATTGCGGGCGCAGCCCGTGGTCGGGCAGAGTTGACGGTGAAACGTTGGAGAGGAGGTGGATGTCCGTGAGTACACACGTGTGGATTGCCGTGGCCGGGCGGCGCGCTTGTGCGCCCGACCTGGTTGCTCCGGACATCACCTCTACTCGCTGAACCCCTTCGTCGGGTTCGGCAACCGACGAAGGATTCTCTCATCGTGGTCGACTACGACCTGCTCGTCCCTTACGGCTGGACCGAAGCCGTAGCTTCTCGATATCTGCCGCTGATCGGTGATCTCGTGCCCGCCCGCGTCGTGCGGATGGACCGCAGCGAATGCGATGTGGTGACACCACGCGGACCCGCCCGAGCTGCCTGCCCGCGTGACATCACCGGGCTGTGCACCGGCGACTGGGTCGGTCTCGATGCCGACGGCACTGTGCGGCAACTACTCCCGCGCGAGTCGGCGATCACGCGATCGTCGGTGTCGGGGCGTTCGGTGGCCCAAGTGCTGGCCGCAAATGTGGACACCGTGCTGATCTGCACCGCCGCCGATGGCGACGTTGATCTGGGACGGATCGAGCGGATGCTCGCGCTGGCCTGGGAAAGCGGTGCTCAGCCGGTGGTCGTGCTGACCAAAGCCGATGCGGCGGACGACCTGCGGCTCGATGCGGTACGTACGGTCGCGCCGGGGGCAACGGTGGTCGCGGTGAGCGCGGCCGCTGGGGCCGGTCTCGAGGATCTCACCGCTGTACTCACCGGCACCGTCGCCTTGATCGGCCCGTCCGGTGCGGGCAAGTCCACCCTCGCCAACGCCCTGCTCGGGGCGGAGGTGTTCGCCACCAACGCGGTGCGCGCGGTCGACGGCAAGGGCCGCCACACGACCGTGCACCGTGAGCTGCGGCCACTCCCGGGCGGCGGCACCCTGATCGACACCCCCGGTCTGCGCGGCGTCGGCCTCTTCGACGCCGCCGAAGGCATCGGCAGGACTTTCAGCGATATCGAGTCCCTCGCCGCCGATTGCCGTTTCGCGGATTGCGGCCACGAGACCGAACCCGGTTGCGCGGTCCGCGCCGCCCTGGCCGAGGGCACCATCACCGAACGCCGGCTCACCAGCTACCGCAAGCTGGCCAGGGAGAACGAGTGGATGGCCGCCCGCTCCGACAAGCGCCTGGCCGCCGAGCGCGAACGCGCCTGGCGCACCATCGCCAAACAACAGCGCAGGCAGTACCGCGAACGCGGCCACCGCTGACCCGCCCGACCACCACGCCACCGCAGCGTAGGCCCCTCCGCCTACGCCACTCCGACGGCGTGGTGGTCGTGGTGCACCCAGTTGGACGTGCGATCACCAGGCAACTGTGTAGACATCGGCCGAGAAGGAAAACCCACCAGAGCCTGATGATCTTGGTTGAGTGGTGGTGGCTAGGTGGGGTCGATGCCGTAGAGGCGGGCCCAGTTTTCTCGGCTGGTGAGTTCGGGGACAGCTGCTCGGTATTCGGATTGCAGGGCGGGGAGTTCTTTGCGGAGTTTGCGCAGGGTGCGGTAGGTGCGGATGAGGAGGGCGCGGGCGCGGGCCTTGTCGCGGCGGCGGACGCGGACGCCGGATTGGGAGGCGTCGGTGACCACGACGTGGTCGAAGAGGCCGACGTGCCACCAGTGCGCGTCCTCGCGGGTGACGCCGATCAGGCCGTGCTGGGTGCGACCGGTCCACTGCATGATCGCGCGCTTGATCAGCACCAGGGTGACCCGGCTCGGCTCGCCACTGGCGCGGCGCACGTGGATCTCGGCCGCGTTCACCGGCGGGGTGCTGGCCGGGTGCTTGATGGTCTCGGGGTAGTCGTTGCGGGAGGCGCGGGCGGCGGCCAGGGCCTCGATGCCGCCGTCGCGCAGCACCTTCGGGCCCTTCATGAAGTCCTCGATGCCCTGCAGGGTGGTGTGCACCAGTCCGTACTGCATGCCGACGAGATGCTCGGCGATGTAGCGGAAGAACTCCCTGGTGATCGCCTTGCCGTCGAGCTCGGTGTGCAAGGTGCTGACGATGAGCGAGTTACGGGTGGAGAAATAGCGCGCCCAGTCGTCGTAGTCCTTCCAGTAGAAGTCGGCGTGCCAGACCGCGGCGTTGGGCAGGGTCACGGTGACGAAGCCGTTCTCGCGGGCCCGCACGCCGTACTCGACGTCGTCCCACTGGAAGAAGATCGGGACCGGCAGGCCGATCTTCTTCACCACCTCGGCCGGGATCAGGCAGGTCCACCAGGCGTTGTAGCCGGCGTCGACGCGCCGCTCCTGGTTCTTCTTGAGCATGGAGGTGTTGCGCAGCGCCTTGGGCACCTTCTGGCCGTGCTTGAGCTCGCCCAGGCGCACATCTTCGGCGCCGACGTTGAGGTAGTCGGGGTTGAGCAGGAACAGCATCTGCGCGCCGACCAGGGTCGGTTCGACCGTGAGGTTGGCGAAAGCCTGCAACCGCAGCACGGTTTCGGGTTCGCAGAGGATGTCGTCGTCCATCAGGATCACGTCGGCGTGCTCGTTGGCCGCCGACACCTCGTAGAGGCCGCGGGTGAAACCGCCCGCACCGCCGAGGTTGGGCTGGCGGATATAGCGCAGTTTGTCACCGAAGTCGGGGCGCACCCGCTGGAACAGCGGGCGGTTCTCGACCAGGTCGGTGCCCTGGTCCACCACGTACACCGCGTCGATGGCGGCCAGCACGGTGGCGTCGGAGGCCAGTGCGGCCACGGTGTGCGCGCAGTCCTCGGCCCGGTTGAAGGTGCAGATCGCGATGGCCACCGGGCGCAGGGTCTCGGGTGCGGCGGCGGTCCAGGCGAGTTCGGTGATGTCGAGTTCGCCGCCGACCGCGTCGAACTCGAGCCAGAGCGCGCCACCGTCGACGTACTGGTCCAGCGGCGCGCTCAGGGTGACGTGCCCGCTGCCGGTGGCCACCGAGGAGGCGACGATGCGCCGGTGTCCGGCGATGTCGGAGGCCACCAGGCGCACGTTGGCTTTGTTGCCCACGGTCAGATTCGCGGTCACCGACACCTCGGTGACGGTGGTCCAGCGCTGCCAGTAGCTGGCGGCGAAGCGGCCGAAATAGGTGTTGGTGTGGGCGGTCGCGCCCTTGGGCAGGTGCAGCGACAGGCGTTCGCGCGCTGCCGCACCCCCCTTGACGACCGCGTAGAGCTCGTCGCTCACCCGGGCCGACGGGCCGGTGAAGATGCCCCTGGCCAGGACCAGCCGTTCGGGGGCCGAGTGTTCACCTCGCAGGGATGCGGGCGCGGCCTCGTTCGATTCGGTCACGGCTTGCGTAGCCGACGTTTCCATGAAGTCCTCGAAATTCTCGGTATCGACTGCGCCGACGCAGGCAGTCACGTAAAGAAAGGGCGTCGCGACGGGCGGGGGTGAGGATATCAATCGTGGGTTACCCGCGCGGTGTCAGTGAGGGGTTACCGCACCCCGCGCGTGTTGCTCGGGCGTAACCGAAGAGCCGGTGAACACGAATTTGTCGTAGGCCCAGTAGCGGAATACGACGGCGAGCGCCTGCCCGATCAAGGTGCCGGAAATGTTGTCCGACAGTGGGGACGACAGGTCGAGCACATAGCGGGAAAAGCCGAGGCAGCCCAGTTGCAGACCGATCGCGACGATGTTGAACAAAAAGTACAGAAGGTATTCGCGCCCTGGTTTGTCGGTTTTCTTGTGTGCGAAGGTCCACCACTTGTTGCCGAAGTAGGTGACCACCGTCGCCACCACGATCGCGATGATCTTGGCCGGTAGCGGGAGGTGGTAGAGGACACCTTCGGCGAAGCCGAAGCCGCCGTCCCAGAACACCAGCAGGTTGTAGGTACCCGCGTCGACCAGGAAGCCGATCGCGCCGACGACGAGAAAAGCCGCGCCCTGGCGCAACCCGGCCACCACCCGGCTCACGAGCGAGGCCGGCGCGGAGATATCGGGCTGTGACACGCTCCGACGGTAGCCCAACCGCACCCCGGCACGGCCGTCGGCCACACCGGGCAAACATCGCAAACCTGATACCGCGCTCCCGGCCGCGCCAACCCGTGAGCGCCAGCGCACCGCGAAACCGCTTCCGGTAACCTCCCGATGACCCATTGCTGCCTACATCGAGGATTTGACCCGGGTGGACTCCACCGAGCTTCGCATTGCCGCCGTGGTCCCCTGCCACAACGAAGAGGCTGCGGTCGCCAAGGTCGTCACCGACCTCAAGGCCGCCGTGCCGGGGATCGTCGTCTACGTCTACGACAACCTGAGCACCGACCGCACCGCCGAATGCGCCCGCGAGGCCGGGGCGATCGTGCGCTACGAGAACACCAAGGGCAAAGGCAATGTGGTTCGCCGCGCCTTCGCCGATATCGAGGCCGACGTCTACTTGATGATCGACGGCGACGACACCTACGAGGCGTCGGCGGCCCCACTGATGATCAAGACGCTGCTCGAGGGCCCCTACGATCACGTGCTCGGCGTGCGCAAGCAGGACGAGGACACCCACGCCTACCGGTCCGGTCACGAGACCGGCAACAAGGTGCTCAACGGCGTGGTCGGCAAGGTCTTCGGCGAGAACGTCGAGGACATGCTGAGTGGCTTCCGGGTGTTCTCGCGCCGGTTCGTCAAGAGTTTCCCCGCGGTCTCGCGCGAGTTCGAGATCGAGACCGAACTGACCGTGCACTCGCTGCACCTGCGGGTGCCGCAGACTTCGGTGGCCGTCGGTTTCCGTGATCGCCCCGCGGGCAGCGAATCCAAGCTGCGCACCTACCGCGACGGCACCAAGATCCTGGCGCTCATCCTCGGGCTGGCCCGGCACGAGCGCCCCGTCGCGTTCTACGGTCTGTTCGGCACCCTGGCCTGGCTGATCTCGATCATCCTCACCGTGCCGATCGTGATCGAGTTCTACAACACCCACGAGGTGGCGCGCTTCCCCACGTTGTTCTTCGCGTTCACGCTGATGCTGCTGGGCAGCCTCGCCTGGACCGCGGGCCTGGTGCTCGACGGCATCCGCCGCTCGCGGCACGAGACGGCGCGACTGGTGTACCTGCGTTACGCGGCCGCCGGGGTGGGTGCCGATATCGCGACCGGAGACCTTCGGTGACCACTTCCACCGAACCCGAAACCACCGTCATCGAGAAGAGTCCGGCTCCCGCACCATCGACCAGTGATCGAGTGCTGGCCCCGGTGCGCGCGCTGACCCGGCGTTTCGGCGCCGCGACGGTCGCGTTCGCGGTGATCGCCACCGTCTTCGGCGCCCTGTTCGCCGTGCTCACCCCGCCGTTCTGGGGCCACGACGAACTCACCCAGTTCGGCCGCGCCTACCAGGTGGCCCACGGCGGAGTGCTTCCACAGCGCATCGACGACGACCGCGGTGTCGCCTTCGGCGGGCAGATCCCGGTGAGCGTCGACGAGCTGATGGGCTACGCCTTCCGCGACTACAACGACAACCCCGAAGAGCCCGGCGCGATGGTGGCCGACCCGGGAGCCTACGACCGGCTCGGTGCCGCCGAGATCTCCTCGACCACCCAGCAGATGTGGTTCACCAACACCGCCGCGTACTCCCCGGTGCCGTATGTGCCCGCGGCGGTGGGTATTCGGCTCGGCGAGGCGCTGGGCCTGAATGTCGGCGGAATGTATCTGCTGACGCGGTTGGCCGGGCTGGTGGCCTACCTCGGTGTGGTCGGGTTCGGGCTCTACGCGCTGCGGGAGCGGCGCAGCCAGTGGTTGGTGTTCACCGTGGCGGTGCTGCCGATCGCACTGTTCCAGGCGGGCACCGTCACCGCCGACACGCTCACCAACGCCCTGGCCATCATGGTGTCGGCGTTGCTGTTGAAGGCGCTGTTCGTCGGCGACCGGTTGCGTCCGGTGGAAACCGGCGCCCTGCTGGCCGCCACGATCGCGCTGCCATTGAGCAAACCGACGTATGTGCTGCTGGCGATGTTGGTGGTGATCGTGCCCGCCGACCGGCTGGGCTTCACCGGGAAACTGAAATGGATCCCGTGGGCTTTCGCGGCCGTGGGTGGCGCACTGTTCCTCACCTGGACCAAGATCGCGTCGGCGACCGGTGACGGCATGAGCTTGATGCGCCCACCGCACCAGTGGGGCCAGGTGCGCCCCGCCGATCAGCTGAAGGGCATCCTCGGCGATCCCGCGCAATTCGTGCACACCTTCGGCGAGAGCATCGCCCTGCGCGATCACCGCTGGTTCAGTCAGTTCTTCGGTGAGCTGGGCTTCGCCTATGTGGACGTGCCCGCCGTCTCGATGCTGGCGTGCCTGATCGCGTTCGCGGTGAGTTTCGGTATCGCCGATCGCATGAGCACCGTGACAGCCACTTTCCGGCGCACCCTGATCGTGGCGCTGACGGTGCTGGCGAGCGTGGCGATGATCTACGTGACGCTGTACATGTCGTTCACGCCGGTCGACTTCTACCTCATCGACGGTGTGCAGGGCCGGTACTTCGTGCCCCTGGCCATCGTGGGTCTGGCGGTGGTGGCGCGCTGGGTGCCGTTGCGGCTCACCGATGCCGAAGGCGTGATCCCCACACGTGGCACGGCGATCACCGTCACCTGTGCGTCGCTGTTCGCGTTGATCGCGGCGGCCGCGACGTACTACACCGTCGTCTGGGGATGATTCAGAGTTTCTGTTCGCCCGCGGCCGCGTAGGCGCGTTCGGTGGCGGCCTTCTTCGGCCGCCACCAGTCCTCGTTCTCGCGGTACCAGGTGACCGTGTCGGCCAGGCCGGCGCGGAAGTCCGCGTACCGCGGTGACCAGCCCAGTTCTGCTTTCAGCAGGCTCGCGTCGATGGCGTAGCGCTGGTCGTGGCCGGGGCGGTCGGTGACGTGGTCGAAGTCGGTGGGGTCGCGGTCGAAGGCTTGCAGGATCAGCCGCACCACGCTCAGGTTGTCGAGTTCGCCGTCGGCGCCGATCAGATAGGTCTGTCCGATCCGGCCGCGCTCGAGCACGTCCCAGACCGCGCGATTGTGGTCGTCGACGTGGATCCAGTCGCGCACCTGGTGGCCCGCACCGTAGAGACGTGGGCGCACCCCGTCGATCAGATTGGTGATCTGGCGGGGGATGAACTTCTCCACGTGCTGGTACGGGCCGTAGTTGTTGGAGCAGTTCGACAAGGTGGCGCGCACGCCGAACGAACGGGTCCAGGCGCGCACCAGCAGGTCGCTGCCGGCCTTCGTCGCCGAGTAGGGGCTCGACGGGTTGTAGGCGGTGGTCTCGGTGAACGCGGGGTCGGTGGCGGTCAGGTCGCCGTAGACCTCGTCGGTGGAGACGTGGTGGTAGCGCACGTCGTGGCGGCGCACGGCCTGCAGCAGTGAGTAGGTGCCGACGATATTGGTCTGCACGAACGGCCACGGCTCGGCCAGGGAGTTGTCGTTGTGCGATTCGGCGGCGAAGTGCACCACCGCGTCGACCCCGCTCACCAGGTTGTCGACCAGGTCGAGGTCGGCGATGTCGCCGTGCACGAAGTCGATCCGGTCGGCCACCGGATCCAGCGACGCGCGGCTACCCGCGTAGGTGAGCGCGTCGAGCACGGTCACCCCGACATCCGGGCGGGTGGCCACGGTCTGGTGGACGAAATTCGCACCGATGAACCCGGCCCCGCCGGTAACGAGCACTCGCACGGCGTCAACGATACGTGCTCGGTGCTCGCCCCGGCCGGTGCATTGTCAACAAACCAGCCGTCTGGCGTCAGTCCGGGCCACCCCCGCTCGAGCGTTCCGCGTGCAGGCACGCCGCGGCCCAGGCAAGCCCATGTCCAGGCGTGACGCGTCCAGGCGTGACGCGTCCAGCCGTGACGGGCTCAGGCAGTTCGTGCGCGCTCGGCCGGCGCCAGTGCTGTGCGGACGAACTTCGACACCCGTCCGAGCGCCGAGCGGCTTTCGGGCATGCTCGGCAGGATGCTCATGAACGCGTGCACCTGGCCGCGCCACAGCTCGAGGGTGTTGGGGACACCGGCGGCGGTGAGGCGGTGGGCCATGAGTTCGCAGTCGTAGCGCAGCAGTTCGTCTTCGGCGGCGATGAGCAGCACCGGTGGCAGGCCGGCCAGGTCGGCGTTGACCGGTGACAGCGCCGGATCCAGCGGACCCGCGTGTTCGGCGCCCAGATGCACCACGGCCTCGAGCCCGGCCAGTGGGATGTAGGCGTCGCGGCTGACGTTCACGTAGTCCTGCTTGGCCCGGTAGTCCAGATCGAGCAGCGGGCTCAGACCGATGAGGCCGGCGGGCAGTGGCAGGCCGATCTCACGCGCGCGCAGTGCGGTGGCGAAGGTGAGGAAGCCGCCCGCCGAGTCACCGGCGAACACGATGCGAGCCGGGTCGGCGCCGTGACGCAGCAGCCAGCGGTAGGCCAGCACACAGTCGTCGATCGAGGCGTCGATCGAGCCGGGGAGCTGCCGGTATTCGACATTGAGCACCGGTAGCCCGGTCCGCCTGGCCAGGCCGGCCACGATCGCGCGGTGCGTACGCAGCCCGCAGACCGCGAAGCCGCCGCCGTGCAGGTACAGCATGGCGCCGTGGCGCAGGGCGCGGGAACCGCCGGCCGGCCGCACGATTTCCATCTTGAAGCCGTCGAGCTGGATCTGTTCGCGCTCGATGCCTTGTGGTTCGGGTCGCAGCCGGGCGAGCAGGTCGACCGCGGCGGCGCCGACCGGGATGGTGGTCCGGTTGATGGGGACGGTGCGCAGCAGTGGCCCGACGAGTCCGAGGCAGGCGCCCATCAGGACTCGTGAGGAAGTACTGCCGCGCCCGGAGTTGACGATGATGCCCTGGGCGACCTTGTCCGCGGCCGGTGCCGGGGCGGCGGGCAGAATCCCGCCGATCGCACCGGGCCTGCCGATCTTCGTGACTACCATCGCGCACCTACCTCAGAGCTGGCGCGTCGACCCCTCCCCAGGCAATCCCCGGATCGGATGTCGGCGCTGACATCTAACACAGTGATGTTTCACACATCGAGGCTCACATAATCAGATGCACGCCCCGTCTGTACCAGGAATCGCCCGACACGCCCGGTCCCGAAACCTCCGTGACCAATTCGTCTACGTGTCGGAACCTCCCCGTCTTCGACAAGCGCGGAACTGGCAGACTTGCCACCTATGCGCGGAATCATCTTGGCGGGCGGCACCGGATCGCGGTTGCACCCGATCACGCGCGGGGTGAGCAAGCAGCTCGTCCCGGTCTACGACAAACCGATGATCTACTACCCGTTGTCCACCCTCATGCTGGCAGGCATCGACGACATTCTCGTGATCACCACGCCGGAAGATGCCGCCGCATTCACCCGCCTGCTCGGTGACGGCAGCCAGTTCGGCGTGGCCATCAGCTATGTGGTCCAACCCGAACCCGACGGCCTGGCCAGCGCTTTCGTCCTCGGCGCCGACCACATCGGCACCGAACCCGCGGCCCTGGTACTCGGCGACAACATCTTCCACGGCCCCGGCCTCGGCACCAGCCTGCACCGCTTCCACGACATCGACGGCGGCGCGGTGTTCGCCTACTGGGTCGGCGATCCGACCGCCTACGGCGTGGTGGAATTCGCGCACGGCCGCGCGGTGTCCATCGAGGAAAAGCCCAAGGTGCCGCGCTCGAACTACGCCATCCCCGGCCTGTACTTCTACGACAACGACGTAGTGGAGATCGCGCGTTCGCTGCGCCCGTCGGCGCGCGGCGAGTACGAGATCACCGACATCAACCGCGCCTACCTCGAGCAGGACAGGCTCAGCGTCGACGTGCTCGCCCGCGGCACCGCCTGGCTCGACACCGGTACCTTCGACTCACTGCTCGACGCCGCCAACTACGTACGCACCATCGAGGAACGCCAGGGCCTCAAGATCGGCGTGCCCGAAGAGGTGGCCTGGCGGCGCGGGCTGATCTCCGACGAACAGCTGTGCGAGCTGGCCGAGCCGATGGTGCGCTCCGGCTACGGCCGCTACCTGCTGGACCTGATCGACCGCGGAAAAGACTGGTAAGCATGGAATTTCGTGAAATGACGATCCCCGGCGCGTGGGTCGTCACCCCCCGCCTGCTCGGTGACGACCGCGGCATGTTCTGCGAGACGTTCAAGGCCTCGGAGTTCGAGAAGGCCACCGGGCGCCCCTTCGGCTTGCAGCAGGTGAACACCTCGGTCTCGGCCGCCGGTGTGCTGCGCGGCATCCACTACACCGAAGACCCGCCCGGACAGGCCAAGTATGTGACCTGCGTACGCGGTGCGTTCCTGGACGTGGTGGTCGACCTACGCCCCGGCTCACCCACCTACGGCACCTGGGACAGCGTGCTGCTCGACGACGTGGACCGGCGCTCGGTGTTCCTGTCCGAGGGCCTCGGCCACGCGATCCTGTCCCTGGAGAACCGTTCGACCGTGAACTACCTGTGCTCGCTCGAGTACTCCCCCGAATTCGACCGCGACCTCGACGCTTTCGACCCCCAGCTGGCCATCGACTGGCCCACCGAGGGACGCGACGGCCGCCCACTCACCTACATCCGCTCCGCGAAAGACCAAGCCGCCAAGGGGCTGTGACATGGGCGGCTGGCGCCGCGGGTTTTTCGGCCCTGGTTGCCTCGCATCCGAGGGGCGATACTTCGGCTTCGCCGTTACGTATCGCCCCTCGGATGCGAGGCGGCCGAAAAACCTTGGTGGGACAGCTTTGCGAACGCCGAATGGCACCACTCCTGTGAAAGGTGGTGCCATTCGGGTATTTACGATCAGCCGACCGGCTCGAGTACCTTCTCTTCGATCACCGCAGTGGGAGTGACTCGCTTGCGCGGCCAGAAGACGGTGAGTGCTACCAGGGCGCCGACGATGGTGACGCCTGCGGCGAACTCCAGGCCCGGGCGGTAGGTGTCGAGCATCTGCTGCGGTGAGGTGCTCGTGTGGGTGCCGGAGGTGACGATCGCGGTGGTCACCGCGAGCACCACGGCCGCGCCGACCTGCATCGAGGTCTGCAAGACGCCGGCCGCCAGGCCCTGCTCTTCGTCCTCGATACCGCTGGTGGCCTGCACGTTGATGGCCGGGAAGCCCACCCAGCCGACGCCGATCAGCAAGACGGCGGGCAGCAGCACGGTCAGGTAGTCGGGCGCGGTGTCGATGCGCAGGAACATCAGGTAGCCGATGGCCATCACCGACAGCGTCACCGCGATCACCGGTCCGGTGCCGAAGCGGTCGATCAGCTTGTCGGAGAAGAAGGCCGAACCCACGACCAGCACACCTACCGGGAGCAACGCCATCGCCAGCTTCAGCGGCGACCAGCCGAGGGTGTCCTGCAGGTACAGGGTGACGATGAACTGCCAGCTGAAGTAGGAGCCGGCCAGCGCGACGATGGCCAGTCCGGCCCGCACCAGCGACACCTTGCGCAGGATGCCCAGCCGGATCAGCGGGTGACGCACCCGCTGTTCGGTGACGACGAACGCGGTGAACAGGGCGATCACGGCGAGGAACGAGCCGAGTGTGCGTGCCGAGGCCCAGCCGACTTCGGGCGCGGTGACCACGGTGTAGACCAGCAGCAGCATGCCCCCGGTGGACAGCAGCGCGCCGAGTAGGTCGTGCCCGCCTTCTTCGGCCTTGCCGTCCTTGGGCAGCAGCAAGAACGCGGCGACCAGCGCGGCGAGGGCGATCGGGACGGGCAGCAGGAAGGTCCAGCGCCAGCCGATGCCGGTCATCAGGCCGCCGAACAGCAGGCCCATGGAGTAGCCGCCCGCACCGAAGACGGTGTAGATCGACAGCGCCTTGTTGCGCGCTTTTCCTTCGGCGAAGGTGGTGGTGATGATCGACAGGCCGGTGGGGGCGGTGAACGCCGCGGCCAGACCCTTGATGAAGCGGGTGACGATCAGCAGCGTCGGGTCACTGACCAGGCCGCCGATCAGCGAGGCCACGGCGAAGACGGCCAGCGCGACGAGGAAGACCTTGCGGCGGCCGAGCAGGTCGGCGGTGCGGCCGCCCAGCAGCAGCAGGCCACCGTAGCCGAGCACGTAACCGCCGACGAGCCACTGCAGGGTGGAGGTGGACATGTCGAGTTCGGCGCCGATGGACGGCAGGGCCACGCCGATCATCGAAACGTCGAGCCCGTCGAGGAACAGCACGATGCACAGAGTGATCAGCATGGCCCACAGCCGGGTGGGCCATCTGGTCGGATCGGCCGCCTGGTCTGTGGCCGAGAGCGAAGCTGGCGAAGTCATGCGGCAGACGTTACATGCACACGCATTAATTGCCAACACATAAATTGCGTTTGCATAGGCATGGGGCGACCACTAGGATGGGGCCATGTCGAACCCGGCCATCCACGCAGCTCGGCGCAACGAAGCGCCCACCGAGCTGGTCGGACAGTGGCGCGAACTGCTCGATCGGCATGCCGCCGTGAGCTGCGCGCTGGAGAAGGCGCTGCAAAACGAACACCGGATCGGGCTCAGCGAATTCGAGACCCTCGATCGGCTGGTCGACGCGGCCTGCCAGAAATACCGCATGACCGAACTGGCCAACGACATCTACCTGAGCCAGAGCGCCCTCTCCCGCGCCGTGGCCCGGCTCGAACGCGACGGGCTGGTGGAACGCACCATGTGCGAAGCCGACCGTCGCGCCATCTTCGTCCGGTTGACCGACAAGGGCAGGGCGGTCTACGACCAGGCCCTGCCCACGCACCGTTCGGTTCTCACCGACTCCTGGTAGCTACACCGACCCGGAGGCGGCCGCGCAGATGTCGGTGAACGCGCCGCGATAGCGGTCGTGTTCGTTCGGCTTGTCGAGATAGGCCGTCCCGGCGAAGGTCTCCACATAGACCACCGGGGGCTCCGGCTTGTCACCCGAGCCGTCGAATTCCAGGATGGTGAACCGGCCCGACTCCAGCCCCGAGTGATACCCCGTGTCAGCGGGCACCACCTGGATTCGCACGGTGTCGCGGTCGGCGAGCTCCCGCAACCACGCACGCTGGCCCGCCAGCACCCGATCGTCACCGATGCGGCGGGTGAGCACCGCTTCGGCCAGCACCACGTGCAACCGCAGCGGCGACTCGGGCCGGACCAGCAGCGCCTGCCTGGCCGCGCGCACCCGCAACCTGCGATCCAACTCGGCGTCGGTCAGATCCGGCTGAGCCTGTTCCAGTAGCGCCCTGGTGTAGTCCTCGGTCTGCAACAGCGCCGGGACCAGACCGTTCTCATAGATCGACAGCGCGCTGGCGGCCTCCTCGAGGCCGATATAGACGTCGAAGCCCTCCGGAATCACATCGTTGTAGCTCGTCCACCAGCCCCGTGCCTTGGTTTCGCGAGCCAGCGCGGCCAGCGGCTCGACCAGATCATCCGGTGCGCCATAGACCTTGCACATCGCTTCGACGTCGAGGCTGCGCAACGACGTCTGCCCCGTTTCGATCCGCCAGATCTTCGCTTCCGACCATTCGAGTTGCGTCGCCGCGGTCCTGGTGGTCATGCGCGCGCGATTGCGCAGGTCACGTAAGTGCCTGCCCAGCTGCCTGCGCGGCATGGTCGAACCGGTGACACCCTGCGGTGAAGCCATACTTCCCCCCTGTTTCCAAAATCCGGCCTCCCCCTTGGCTTCCGGAGACCGTCCTACGCAGCTGACGCATCATCAGATCTGCGGACGAATTGTTTCACAATGAATACGACACCGCGCAACACCTACTTCTTCTTTCTGAAGCGCCAGAACTGCACCGCCCGAACGTCTTCGGAGAGCTGGTTCACCGGCTCGGCGACGTCGGAAAGCGCCTGGAACAGCCCGTCGGCCAACTCACTGATGTGCTCGACACGACCGGCCAACCTGGCGGCGTTGTCGGCGAATTCGAGCATCAGGCGCACCGAGGCCGCGATGGTGAGCCCGAGCGGCACCGCGATCAGCGCGGCCAGCACCCCGAGCAGCACCGAAGCCCGCCACATCAGCACCGTGAGCGCCAGCGGCAGCCCGATCCCGAACGAGACCACCCCGAGTATGTAGGCCAACGGCAGCAAAGTCCTGGTCGCGGGCCTGCGAAACTGCACGTCGAGCAGTGAGCGCAGAGCTTCGGCGCCCCACTCGGTGGCCGAACGAGTGCTGCGGAACGGTTCGACGAAGCCCGCGTCGCGCGCCGGCTCGGCCGCATCGGCATCCTCGTCGGCGTGTTCGGGCCGCTGCCCCGTACGCTTCACATCGGCCTCTTTCCAAGAGAGCCAGCGTGATTCGGCTTCGAACTCCTCGGCGACGTCTTCGGTCGACCCAGCGGTGTTCGGCACGTCGGTCATGGGCCGAATCCTGCCCGCTTTCGGCCGACACGCCAACATCCGACCGCCCGGACCTCCGATAGCGGAGGTCAACCGAATGAGACGAAGCAGACACTCGCGGATATTTTTCGAAAACGGCGTAACAAGTGACATGCCCGTCGCCGATACGCCCATGAACGCAGGAACAGAGCTCTTCGGGGAATGGAGAACACAGTGCGCACGACGTTTCCGACCACCACCACGGCCGCCGACAAGGGTGCCGCCGCGCAGGAGTACACCGCGCGGGGATGGACGGTCGCCGAAACAGCCAACGGTCTGTGCCTGGTCACCGATGCCGAGGTGTCGGCCATCGAGATCACCGGCGAGATGGCCGGCGAGGTCCGCCGCTTTCTGCGCGCCAACAACCTGTCCGGCCCCGTCATCGAGATCCCGGGCCAGGAGCGTCGTGAGATCCACCTGGTGACCGGCGTCAACAAGGCCGCCATGGCGATCGAGGCGATGCGCGAGGTCGGTGTCATCGTGCACACCGACGGCGCGAGCGTCCCGCTGCCGCCGACCCAGCTGGCCGCCGGCTCCGCCGCGTGGGGCGTCGCCCCGGCCGAGGCTCGCTGGCTCCCGCCGGTGGTCGCCCTCGGTGCCGCCGTGCGCGCCGCCACCACCCGCAAGCGTGCCGCGCTGACGGTGGCCTGCTAGGCCAGATCTTTCCCGAACCCGCGAGGGCGACGCCTCCCCGACGTCGCCCTCGCGGGTTTTTCGGCGTTTTCGGACATCGCCCGCCCCGGTGGGCGTAAGGATGGGGCATGGCTCCGCGTTCGTTGCTGCGTACCTGTCCGCTGTGTGAGGCCGTCTGCGGGCTCACCCTCACCCTCGACGACACCGACCGGGTGCTTTCGGTACGCGGTGACCGCGACGACCCCTTCAGCAAAGGTTTCCTCTGCCCCAAGGGCGCCAGCTTCGGCAAGCTCGACGAAGACCCCGACCTGGTGACCACCCCGCTCATCCGCGACGGCGACGGATTCGCCGAGGCGAGCTGGGACGAGGCCTTCGACCTGATCGCGGCCCGCTTCGCCGAGGTCGTCGCCGCGCACGGCAGCGGCTCGACCGCGGTGTACCTGGGCAATCCCAATGCGCACACGGTGGCGGGCGCGTTGTATCTGCCCGCCCTCATCCGCGCGCTGAGCACCCGCCACATCTACACGGCCAGCACCGCCGACCAGATGCCCAAACAGGTCGCCGCCGGCCTGATGTTCGGCGACCCGCTCACGGTCCCGGTACCCGACCTGGACCGCACCGACCTGCTGCTGATGCTCGGTGCCAATCCACTGGAATCCAACGGTTCGCTGTGCACCGCGCCGGACTTCCCCGGCCGCCTCAAAGCGCTGGCCGCGCGTGGCGGCAAGCTGGTGGTGGTGGACCCGCGCGCCACCCGCACCGCGGCGACAGCCGACGAACACCTGTTCATCCGGCCCGGCACCGACGCCTACCTGCTGTTCGCGGTGGTGCACACGCTCTTCGCCGAGGACCTCGTCGACGTGCGCGTCGACGTGGCGGGGCTCGACGAACTGCGCGCGGCGGCCCAGGAATTCACCCCCGAAGCGGTAGCGGCACGCACCGGCATCGACGCGGGCACCGTGCGCCGCCTCGCCCGCGAACTCGCCACCAGCCCGACCGCCGCGGTCTACGCCCGCATCGGCACCTGCACCGCCGAGTTCGGCACCCTCACCCAATGGCTGGTCGACGCGATCAACACCCTCACCGGCAACCTCGACTCCCCCGGTGGCGCCATGTTCGCCGCCGCGGCGGCCGGTGGCGTCGCGCGCAGCAAACCGTTCCGGACGGGGCGCTGGACCAGCCGGGTGCGCGAGCTGCCCGAGGCGATGGGTGAGCTGCCGGTGGCGACCCTGGCCGACGAGATCGACACTCCAGGACCGGGCCAGATCAGGGCACTGGTGACGGTGGCGGGCAACCCGGTGCTGTCGGCGCCGAGCGGGGCCCGGCTGGACCGGGGACTGGCCGGGCTCGACTTCATGGTGAGCGTGGACCGCTACGTCAACGAGACGACCCGCCATGCCGACGTCATCCTGCCGCCGCCGCGTTCGGTGCAGTCACCGCACTACGACTTCGCCCTGCTGCAGTTCGCGGTGCGCAACTACGCGCGTTACTCGCCGCCACTGGTCCCCCTCGACGGGCGCCCGTCGGAGTCCGAGGTCGTGGTCCGCCTCGCCGCCGCCGTGAGCGGGCAACCGCACGCGGGCACCGGCACGGCCGCCCCACTGGCGATGTTCGACGAGCTGGTCATCGCCGCCACTCTACACAAGGCGGGCCTCAGTGACCGGCGCGACGAGCTGACCGGCGCCGACACCACCGAACAACGGCTCGATCTGATGCTGAAGCTCGGCCCCTACGGCGCCTGGAACGGCGGTGAGCTGAGCCTGCGCACCCTGCTCGAGCACCCACACGGCATCGATCTGGGCCCGCTGCGCCCACGGCTGCCCGACGTGCTGCGCACCGCGTCGGGCCGGGTGGAGCTCGCGCCGCCGCAACTGCTGGCCGACGTGGCCCGCCTGCGCGCCGGGCTCGGCACCAGCGCGCCACCGATGGTGCTGATCGGCCGCAGGCAGCTGCGCTCCAACAACAGCTGGATGCACAACATCGCCGGGCTGGTCGGCGGCTCCAACCGCTGCACACTGCAGGTCCATCCCGACGACGCGCACCGGCTCGGCCTCGGCGAGCAGGCCGAGGTGACCTCAGCGGCAGGGGCATTGACGGTGCCGGTCGAGCAGACCGCGACGATCATGCCCGGCGTGGTGAGCCTGCCGCACGGCTGGGGCCACGGCGCAAGCACCACCCAGTCGGTGGCGCGAGCCAACGCCGGGGTGAATGCCAATGTGCTGACCGATGATTCGGTGGTCGACGCGGTCACCGGCACCGCCGTGTTCAACGGGGTCCCGGTGACGGTGAAACCGGCCTGATCAGTCCTGACCTGGAAACCCTTGCGCAAACCCCGCTTTCATCGCATTCGCAACAATGGACACGCCACGGGAAGGGCCGGCGTCCCCTAGACTGGATGAGATTGCGGTCACAGCGGGGGTTTCGGCGCGAGACCCGCATCACCCGGTACGGCTAGCAGAGGGGCCCCGATGCCTGGAAAACACATCGGCAGCGATGGAGAGCACGAGCTACAGCACACGTTGGGCACCGTGGACCGGGCCGAACGCTTCTACGATGACCAGGTCATCGACTACCTGAACCCCACGATGATGGAATTCGTCGCGCGGATGGACATGGCCTTCATCTCCACCGCCGACGCACACGGCGAATGCGACGCCAGCTTCCGGGCCGGTACTCCCGGCTTTCTGCACGTGATCGACGATCGCACGATTGCGTACCCCGAGTACCGGGGTAACGGGGTGATGGCCAGCCTGGGCAACATCACCGAGAACCCGCACGTCGGGATCCTGATGATCGACTTCGTGCGCGACCTGATCGGGCTGCACATCAACGGAAGCGCGCGCATGGTCGCCGACAGCGAACTGCGCGACACCGTCACCGATCTGCCGCCGGCCGAACGGGGCAAGCTCTCGCAGGTGTGGGTGGTCGTCGATGTCGAAGAGGCCTATATCCACTGCCGCAAGCACATTCCACAGATGGTGCCCATCGCCCGCGACAGCCGGGAATGGGGCACCGACAACGTCCGCGCCAAGGGCGGCGACTACTTCGGCGTCAAGGCCGCCCGGCACCAGATCGACGCCAAAGCCGGCTAGCTAGGAGATCTTGAAGATCACCGCACGCTGCACCACGAAATTGATCACCGTCGCCGTGCCCTGCGCCACGACGAACGCCAGCGGCTGACGCCACCACTCGTCGGCCAGCGCGAAGTACAGCAGCGCGTAGATCCCCACCTGCACCGCGAAGGTCACCGCGTACAGCGCCACCACCGCGATGAACCGCGCCCGGCTCGGCTCCGCCCGGAACGTCCAGCGCCGGTTGATCAGATACGCGGTGGTCGTGCCCGCGATGAAGCTGAGCGCCTTGGCCAGGATCTCGGGCACCCCGAGCACATTCGACAGCAGCGTGAGCAGCCCGAAGTCCACCACCGCGGAAAAACCGCCGGTCAGCGTGAACCGCACGATCTGCGTCTTCAGGTCGACGTCGGTCCCACCGGGCTCGTCGACCAGGGGAATCTCAGCGGGAAGCGGCAGATGCGGTTGGTCTTGCACGTGAGGAACACTACGAGACAGGTCGAGTGCCGCGCCATGCATGTAGCCTCTTAGCCGATGTCTGAGAACATTTCGACCACCAACGATGGGCCGTTTGCGCTTCCTACGCGCACGCGCAAGCTCACCGGTTGGGGTCGCACCGCACCCACCTCCGCCGAAGTGCTCTCGACCAGCGATCCCGAGTTGATCGCCAAGGCCGTGCGCATGGTCGCCGAGGACAACGATTCCAAGCCCGCGCACCTGCGTCGTGGTGTGATCGCCCGTGGCCTCGGCCGCTCCTACGGCGACAACGCCCAGAACGCGGGCGGCCTGGTCATCGACATGCCGTCGCTGAATCGGATCCACAGCATCGACGCGTCGACCCGCCTGGTCGATGTCGACGGTGGTGTGAATCTGGATCAGCTGATGAAGGCTGCCCTACCGTTCGGCCTATGGGTTCCGGTGCTACCGGGCACCCGCCAGGTCACCATCGGTGGTGCCATCGGCTCCGATATCCATGGCAAGAACCATCACAGCGCGGGCAGCTTCGGCAATCACGTGCGGTCGATGGATCTGCTCACCGCCGATGGTGTGGTCCGGCACATCACCGCCGAGTCCGATCCGGAGCTGTTCTGGGCGACCATCGGTGGCAGCGGCCTCACCGGAATCATCCTGCGCGCGACGGTCGAGATGACACCGACCGAAACCGCGTACTTCATCGCCGACGGCGATGTCACCGCCACCCTCGACGAGACCATCGCCTTCCACAGCGACGGTTCCGAGGACCGCTACGAGTACAGCTCGGCCTGGTTCGATGCCATCAGCCCGCTGCCCAAGCTCGGCCGCGCCGCCATTTCCCGCGGCAACCTGGCCAAGCTCGATCAGCTGCCGAAGAAGCTGCAGAAGGACCCGCTGCGGTTCAATGGCAAAACCTTCTTCACGCTGCCCGACGCCTTCCCGAACGGGCTGGCCAACAAGTACACCTTCACGCCGATCGGTGAGCTCTGGTACCGCAAGTCCGGCACCTACCGCGACAAGCCGCAGAGTCTGACGGCGTTCTACCACCCGCTCGACATGATGGGTGAATGGAACCGTGGCTACGGCTCCAACGGCTTCTTGCAGTACCAGTTCGTGGTGCCGCCGGAGTCGGTAGAGGAGTTCAAGCGGATCATCATCGACATCCAGAGCTCGGGCTTCTACTCGTTCCTGAACGTGTTCAAGCTGTTCGGGCCGGGCAACCAGGCGCCGCTGAGTTTCCCGATGGCCGGCTGGAACATCTGCGTCGATTTCCCGATCTCGCCCGGGCTGAACGAGTTCGTCACTGACCTCGACCGGCGTGTGCTGGAGTTCGGCGGTCGCCTCTACACCGCGAAGGATTCGCGCACCTCAGCCGAGACCTTCCACAAGATGTACCCCCGGATCGACGAGTGGATCAAGGTCCGCCGCAGTGTCGACCCGAACGGCGTGTTCATGTCCGATATGGCCAGGAGGCTGGAGCTCCAGTGATCAACGCAGTTGGCAACCCGCAGACCATCCTGTTGTTCGGCGGCACCTCCGAGATCGGTCTCGCGATCTGCGCCGAGTACCTGCGCAAGGGCCCGGCCCGGATCGTCCTGGCGAACCTGCCCGGTGATCCGCTGCTCGACGGCGCGGTCGCGAAGCTGAAGGCCGCGGGCGCGAGCGCGGTCGAGGTCCTCGATTTCGACGCGCTCGACACCGACTCGCACCCGAAGGTAGTCGACGCGGCGTTCGCCGCGGGTGACGTGGATGTCGCGATCGTCGCGTTCGGCGTGCTCGGTGACGCCGAGGAATTGTGGCAGGACCAGCGCAAGGCGGTCATGACCGTCGGCATCAACTACACCGCCGGTGTGTCGGTGGGTGTGCTGGTCGGCGACAAGTTCAAGGCGCAGGGGCACGGCCGGTTCATCGTGATGTCGTCGGTGGCCGGTGAGCGTGTGCGCCGCTCCAACTTCGTCTACGGCTCCACCAAGGCCGGCCTCGACGGCTTCTACCTCGGTCTGGGTGAGGCGCTGCGCCCGCACGGTGCGCGTGTGACGGTGGTGCGTCCGATGCAGGTGCGCACCTCGGCGACCAAGGCGCACTGGGAGGCCACCGGTTCCAAGGAGGCTCCGCTCACGGTCGACCCGGAAGATGTTGCCCGGTTGGCGGTCGCGGCGTCGGAGAAGGGCACCGAGATCGTGTGGACCCCGAACGAGGCCCGCTTCGTGATGTCGGCCCTGCGCCACGTTCCCCGCCCGATCTTCCGCAAGCTCCCCATCTAGGCGGGGTACCGCTTCGAATAACTGCCGCACCGTTGTTAACGGTGCGGCAGTTTCGTTTAACGGAGGGGTGTGGATGTACAATTCTGAGACGATAGTCGGCCCGAATATGTACAGGAGTGCTGACATGTCACTGACGCATATCGATATCGATGATGAGGCGCTGGAAACCGCCAAGCGCCTGGGCAAGCACCGCACGAAGACCGCAGCGGTCGCCGCGGCGCTCGAGGAGTACAACCAGCGACTCACCCTCGACGCCGCTTACGACAACTTCTTCGAACTGGCCAAGAGCATGGACTTGGAGGGCGCTGAGGCTGCGCGCCGGGCCGACCGAGCGGCGCGTAGAGGGTGACGGGCTACCTGATCGACTCATCGGCATTGTGGCGCATTCTCCGGTCTGACGAACTCCGCGAGACTTGGCGCACGACGACTACAGACAGGATGATCCGTTCCTGTTACCCCCAGCGGACCGAGTTCTTGAGCTCGTCACGCAACGTCGCGGAGTTTTCCACCCTCGCCATGCGGTTCGAGCAGCTCTACCGCGAGATCTCGGTGCCGAAGTCAGCGGGCTCGTGGATCGGAACCTTCCAGCATCGCGCGGCCCAAGGCGGCTGTATCAATGCGTTCTCGGCAGTAGACCTTCAGATATGCGCGACGGCCGGATACCACGACCTCATCATCGTCCACGACGACAAAGACTTCGTCACCGCGACGAGATTCGCCACGGAACTGCGAGAAGTCAATGTCCACGACGGGCCACTGGAACTCACCTTCTGAATGCCCGGCACTGCCGGCGAGCCCAACGCTCGTCAGCGGTTGTCGTTCGCCGAATCCTGCGAAGCCGACCCTGACTTCGCATGAGCTTATTTGCCGCGAACTCAGCGAGGCCGAGCGGTCGCCGGTGCGGCCGGGCGCGTGAGTCGGCTCCACTAGGCTGGCTCGGACCGTGCAGCTGAGTGGAGCCGGAGGACGCGCCCCGATGACGACCAACGATGACGTGCGGGTGGGGCGCAAGATCGCGACCGGGGTAGCCGAGGGGCTTGCGGCCGCGTTGGTGGCGCTGGTGGTGGCGGCGGTCGGGCTGTTCGTGTTCTCGGCGGTGCAGTGGCCGGCGTTCAACTCCTCCAACGTGACCCGGGCGTTGACCACCGTCGGTCAGGTCTGCTCGATTGCCCTGCTCGCGGTCTCGGTGCTGCTGATCCGGTTGCACAAGTGGCCGGTGGTCGCGAAACTCGCTTCCTGGGTGGGTATTTCGAGCTTCGTCACGGTCACGCTCGGGATGCCGCTGGCGGCGACCAAGTTGTATCTGTTCGGCGTCTCGGTGGATCAGGAGTTCCGCACCCAGTATCTGACGCGGCTCACCGACAGCGCCGCACTGCGCGACATGAATTATGTGGATCTGCCGCCGTTCTACCCGGCCGGATGGTTCTGGGTCGGCGGCCGGGTCGGCGATGTGCTGGGCCTGGACGGCTGGGAAGTGTTCAAGCCGTATTCGATCGGGATGCTCGCGGTGGCTGCCGCGGTGGCGCTGGTGTTGTGGACGCAGTTGGTGCGCGCGGACATGGCGGTGGGCGCGGCGGCCGCGGTGACGGCGATGACGGTGGCCTACGCCTCGCCCGAGGCGTACGGCGCGGTGCTCGTGGTCTTCATTCCCCCGGTGCTGGTGCTGGCTTGGGGGGCGTTGTACCGCCGGTCCGGCGGCTGGGGCGCGGCGGTGGGCACGGGGTTGTTCCTCGGGGTCGCGGCCTGCTTCTACACGCTGTACCTGGCGATCGCGGCGTTCACCGTGGTGCTGATGGCGGTGATCGCGGCGGGTAGCGCGGTGTACACCCGGCGGGCGGTGGCCCGGCGGCGCACGATCGGGGCTCGAAAGGTCGGCCAGGGGTCCACCGGCGATGGTTCGACGGTCGCCGCGCGGCCGGCGTGGCGCGCCGCGATCGCACCGCTGACCCGATTGGCGGTGATCGGAACCATCGCCGTCGTCGTGGCGCTGGTGGTGTGGACGCCGTATCTGCTCGAGCTGCTGGCGGGCGCGAAGATGCCCTCGGGCAACGCTTTCCACTATCTGCCGCAGTCGGGAGCGCAACTGGCGTTCCCGATGCTGGAGTTCTCGCTGCGTGGCGGGTTGTGCCTGCTCGGTGTGCTGTGGCTGGTGGTGCGTGCCGGTTCGTCGCGGCGGGCGCAGGCCCTGGGGATCGGTGTCGTGGCGATCTACCTGTGGACGCTGTTGTCGATGGCGGCGACCGCGGCGGGCACCACCCTGCTGTCGTTCCGCCTCGAGCCGGTGCTGCTCGCTGTGCTCGCTGCCGCAGGCGTTTTCGGCTTCGTCGAGGGCGCCAAGGCCGTCTACCTGGCGCTGAACGAACCCGCCCGGCTGCGCACCGCGGCCGCGACGATCGCGGTCCTGGGCGCCCTCGCCTTCGCCCAGACGATCCCCACCGTGCTCACCCATGAGATCGACACCGCCTACACCGACACCGTGCCCACCGAAACGGTCGACGAATACGGCACCCACGGCGAACGCGGCGACAAACGTCCGCCCTCGGCCGTCGCCTACTACCACGCCGTGGACGAGGCGCTGCTGGCCCAGACCGGCCGGCCCCGTGACGAATCGGTGGTCCTCACCGCCGACACCAGCTTCCTGTCCTTCTACCCCTACTTCGGTTTCCAGGCGCTCACCTCGCACTACGCGAACCCCCTCGCCCAGTTCAAAGCCCGCGCCGACACCATCGCCGCCTGGAGCGAACTCGACTCCTCGGCCGCCCTGCTCGACGCCATGTCGCGGGCCCCGTGGCGAGCTCCCGACGCGTTCCTGTTCCGTAGCGACGGCGACAACTACACCCTGCGGCTGGCCGAGGATGTCTACCCCAACGATCCCAACGTCAAGCGCTACACCGTCGCCTTCCCCAAGTCGCTGTTCACCGATCCGGCCTTCACCACCACCGAAATCGGCCCCTTCACCCTGGTCACCGTGCGCCGCTGAGGTGGGGCGATACGTGTTTTCGCAACCCTGTCTACCGGCGGCCGAACCGCACTAGACTGACGGTGCGGCACGGTCGACGTCGGCGGATCGTCTCCGGCGACGGATGGCGTTGGAATCAGACTCTGCACGTCACGGGTCCCGGCGACCCGCTATCGGAGGAGGACGTATGTCCGATCCGTTGCACACGAGGGTGTGCCTCACCGGCATGAATTGCATCTGCCCCAGCATCAGTGTGTTCGTGGTGCCGGAACCGCTGGTGAGCGGTGGGCAGATGCTGCATCTGCTCGAGCAGACACCGGTCGAGGGCCCAGCACCCGCCCCCGACACCGACCTCATCGATCTCATCGAGGCGACCCGCATTCCACTCGACACCCGCGGCCTGGCCCGCGTGCAGCGGGTTGCGTTCACCGGGCCGCGCCACGATCCGCCCACCGCCAGGGCGGTGCTGCACGACCACCTCATCGAGGACGAGCCGTGGGGCCTGGACGTGGATGATCCGGCTGAACTCACCCGGTTGGCGATGCTGCCCGAGCGCCGCATCGGCCCCCGCCGCATCGACGATTTCCAGGCGCATTCGGTGCGGCAGGCGATGGCCGCGGTCTACCGGCATTTCGGCATCGACCAGCGCGTTCCGTTGATCTATCACGGCTTCGCCGACCCGCGCGATGGCTGGTTCGCGTTGCGGGCGTCCGCGGCCTGAGAGCGGGCTGTGTTGATGGACACCCGGTTGCTACTGGTGTGCGGACCGGGGTAGATGACAATATGTGCCGACGTGGCGAAAAGGCCGCGTAGCCCATCCAGCGGGGCGAGTACGCTGCGAAATGTTGAAAAGTTCGGCCGACCGAAATCAGTTTTGGTAGTGCTGATCGGTACGGATGCAGAGGTATAGCTATGACGCTCAGCAGGCCGGAGCGGATCGATCTCCTGTTGCCACGCGAACATCGCCAGGGCAGCGCGGAATCGGCTCCCCGGGAACAGTTGGAATCGCTCGGCGATATCGAGCGGGTCGTCATCGATGCCGCGATCGCCATGCTCTCGCCGGGTCAGAAGTTCGCGCTGCTGTGGTCGCTTCAGGTCGGCCAGGTCGCGGTGGCCGGGGTGCAGATCAAGGAGCGCGACGGGACGGTCACCAATCTGGTGCCGCCGCTGGAGGTGCTCGAGTACCTCGCCGATCACAAGCGTTTGTCGTACAACCCCGACACCGGTGCCTGGCTCAGTGCCGAGATCTTCATCGCCGGGCCCACCCGCTACAAGGCGACCTACTCCCCCGGCACTGTCGCGGACTGGATGCCGGAGGTCTCGGTGGAGGATCTGCGCGCCGAGTTCGCCGCCTTCCCCCGCCCCGACACCGAGGTCCCCGACTGGGCCCGGTCCCAGCTCGACTGGTCCGACCGGATGACCGGATAACGCCACACAGGACGCGGCGCCGTGTCGCGCACAGGTTCGATGGTTAGCATCAGTCCCCGTGCGACCGGACAGATCTGAACGAGCGTTCACCCGATACCGCCTGATTGCCCTGCTCTGTGGGCTACTCGGGTTCCTGCTCGCCCTGCTCACACCGCTGTTACCGGTGCGCCAGGATCGCGCGAGCCTGGACTGGCCGCAGGCGGGTGCGACGAGCGTGCAGGCACCGCTGGTGTCGTATGTGCCCCAGCGGGTCGAGGCGCAGTTGCCGTGCACGATGCTGCGCGGGCTGCCCGAGGGCGAGACCACGCTGCTCACCACGATCCCCGTCGAATCCGGTCAGCTCGCCAAGGGCTTGAGCGTCATCGCGCGCGAGGGTGTGCTCACCGTACAGGCCCGCGACGTGCCGATGCTGTCGGCGCCGATCGACGAGATCGCCGGCTGCGAGCACATCACCATCGATTCGGCCGTCGCCGCCACCACCGTCGAGTTCGACGGTGTGACCCGCGCGGACGGCAACCCGTTCCGCAACACCGTCACCGTCGACAAGCGGCCGCAGATCGTCGGCGTGTACACCGACCTCGGCGCCGAGGCGCTGACGGGCGCGCGCCTGCACGCCGATATCGACTCCCGGTTCACCTCCACCCCGACCCCGCTGAAACTGGCGGCGATGATCGGCGCCGCGGTGGCCACCCTCGCCGCGCTGCTGGCCCTGCACCTGCTCGACACCGCCGACGGCCGCCGCGCCCGCCATTTCCTGCCGCGGCACTGGTGGCGGATCACGCCCACCGATGTGGTGGTGGTCGTGACCCTGCTCGGCTGGCATGTGATCGGCGCCAACACCTCCGATGACGGTTACATCCTCAACATGGCCCGCGCCTCGGGACCGTCGGGGTACATGGCCAACTACTACCGCTGGTTCGGGGTGCCGGAGGCCCCGTTCGGCTGGTCCTACGAACTGCTGGCCTGGATGACGAAGATCTCCGATGCCAGCCCCTGGATGCGCCTGCCCGCCCTGCTCGCGGGGCTGCTGTGCTGGGCGGTGATCAGCCGTGAAGTGCTCCCGCGCCTGGGCGCACGAGTGCGCCGCGACAAGGTGGCGCTGTGGACGGCGGGCCTGGTGTTCCTGGCCTTCTGGCTGCCCTACAACAACGGGCTGCGCCCCGAACCGCTGATCGCGGCGGGCGCGCTGCTCACCTGGTGCGCGATCGAACGCGCCATCGCCACCGCCCGCCTGCTGCCCGCGGCCCTGGCGATTCTGATCGCCGCGTTCTCCCTCGCCGCCGGGCCCACCGGTCTGATCTGTATCGCCGCACTGATCGCCGGGACGCGACCGGTCATGCAGATCATCGTCAAACGGGCCCAGGGTGTCCGGCCGCGCCGGATCGCCGCCGATCAGGACGGTCTCGATGCCACCGTGCCGACCGAGACCACCGCAGGGCCGCGCCTCTCGGTGGGCGCCACGATCTTCCGCTACGCCGCCCTGCTCGCTCCCGGTATCGCGGCGGGCACCCTGGTCCTGATCATCGTCTTCGCCGACCAGACTCTGTCCACGGTCCTGGAAGCCACCCGGGTGCGCACCCTGGTCGGCCCGAATGTCGCCTGGTTCGACGAGCGCACCCGCTGGGATTCGCTGTTCATGCTCTCCCCCGACGGGTCGCTGGCGCGGCGCTTCGGTGTGCTGGTGCTGCTGCTGTGCCTGCTCGTGTGCATCCTGCAGGTCCTGCGCAAGACCCGCATCCCGGGCACCGCGCGGGGCCCGTCGGTGCGCATTCTCGGCATCGTCTTCGGCGCCCTGCTGTTGATGATGTGGACGCCCACCAAGTGGACCCATCACTTCGGGGTGTACGCGGGACTGGCCGGGTCGCTGGCCGCGTTGGCCGCGGTGGCGGTGGGCGTCAACGGTATCCGCGCCCCACGTAACCGGGCGCTGTTCGCCGCGGCGGTGTTGTTCCTGCTCGCGCTGACCTTCACCGGTTCCAACGGCTGGTGGTACGTGTCGAGCTACGGCGTCCCGTTCTGGGACAAGGCGCCGATGGTGGCGGGCAAGGGTGTCTCGACCCTGTTCCTGGGGCTGAGCGTGCTCGCGCTGCTGGTGGCACTGTTCTTCCACCTGCGAGCTCCCTATCGCGGCCCGGCCCGCCCGGCCCGTTTCGACCGGTTCGCCACCATGCCGCTGACCATCGCCGCGGCGCTGCTCGTGCTGTTCGAGGTCGCGTCGATGGTGAAGGGCGCGGTCACCCAGTACCCGGCGTACTCGATCGCGAAGTCGAATATCGAGTCGTTGCGGGGTGACACCTGTGCCCTGGCCAACGACGTGCTGGTGGAGACGAACACCGCCGATTCGCTGCTCACCCCGTATACCGGCGCCCCCGCCGATGGCCTGGACGCCGAATCGGTGGGCTTCACCCCCGACGGTGTGGCCACCGATCTCACCGCCGATGCCGACGAGACCGTGGTCGGCGGCGCCAACTCGGTCGACACCGACGCGGCCAACAAGACCACCGACACCACCCGCGCGGGCACCGGCGGCGGCACCACCGACGAGGCCGGCCTCAACGGCAGCACCGTCGCGCTGCCGTTCGGTCTCGACCCGGCCCGCACCCCCGTTCTCGGTTCCTACCAGGAGGGTGTGCAGCAGCAGGCGCGGCTGACCTCGCAGTGGTACCGCGCCGATCTCGACACCGTGCGCGAGGATCCCGCCTATCAGGCGCTGGTGGTCACCGCGGCCGGGCGGATCCGCTACGTCGACAACGACGGCGTGGTGCACTACGGGCAGGAGCTGCGCCTGGAATACGGCGTCCACACCGCCGACGGCGAGGTGGAGGTCACCGGGTCGGTGGCGCCGATGGATATCGGTCCCGCGCCGTCGTGGCGCAATCTGCGCGTGCCGCTCGATCAGTTGCCCGCGGGGGTGAACGCGGTGCGCCTGGTCGCCACCGACAACGACATCACCGGGCAGCAGTGGCTCGCGGTGACCCCGCCGCGGCTGCCGCGACTGGCCACCCTGGACTCGGTGGTCGGCCACACCGATCCGGTGCTGCTGGACTGGCACGTCGGCCTGGCGTTCCCGTGCCAGCGCCCGTTCGAGCACCACGACGGTGTCGCCGAGGCGCCGAAGTGGCGGATCCTGCCCGACCGGGTGGGCTCGGACGCTTCCAACGCCTGGCAGGACAATATCGGCGGCGGCCCGCTGGGCTGGACCGAGCTGCTGCTGCGGGCCGAGTCGGTGCCCACGTATCTCGATCAGGATCTGGGCCGCGATTGGGGTTCGCTCGAGCGGTACTTCCCGTACGAGTCCGCGCCGCCGGCCGAGGTGTCGGTGCGGGTGGTGGACCGATCAGGCTGGGCGGAGGAGCCGCCGATCCGGGCGCAGGGGTGACAGTGCCGGTGTAAGGGCAGTGGGCGGGCAGTTGCGCATGCACAGTACGAAAACTTTTGCGCCCGTTGGGATTTCGATACGGTTAAACCGGCGGACCCGACGCCGTAAAGTCTGCCCAACTATGGGTTTGAGCACGTACCCTGGTGGGTATGACGACACGAGCCATCGATGACATGGATCTCCGAGACCTCGTCGACCTGCTCAGCGACGACGAGAAAAAAGAACTACGACCTGCCGTGATGCGGGTACTGGAAAGGCTGCCTTCGCAAGAGGTGTTACGGCGCGACCTCAACCGTCGCCTGCTCAACGTCTGATCCCAGTCGCCCTACCGGCAATGACCACCGCCCGACCCGAACACAGAAGGCGCGGACCACCGAAGTGGTCCGCGCCTTCTCGGTTCTACCGGTCAGAACACCCGCAGCGGCCCGGGGCTCCACAGCCCGTCGCGGGTGGCGGTACCGGTCTCGAGCTGTGCGGGCACGGCATCGAAGTGCTGGTCATAGCGTTCCAGCGAACCCCAGTCCCGCGCCCAGTCGTCACGCAGGTAGGTCGAGATGGTGACCCGGCTCGCCAGCATCTGCGTGAAGCCGAGCGGGCCGCCGAACTCCTGAGCCTGCCAGGTGTCGGTCGAGGAGATCGCCAGCGGACGGTCCGGCAGGATCCGGTAGTTCGGCACCTCGGCCACCCCGTTCTCGTGCGCGAACGGCCGCTGACACGGGAACTGCAGGCCCACGGCCCAGTCCAGCAGCACCGGCTGGGTGCGGCCGATGTAGGTGTCGAGCGTTTGCAGCTTCGGCACCCGCGGCGGCGTGAACGCCAGCCACTGATCGCCGATCAGGATCGGGTCGTTGGCCAGAATGCGCACCGCGTCCGCCTCGGGGGCGAGCTCGGCCAGCGGCACCCGCAGATTGCGCCACGACGGGAACGGGCCGATATCGCGCGGCAGGTAGGTGCCGAGCGGAGTGACGCTGCCGTCGGGATTGCGCGTGCCGTATTCGACGAGCAGCGACTGACCGTAGTTGTCGGCGCCGGTGTCGTCCTTGGAGGCGATGCGACCCGCCGCGCTGATCACGACCAGCGGCGACTCCTCGGACCGGGCGGGCAGCCCGTACCAGGACGACTCCAGGCGAGCCGGCTGCTGCACACCCTCCTGATAGGAGCCCAGGACCGGTGTCACCGCCGGGTCCAGCCCGAACGGCAGCGCCGCGGTCGACCCGTTGACGCCGCGCGCGCCCTCACCACCACCGGTGCCCGCGCTCTCGCCCTCGGCGAAGGCCGCACCGACCGACTGGTTGCTGGTGTTGCCGGTGCCCGGCTTCACCTCCACCGCGTCGGCGGACAGATCGCTCGGCACACCGTTGGGGCTGAAGCCCACCGAACCGGTACCCGCGAGCGGGTCGTTCGGGTCGGTGAGCGGGCGCGCCGGGTTGACGATCGGCTCGAGCCGCCCGGCGTTCGGGTCGGGTTCCACGAGCACGTCGTTGGCCAGGCCGCAGGCGTTGCCGCCGATCGCGTCGATGTTGGAGCGGGCCAGCGAGTACGCCGGGTACTGCTGGGTGGCGCCCTTCACCAGCGAGAGCACTTCGAACACCACCATCAGCCCGGCCACCACGGTCAGCGGGATGGCGGCGAACTTGCGGATCCGCCTGCCGCGTTTCGTCTTGGCCGATGGCTGCGGCTGCACATAGTCCTCACGCAGCGCGTACCAGCCCACCAGCGCCAGGGCCACCGCGAACAGGATCAGCATCACCGTGTTCGAGTTCACCCCGCCGAGGGACACGGTCTTGTCGAACCACGGCACACCGTAGCTCGACACATACCAGTAGCCGTTGATCCCCGAGAACGACAACGCCAGTACGAACAGCAATCCGGCCAGGAATATCGCCCGGTTCTTACGCGAGCGCAGGGCACTCTGCGAAACCGCCACCGCCGTCACCGCCGCCAGCGAACCGGCGATGCCCGCGTACGCGCCGAAGTGGTGGGTCCACTTCGTCGGGTTGAACATCATGAAGAAGATCGTGCCGAACACGATCCCCATCAACCGCCAGGTCGGACCCGATGCGATACCGGGCACCTGACGGCGGCGCAGCAACACCAGCAGTGTGGTGAACAGGCACAGCAGCATCACCAGGAACGCGAAGCGCCGCGCCAGCGAACCGTCGACGGTCTCGACGAACAGGTAGTAGTAGCGCAGGTAGTCCTCGTACCAGGCCAGGTTCGGCCCGGTGGCCTGGCGCACCCGGTTGGCTTCCTGGATGCCGGCGAAGGTCTGGTCGCCGTAGACCACGATGAGCACGAGCAGACCCGCCGAGGTGATCGGGGCGAGCAGCGACATGGTGCCGAACTCGCGGTGGCGGCGCACGATGATGCGCACCAGCGGGCGGATACCGGCCAGCAGCGCGGCCACACACATCAGGCCGGTCGGCGCCGCGGCCAGCGTGAACGCCGCGATCAGCACCGCGATGCCCGCGGGCAGCAGGCGGCCGGTGGCGATGGCACGTTCGATCGAGACCCAGGTGAGCAGCGCGCCCAGGGCGACGATCGGTTCCGAACGCAGGCCGTTGTCGAAGGGCAGCCAGAAGGCGAGGAACACCAGGCCGCCGGTCCACAGCGCCACCTTGCTGCGCTTGACCGCGTTGCCCAGGCGGGGTACCACCTCGCGGCTGATCACCATCCAGCACAGGATCGCGCAGATCAGCGCGGGTACCCGCACCCACGCGCTGGCCGTGGAGATCTCGGCGAACACCTGGATCACGTAGTAGTACCAGCCGAACGGGGCCTCCGGCACGCCGTACCAGCGGAAGTAGTTGGCCGTGTAACCGGCTTCGGGCGCCACCCGCACCATCGACAGGATGTAGCCGTCGTCGGAGGTGTTGGCGCCGACGAAGTGCCAGACCAGCAGGGTGCCGATCACCGCACCGTCGGCCCAGGTGGGCCGCAACCAGTTCTTGGGCAGGAACCGGCGGTGTCCGCGCCCGTCGCTGCCGTCGAGGCGGGCCAGTGCGCCGAGCGCGAGCAGAGTGCACAGCACCGCGGCCACGATGGCGATCAGCTTCACCGCCGAGGGGCTCGAGGAGAAGCGGGTGTCGATCGTCGAGGTCAGCGACAGCCCCTCGGGAACCTCACCTTTCAGGTCGGAGAAAACGCCGACCAACTGGGGGCGCAGATCTCCGCCGAGTTCACCCTGCACCGGCACTTCCACCATCTCGACCGCGCCCGGCTGTCCCGGGACCGGCCGCTCGACCTGAGTGGTCAAGCCGTCGAAGGAAGCGGTCGTGCGGTTCTGATCGGAGCTGATGGTGATCGTCGAGCAGCCGCCCATCTGCGCGCGCTCGGCCGAGGCGACCACCACGTTGCGGTCCACCACGTCGACCGAGGTCTCCGAGACGCGGACGAACAGCGCCTCGAGTGCGGCCCGGTCACCCTGGGGCGGTGCGGTCGCGAGCAGCATGCCGCCCTGTGCGGGCAGCCGGTCCACCGCCGAGCACGGGATCGTGGCGTGCAGGTCGATCGGCACCTGCGACATGAGTGGGGCCTGCAGATTGCCCAGTTCACCGTTCTGCGGCCAGTTCAGCTGCGCGGTCGTCTGGGTGACCGGCAGGAACGGCGTCGCCACCGCGAACACGGCTCCGAGGATTCCGGCGATCAGCGCGATCCATCGCGCGGTGCGGAAGTCCTTCGCGGAAGCCACCGGTTCTGCGGGCGGCTTGGTGAGAACAGCTGTAGCGGCGTCTGGCACGGTTCGCCATGCTATCTGTCCGCCCCCGGTTGTGAGGGGTCGCACGCCAAGGCGCCGGGCACACCGCCCTCAATCGTGTGAACCTCAAGCGTTTCATTAAGGGTGCGGAGCGGGCATGCTCCACCGCGGCGGTTGCGGCTCAGTGTTTCGAATTCATGCCGTTCAGCTATCGATCCAGGTCGACGCGGACCGGCGCACAGCGGCGGAGAACAGCACAGGAATGGTTCGATGGTACCAGTGTGCACTATGCATGTTTCTCAAACGTTCGGTAACTGTAACACGGAGTAACGCCAGTGCATTTTAAAGGCAGCGCGCACAACGGGGAGGCGGAATCATCAACGTTTCCGCACGAAAGTGTCGGAGCGAATCACGCACTTCACACAATTGCGGTTCGTACTCTTGAACACGACAGCTTTCACTTCGAATGTCTGTCGAATTCACCTAGGAGTACGCAATGTTCGACAACAGATTCTTTGCGCGTGCAGCCCTGGCTTCCGTGAGTTGTGCGGCGGCAGCAGTCACCTTCGGAATAGGGCCGGCCCATGCAGCCGGCTCCACCACCATTTCACCGGCCGGTGCGAATGTGTCGGCGACGAATTCGGGCTCGGTGAAATTCGTGGCGGGTAGCGTGACCGTCACGTGCAACACCTCCAACGCGACCGGCGCGGTACCCGCCGCACCCGGCAACACCAATGCGAGCGGGCCGGTGTCGGTGCCCATCAACGCCCCGACATTCTCCAATTGCACCACCAGCATGTGGGGCGTCGGCGCGACCATCACCACCAGCGGCAGCTGGGGAATCAGCGCGCAGAACGGGGCGACCGTCACCGGCAGCCTCGCCATTCCCACCGGTGGCATGGTGATCAAGACCAGCGGCTTCGCCTCCTGCACGGCCGTGGTCGCACCCACGGGACCGGCCTCGATCGACGGTTCGTGGACCAACGGCTCGCCGTCGAAGATCACGCTGAGCAACGCCTCGGCTCCGATCAAGGTGACCGGCGGTTTCGGATGCCCCACCAGCGCCACCACCGGCTCGGTGACGGCCACCTACACGGTGAACAACACGAGCAACCCGTCGACGCCGATCACCGTCGGCCCCTGATTTCACCCACACAATTCCGGTGACGGGTAACGCGACGAAGTCACCGCGAATTCGGTGAATCACCGACGATAAAGGCCCGCGTGCGCACCGCGGCGCACGCGGGCCCACCCGACCCCCGTCCCTTCCGACCCCCTCCGCTGCATAGACTCGAGCCATGACCAAGGTGAATCTCGAAACCAACCACGGACCGATCGTGCTCGAGTTGGACGACCAGGCCGCGCCGAACACGGTCGCCAACTTCGTGAACTACGTGAACGCGGGCCACTACAACGGCACCGTCTTCCACCGCGTCATCCCCGGTTTCATGGTGCAGGGCGGCGGCTTCGAGCCCGGCCTCAAGCAGAAGCCGACCCAGGCGCCCATCCAGAACGAGGCCACCAACGGCCTGAAGAACGACAAGTACACCGTCGCGATGGCCCGCACCAACGACCCGCACTCGGCCACCGCGCAGTTCTTCATCAACATCGCCGACAACGCCTTCCTCAACCACACCGCCCCCCAGGGCCAGGGCTGGGGCTACGCCGTGTTCGGCAAGGTCACCGACGGCATCGACGTGGTCGACAAGATCGCCGCCGTCCGCACCGGCAGCGCCGGCCCCCACCAGGACGTCCCCACCGAAGACGTCATCATCGAATCAGCGACCGTCTCTTAATTCTTCGCTCCTGATCGGGTCGCCACCCATTCCGGTGGCGCCCCGACCCGGATCTCGATATCGGCAGCGCCCGAATTCCCGTCAAGGTCTACGACGAATTCCGATCACGGGTAAAACAATGCTCGAGAATCGACTAGATCTCGTCCACGGACAATTTCATCTCACGACACCCAGGCTTTCAACGGCTCGGTGTCGAGAGTGACGCCGACCGGTGCCGGAATTTCGACTTCGGCACCGAACGGCTGGATCATCATCCGCTCGTACTCCCCGTCGACCGGGTCACTGCGCACCACCACACAACCCTTTTCCCGATCGATCAACAGATATACGGGAATGCCGGTTCTCGCATAGGCGCGAGGCTCCTCCCTACGGACCCGGCGGTCGGTGTCCTGATCGCGGGAGGTCACCTCGACCACCATCAACACCGGCGCCGGATCGGCCCACTCCGGCTGGCCGGCGAACACCCCAGTCGGCGCCAGAGCGCCGTCAGGCCGAGCCCGTCCGGCGCGGTAGGTGTCGATCTTGACCAGCAAAGCGGGAGGTGCTCGGCCTCATGCGAAAACCGTCACGACTTCTACAGAGGGATACCGAGCGGCAAGCTTGCGATCGAGGGATGCGAACGCGACGCCGCTCGCCTGCGCGAAGGCCGCCAGATAGTCATCGGTCCACAGCTTGTGACTGCGATCGTCACGTGCCGACAGGGCCCGAAACACCTGCTCCAGGGCGGTCGGTTCGTCAGCCCATCGAACCCGCTCGTCGCCATTGATCTGATCCAGGACTCGCCAAGCGGCACTGCGCGACAAGGCGTCAGCGCCCATCACCGCGGGGTTGGACAGCAAGCGCAGGAGACCCGTCTGAGTGACCCGGCACATGAGCAAACTATCCGACTGCGACTCGAACCACGCCGCGGCCGCGCGATGGTGGGAATGCCTTTCATAGGTGGCCGCGAGCCACAGACCCACATCGACCAGAGTCACCGGCCATACCTCTCGATGTCTTCCGCGTCGAAGATGTCCGCGATATCGGCGTTGGTCAGTGCTGGAAACGGGCTCGGGTCAGTGGCGGTAACCAGCGGAAAGGCGACCCTACCAACCCGCGGCGAAGTCGAAGCGCCGACCTCCTTGGCCAGCGCCTTTGCGAACAGTTCCTTGAGGCTGATCCCTCGCGCGGCGGCGGCCATCTTGGCGGCCTGCATGAGGGAGGGAGATAGTTCGACCGTTGTGCGCATAAAACCATATTAGCACCCAGTGCGCAGCAGCCGCTCGTTGCACGTACCGGATGACCCGCTCCCGCGAAGCGCGAACGGGCCGCCTCGGAGGATTCCGTGGCGGCCCGTTCGGGGGGACGGCTACAGCGGCAAGACGTGGTGCTTGCGGGGGTTGCGCTGGATTTGTTTGTCCTGCAACAGCTTCAGGGCGCGGCGCAGTTCCAGGCGGGTGGTGGCGGGTTCGATGATGCCGTCGATGAAACCACGCTCGGCGGCCACCCAAGGTGTGGCGACGTTCGCGTTGTAGAAATCGATCAGATTCTGACGGATCGCGGGTCGCTGGTCCTCCGGGGCCGCGGCGAGCTGGGCGGCGCCCAGGAGGCTCACCGCGCCCTCCGCACCCATCACGGCGATGCGGGCGGTGGGCCAGGCGAGGTTGATGTCGGCGCCGAGCTGCTTGGAACCCATCACCGCGTACCCGCCGCCGTACGACTTACGGACCACCAGGGTGATCTTGGGGACCGACGCCTCCACATACGAGAACAGGAAACGCCCGCCGCGCTTGATCACGCCGACCTTCTCCTGCTCCACACCGGGCAGGAAGCCGGGGGTGTCGACGACGAAGATCAGCGGGATCTCGAAAGCGTCGCAGAGCCGGACGAAGTGCGAAGCCTTGTCCGAGGCGCGAGCGTCGAGGGCACCGGCCGAATCCATCGGCTGGTTGGCGACCACGCCGACGCTGCGACCGTCGACCCTGGCGAAACCGGTGATGATGTTGCGGCCGGTGTCGGCGCTGATCTCCTTGAACTCACCGTCGTCGAAAATGCGCAGCAGGATGTCGTACATGTCGTAACCGGCGTTGTCGGAATCCGGCATGATCGCGTTCAGCTCACGGTCGGAATCGGTGAGCTCCGGTTCCAGGCCCGGATTGACGACCGGCGGCAATTCCTGGCAGCTGCTCGGCATGTAGGACAAGTACTCACGCACCCACTGGAACGCCGCGTCCTCGTCCTTGGCGACGTGGTGGATGTTGCCGTACTCGGCCTGGGTGCGCGCACCACCGAGTTCCTCGAGGCTCACGTCTTCGCCGGTGACCTCTTTGATGATCTTCGGCCCGGTGACGAACATGTGCGCCGACTCGGTGGCCACCACCACATCGGTGCAGATCGGCTGGTACACCGCGCCACCGGCGCAGTTGCCCAGAATCACCGACACCATCGGCACCATGCCGGACAGCGGCTCGGCATTGGTCGCCATCCAGGCGTACCAGGCCAGCGAACTGATCGCTTCCTGCACCCGCGCGCCACCGGAATCGTTGATACCCACCAGCGGGATACCGACCTTGGCGGCGTACTGCATGATGCCGCACAGCTTGCGGCCGAACGCCTCACCGACCGAACCGCCGTACACGGTCTGATCATGGGAGAACACGGCCACCGGGCGGCCCTCGACCTGACCGTGGCCCACGACGACACCGTCACCGTAGAGGGCGGCGGGGTCACCGGGTTTACGGACCAGCGCCCCGATCTCGACGAAAGTACCCGGATCCATCAGCATGTTGATCCGGTCGCGGGCACTGGGAATGCCCTTACGCGCCCGCTTCTCGATCCCCTTCGCACCTGCGGGCTCTCTGGAGAGTTCGAGCCGCTCGTGTAGATCGGCAAGCTTTTCGGCGGTCGTGCTCACTTACTTACTCTCCCTTTGCGGAAATCGCGGCCAGTTTGGCGGCGAGGTCGGCACCGATCCGGCCGATCCGCGGTTCGTCGACAATCTGCAGGTGGTCGCCCGGAATGTGGACGACCTCCAGATTCGGGATGTATTCGTCCCAGCCACCGTTGGGCCGGCGATCGGCGAAACGGGGTTCGAGCTCGATCGCACCGTCGTGGTAGCGATCGGCCAGGTAGAGCACCACATCACCGTCGTACTGACGGGGCTCCACCGCCAGCAGGGCGCGGTTCTCCAGCCACGAGGTGCGCTGGTGTTCGAGCACGCCGCCGGGGATCTTCGCGCCCGAGAGCTTGATCAGGTCGCTGATCATCGAGAACTGCTCGGCATCCGACACCGCCGCCAGTTCTTCGATCTGCTCCCGATCGAGGGTGGTCGGCACGTTGTAGGTCTTCTTGGCGAAAGCCTGGTACCGCTCGAGGCGACGCACGCGTTCCTCGGGGCTGTTGTCCTCACCCTCGACGGTCATCGCCAGGTCGATCAGCCCGACGTAGCGCACGTCGGCGCCCTCTTCGCGCAGTAGCTGACCGACCTGCAGGGCGAGCACCGCACCCAGCGACCAACCGGCCAGCACGTACGGGCCGTTGCCCTGGATCTTGCGCAGCTCGGGCAGGTACTGCCGGGCACGCTCCTCGATGGAGCCGTCGACCCGCTCGAAACCGTACATCGGGGTGTCGGCGGGCAGGCGCTTGAGCAGCGGCTCATAGACGAGCGTATTGCCACCGGCGGGATGGAACACGAAAACCGGAGTGGCTTCGGAACCTTCCGCGCGGGCCCGCAGCGGGCGGATGAAACCGTCCACATCGGCACCGCTGTCCTGCAGGCCGCGGACGATGTCGGCGAGCTGTTCGATGGTCTCGCAGTCGAGCACGTCGTCGACGGTGACCTCCGCACCCACCCGTTCGGTGAGGCGCGCCGCCATCTTCTCGGCGAGGTCCTCCTCCAGAATCGGGAGGGTGTTGAAGATGCCGCCGGGCGAAGCACCGGTGACCACAGCCCAGGTGGCGTAGGTCAGCCGCTCGGCAGCGTCACGTGGCGGAACGTTGTCCGCATCGGCACTCGCGTCGGCGAAGTAGTCGATGTCGGCGACCGGCTCGGTGGACGCCTGCTCCGAAACCGGTTCGGCTACAGCGGCATCGGAAACCGATTCACCCGCAGCAGCATCCGAAGGCAATTCGGCCCCGGCCCGCTCGGCCGCGGCCAACGGATCATCCCCGGCGGCGATCGCCGCACGAGCCGCCTCGACGAAGTTCGCGTCGACGCCCAGCTCCACATCTTCACCGGCGGCCTTGGCGGCGGCCTGCTTCTCCGCCATCGCCGCCACCTCGTCGCGGTGCTCGATCGCGTAGCGCAGCACCTTCGCCACCTCGTTGAGGCTGGCGTCGCGGACCGCGGAGACCTGCAGTTGCGGGATGTCGAATTCGTATTCGACGCGGTTCTTGATGCGCATGGCCATCAGCGAGTCGAGGCCGAGTTCCATCAGCGGGATCTCCATCGGGAGGTCCTCGACGGCGTAACCCATGGATTCGGCGACGATCACGCACAGGCGCTGTTCGACGGTTTCACTGCCGTTCGGGTCCCAGCGGTCGCTGGTGGCCACGGCGAGTTCGGCGGCGGACTGCTCGGGGGTGGACTGTTCGGAGCCGGCGGCCGGAACGGCGACGGCGGCGACCGGTTCGGGCAGGGCCGCACCGGAGGTGACGACCGCGTCGAACAGCAGGGCGAAACCGACCGCCGACTTGGCGTGCACCTGCACCGAGGCACCACCGAGGTGTGGGGTGAGGGTGGTGGTGAGCGTGCCGGTGGCCGGGACGGCACCGTGCGGGTGCGACACCGTCACCGTAACGTCGGAGAGCACCTGCGCGGCAGCGGCTTTCACCAGTGCGGTGAGGTCGGTGACCGAGGCGGCCCGCACTTCCCAGGCGTGGCGGCCGTCGGGCATGGCGACGTGCGCGCCGGGCACCCGGGTGTTGCCACCGCCGGCCGACATCGACACCTTGGGCCAGTACTCCTTGCGCACGAACAGGGTTCGCGGCACGTCGGCGTAATCGCCTTCGGGCAGCAGCGAACTCAGGTTCACCGCGTGGCCGTGCACGTAGAGCTGGGCGAGCGCGCCGATCACACCGGCGGACTCGTCCTCCTTGCGCTTGAGCGTGGGGATGAGCTGCGCGTCGTGCACGCCCGCGGCGAAGGTGGTGCCGAGCACCTGCATGAGCGCGACGGAGTTGGGGGCCAGCTCCAGGAAGGTGGTGTGCCCGGAGTCGACGGCGGCCTTGATCGCGTTGGTGAAGTACACGCTGTGGCGCATGTTCTTCACCCAGTACGGCTCGTCGTGGATGGGGTCGGTGCCGGGCTTGAAGAACAGGCCCTCGTGCACGGTCGAGTACAGGCCGGTCCGCAGCGAAGTCGGTTCGATGCCGGCCAGTTCGGCGGCCAGCTCGCCCAGCAGCGGGTCCATCTGGGAGGTGTGGCCCGCGCCGCGAGTCGGCAGGATGCGGGCGAACTTGCCCATCGCCTCGACCTCGGCCACGATCGCCTCGGCCTGCTCACGCGGGCCACCGATCACGGTGTTGGTCGGCGCGGCGTACACCGCGACCTCGATATCGGGGTACTTCGGCAGCAGTTGCGCCACATCGTGGGCGCTGAGTTCGACCAGTGCCATGTTGCGCACGTCGTCTTCGGTGATCATCTGCTCGCCCTCGCCCATCAGGCGCGAACGGGCACAGATCACGCGCACCGCGTCTTCGATCGAGAGACCACCGGCGATGTAGGAACCGGCCACCTCACCCATCGAATGACCCACCACCGCGGCGGGTTCGGCGCCGTGGGCGCGCAGCAACGCGGCCAGGCCCAGCTGGATGGTGAAGATGCCGACCTGGCAGGTGCCCACGTCGTAGTCCTGGTTGTCGTCCAGGATCATCTCGCGAATCGAGTAACCGGCCTCGTCGACCACCAGCTCGTCGACCTCGTCGACGGTCTTGCGGAAGATCGAGTTCTCGCTGTAGAGCTGCTTGGCCATCTTGCGGTGCTGGGCTCCGAAACCGGCGAACACCCAGACCGCGCCGTTGGCGGCCGGGGAATCGGCGGTGAACACACCGGCGCCGGGCTTGCCCTCGGCGATGGCGCGCAGACCGGCGACGGCCTCCTCATGAGTCTTGGCCAGCACCACACCGCGCGAACGCTGGTGGCTGCGCTTGGCCAGCGACCGGGCCACATCGGTGAGCGGCACGTCCTTGCCGGGGCCTTCGAGCCAGTCGGCCAGCTGGGCCGCGGCCCGCTTGCGACGCGAGGGCAGGTAAGCCGACACGGCCAGGATCACCGGCAGCGGCTCGTCGCGCGCACCGTCCCACTCGACGACCGGCTCCGGCCGCACGGGCTCGGCGGCGGCCTCGGTGATCGCGACGGCTTCAGCGACCACATCGGTGGTCTCGGAGCCCTCGAGCTCCTCGGCGGCGACCTGCTCGGCCGCCACGTCTTCCACGGCGGGCGCGGTCGGCACGTACTCCTGCAGCACCATGTGCGCGTTGGTGCCACCGAAACCGAAACCGGAGATGCCGACGGTCGCGACACCGCTGTAGCGCGGGTATTCGGTGGCCTCGTCGACGACCTTCAGGTTGGCCTGCTCGAACGGGATGTACGGGCTCGGGCCCGCGTAGTTGATATTGGGCGGGATCACGTTGTGCTGGAACGACATCAGCACCTTGACCAGGGCGGGCACACCGGCACCGGACTCGAGGTGGCCGAAGTTGGTCTTGGCCGAACCGAGCAGGGCGGGCTTGTCGGCGTCGCGGCCGCGGCCGATGACGCGGGCCAGGGCGTCGGCCTCGATCGGATCACCGATCGGGGTGCCGGTGCCGTGGGCCTCGATGTAGTCGACGGTGGACGGGACGATGCCCGCGTCGCGGTAGGCGGCGCGCAGCACCTCGGCCTGGGCGTCGGGGTTGGGGGCGAACAGGCCGTTGGAGCGGCCGTCGGAGTTCACCGCGGAACCCTTGATCACACCGAGGATGTTGTCACCGTCGCGTTCGGCGTCGGCCAGCCGCTTGAGCACGACCATGCCCGCGCCCTCCGAGCGCACCATGCCGTCGGCATCGGCGGAGAACGCCTTGATGTGCCCGTCCTTGGCGACCGCGCCCGCCTGATCGAAACCGAGGGTGATGACCGGGGCGAGCAGCATGTTCACGCCACCGGCGAGCGCCACCTCGGCCTCACCGGTGCGCAGTGCGCGCACAGCCTGGTGCACGGCCACGATCGTGGAGGAGCAGGCCGTGTCGACAGTGACCGACGGGCCACGGAAATCGAAGAAATAGGACACCCGGTTGGCGATGACACCGGTCGACGCGCCTTGCAGGGCATAGCCCTCCGCCGACACCGGCACGTTCGGATCGCGATCCCCGAGCCCCAGCGACGCGAGCAACGAGAAATCATGGGTCGACGCGCCGACGAACACGCCGACCTGACCGCCCTTGAGATCGCTGGCCGGGATACGCCCGTGCTCGAGCGCCTCCCAGGTGAGCTCCATCATCAACCGCTGCTGCGGGTCCACCCGCTCGACCTCAACCGGCGACATCGCGAAGAACTCGGCGTCGAAACCCTTCACCACGTCCTGGTCCAGGTAACCGCCGAGGGTGTTGCCCGCCTCGATGGCCTGGGCCACCGACGGGTCGGTGCGGAACTCGTCCCAGCGCCCTTCGGGCAGCTCACGAATCGCGTCACCGCCACCGATCAGGAACTCCCAGGTGGAGTCCGGAGTGTCGCCGGCGCCGGGCAGACGGGTCGCCAGACCGACAACGGCGATGTCGTGCGCCTCACTCGGCGCGAACACCCCGGTGTAGTCGTCGGAATCCTCCGCGGGCTCCTCCGGCTCACCGTTGACGATGATCTCGGCCAGCGAAGCGATCGTCGGATGCTGGTAGATCACCGTGGGAGCCAGCGAGACGCCGGTGCGGTCCTCGATGTCACCGCCGAGGGCCAGGGCGTCGCGCGAGGCCAGCCCGAACTCCTCCATCGGCCGGTCGACCGTGATCGCGTCGATCGACTGTCCGGTCGCGTCGGCGACCCAGCGACGCAACCACTCGCGCAGCTCGGCGACCGACAGTTCGGTCGTCTCTGCGGGAACGTCGGGGTTCTGGGGCGTGCCCTCGTTGTCAGCCATCAATTCCTCAAGCTACCTGTCTGCGTACAGGGCGCGCCGTGGAATGACGCCCGGCATGTGTGCCACGCCGGGCGCCGTTTCCGAACCGGTCGGCCGATTACTCTTCCGGTGCATCGGGGAAAGCCTGCTGGGTGTAACCACCGCGCAGCGTTCCCTCGAGGTAGGCGGCCTTGCAGGCCCGCCGGGCGATCTTGCCGCTGGAGGTACGCGGGATGGAACCCGCGGGGACCAGCAGAATGTCACGGGCGGTGACGCCGTGGCGCTGCGAGACCGCCGCACGCACGGCGTCGGCGATCGGGCCGGGGTCGGCCTTACCGGCGCCGGGACCACGTTCGGCCACGATCACCAGCTGCTCGGAGGCGTCGTCGGCGTCGAAACGCAGACCCGAGTGGCTGTCGGAGGCGAAGACCTCGGCGGGCAGCTGGTTGGCCGGCACCGCGAAGGCGGCCACGAAACCGGGCCGCAGCGCCTTGGACGCCTCCTGCGCGGAGTACTCCAGGTCCTGCGGGTAATGGTTGCGACCGTCGACGATCACCAGGTCCTTGACGCGACCGGTGATGTAGAGCTCACCTTCGAAGTAGACACCGAAGTCGCCGGTGCGCATCCAGTCCGAGTCGGCGTCGGTGCCCTCGGTGTGCCCACCCGGCTGCCGCTCGGCGACCCGGTTACGGAAGGTCTTGCTGGACTCGTCGGGGCGACCCCAGTAACCGATGCCCATGTTCTTGCCGTGCAACCAGATCTCGCCGACCTGACCGTCGGGCAGCTCCCGGCCGCCGTCCGGGTCCTCCACCGACTCGGGGTCGATGATGGCCGCCCACTGCGACAGGCCCACATATCCACAGGAGACCTGCGCGATGGCGTTGCCCGCCGTGGGCTCCACCCGGACCATCCGGCCCTTGTTGAGCTCGTCACGGTCGACGTAGAGGTACTTGGCCTCGTCCTCGGCCCTGGTCGCGGAGACGAACAGGGTGGCCTCGGCCATGCCGTAGCAGGGCTTGATCGCGGTCTTGGGCAACCCGAACGGCGCGAAGGCCTCGTTGAACTTCTTCATCGACGACACCGTCACCGGCTCGGAACCGTTGATCAGGCCGATCACATTCGACAGGTCCAGCGACTCGCCGGCCTTGGGCACACCGCGCGCCGCGGCGTGCTCGAACGCGAAGTTCGGCGCCGCGGCGAAGGTGCCCGCACCGTCGGAGACCGCGGCCAGCTCGTTGATCCAGCGCGAGGGCCTGCGCACGAACGCGCTCGGCGACATGATGGTGATGAACTTGCCGCCCACCGCGGGCAGGATCACCGTGAGCAGCCCCATGTCGTGGAACAGCGGCAGCCAGGTGACACCGCGCGAGTTCTCGTTCATGTTCAGCGACTTGATCATCTGCAGCAGGTTGGTGCCGACCGCGCGGTGGGTGATCTCCACACCGGCGGGCGTCCGGGTGGAACCGGAGGTGTACTGCAGGTAGGCGATGTCGTCGATCGCGGTGTCGGGCCGCACCCAGGAATCACCGAGGGTGTCGGGGATCGCGTCCACGGCGATGATGCGCGGCCGCTGCGCGGCGGGCAGCGAACGGAAGAACTGGCGGACACCGGCGGCCGAGGAGGTCGCGGTGAGGATCGCCGAGGGTTCGCAGTCGCCGAGCACCGCGTGCAGGCGGTCGGTGTGACCCGGCTCGTCGGGATCGAACAGCGGCACCGAGATGGTGCCCGCGTAGATCGCGGCGAAGAAGGAGATCACGTAGTCCAGGCCCTGCGGCGCGAGGATCGCGACCCGGTCGCCCGGGTTGGTCACCTGTTGCAGGCGAGCGGCCACCGCGCGCAGCCGAACTCCGAACTCCTGCCAGGTCAGCTCGTGTACCTCGCCGTCGCGTTCCCGCGAGTAGTCGATGTAGCGGTACGCGAGCGTATTCGCATCGTTACGGGTGTGCTTCTCGACGTGATCGACCAGGGTCCGACCCTCGGGAATGATGATGTTCCCGGTCTCGTCCAGGTAGTCGTCGAAAGTCTCTTCCATTCCTTCTTCTCCTCCGAGGCCGAGACACCGGTGAATTCTTTCAACGCGCTACGGCGTTGACACCTGTGAGGCCACGACTCGCTTTATCGCCACCGGCCCCGGGGCACGCCGGGCGTGCATCCTGACAACCTGCGGATTTTCGAGCGGTCTGCGCGGTGACCGCTATCGGCTAGATGTTCTCAAACCAGAGTCATGTTACAGAGAACCCCCGCTCAGTCCTCCCGCAGCAATGGGATAACGGGTGCGAAAGCATCCATCTGGGTGGGGAAGATCCCCACATAGGACATCGACGTGAGTTCGCGCACACGTTTGATCTGTTCGGCGATCTCCTCGAAGGTACCGATCGCGACGTAGGGCGAGTTCAGAATTTCTTCCACCGACAGCTCGACATCGACCTCGAGATTCGGGTGCAGGCCGCGTTCGATCGCGCGCAACGCCATCTCCGCGGTCTTCTCCCGGTCATCGGTGATGACGATGGCGGTGATGGCCCAGTTCAGTTCGATGTCGGCGAACCGGTCACCGGCCGCGGCCCGCACCAGATTCACCTTCTCGATGGTCTTTTCCAGCGTGATACCCGAGAGCAGGCCCTTGCCGTTCTTGGTGGTCTGCGGCACCACCGACACGATGTCGGCGTGCTTGGCCGCCAGCGCGAGCATCTTCGGCCCGCCGCCACCGGTGCACAGCGGCGGGCGCGGGCCCTGCCGTGGCCGCGGGGTGCCCTTGATGCCGCGCACCTGGTAGTGCTTGCCCTCGAAATTGCATTCCTGTCCACGCAGCAGCGTGTCGAGGATGGTCAGCGACTCGTCGAGCTTCTCGAGCCGGACACCGGGACGCTCGAACGGGATACCCGCGTTGTCGAACTCTTCCTTGATCCAGCCCGCGCCGACCCCGACCTCGAGCCTGCCCTTGGACAGCACGTCGATGGTCGCCAGATCCTTGGCCAGCACCACGGGGTGGCGGAAGCCGTTGGCCAGCACGGAGGTGCCGAGGCGGATCTTGTCGGTGGCCTGCGTCAGTGCGCCCAGCGCGGCGATCGGGCCGATCTGCTCGCCCAGGTGATCGGGGACGACGAAGGTGTCGTACCCCATCTCCTCGGCTTCCTGCGCCGTCTGGACGAACTTGCGCGCGCCGCCCTCCTGTTTGTTGCCCTCGCCCGCCGCGGCGAAGCGGAACGGACGCAGCGGCGTGCCCAGCGCGGTCATCTCGCCGACAGTTGCCCCAGCTTCGGTCATGAACTCTTCGCTCCTGGCTGTGCGGTGTACACGGGCGCAATCACCAGCGCACTTTACAGCGTGCGAGCGAACGGTACTGCGGATGTCACAGCGAGGCATGAACCATGGCAATTCCACGGCCGCTGTGACTGTGACAACTCCACCTGGCGCAGCTCAGGAATGCGGTGGATGCGGCGCGTTTTCGATGAGCTCACGCGCCCAGTTCAGCGTCCACTGGGTGGCCGTGGTGCCCTGCCCGTCCACGGTATTGGTCGCGTACAGCGCGTGTACCGGATTGCCGACCGACCGGATCAGCGTGGCGAGACTGCCCAGCGCGTTGGCCGGGTTGAGCGCCTCGCGTGGCGCGTCGCAGATCATGTCGCCGGGGGCGCAGATGGAGAACACCTTCGGTGCCAGCGAACCGAAACCACCGGGCCGCTCACCGGTCATGGTGATACCGGGAACGTTGACCCCGCGCAACGCCACCTCCGCGCCCTGACCGGGGGGCGGCGGATTGCCGATCTCCACAGGCTGGCCGGGACCGGTTTCGGCGGTGCGGCGGCCGTCGGCGATCACCGTCACGCCCAGCACCCGGTCGGCCGGGATCGGGCCGTTGCCCGCCGCGATCTGGGCGGTGATGTCACCGGCGATCACCGCGCCCTGGGAGAACCCGGCGAGCACGTAGGTGGTGAGCGGGCACTGCTGATGACGCTCGGACAGGATGTCGGTGGCCCGCGCGGTGCCCTCGGTGCGGCTGTTGTTGTAGGAGGCCTGACCGTCGGGCGGCAGCGCGATCGGGTTCGAGAACTGGGCCACGTACGGCACCGTGTACACCTCGAGCCGGTCGTCGGGGAACTGCGCGCGCAGCGGACCGCTGACGCCGAGCATCAGCGACAGCGGATTCGCCTGCGGGTTGTAGGGATCGTCATTGCTCGACGACTCCCAGGTACCGGGAATCGAGAGCAGCATCACATCGGGACAATCCGCCGACTGCGACGACGGTGGAGGCTGCGGAGGCGGGGTCTCCCCCGGTTCACGCAAGCGGCCTGCGAGCAGGTACCACAGCAGCACGATGACGATGACCGCCAGAACGAGCAGCGCCAGCACGGTGAAACAACCCGCAGGCCAGAACCTGCGGGCGCGTCGCGTCGGACGGGGGTTCACTAGCAGTAGGTCGCGGTCGCGGCGGCGATGTAGATCTCTGCTGCCTTGTTGACGTCCATCTTCGACTCGTCGAAGGCGGAATCGGTGCCCGCCATCGCGGCGACGAAGGTGGCGATGTCGCCGTCGGCGGCGCCGGTGGCGCGCGCCGAACAGATGTAGGTGGCCGCGGTGATCGCGCTCGTCTTGTCGGCCGGGTGGATGCCGTTGTTGCCGAGCTCGTCGAGGAAGGCCTGGTCCTTGTCGGAGGTCGGTGCGGACTCGCCGGGGTCGGGCGCGGCCTGGGGCTGCTCCTGGGTTTCGGGCGCCGCGGTCTCCGACGGTGCGTGCTCGCCGTGTTCGGCCTCGGGCGGCGCGGCGGGAGCCTGCGTGGTGGAGGCGGCCGCGATGGCGCTGGAGGACAGGGTGGGCGTCTGCGAGGCGGTCGAGTCGTTGTCGCCACAGGCCGACAACAGGGCGACGGCCGCCAGGGCCGCGACCGATCCGGCTACCTTGCCAGGGATCCGATGCATGAAGATGTCTTTCCTCGATCGTTCGTCAGGGAAGCGGTCGCTGACCAGGCTAGCGGGCCGATCCGGCGGTTCGGGCACCGCGCGGACAAGCTCAGGGAGTTCTCAGACCGGGCTCACACCCCGTGAACTTCGGATTCGCCCTCCCGCACCACGATGAACCCGGTTTGAAAGTTCTGCTGGATGCCACCCGGGACGGCGAATTCGTCACTCACCGGATACCCGAGCCTGCCGTTCTCGAACCCCTGCGCACCCCAGGCGTCGGCGAGCGGGCCGTTGCGCACCGACCAGGCCCCCGAGAGCGGACTCCAGTAGATGGCGCCACCCTCGAACCGGCTGAACCGGCCCAGGTCCTTCAGCGGCGCCTCGCTCGACACCGGGAAGCCGAGCGGGCTGTTCTCGAAGCCGAGCTGGGCGTACCGGTCCAGGATGAAACCCTCCACCCGATGCGCGCCGGTGGTGGGGCTGTAGAACATCGTCGCGTGCTCGAAGGACTGCACCGCGCCGTCGCGGCTGGGTGTGCGCGCCTCGGCGGCCACCGGGTAACCGGCCGGTCCGCCCTCGAAGCCCTGCTTGCCCCACTCCTCGAGGAACGCGCCACGCAGTACCTGCGCACCGGTCTGCGGAGTCCAGTAGATCGAGCCGCCCTCGAAGGTCTGCATCCGGCCGCGCCCGTCGGGCAGCGGGTGCTCACCGCCGGTCGGCATTCCCAATGCCGAAGTGGGACCGCCCATTCCGGCGTAGGTGCCACCGATCCGCCCGGTCACCGCATGGGTACCCGCGGTCGCGGAGTGGAAGACCCGGCCGTTGCGGAAGTCCTGCACCACCCCGTCGGCCACCGGATACTCGGTGGTGACGCACCCGCCCAGCCAGGCCGCCGCCTGCGCCAGCGAGCCGATCGCGCCGTCGGAGGCGCAGGCGGCCCCCGCGGGATCGGTCCCCAGCGCCGAGGCCGCCTGCGTCCACGACTGCCGCATCTCGAAATCCCAGTACGGCCACGTATGTGTGCCCGACGGACGGTAATTCGCCTGCACCGGGATCTCGAGCTGCTCGAGCTTGGTGACGAAATTCTGAGTCGACAGGCGCGAGAGAATCTCCAGCCCGGTACCCGCCCAGTTCTCGCTCAGCAGCGGCACTTCACCGGCTTGGTCGTGGCTGCCGGCCAGGCCGCTGCCGCTGGAGACGTACATGCTCACATCGCGGAGCTTGTCGGCCAGCAGGTATGGGTCGTGGGCGTCCCACTCGGGGCCACCGGGCGGCCCCCACATCGCCGAGGAGTCGAACCCGCCCGCGTCGCGGACGGCGAACTCGATGGCCTGCGGCATCCCCAACGTGGTGGTCGTCAGCAGGCCCGAATACGAAGCCACGTACTTCATCAGGCCGGGGTTGCGCCCGGCCAGGTTCATCGCGGCCGTGCCGCCCATCGAGAGTCCCTGCACGCCACGCACATCGGTGGTGCGCCAGTCCCGTTCGAGAACGGGGGGCAGTTCCTCGGTGAGGAAGGTCTCCCACTTGTAGGTGTGGCCGTTGTTCGGTTCGAGCCAGTCGGAGTAGAAGCTCGACTGGCCGCCGACCGGCAGCACCACGTTGACGTTCTTGTCGGCGTAGAAGACCTCGGCGTCGGCGTCTTTGGTCCAGCCGTTCTCGTCGTCCTGGGCGCGCAACCCGTCGAGCATCAGCAGCATCGGGAACTTCGCCTCCGGGCGCAGGTTCCAGTCGCGCGCCAGCAGCATCTGCACCTGGATGGGGGTGTTCATCGCGGGCGAGAACACCCACAGCGCCACCCGGCGATCGGAGAGCCACTCCACTCGTTGCACGGCGGCGACGCCGGGCTGCTGCGCTTGGGCGGGCACGGTGACGGCAGGGGCGAGCAACGCCGCCGTCATGGCCGCGATGCCGAGGATTCGCCGCATCGGCGTTCGGACACGATGTTTCAACACACGCGACCCTCCTCATCCCCACCCTGGGACACAGCCTCAATGTCGGTTGTACCGCAGCGCAGGCCGATAACCGGGGAAGACACGCGAGAATCGCACACAGCAAAAGACCGGCCCACCGTAGCGGTGAGCCGGTCTGCTCAGTGTTGCCGAGCGGAAACTACTAGGCGCCCAGGGCGCTCAGGATCTGCGGGCGCCCGGCCCACAGCTGATCTTCCCAGTACTTCCAGGAGTGCGTACCGGTGGCCGGGAAGTCGAAGGTGGCCGGAATGCCGATCGACCTCAGGCGCTTCTCGAAGGACCTGGTGCTGATCAGCGTGACCGCCTCGATGCCCATGCCGACACCGGTGTTGAACACCTGGTCGGCCGACTGCGGGCTGTCGTGCTTGCCGGGCAGACCGCTACCGACCGAGATGCGCATGGGCAGGCCCTTGAGCTGCGGCGCGACGGTGAACGGGTCCATGCGCAGCCACTGCGGGCTCCACGGCGGCGCCAGCGAGTCGGCACTGAAGGCACCCCACCGCAGCATCGACATGCGCACTGCTTCACGCATACCCGGCTGGGACAGGTTCAGGGCGCCGGAGAACGAACCGGCGTACTTGAACTGGTCGCGGTGCAGCGCGGCCAGCGACAGCGCGGCACTGCCACTCATCGACAGGCCGACGATGCCGTTGTTGGTCTTGGAGACGCCGTATCCGGCAAGGAAGTTCGGGAGCTCCTCGGTGAGGAAGGTTTCCCACTTGTAGGTGGTCTTCTGCCCGTTGATGTTGCTGGGCGCCATCCAGTCGGTGTAGAAGCTCGACATACCACCGACCGGCATCACCAGGGTGACGTTGTCGTTCTCGAACTGCTGCATCGCGTTGGTCTCGAAGGACCAGGCGTTCTTGTCGTCCCGCGCGGCCATACCGTCGAGCAGGTACAGCGCGGCGGAACCGCCGTGCTTGGCCCACTGGACCTGCACCTTGACCGGGCCCATCTGTGAGGGGACCATCAGCTCTTCGTACCCACCGGCCGGGGCGCGTAGCGCCGGGGCCGAGAGGGGGGCGGCGAACGCTGTCGGGGCCGCCCCTGCGGCGATCGGCAGCACAAGGGCTGCTGCGCCGACAGCTAGAATTCGATGACGCCAACCACGAGGTGTTCCTGTCCGGGACTTGCCCGGCCGGTCACCCTTCGGCGCGACGGCCTTGCCGAAACGCATGTGAATTCCGCTCTCTTTCTGCTGTTTGTGGCATGCCAGAGGTGTTGGCGCCGACAACCGGATCCCGACATTCCGGGCATCGACATGAATCAACGTTCTGGTCAGACTTTCGCTCGCTGGAGGATATTCGACCTACCAATTAACTGCAAGGGCAGCAGGATTCGCCACCGAAACCCGTGGTCCCGACACACAGAACCGGCGCCGCGAAACTCGCGGCGCCGGTCCGGTGGGGCTCAGCCGATATTGTTGGACAAATCCGGGATCATCCGCAGCGCTTCGTCATTCCAGTTGTTCCAGGCGTGGATGCCGAAGGGCGGGTAGGAGTAGGTGACGTTGCGGGCGCCGAGGGTGGCCATGCGCACCTCGAAGGAGCGGGTGTTGGCCAGCGCCAGCGCTTCGAGCGCCATCCCGTTGACGGTGTTCATATTCGGGCCGTCACCACCGGTGGGCAGGCCTGAGGCCGCCGCTATCCACAGCCGGGTGTTGTTGGCCACCAGGTTGGGCGCGAACACGAACGGGTCCATCCGCAGCCACTGTGGGCCCCACGGCGGTGCCATCGAGTCCACGTTGTAACCGCCCGCGTCGAGCATGGCGAGCCGGATGGCCTCGCGCATACCGGGCGCCGAGATGTTCAGGTAGCCGGAATAGGCACCGGCGAAGGAGAACTGGTCGGGGTGATAGGCGGCCAGGGTGAGCGCGGCCGAACCGCCCATCGACAGCCCGAACACGCCGTTGCGGTGCCGATTGAACCCGAGCCGATCGGCCAGCGCGTTACGCAGGTCGCTGGTCAGGAAGGTTTCCCACTGGTACCGGTAACTCTTGCCCGGCCCGCCGGATAATGCGTTGCCGGCACCCGAACCCGAGTTGGCCGGGCCGTTTCCGGGGATGCCGAAGAATTCGCTCGGCGCGTTCCAGTCGGCGTAGAAGCTCGACATCCCGCCGACCGGCATCACCACATTGATATTGGCCCTGGCGAGCGCGTTGGGCACGTCGGTTTCGATCTCCCAGCCGTTGAGATGCTCGGGTGCGCGCATGCCGTCGAGCACGTAGACGACCCGGTTGGTGTTGCCGTCGGCGGCCCGCAGGATCCGCGATTTGATCGGGCCCATCCCGGAGTCGACCCAGAAGTCGAAAGCGGCGGGATTGAAGCCGGCGGCGGCCGGCGCGGTGGTGCCGGCGACGACTGCCGTCATCGGAACGAGCAGAGCCATCGAGACGCCTGCGGCCAGACGCCGCACCCACGATCGGCGGGCGGCGGTCTGCACGGGCCCACGCTTGCGGCGCAGTGTTCGCATTCGACTAGACCTTTCTCGACGGACCGAGCACGCAAATTCTGAGCTACGCGGTCGAATCCCTCATCGGGCGTCGAGAAGACCAATCCAGGGCAAAACGGACGATTCAACCTCGACGCATGCTCACTGTGTATCAATCACTGGCGAATGCCTACATGTTGCTGGAAAGTGACCCGCAACACAACTCACGGTGATCTCCCGCACTTGATTCGTCACCCGCTATCACTCGGATCGTGATGGAAACGAAGGAACCCGCCCAGTGCGAACACTGAGCGGGTTCCCCGGCTCGCCACGGCGAGCGGTCGAAAGATCAGCCGATGTGAGCCGACATATCCGGGATCATGCGGTGCACTTCGGCTTCCCAGTTGCGCCAGTTGTGCACGCCGGTGATCGGGAAATCGAAGGTGGCGTTGCCGCCGCCGAGGGTGGCCATACGGACCTGGAAGGCCCGGCTGTTCACCATCGCGAGCAGCTCCAGGGGCACGCCCTGCACGATCTCCATCGGGTTGGACACATCCCCGGCGCCGGGAATACCGCTGGCCGCCGACACCCAGATACGGGTGTTGTTGGCCACCAGGCGCGGCGCGAAGACGAACGGGTCCATCCGCAGCCACTGCGGGCCCCACGGCGGGGCCATGGCGTCGATGTTGAAGGCGCCGGCCGAGATCATGGCCGTGCGCATCGCCTCACGCATACCGGGCGCGGAGATGTTGAGGTAGCCGGAGAACGAGCCGGCGTAGCTGAACTGATCCGGGTGGTAGGCGGCCAGGGTCAGCGCGGCCGAGCCCCCCATCGACAGACCGAACACACCGTTGTTGTTGGGGTTGAAACCGAGCCGGCTCGACAACGCGTTACGCAGGTGCGTGGTGAGGAAGGTTTCCCACTTGTAGGTGTTCTTCTTGCCCGCCACCTGGGCCGGTGCGATCGACGAACCGGTCATCGACGAGCCGGTGGCCGCCGAACCGGTGGAGCTGCCACCCGAACCGGCATCGATGCCGAAGAAGTTGCTCGGCGCGTTCCAGTCGGCGTAGAAGCTGGACTGACCACCGACGGGCATCACGACATTGATGTTGGCCGCGGTGAGCGCACGGGCGACCTCGGTGTCCTTCTCCCAGCCGCTGAGATCGTCCTGGGCGCGCATACCGTCGAGCGCGTAGACCACCCGACCGGTGTTGCCGTCCGCGGCGCGGAAGATCCGCGACTTGATCGGGCCCATTTCGGAGTCGACCCAGAAGTCGAAACCATCGGGGTTGAATGCCGCGGTCGCGGTGCCGGCCGGACCTGCCACCGTCGCTCCGAGCGGCAGCACCATCGCCAACGAAACCAGTACCGCCCGCTTGAGCCAGCCGGCTCTCCTGGTTCTCAGACCTCCGCCACGCATCCTGTTTTGGGCCTTTCCTCGAGCGGTTCGCGCGGAACCGCGGTTGCAATGACCGCCGACTTCATCCGGCACACCAGTGCGCCGACGGAACTTCTCGATGACCATATCGCTACATCGATAGCATGGCGTTACCAAAAAGTGATTTTGTGATCGATTCAGCGTGGCGGTTGTGGGTACGGGTCGACCAGACCGCACCGTTGGATCTCATATCTGGGCACTCGGTCGATCCGGTACTTCGCGAAATCGAACGCATTGCGCAGGTTGTGCTTGAACCGGTCGAAGGTGAGCGGGTCACGAGTGGAGATCAGCAGGGCCTGGGTCTGCGGGCACGACATCGCCGTGCGAGCCTGGGTGACCCATTCCTCGTCCAGGTACCAGGGCATCCACGGGTGGATGTCGACCATGCCCGAGTCCACGACCACCCAGTCCGGGTACAACGCCTTGTCGTGGCCGATGCGGCCGTCGGCGAGGCGGTCCGAATGCGCGGCCAGCGGGTAGGCCAGGCCCATCGGGTCGATCACGCGCACGCTCAGCGGCACGTTCATGCTCGTCATGCCCAGGTTCAGGAAGTAGACCGTGTGGCCCGCACCGCCCTCGGGGATCGGTTGCGGCGGCGGATCCAGGTACCAGAACGTGAACGAGGGCGAGTTCAGCAGCAGGCCGCCGTTGGGGTTGTCGGCGATGTCGCGGACCATCGCCCGCATACGCGGGTAGTCCAGGTAGTCCTCGGCGCGGATCGGGTGATCGTGGCCGGTGTTGAGCACGTAGTAGATGCGCTCGTCGACGATGCCGGAGGAACTGATCTTGGTGCCGGTGGTGATGGCGGTGGTGCTCGCCGCGTACAACGACCAGCCCGCCGTGCCGAGCAGCGCCACCAGCAGCACCGCGAACGACCAGTCCCTGGCCCGGAACGCGCGCATCGGGATCGGTACGACAGCCACCGGCAGCAGGAGCAGGAACAGCTGGGTGAGCAGCATCCGGCCGTGCATGAAGTCACCGCCCACGCGCACCGCGTAGACGGTCAGCAGCACCCCGCTCACCAGCACCATCGTCACCACGGCACTCGGCGAACGCAGCCAGGCCCTGGCGCCGGCCACCGACCAGGTCGGCTTGCTGAGCGCCCCGCGCGACACCGCCGCCGCCACCCCGGCGATCAGCAGCACCAGCAGCGGCACCCACAGGTAGTACGGACCGACGAGATCCCACAGGTATGCCAGACCCTGGCTCCACTTGGCCCCGCCCGCGTCCTTGGCGACCGCGGTGTTCGGGTAGGGCAGGCCGTAATAGCCCATCCGCCAGATCTGATAGGCCACCGGCACCAGCCCGGCGACGACCACGATCAGCGCGCGCAACACCACCGGCCCGAACCGGAACCGCGGCATCGGCGACAAGAAGATCATGGCGAGCGCGAGCACGCCGATCAGCGCGGCCTCCGGGCGCACCAGCGGCGCGAGCCCGGCCAGGAACACCAGCCCGAGCAGCCCCGGCACCCGGACCACCGCGGCCTGACTCCACCGGATCATCAGCCACCACAGCAGCCCGACCCAGCAGATCACCAGCCCGCTCTCCAGGCCCGAGGTGGCGTAGTCGCGGGCCGGCGGCAGCGCGATGTAGACCAGCACGCCCGCCGGGATCAGCAGCTGACCGGTCGTTCCACCCCACAACCGCGCGGTGCCGAGCATGGCGAACACCATCGCCAGCAGCGAAACCGCCAGCGCCACCGCGAGCACCACGTACTCGAGCCGGGCCTGGGTGAGCCAGCTGAAGAACCACACCACATAGGTCCACGCGGTACTGGTGTTGGTTTCGACCCGCTCGTCCATGTTGAAGACCGGGCCGTGACCGGCGAGCAGATTGCGCACCGTGCGCAACACGATCAGCCCGTCGTCGGCGATCCAGCGCCGCTGCCACGCACCCACCGCGAACAACGCGACGGTGAGCACGATCCCACCGACGAAAGTGGCGCGGGACAGCACAGCTGAACGCGCGGCCGGGCGCGCCGACTCGAGGTCGTCGCCGCGTAACCGCTCGTCTTCAGTTGTTTCCCGCTCCGCTACCACCTTCTCGTCAGGTGAGATAGACAGCGACACCTACCGCTCCGATCCAGGCAATAGCGAGGAACTGCAGGATGCGGTCCCCCAGCGCGATCTCTTCGGGTTCACCGGCCTCGCCACCGTCGACGTCGACCGCGTAACGCAGAATTGCGATGGTAAACGGGATCATCGAGATCGAGAACCACTGGGTCTGCTGTACGGAGTCCTGCTCGAAGGCCCACAGCCCGTAGAAGACCACAACGGCGGTGGCCGCGAGTGTCCAGATGAACCGGAGGTAGGTCGGTGTGTAGTACTCGAGCGACTTGCGGATCTTCGCACCGGTCTCGAGCGCGATCTGCAGCTCGGCGTAGCGCTTGCCCGCCGCCATGAACAGCGAACCGAACGCCATGATCAGCAGGAACCACTGCGACAGCGCGATCGCCGCGGCGGCGCCACCGGCGACGGCGCGCAGCAGGAAGCCCGAGGACACGATGCAGATGTCGAGCACGGCCTGATGCTTGAGACCCAGGCAGTAGGCCAGCTGGATGCCGATGTAGACCGCCATCACCACGGCCAGATGCCAGGACGCCAGGAAAGAACCGGCGATCGAACCGACCAGCAGCACCGCCGACAGCGCGTAAGCCAGGTTGACAGGAACGACGCCCGCGGCGATCGGCCGGAACCGCTTGGTCGGATGCGCCCGGTCGGCCTCGACATCGAGTGAGTCGTTGACCAGGTAGATGCCCGAGGCCGCCATGCAGAACACGACGAAGGCGATCGCGACGTGCACCATCACACCCGCATCGCCCACCGCCTCGGGACCGGCGGCCAGCGGCGCGGCCAGCACCAGCACGTTCTTGACCCACTGACGTGGGCGAACGGCCTTGACGACACCGCCGAGCAAGGTCTTCGGCGGGCCCTTCACAGCGGCCTCGTCCAGGACGGCGGCGGACGGTTCTTCGCTCATCTCAGCCAAGGTTCTTTCGGTTGCGGTCACTGTGTGAGTCTCTTTTCGGCGGCGAGCACGGCGGCAGCCGACGCGGCCCCCAGCGCGGAACCGGCGAGCACATCGGAAGGGTAGTGCACCCCGAGCACAATTCGGGACAACAGCATCGGAGGCACGAGCACCGCAGGCAAGGGTAGCCCGGTGAGCCTGCCGAGCAATACCGCCGCCGCCGTGGTGGAAGTGGCGTGCGAGGACGGGAAGCTCAGCTTGCTCGGCGTCGACACATTGATCTGCACCGAAGGATCGTCAGGGCGCGGGCGCCGCACGATCCGCTTGATCACGATCGAGGCGGCGTGCGCGCCGACCGCACCCACCGCGACACCCGCCCACTGCCTGCGGCGCGGCTTGTCCACCAGCCAGCCCGCCGCGGCGATACCCACCCAGCCCAGCGCGTGCTCACCGAAGTGCGACATCCCGCGCGCGGCGGACACGACAGCCGGGTTGGCGCCGATCGTGGTCTGCACCGCGTTCAGCATCGCGACCTCGACCGGAACCTCCACATAGTCACCGTCGCAGCAACCGCCGCCACAGCAACCCTCTTCGGCCAGTTCCAGCTCGGGCAGTTCCGGGTTGATCGTCACTTCTGAGTTCCGTTCTGGCTGATGCCGAAGATCTTTTCCCATGCGGCGGTGCTGGTGAGCTCGGCGTGCGCGGCCCGGTAGCGCTGCTGCATCTCCGGGAAGCGGGTGGCGAGTTCCTTGCGCAGGCGCATTGCTTCCTTGAGCAGCTCGGCGGCCTGACGCGGGTCGCGCTTGCGGTACACCACACCACGCCCGTCGGCGGTCGTCACGGTGACGCCGTCGACCTGGGAGAGCAGGAACCAGCGCGCGTCCAACGTCGGCACGTTCAGCTGCGGCGTCTCGTGCGCGGCCGGGTCGGCCTTGCGGAAGTTGTGCACCACACCCTTGGCCAGGCGCGCGACCTTGGCCAGCGGGTTGCCGGGCTCGCCGACCGCGCCGACACCATGGCGGCTGGCCAACGGCAACTCGGTGGACGAGGGCACGACCACCGCGTCGGGGAACTGCTTGCGCATCGCGTGGATCTTGCCCAGCGCGCTCGGCAGCAGGTCCGCCAGACCTTCCGGGCCGGCCAGGAAGTCGCGGATCGCCTCGTTCTGGATGGCGACCGTGGAGTACTCGAGGCACAGCAGGTGCTTGAGGGTGGCCTTGACCGTGTTCACGATCATCGGCCTACCGTCACCGGGCAGGTACAGGGAAGCGACCACCAGGCGGTTGCGCAGGTGGAAATAAGCCTGCCAGTCGATGGCGTCGTCCTTGTCGGACCAGGCCATGTGCCACACCGCCGCACCCGGCAGAGTCACCGTCGGGTAGCCGGCTTCGCGGGCGCGCAGACCGTATTCGGTGTCGTCCCACTTGAGGAACAGCGGCAGCGGCTGACCGATCTCCTGCGCCACCCGGCGCGGGATCAGGCACGTCCACCAGCCGTTGAAGTCGACGTCGATGCGCCGGTGCAGCAGCTTGGAGTTGTCGCGATCCCGGAGCGGGTACTTGGAGAAATCGTGGTCGTATTCCACGTTCGGCGCCGCACCCCACATGAAGATGCTGCGGTCGACGACCTCACCCATCACGTGCAGGTGCGAACGCTCCTGCAGGTTGAGCATCTGCCCGCCCACCAGCAGCGGCGACTTCGCGAACCGCGAGAAGGCCAGGGCGCGCAGGATCGAGTCGGGCTCGATCTCGATGTCGTCGTCCATGTAGGCGATGAATTCGGCACTCGTCGATTTCAGCGCCTCGTACATGACCCGGCTGTAACCGCCGGAACCACCGAGGTTCGGCTGGTCGTGGATGGCGAGGCGATCACCGAGAACCGCTGCGGCTTCGGCGAACCCGGGCTCGTCGACCACCTTGCGGGTGCCCTGGTCCGGGATGATCACCGCGGCGATCTTCTCCAGCACCAGCGGGTCGGCGCCAAGGGCGGCAAGGGTTTTCACCGCATCGGTCGGCCGGTTGAAAGTGGGCATGCCGACCGCGATGGTGCCCGCGCCGGGCGCCTCCTGCGGTGCGTACCAACCACCGGCCACCAGGGTGACCGCGGTGTCAGTGGTGATGTCGAACCACAGCCAGCCACCGTCCTCGAACGGGCCCAGATCGGTCTCGAACTCCACGAACACCGAATCCGCGTTTTGCTCCACCGCGAATTCCTTGCCCTGCACATGAATCCGCGAACCATCAGCCTTGGAGCGGTACACGTCGACCCGGCCGTGCCCGGCCAGTTCCAGCCGCAGGACCACCGAGTTCAGCACACTCCACCGCCGCCAGTAACTGGCGGGCAGCGCGTTGAAGTAGGTGCACAACGACACCTCCGACTCCGCGCCGATCGACAGCGCGGTGCGGCTGGTGGCGTGTGCGCGGCGGGCGTTGGTCGGCGATTCCTCCAGGTAGAGGGTCCGCACGTCCAGCGGCTCACCCGGGCGCGGCAGGATGATCCGCTGCAGCAGCGACTTGGCGCGGGTTTCGGTGCCCGCCTCGGCCGCCTTCGGCTGCGCGCTCACGCTGCGCCCCTTCTGTCGGGTTCGAGTGCTCGACGTAGACGCGGGCGCCGCCTCGTTCTTCGCTGCGGGCGCTTTCCGTCGCCGGGTGCTCGCAGCCGGCGCGTCGTCCTGTCCAGCGGCCGCCGGTGCCTTCCGTGGCTGGGCGGTCGCGGGCGCCGCCTCATCCTGTCCAGCCGCCGCCGGTGCCTTCCGCGGCTGGGCCGTCGTGGGGGCCGCCCCATCCTGTCCGTCGACTGCCGGGGCCTTCCGTGGCTGGGCCGTCGTGGGGGCCGCCCCATCCTGTCCGTCGACTGCCGGGGCCTTCCGCGGCTGGGCGGTCGCGGGCGCCGCTTCACCCTGCCCGTTCACCGCCGATGCCTTCCGGGGCTGGGCGCTCGCGGGTGCCGTTTCGTCCTGACCCTGGCCGCTCACGCCGGATCCACCAGGTCCGTGCCGGATTCCAGGTGCGGGCGCAGCACGTTCTCGAACATGGTCAGCGCCGAACCGATCGCCATGTGCATGTCCAGGTACTGGTAGGTGCCCAGGCGGCCGCCGAACAGCACCTTGTTCTCCGCGGTCTCGCGCTTGGCGCGCTCGCGGTAGGCGAGCAGCTTGGCGCGGTCCTCGGGGGTGTTGATCGGGTAGTACGGCTCGTCGCCGGTCTGCGCGAAGCGGGAGAACTCGCGCATGATCACCGTCTTGTCCGCCGGGTAGTCGCGCTCGGGGTGGAAGTGGCGCGGCTCGATGATGCGGGTGAACGGGACGTCGGCGTCGTTGTAGTTCATCACGCTGGTGCCCTGGTAGTCACCCTGTTCGAGCACCTCTGTCTCGAAATCGATGGTGCGCCAGCCCAACTCGCCTTCGGCATAGTCGAAGTAGTGGTCCAGCGGGCCGGTGTAGACCACCGGGGCGCCGGGGCTGGCGGCGCGGACTTCGTCGCGCACGTCGAACCAGTCGGTGTTCAGGCGCACGTCGATGAGCTCGGACGCGGCCATGTTCTCCAGCCACTTCGTGTACCCCTGCTTGGGCAAGCCCTCGAAGGTGTCGTTGAAGTAGCGGTTGTCGAAGGTGTAGCGCACCGGCAGGCGGGTGATGTTGCCCGCGGGCAGTTCCTTCGGGTCGGTCTGCCACTGCTTGGCGGTGTAGTCGCGCACGAACGCCTCGTAGAGCGGGCGCCCGATCAGCGAGATCGCCTTCTCCTCGAGGTTCTGCGCGTCGCCGGTGTCGACCTCGGCGGCCTGCTCGGCGATGAGCGCCTTGGCCTCTTCCGGGCTGAAGTAGCGGCCGAAGAACTGCGAGATCAGGCCCAGCCCCATCGGGAACTGGTACGCCTGGCCCTTGTGCATGGCAAACACACGATGCTGGTAGCCGGTGAACTCGGTGAACTGGGTGACGTAATCCCAGACCTTCTTGTTCGACGTGTGGAACAGATGCGCGCCGTACTTGTGGATCTCGATCCCGGTTTCCGGGTCGGGCTCGGAGTAGGCGTTGCCACCCAAGTGGTAGCGGCGGTCGATCACCAGCACCCGCTTACCCAGCAGGTTCGCTGCACGCTCGGCGACGGTCAAACCGAAGAAACCGGAGCCGACCACGATCAGGTCGTACTGGTTTGCCTCGGTGGTGGAATCTGCGTTGACGGAGTTACCCGAAGACGATGCGGCGGTCACGGGTGCCCAGCGTATCGGAAGACCGCCGATTGTCCCGGCGGAGTCACCCGCAGTGCTGTGAGCAGGGGTGATCGTGACGTCGTCAGTGGTGGGCGTACCCGCGCGGCGGTGGGTTCGGATCGGTCGCACTGCGCACGGTCGGCATGCCCTCAGTAGCGGGGGTAGGGCTGAGTGCGCGTCGGGCGCCCTGCTCGGATCCAATGGCCGGTTCCGGGTGCGGCGGCCAACGCGATGGTCAGGAAGAGCGGGGGGCACACGAGCAAGGCGCCGAGGAGTTCCTGGGTCGGGTCACCGGTATTGCGGGCGCTCAACGCGATGGGAATGCCCACGGCCAGCAGCATGAAGGCGGTCATGACGATCACGATCGCCCGGCCCGCGGCCCTGCGGCGCAGCAGCAAGATCGCGCCGATGACCAAGATGAGCACCGCACTGCCGCCGACCAAGTAGGGCACCGCCATGCTGTACGTGCGGATCCCCATTTCGTACGGGAGTTCCATCCATTGCCACGGCATGAGCACGGTCCAAACACCGGCAATCAAGGCAACCAGCAACGCAAGCACCGCGGCCGTGACGGCTATCCCACCGCGCGGTGGACTTTGGTCGACCGGTGGTCGGTAACCCGCGGGCGGGTAGCCGGGGGCGAAGCCAGGGTGCCCGGCGGCCATACCCGGGTGTGCCGGAGCGGGCATCTCACGGTCCTGCGCGAAGCCGGGGTGCCCGGCGGCCATACCCGGATGCACCGCAGCAGGCATCCCACCGTCCTGCCGCACATACCCGTGCTGCGCGAACCCGGGTTGCCAAGCAGCCATATCGGGGTGCCCCGAAGCAACCGCACCGCCCTGCGCGAAGCCAAGCTGCCCCGCAGCCATACCCGAGTGTGCCGCAGCAGGCATCACACCCTGTTGCCCGAAGCCGGGGTGACCGGCGGCCATGACCGGGGGCGGCGGCGTGGGCGTGGGTGCACCGGACTGACCCGGCGACTGCCACCAATCACCGGGCCCCTGACTGCCAGGGGCCGGGGATGACTGTTGTGCGTGCCCCTGCACCACGGTTTCGGGCGCGGGTCGCCCCACTGACGGAAATGGTTGTGCCGCGCCGTGGTCCGGGGCACCGGGCGAGAGGTTGTTCATGAGGTTCCGATGCGATTCGAGGTGGTGGCGGACATGGTCAGTACAAGGTGGTGGCGGACATGGTCAGTAGTAGGGGTACGGCTGGGGTTGTTTGCCGGCGCGGATCCAGCGGCCGGTGGCGGGGGCCGCGGTCAAGAAGAGGATCAGCAGTGGGATCGCGGCGACGATGGCCGCGCCGAACACCGTGGCCGGCCCGTCGCCCGCGTCGGCTCCCATCAGCTCAGCCACGACCGACACCGAAATGCCGAGCACCACGAGCGAGGACAGCAGGATCAGCAGGACCCGGCCCGCGGTTTTGCGTCGGAACAGGAGAATCGAACCGAGCAACCACAACAGGGCGGGCACCGCACCGATCGCCAGGCCCGCTGTCAGCTCTTCGCGCCCTCGTTCGTCGGTGACGCTGGTCGGTTCGGTGCCGAACACGACTGCCGCCGCGATCCCGATACCGGTCAGCGTGAGCAAGGCCAGCAGGAGCGAGATCACCGCAGCCGTGATCGCCGTGCCACCGCTGGGCCGGGGCTGACCGTAACCCGGCGGCGGGAAACCGTAACCCGGTGCACCGTAACCGTATTGGATCGGCGCACCGTAGGGCGGTGCACCGTAACCGGGTTGCCCGCTGTACGGATCCGCCCCGTAACCGGGCTGCGCGTACCCCTGCCCCGCGTACGGGTCATACCCCTGTTGCGGGCCGTACGGATACCCCATCGTGTCCCCCTCCTCCGAGCTGTGACCGGCACCCGGAGCTCGCGCTCCGGTCTTGCAGCATCATCGCGGCGATGCTGACCTGCTGAAACTATACGTTCGGTCCGACAGGGCTTTCCGGGCGCGCGAGCGTGTGCGCCGCGGTCCAGGGCAGCGCCGCGGGCAGTAGCACGAGGGCGCCGAGTGCGGTGGCGGACAGGGCGGCCACCCAGCTGTGGTTCACGATCGCCGTCACCGCACCGGGTACCCCGCCGAAGCCGAGCAGAATCGAACGGGTCACGGATCCGTCGGCGAACCAGTGGATTCCGTAGCCGGAGTCGTAGTTCACCAAGGTGGCGAGCAGGCCGAGCACGCCGAGGCCGAGTTGCGCGGCCGCGGTCACGATCAGGACCCAGCGGCCCGTTTCGTCGCGCCGGGCGAGCAGGACGGCGCCGTAACCGAGCGCGAAGGCCGACACCAACGCGCCCAGGGTGACGAACAGCGTCAGCGAATCGTCGAGCAGGGCGGAATCGCGCCGGAAGGCACGGGCCACGATGATCGCGGCGACCAGGTTCGCCACGGCGGCCAGCGCGGCGGCGCACACGGCGACGATCGCGGTCACCTCACCGATTTTCGACTTCGTCTCCTGCACGAACATGTCCTGACCGTATCCCGTGCCGCGCTAGCGTGTGGCGGCCCAGCGGCGCGTCGGCTCGATCACGCTCAGCACCAGGATCACCACATTGAGCGCCAGCCACCAGTCCAGCGGTTCCAGCCCCCAGCGATGCCCGTTCTTGTTCAGCACCACGACCAGCAACGTCGCCCCACTCATCGCCGCCGAGATCCCGACGAGCAACCGCCGCCCGATCATCCGCCGCCGCAGCAACAGCACCGCCCCAAGCAGATACCCCGCCCCGAGGCCGCCAACGATCCCCGCCCACACGTAATCGAGGTCGACACCGCGCCCCATCGACCGCAACACCGCCGACACCGTCGCGACGACGATCCCCGCCACACCGACGAGCACCCCCAACCACCCGGCGATCAGCGCACTCGCCCGCGAGGGCCACTGCGCCCGCACCTGTTCCACCGCTGCCCCCGCTACTAGTCGTTGTCGCCGTCAGTTATACGGCGCAACCGCCGGTCGCGGGCTATTCGATGGTGTGAGCTGGGGGTTCTTTCCGGACTCGACCCATCGTCGGCTCGATGGGAGTAGCGACGCGATCAACGCCCCAATCGGGCCCAGCGAGTAGAAGACGCAGGTCAACACTGTGCCGGAACTGGTCGACATCGCGGCGGCACCCCATAACGCGAAGGTCGCCAGTCCCGCGCCGATGGTCACCATGGTCAGCCCATGTGCCCGTCGAGCCAGAATCAGCGCCCCGCCGAGCCCGAGCAGCACCGTCAGGGTCGCACCGACAGCGAGGTCGATTTGCTGCTCCAGCATGTCCAGCTTCCACTCGACGGTTTCGGGCGCCGGCCTGCGCTCGTACACGGCGCTCAGACGCGAGATCGCGCTCATTGCTCCGCCCAAGCCGATCAGCCCACTCCCGGTGGCGACGAGCCCGGCGAGGACGACGGCGATAGGCGGACTCCATACCGATTTGGGCCGCGGCGGCACATAACCCTGCGGCACGTGTGGGTAATTCACTGCTCCCCCTTGCGACTTCGCTCGCAAACCCCCATCTCGACCTCGGCAGCCTACAGCCGATGACAACCGCGCACGAACGTTGTTGCCGTGCGCGGTCGTCAGCTCATCACCCGGCCGCCGCGGCGAGCACTCAGGCCGGGTGGGCGGCGGCGTAGGCGTGGAAGGCCTCGAGGATGTACTCGGCGGTGCCCTCGCCGTGTACGTCGTAGTTTTTCCGGAAGCGCGGGTCGGCGACGTACATTTCGCCGAGTGCGAGTAGGTATTCGTTGGTCACGGGCTTGCCCTGGGTGCCGTCGCTGAGCCAGGTGCGGTGGCGGGCGACGATGTTCTGCACCGTGTCGCTGTCTGCGGGTAGCTGTGCGGCACAGGCTTTTGCGAAATCGGCGGCGATCTCGCGCTGAGTTCGCAGGAAGTTCTGTTTGTCCTGCTCGGTCAGTGATCGCCACCAGCGGTCGCCGCTGTCGTAGGCGTCCTTGCCCCAGCGTCTTGTCACTTCCTCCTGGTACTGCGTGTGGTCGAATCCGTCGAAGACCTCTGCGGCCATGAGCGGTTCACCTCTTTCTGTCTTGTACAACGTGGTCGACACCGACTCGATCTGCCGTGCGATCCGGTCCTGTTGCTGCCGAAGCAGTTCCAGGTGGGTGCGTAGCGCGTCGGTGGTGTCCTGCGCACCGGCGAGGACCTCGGCGATCACCGGTAGGCCGAGGCCGAGTTCGCGCAGCAGCAGGATGCGCTGCAGGCGAACCAGGGACTGCTGGTCGTAGTAGCGGTAGCCGTTGGCACCGATACGACTCGGCTCCAGCAGGCCGAGCTGCCCGTAGTGGCGCAGCGTGCGACTGGTGGTACCCGCGGCTTTCGCGAGGTCCTGGATGGACCATTCACCCGCCATGACCTGTTCCCTTGCTCGTCGGTATCTCCACTGTGCAAGTTGACGCTACGTCAAGGTCAAGTGTTTTGGCCGGATCTTCCTGGGGGCAGGCGCCGGCTTCGGCGGGATCTGGCCGAGGACCGTGCCGGCGAGCGCGATCAGCAGGCCGAGCACTTGTAGCGCGGTGAGCGCCTGGCTCAGCGCGATCCAGCCGATCACCGTTGCCGACACCGGGCTGAGCAGCGCGAGGAAGGCCACCGAAGTTGCGGGCACGCGCGAGATGCCCCGGAACCACAACCAGTAGGCCAGGGCGGTGCCGATGATGCCGAGGTAGAGGTAAGCGCCGATCGCGGGGGCGTCCAGGGCGGGCGGCGCGCCTTCGATCAGCAGGGCGAGCGGTGCGATGAACAGTCCGCCGACCGGGAGCAGCTCACCGCCCTGCTGCGCAGCCTGGCCGTCGCCCTGGGCGACACCAACTCGGCTGACTGTCCCAGCCGGGTGGGTTCACCCACCGGCTGGGAGAGTCGCGCAATTACTCGCCGTCGTAGGGGCCCGGCGTCGCCACCGGGACCTCAGGTCCTTGCACCGGCTCGTCGAGCGGCGGGCCGGGGAACACTTCCGCGGCGGCGGGGATCTCCGCCGCCAGCGGTGTGTCATCGCCTGGCGAAACTCCTTCCGGAGCAGTCAATTCGGCCGAGGCCGAGGGCGGTAGCTGATCGGCTGCGTCGGGAACCAGTTGCAGCAGCGTCGAGAAATCGACGACCTGCGCGCCGAGTGCCGGTGTCGCCACGATGACGCCGTTCGTGTACATCCGGTAGGTGCCCACCCGTTGCGGCAGCAGCATTTCGGGGCCGATCGGTTCGCCGACCGAACTGTCCGCGCCGCCGATGCGCCGGTAGGCGGTGTCGATCACCGATTCCCCCGCCTGCGCTTCGATCGTCGGGTCCGGCAGGATCTGCTCGGGAAACGCCGGCACGGGCAGGGTTTCGACGAGGTCGCCGGGTGCGGGGCCTACGGCGAAGGTTTCGATGTCGGCCGGTCGGCCGCCGTCGGGTGCGGCGGAATACTCCGAGCGCAGGATCAGCCCGTCGCGCAGCAGCACGGTGCCCGTGGTGGCGGCGACGGCCTCGGTCGTGCGGGCGTCCTCCTGCACGGTGCCTGGATACACCTGGCAGTCGGTGGTGTCGCAGGTCTGCGCGTAGGGGTAGCGGTTCTCGGCGAGCGCGTAGGAGCGCGCGGCGATCGCTTGTGCGCGCAGGGCTTCGAAGGCGCCCTTGTCGGCCCAGTTGGCCTGCATTTCCGCGGGCAGCAGGCCGGCGAGGTAGTCGTCGATGTCGACCCGGTTGACGGTCCGGTACGCGCCTTCCTCCATGGCGACGCCGAGCGCGCCACGATAGGCGGTCCCGCCGCAGAGGGTCAGGTGCTCGTCGGCCGGCCGGGCCGGACCCGCGTGGACCGGGTAGATGTACGGGTCATCGGTGGCGGCCTGCCACAGCACCTGCCCGTCGCAGCCCGCGGTCACCACCACGCTGGCTCCGCCGTCGGGCATCGGGGTGAGGTGGGCGGCCTCGCCGGGGCCGATCGAGCGGCCCGCGACCTGAGCGCCGGCGGCGGCGAAGGCGTCGAGGGTGGCGTCGTCCTGGGCTTGCAGCCGCACGCCGATGGTTGTCGGGCCGATTTGCCCGAATTCTGCTCCGGGGTAGTAATGCCCGAGGATTTCCTCGGCACTCCAACCGGCCTGCGCGTTGTCGAAGGCGCCGACCTGGCTCATTCCGCGCCCGTGACCCGCGCCCGCTGTCGGCGTGATCTGGCCGGGCACGGCCTGCCACAGCCCGATCGCCGCAGCCAGGGCCAGCGCGGTGCCACCCACCAGCAGCGGAAGTGGTGGTGTTTTGATCGTCGGCACGGTTCGGCGGCGGGTGCCGCGCCGGGTCCTGCGATTGATCTTGATGTCGGCTCTCATAGTGCGCTCCCACGGTTTCGCGGTTCGACCGGCGGAGCTCGCGTCGGCATGTCGTCGTCGCCGAGCGGGTTCCGAAGGCTACATTCGAGCAATCACTTAATCCTCAAGTTGAGGTTTAGATGTGTGACGTATGTTAACTAGTGTGATGTGTGGGATCAGCGGAAGCAAGCATCACTTGCCGGTGATCCACCAGCAGTAGCGAACACGGTTCGACGGCCTGCCAGGGCCGAGAACATGCGGCGCCAGGCGCCGATGACAACTGCTCGACCCTGATTGGAGAGGCACGTGCGATACCGAAAGCCGAAGCGTTCCTACGTGCTCCCGGTGGTCACGACCCTCGCGGTCGCCGCACCGATCGGCGCGTTCGCGCTCAGCGACTCGACCGATTACCGCAGCGCCAACGATTCCCAGCTCGCGGCGGTGCCGACGCAGCTGGCCGAGGTCGCGCTGACCTCGGCCCCCGACATCACGGTCCCCTTGCGTGACCTGACCGGGCTCGACCTGCCCGACCTGCACCTGTCGGACCTGCGCATGCTGCCCCTGCCCACGTCGATCCCGGTGCCGCCGGGATTGCCCACACCGCCGGGCGTGGCGCTGCCGACCGAGATCCCGCTGCCGCAGATCCCGACCAAGGCGCAGCCGACTCCGACACAGCAGGCCGCCCCGACCGCGACACCGGGCGCGGCGCCGCCCGCCCGTCCACCGGTCCCGAGCACCGCGGTGCCCACGGCACCGCCCGCCGTCGCGCCGCCGCCCGCCGCCGACCCGGCCCCAGCCGCGCCGCCCGCCGCCGCACCGGCACCAGCCGCACCACCGGCGGCCGAACCGGCACCCGTTCCTGCCGAACCGGCACCCGCCGCACCACCGGCGACCGAACCGGCACCTACCGCACCCGAGCCTGCTCAGGCTCAGGGCGCGCCGGCCGATCCGCAGCCCCCGGCAGCCCCCGAACCTCAGCCTCAAGCACCCGATGCCGGCCCGGTGGCCCAAAACCGGCCCAGTGGCATGAAGTTCATCGCCGACCCGGAAAACCTGGAACCCGGCACCACCCCCGACACCCCGGCCCTGTCCCCCGGTGCGATCGGCCCCGACCTGATCGACGAGGTCGGCGCCCAGGTGAAGGAACTCTCCCAGGAGACCCCGTTCAGCATGGTCGCGCTCACCGCACGCGACCTGGCCAACACCACCACCAAGCTGCGCGCCCGTCAGGCCGACGGCAACTGGGGACCCTGGTACGACGCCGATCCGGTCGACACCAGGGCCAACGATCAGGCCCCGGCCGACGCGCCGACCGGCACCGAACCGATCTACGTCGGTGAGACCACCGCCGTGCAGATGCTGGTGACCCGCAAGCCGACCGCGGGCCCGGACCACGATCCGGCGCACATCACCGAGGCCGCACTCAAGGCGGTGCTGATCAATCCCGGGCGGGCCGCGATCGACGCCGCGCTCAACGACGTGGCCGCCGCGCTGCCCGGTGGCGGGCCGAAGGTCATCACCCGCGCGCAGTGGGGTGCCGACGAATCGATCCGCTGCCAGGAACCCACCTACGACGACGGTCTCGGCGGTGTCACCGTGCACCACACGGCGGGTCGCAGCGATTACAGCCGTGCGGAATCGGCGGGCATCGTGCGCGCGATCTACGCCTATCACGCCGAAACGCTGGGCTGGTGCGATATGGGTTACAACGCCCTGGTCGACAAGTACGGCCAGATCTTCGAGGGCCGTTACGGCGGCCTGGATCGCACGGTGCAGGGCGCACACTCGGGCGGATTCAACGAGAACACCGCCGGTGTGGCGCTGATGGGCAACTACGAGACCGAGACGCCGAGCGAGGCCTCCATCACCGCGATCGGCAAGTACATCGGCTGGCGGACCAAGATCGCCGGACTCGACCCGCAGGGTGAGACCACGATGTACTCCGAGGGCACCGAGTTCACGCCGTACGCGCTGAACGAGGCGGTTGACCTGCCGGTGGTGTTCGCGCACCGCGACGTCGGCAACACCAGTTGTCCCGGCGACGCCGCCTACGCCCTGATGGACCGGATACGCGCGATCGCGGCGGACGACTCCACCACCTACAGCTCCCCCGCCACCCCGCAACAGCTGCCGAGCAAGCAGGCCAGTGCCCCACGGGGCAACATGGCCGAGCTGGGTGCGCTGGTCGACAAGCTGCTCGGCCTGTCCGATCAGAACCCGATCGCCAAGCACTGGGTGAGCCGGGGCGGGGTCGACGGTCCGCTGGGTCCGCCGCAGTCGGATCTGCTCTCGGGTGCGCAGGGCCGCGAGTACGCGAAATTCGCCAACGGTTTCGTCTATTCGGGCGACAACGGCCAGGTGTTCGAAGTGGTCGGGGCGATCCTGGACCGCTATCTGAGCCTGGGCGCCGACGCCGGTGTGCTCGGCTTGCCCACGGGGAGCTCGTATGTGGTGCCCGACGGTCTGCGCACCGATTTCCAGCACGGCTCGCTGGTGCTCAACGAGCTCACCGGCATCGTCACCACCTTCTGGAAGACCTACAACGAGACCTATGAGCAGGAGATGAACGGCGGGCCGGAACAGGACCCGGCCACCACGGCACCGACGCTGGGCCTGACGGTCCCCGCTGCCCCGGGCGAACCCGCGTCTCCGGGCGAACCCGCGGAACCCGCCCCGGTCGGCTGACACCCGACCACGGCGAAGAAACAGCCGGTGCCGCTCCTCGCGAGGGCACCGGCTGTTCTATGCCCGCATACCTACGTCCACCAGCGTTCGAGCACCAGCGCGACCCCGTCGTCGTCATTGGTGGCGGTGATCTCGTCGGCCGCGGCCCGCGCCTCCCGGTGCGCGTTGCCCATCGCCACCCCGAGCCCGGCCATCTTCAGCATCGGCACATCGTTGGGCATGTCACCGAACGCCACGATCTCGTTGTCCCGGGCGCCGATCTGCTGTGCCACCTCGGCCAGCCCCGACGCCTTGGTGACACCGGGCACCGACAGCTCGATCAGCCCGTGCTCGGTGGAGTAGGTGATCTCGGCGCGGTCCCCGATCAGTGGCGCCAGCGCGGCGCGCATCTCGGAGCTGCGGGCCGAGCTGAGCCGGACCAGCATCTTTATCGCCGGGGAGTCGATGACCTCGGCGTGTGAGACCACGGTGTCGTCGGGGTTGAGCCAGGCGTGTTCGTAGGTCGGTGAGCTCACGAACTGCGGGGTCGCGGCGTCGTGGGCGCTGGCACCGACCCGTTCGGTGGCGAGCCCGCAGCCGGGGAGCGTGCGTTCGGCGAGCTCGGCGAGCCAGCTCAGCGTCGCGATGTCGAGGGTGTGGCTCGACACCACCCGGTCGGTGGCGCTGTCGTAGATCACCGCGCCGTTGCCGCACACCGCCAGCGGCGCGTAACCCAGTTCGCTGACCACCGGGTCGATCCAGCGCGGCGGTCGGCCGGTGGCGAGCACGAAGGTGGCGCCGTCGGCGACGACGGCGCCGACGGCGGCCTTGGTCCGTGCCGACACGCGTTCGGCGGTGTCGATCAGCGTGCCGTCGACATCGGTGGCCACCAGCTTGGGTTTTGTGTGCAGGGGCGTCATCCCTTCAATCCTGCCGCACGTCTACCCACCGGGACACGGCACTGTCCCTATGATCATGGCCTGATCACCGATTCAGAGGGGACTGATGACCGGCTTTCTGTTGCGGCGCGCGCTCAACTACGTCGTGCTGCTGTTGCTGGCATCGTTTTTGACGTTCAGCCTGGCCTCGCTCACGTTCCGCCCGCTCGACAGCCTCGAGCAGCGCAATCCCCGCCCGCCGCAGTCGGTGATCGACGCCAAGGCCGAGCAGTTGCATCTCGACGAACCGATCCCGCAGCGGTATCTCACCTGGCTCGGTGGTGTGGTGCAGGGCGATTTCGGGACCACGCTGGCCGGGCAGCCGGTGAGCGAGGAACTGGGCAGGCGGGTCGCGGTGAGTCTGCGGCTGTTGATCCTGGGCTCGATCATCGGCACGGTGCTCGGGGTGCTGATCGGGGCGGCCGGTGCGATCAGACAGTACAAATTCAGCGACTACTTCTCCACGGTGCTGTCGCTGCTGATCCTGTCGACACCGATCTTCCTGCTCGCCACGCTGCTGAAATACGGCGCGCTGGAGGTGAACACGATGACCGGTACCCAGATCTTCCTCTACACCGGTGAAACTTCGGCCACCCAGATCACCGGTCTGTGGAATCAACTCGTGGACCGCGTACAGCATCTGGTGCTGCCGACGCTGGCGCTGGCGCTGGGCGGCATGGCCGGTTACAGCCGTTACCAGCGCAATGCCATGCTCGACGTGCTGCAGAGTGATTTCATCCGCACCGCGAGAGCCAAAGGGCTCACCCGGAATCGGGCGCTCTACAAACACGGCCTGCGCACCGCCCTGATCCCGATGGCCACCCTGTTCGCCTACAGTCTCGGCGGGCTGATCACCGGCGCCACCTTCACCGAGAAGATCTTCGGCTGGCACGGGGTGGGTGAGTGGCTGGTCGACTCGATCAACGCCCAGGACCTGTACGTGGTGGTGACGGTGACCGCGTTCGCCGGGCTGGTGGTGCTGGTGTCGGGGCTGCTGTCCGACATCGTGCTGGCGCTGCTGGACCCGAGGGTGCGTGCGGCATGAGCGAGACCGAACTGATCGTCGTCGGCGCGCCCGAGGTGGCCGCGGCCGGGCGGCGCAGGCTGGTGTGGCGGCGGTTCCTGCGCAACAAGCCCGCGGTGGCGGGTGCGGTGATCCTGTTGCTGTTGCTGGTCGGCAGTTTCGCGGCGCCACCGCTGCTGCCGTGGGACTACCAGCAGATGGACTACACCGCGCTGCTGCAACCGCCCAGCCTCGAGCATCCGTTCGGCACCACTCAGATCGGGCAGGACGTGCTGGCCCAGACCTTGCGCGGGTTGCAGAAGTCGCTCGTCATCGGTTTCTGTGTGGCGCTGTTCTCCAGTGTGATCGCGGCGACCGCGGGTGCGGTGGCCGGCCTGCTCGGTGGCTGGACCGATCGGGCCGTGATGTGGCTGGTCGACTTGCTGCTGGTGGTGCCCAGCTTCATCATCATCGCGCTGTTCGCGCCGCGCACCAAGGGCTCGGGTTCGATCCTGATCTTGATCGTGCTGCTCAGCGTGTTCGGCTGGATGATCGCCGCGCGCATCATCCGCGGTCTCACCCTGAGTCTGCGCGAACGCGAATTCGTCCGTGCCGCCCGGTATATGGGCGCCCCGACGCGCACGATCATCATCAGCCACATCGTGCCCAACATCGCCTCCATCCTGATCATCGACACCACGCTGGCCGTCGGGGCGGCGATCAGCGCCGAAACCGGCTTGAGCTTCCTCGGTTTCGGTGTGCAGCCACCCGACGTGTCGCTGGGCTCGCTGATCGCCGCGGGCACGGGATCCGCACTCACCTACCCGTGGTTGTTCCTGTTCGCCGGTGGGCTGCTGATCACGATCGTGTTGTGCGCCAACCTCGTCGGTGACGGATTGCGTGACGCGTTCGATCCCGGCGCCCGGGGCGCGCGCAAGGCCCGCAAAGACGTTGCGGAGCAGAAGGATCAGACGCGGGTGGAGTTGCGGAAATGACCGAATCGCCCACGCCGCTGCTGGAAGTCACCGATCTGCGCGTCTCGTTCCCCGGCGAGGAGGGCCGGGTCGAGGCGGTGCGCGGAGTGGACTACACCGTCTCCGATGGCGAAGTCCTGGCCATCGTCGGCGAATCCGGCTCCGGGAAGTCGGTGTCCTCGCTCGCGGTGATCGGGCTGCTGCCCGAGCAGGCGCGCGTGCAGGGTTCGGTGCGGTTGCGCGGGCGGGAACTACTCGGCCTGGGCGACAAGCAGATGTCGAAGCTGCGTGGCAGTTCGATCAGCATGGTCTTCCAGGACCCGCTCTCGGCACTCACCCCTGTCTACCGGGTGGGTGATCAGGTGGCCGAGGCGCTGCTCGCGCACGGCACGATGAGCCGCAAGGACGCCGGTACGCGCGCGACAGAACTGCTCGAGCTGGTCGGCATTCCCGACGCGCGGCAGCGGGCGCGAGCGTTTCCGCACGAGTTCTCCGGCGGTATGCGTCAGCGGGTGGTGATCGCGATGGCCATCGCCAACGATCCGGCGCTGATCATCTGCGACGAGCCGACCACCGCGCTCGACGTGACGGTGCAGGCCCAGATCCTCGACCTGCTGCGCGAGGCGCGCGACATCACCGGTGCCGGAGTCATCATGATCACCCACGATCTGGGTATCGCGGCGACCATCGCGGACCGGGTGGCGGTGATGTACGCGGGCAAGGTGGTCGAAACCGCGCCGGTCGCCGAGCTCTTCACCCGGCCACGGATGCCGTACACGGTGGGTCTGCTCGGCTCCATTCCCCGGATGGACGGCCCGGCCCGCTCCCCGCTCATCCCCATCGTCGGCGCCCCGCCCGCCATGCACGCGTTGCCGCCGGGGTGCTCGTTCGCCCCGCGCTGTCCCGTCTCGATCCAGGACTGCGCGGCCGCCGAGCCCCCGCTGGAGCCGGTCGGGCCGGGCCACACGGCCGCCTGCATCCGCACCACCGAGGTGGGTTCCCGGCAGCTCTTCGACGCCTACCGCGCCGACATCGCCGCCCCACCGCACCCCGACCGCACCGACGACGACGTGGTGCTGCGGGTCACCGACCTGGTGAAGACCTTCCCGCTCACCTCGGGTGTGCTGTTGCGGCGGCGCACCGGTGAGGTCCGCGCGGTCGACGGCATCAGTTTCAGTGTGCGCGCCGGCCGCACACTGGCCCTGGTCGGCGAATCGGGTTCGGGGAAGTCGACGACGTTGTCGCAGATCATGGACCTGGCGCGCCCGCAGTCGGGCAGTATCGAGGTGCTCGGCAGCGATGTCGCGAGCCTGACCAAGGCCCGCGTCCGCGAGATCCGGCGCAAGATGCAGATCGTCTTCCAGGACCCCAGCGCCTCGCTCGACCCGCGCCTGCCGATCTTCGACGTGCTCGCCGAACCGTTGCGCATCGACGGCCGCCCGCGTGCGGAGGTGCAACGCCGGGTGCCGGAGTTGCTGCGGCAGGTGGGTTTACGGCCCGAGCACGCCGATCGCTACCCGTCGGATTTCTCCGGTGGCCAGAAGCAGCGCATCAGCATCGCGCGGGCGCTGGCGCTGGATCCGCAACTGCTGGTGCTCGACGAACCGGTGTCGTCGCTGGACGTGTCGATCCAGGCCGGCGTGCTGAATCTGCTGCGCGATCTACAGGCCGAGCACGGGTTGTCGTACCTGTTCGTCTCCCACGACCTGTCGGTGGTGCGCAATCTCGCGCACGACATCGCGGTGATGTTGCGCGGCAAGATCGTCGAATCCGGCCCGGCGGAACAGATTTTCGCGAATCCTCGGCACGAATACACCCGCTCGCTGCTGGCGGCGGTCCCCGAACCCGTGGTGAGCGGCTGATATTGGAGGCGCGATGAGAACCCGACATTTACTGGCACGTGGTACCCGCTTGCGCTGCGCGGCCGTGGTGGTTGCGGCCGGGATGATCGTGGCGGGTTGCGGGACCGGTGCCGAACCGGCGGCCGGGCACAGCGCTGTCCTGGGCACCAACAGCGACATCAACTCGCAGCCGAGGCAGGCGTTGCGCGAGGGCGGGAACCTGCGCCTGGCCGTCACCAGCTATCCGGCGAACTGGAACACGCTGTCCAACGACGGCAACGAGGGCACCATCCACGAGATCGTGCGCACCATGCTGCCGCGCGCGTTCGAGATCGATGCCGCCGGCGAGTTCACCGTCGACACCGACTACTTCACCGAGATAGCCCTCACCAGCACAGATCCGATGCGGGTGACCTACACCATCAACCCCGCCGCGGTGTGGTCCGACGGCACGCCGATCACCTGGGAAGACCTCGCCGCCCAGGCGAACGCGCTCAGCGGCCGGGACAAGCGCTACCTGATCGCGATCACCAACGGGTTCGAGTTCGTCGACAAGGTGGAGCGTGGTGTCGACGACCGCCAGGCCGTACTCACCTTCAACACCCCTTACGCCGACTGGCGCGGGCAGTTCGCCGGCAACTCCCTGCTGTACCCGAAGTCGGTCACCGGTACCCCCGAGGCGTTCAACACCGGCCTCGCCGACGCCATCGACCTCACCGCCGGCCCGTTCATCGTCACCGGCACCGATCGCGGGCAGGGCCGGATCACCCTGGGCCGCAACCCGCAATGGTGGGGCGACGAACCGGTGCTCGACACCATCACCTACAGCGTTCTGGACAGTTCGGCCTGGGTGCAGGCCCTGCAGAACAACGAACTCGACCTCGCCCGTCTGTCCACCATCGATGACGTGAAGACCGTGCGCGGCACCGAGGGCGTCGTCGTGCGGCGCGCGCCAGGAAATCGCTGGCGCCACATCACTTTCAACGGCGCGCCCGGTTCGATTCTGGCCGATCGCGATGTGCGCGTGGCGATTTCCAAGGCGATCGACCGGCAGGGCATCGTCACCGCACTGCAGAACGGCCTCGTCGATGACCCGAAGCCGCTGAACAATCACGTTTTCCTGCAGGGCCAGAAGGGCTATCAGGACAACAGTCTCGGCTTCGATCCCACCGCCGCCGCCCGCGAACTCGACGCGCTGGGCTGGCAGCTCAACGGTGAGGTGCGGGAGAAGGACGGTCGCCAACTCGTCATCCGTGACGTGATGTACAACGACCCCACCTGGGTGCAGATCGCCCGGATCATTCAGCAGAATCTGGCGCAGATCGGTGTGGGCCTGACCATCGACACCAAACCGGCGCCGGGCTTTTTCACCGACGTCGTGCAGCCGGGCGATTTCGACGCCACCCAGTTCATCTTCCAGGGCGACCCGTTCCCGCTGAGCAGTATCCGCCAGATCTACTACTACGACCCCGACGACCTACAGGGCAACTATGGTCGCATCGGTTCGCCCGAACTCAACGCCCTCATCGAACGCACGCTCACCGAACTCGATCCGGAGAAATCCATCGAACTGGCCAATCAGGTCGACCGCATGGTCTTCGAGGAAGGCCATTCCCTGCCGCTGATGCAATCCGACGGCAGTGTGGGCGCCCGCACGAGTCTGGCCAATATCGGTTCACCGGGATTGGCCACTTACGACTACACGAAGATCGGATTCCTGAAATGACCACTACCTGTGTTTCTCGGTTGCGCCGGGTGGCGGTGCCGATGCTGGCGTTGACCTTGGCGCTCGGTGGGTGCGGGTCCGACACGGCGATCGAGGCCGGGACGGGCGAGATCGGGGCGACCAGCGATATCAATCCGAAGCCGCGCGACCAGGTCGCCGAGGGCGGCAACCTGCGGTTGGCGATTCCCAACTTTCCCGCGACGTTCAACCCCGTCCACGTCGACAGTGACGGTTATGTGAGCGATGTGACGAGCTGGACCTTGCCCGGCACGCTCACCGCCGATGCCGCGGGCAATCTCGAGGTCGATCAGAACTACTTCACCTCGATGGAGCTCACCGAAACCGAACCGCAGACGATCGTGTACACGATCAATCCGCAGGCCGTGTGGTCGGATGGTTCGCCGATCACCTGGGAAGACCTGCGGTCCCAGGTCGGGGCCTTGAGCGGCCGCGATCCGGCGTTCCAGGTCTCGGCGACCCAGGCTTACAGCAGCGTCGAGAAGGTGGAGCGCGGCGTCGACGACCGGCAGGCGATCGTCACCTTCGCCGAGCACTACGCCGAGTGGAAGGGACTGTTCAACCCGCTGCTGCCCCGGCAGGCCACCGCGAACCCGCAGGTCTTCGACGACTTCTACCGCAACGACATGCCGCTGTCGGCGGGGCCGTTCCTGCTCACCGGTATTGACCGCGCCGAACAGCGGCTCGTGTTGAGCCGAAATCCCCGATGGTGGGGCGACACCCCGAAACTCGAGAATGTCACCTACAGCATTCTCGACGCCTCGGCCCAGCTCGGTGCGCTACAGAACAACGAACTCGATGCGGTGGAGCCGCTCAGCACCATCGACGAGATCAAGACCGCCACCGATACGCCCGGTGTGAAGGTGCGTCGCGCGCCCGCCAACAGCTACATGCACATCACGTTCAACGGTGCGCCCGGCTCGATCCTGGCCGATGAGAAACTGCGTATCGCGGTCTCCAAGGGGATCAATCGGCAGGTGATCGCCACGGCCGTCCAGAACGGCGTGGTCACCGACCCGAAGCCGCTGAACAACCACCTCTATCTCGTCGGCCAGGCCGGATACCAGGACAATGCCGAGTCGGTGTCGTTCGACCCGGTCGAGGCGGGCCGCATGCTCGACGAACTCGGCTGGCGGCTCAACGGCGACGTGCGCGAGAAGGACGGGCGCAAGCTCGAGATCCGCGACGCGGTGCCGCAGAACGATGTGCAGGTCCAGGTGGCGACGATCGTGCAGCAGAATCTCGCCGACATCGGCGTGAAGCTGCACATCGAAACCTATCCGGGCACCACTTTCTTCAATGGCGTGATCGATCCCGGCAATTTCGACATAGCCCAGTTCGCCTGGAACAAGAGCATTTTCCCGCTCGGCGCGCTGCCCCAGATCTATGCCTATGACCCGGCGAACAAACTCAGCAATCACGGGCGCATCGGCTCCCCGGAACTCAACGCGCTGATCGAGGAGACCATCGCCGAGCTCGACCCGGACAAGGCGATCGAACTGGCCAACAAGGCCGATCGGATGATCTTCGAGGAAGGCTTCTCGTTGCCGATCGTGCAGTCCGCCGGCGCGGTCGCGGTTCGCGAGAACGTGGCGAACTACGGTGCCTTCGGCCTCAGTTCGGCTGTCTACACCGATATCGGGTTCGTGAAGTAGCGGTGCTCATCCGAAAGCCGGCTGCTTAGCGTGGGTTCGACCCTCACCTATCCGTTGACCGTCACCTGCGGCACTCTCGTGGTCATCGCCGCGTGGGTACCCTACGCCGACCTGGACCAGTTGAGTGCGCTGGTTGTGGTCGCACTGGCGGTGCTGGTGTACACGGGTTATCAGGTGGGTTTCGCGTTCGGACTTGTGCCCACCGGGCTGAGTGTGCCCGGCACGCCGCGGGGCAGGCGAGTTCGGCAGCAACATCGGCTCGTGAGCCGGTCGTGGTTGGAGATCGGCGATGAGGACCGGGTGGTGTGGTTGCCGGTGTTCTACGATCCGGCGCTGGTCACGCTCACCCCGACCGAACTGGAAATCTCCGGCTCCACCGTCCGGGCGGGTGATGTCCGCTGCTACCCCGCTGGACGAGTGCGCACCACCGAACCGCCGGGCAAGCTCATCGACAACCCGTCCCGCCCGGCGGCTCCGCCCACTTTCGGCACCGCCCGCCGCCTGCTCCTCGACCTGCAGCCGGCCATCGCGGCCCCTTTCGCCGGCCTGCTGTGGGTCTACGTGATGAACGGCGGCCTGCCCGCCTTCGTCGCGGCCACCATCGTCGCCGCGGCCACTTTCACCTGGCTCTGCGCCATCCGCGGCTCCGATCCCAGCTGAGCCGGTCCGATTGATCCTCATGCTCGAGGCTTGACGGTAATTCACCACAGGAACTCCCCGAAGCCCTCGCCGTCTACGGTGCCGCCGCGTTGCTCGGTGGTTTCGTCGCCCTCCAGGCTCGTCGCCGGCCTGGTGGTGCTGGCCCGGCGGCCGGCGGCACGCACACTTGACAACTTACCCTAGGGGGGTATGGTAACCACAAGACGACACGAGGAGAACAGACATGAGCACCACCACTGTCACCGTCACCGGCATGACCTGCGGTTGCTGCACCAACAAGGTCCGCGACAAGGTCGGCGCCCTGCCCGGCGTCACCGGTGTCGATGTCGACCTGGCCGACGGGAAGGTCACCATCGAAGGTGAGACGCCCGAAGGCACCGCCCTCGCCGACGCCGTCACCGCGGCCGGCTTCCAGCTCGCAGACTGACAGGGAGCGTCCCCCGATGAACGCAACAGGCAAGTTCGCCGGATTCACCCTCGGCCTCGCGGCGGTCTTCGGGATCGCACTCACCGTCGGCGCCCTGGCCGGTCCGGAACCCACCGAACCGGCCGGGCACGGCGAACACGCGGCGGCGGCACCGTCGACCGAGCTGCCCGGCGGCCTGCTGGTCACCGACCAGGGCTACACCCTGGACCTCGACCAGCCGAACACCGAGACCGCCACGCGGCAGGCGATCAGCTTCCGCATTCTCGACGCGACCGGCGCACCGGTCACCGAGTACCAGACCAGCCACGACAAGGACCTGCACCTGATCGTGGTGCGTCGCGACATGGCCGGCTTCCAGCACGTGCATCCGGTGCTGGACCAGGCAGGCACCTGGACCGTCCCGCTGAACCTGAGCCGAGCCGGGGACTACCGGGTGTTCGCCGACTTCACCCCGGCCGGCGGCGAGAACCTCACCCTCGGCGCCGACCTGCGGGTGGCCGGCAACTACGACGTCCGCGCCCTGCCCGCACCGGCGAAGACAGCGAAAGCCGGCGACTACACGGTGACCCTGGACGGCACGGTCAGCCCGGGCGTGACCTCGAAGGTGACACTGTCGGTCAGCCGCGACGGCACCCCCGTCGACGACCTACAGCCCTACCTCGGCGCTTACGGTCACCTGGTGGCGCTGCGGGCAGCGGACCTCGCCTACCTGCACGTTCATCCCGAAGGCGCGCCCGGCGACGGCAGCACCCCCGCCGGTCCCGGCATCGACTTCATGGTGAACGCCCCGAGCGCGGGCGACTACCGCCTGTTCCTGGACTTCCAGCACCGGGGCGTGGTGCGCACCGCCGAGTTCACCGTCCGAGTCGCCCAGCCGGACGCCACCGGCGCCGACCGACCGGCGCCGAGCACCGCACCCGCCGACCACGGGCACTGACCCCGAGCAAACGCTCAGCAAGAATAGATACAAGAAACGATCGGAGCATCCCATGACCACCGTGACACGAACACCGGGCACCGGCCAGGTCGAACTGGTGATCGGTGGCATGACCTGCGCTTCCTGCGCCAACCGGATCGAGAAGAAGCTCAACAAGCTCGACGGGGTCACCGCCACGGTCAACTACGCCACCGAGAAGGCGCGCGTCGACGTCAGCGGTGACGTCTCCCCCGAGGCGTTGATCTCCACGGTCGAGCAGGCCGGCTACACCGCGGCACTGCCCACGACCGAGCGGGACGAGCCGTCCGACACCGCCGAACCCGATCCCACCGCCTCGCTGCGCACCCGTCTGCTGGTGTCGCTGGTACTCACCGTCCCGGTGATCGCGATGGCGATGATCCCGGCGTTGCAGTTCACCAACTGGCAGTGGCTCTCGCTCACGCTGGCCGCGCCGGTGGTGGTCTGGGGCGCGCTGCCGTTCCACCAGGCGGCGTGGACCAACCTCAGGCACGGCGCCGCGACCATGGACACCCTGGTCTCGATGGGCACCCTCGCCGCGTTGGGCTGGTCGCTGTACGCGCTGTTCTGGGGCACCGCGGGCACACCGGGCATGAAACACCCGTTCGAATTCACCATCGCGCGGATGGACGGTTCGGGCAACATCTACCTCGAGGCCGCGGCGGGTGTCACCACCTTCATCCTGGCCGGCCGTTACTTCGAGGCGCGGTCCAAGCGTCGCGCCGGTGCCGCCCTGCGGGCGCTGCTCGAGTTGGGCGCCAAGGACGTGGCGGTGCTGCGCAACGGGGTCGAGACGCGAATTCCGGTGGAGCAGCTGGCCGTCGGTGACGAGTTCGTGGTGCGACCGGGTGAGAAGATCGCCACCGACGGTGTGGTGACCGAGGGCAGCTCGGCGGTCGACGCCTCCATGCTCACCGGTGAATCGGTGCCGGTGGAGGTCGGGGCCGACGACACCGTCACCGGCGCCACCGTGAACGTCGGCGGACGCATCGTGGTGCGGGCCACCAGGATCGGCTCCGACACCCAGCTCGCCCAGATGGCGCAGCTGGTCGAGGACGCGCAGACCGGCAAGGCGCAGGCCCAGCGGCTGGCCGACCGGATCTCGGGGATCTTCGTCCCGATCGTCATCGCCCTGGCCGTCGCCACGCTCGGCTTCTGGCTCGGGACAGGTGGTTCCGTCGCGGCGGCCTTCACCGCCGCCGTCGCGGTGCTGATCATCGCCTGCCCGTGCGCGCTGGGCCTGGCCACCCCGACGGCGCTGATGGTCGGCACCGGTCGCGGCGCGCAGCTCGGCATCCTGATCAAGGGCCCCGAGGTGCTCGAGTCCACCCGCAAGGTCGACACCATCGTGCTGGACAAGACCGGCACCGTCACCACCGGCAAGATGACACTGCTCGAGGTGCTCCCCGCCGCGGGCGAGCCGAGGAACACGGTGCTGGAACTGGCGGGCGCGCTGGAGGATTCGTCGGAGCACCCGATCGCGCAGGCGATCGCCAAGGGCGCGCGCGAGGAACTCGGCAACCTGCCGGCGGTGGAGGGCTTCGCGAATGTCGAGGGCTTGGGCGTGCAGGGCGTGGTGGACGGTCACGCGGTGGTCGTCGGCCGGGCCCGGCTGCTGGCCGACTGGTCGCAGCCACTCGACGACGAGCTGCAAGCCGCGATGGCCGCGGCGGAGTCGACCGGCAAGACCGCGGTGGCGATCGGCTGGGACGGCAAGGCGCGCGGTGTACTCGTGGTCGCCGACGCGGTGAAACCCACCTCGGCACAGGCGATCTCGCAGTTCCGCGAGCTGGGACTCACCCCGATCCTGCTCACCGGCGACAATGCCCGCGCGGCACGAGCCATCGGTGACGAGGTCGGTATCGCCGAGGTGATCGCCGAGGTGCTGCCCCAGGACAAGGTCGACACCGTGAAGCGGTTGCAGGCCGACGGCAAAGTCGTCGCCATGGTCGGCGACGGGGTGAACGACGCGGCCGCCCTGGCCCAGGCCGATCTTGGCCTGTCCATGGGCACCGGCACCGACGTGGCGATCGAGGCCAGCGACCTCACGCTGGTCCGTGGCGACCTGCGCGCGGCGGCCGATGCCATCCGCCTGTCGCGGCGCACGCTGGCCACGATCAAGGGCAACCTGTTCTGGGCCTTCGCCTACAACGTGGCCGCGATCCCGCTGGCCATGGCCGGGCTGCTCAACCCGATGCTGGCCGGCGCCGCGATGGCGTTCAGCTCGGTGTTCGTGGTGAGCAACAGCCTGCGCCTGCGCCGGTTCAAGTCGACGGCGCAGTAGTTCGATGCGACACGGCGGGGCGGCAGTCTTCTGCCGCCCCGCTTCGGCATATTCCGGAGAGTCTGCTGGTCGGCGGAGATGGTGAACCCGTGCTCACCCGCGTCATTGCACGTTCAGACGGGGTCTCAAAACGTGTGCTGGTTATCGGCGGAGATGGCGAACCCGTGCTCCCCGCCGACACAGCGGACCCCCTGCGACGACGAACTGCACGTGAACCCATCGACTGTCAGGGACTCGCCGTAGTTGAGCACCGCGCCACCGGCTCCGGAACCGTCCTGCGGAATGCCGACGAAGATGCCCTGGCTGGTGCACAGGAATTCCGTTTTGCCCTGATACAGGTGCACGGCGACCTTGCGGTTGGGCGCGTCGGTGCAGTCCGGCAGCTTCGGCGTGATGTAGTTCGCCTTGCCGAGCTGACAGCCGACCCCGTAGGGGGCCGTGGCGAGGATGCCGCACATGATGTTCCCGGTCGGAGACTGGAAGTAGTGGCCACCGTCGAGCTGATACTTCCCCGCACCGACGGGGGTGAAGCCACCGTCGGTGGGCGCCGAGCCGTCATCCGGCACCGCGGTGGGATCCGGCGCCGAGCCGTCATCCGGCACAACAGACGGATCTTGGCCGCCCGGGGTCCCGGCATCCGGCGTCCCGGCATCCGGCGGGCCGGTCGGCTGGGCGGTGCCCGGCGCGCCGGACGGCTGGGCGGTGGTGCCCGGCACGGTCGAACCCTGGTCGGTGCCGCAAGCGGCGAGCCCCCCGGTCAGAGCCACTACAGCCGCCACCATGATCACTGCTCGCATGAAACCTTCTCCGCTCGTTGGCATCCCGATCTACTATCGAATCGCATACAAGGGGATTCGTTGTTACGCCGAACTACCGAATATGCCTATGGGGCGAGTACCGGTGACCGGCCCAGTTCGGTGATCTGCTCACCCAGCAGATGTATCGGACACCGTCGGCCGACTTCGCCTCGAGGCCGGTCCTCGCTGCCGGATCGACGCTGACCTGTGGGGCGCGCTACTCGACGGCACCGGGCTCGAGCCACCCTGGATTTCGTCGGACCGATCGGGGTATGCCCTCCGTGCGGGACGTCGACCACCGGGAGCACACACGCATGGAGTGGTTCACGGCACCGGAATACTGGCAGGGCAGGCTGATCTTCCAGCGCGGCCTGGCGGTGATCTACGCCTTCGCGTTCCTCACCGCGGCGCAGCAGTTCCGCGCGTTGCTCGGCGAACGCGGGATGCTGCCCATTCCGCGTTATCTCGCCCGTACCCCGTTCCGCCGGTCGCCGAGCCTGTTCCACCTGCACTACTCGGATCGCTTCTATGCCGTCATCGCCTGGACAGGCGTGGTGCTGGCCGTCGCTGTCGTCGTCGGCGCCGCTGATCTGGTGCCGCTGTGGGCGGCGATGGCGATGTGGTTCGCGCTGTGGGTGCTGTACCTGTCCATCGTCAACGTGGGACAGCTGTGGTACTCCTTCGGCTGGGAATCGTTGCTGCTCGAAGCCGGGTTTCTGGCGATCTTCCTCGGCAACGACACCGTCGCGCCGCCGCTGCTGGTGCTGTTGGCCGTGCGCTGGCTGCTGTTCCGGGTGGAGTTCGGGGCCGGGCTGATCAAACTGCGCGGCGACCGGTGCTGGCGCGACCTGACCTGCCTGTACTACCACCACGAAACCCAGCCGATGCCCGGTCCGCTGAGCTGGTTCTTCCATCACCTGCCGCGCCCGCTGCACCGGGTGGAGGTGGCGGCGAACCATTTCGCCCAGCTCGTTGTGCCGTTCGCGCTGTTCGCGCCGCAGCCGGTGGCGAGCGTGGCCGCGGTCATCATCATCGTCACCCAGCTGTGGCTGGTGCTGTCGGGCAATTTCGCCTGGTTGAACTGGGTGACCCTGCTGCTGGCGACCACCGCCGTCGACGCGCGGACCTACGCGGTACTGCCCGACGCGCCACCGGTGTCCGCGCCGCCGGGGTGGTTCGTCGGTGCCGTGTTCGGGTTCGTCGCGCTGGTGGTGGTGCTCAGTGTCGGGCCGGTGCGCAACATGATCTCGGCCGAGCAGCGCATGAACGCCTCGTTCGACCCGTTGCACCTGGTCAACACCTACGGTGCCTTCGGGACCATCGGCCGCGTGCGCTACGAGATCGTGTTCGAGGGCACCGACGACACCCGGCTCACCGAGGAGACGGTGTGGCGCGAATACGGGTTCAAGGGCAAACCCGGTGACGTGCGGCGCGTACCGCCCCAGTGGGCGCCCTACCACCTGCGACTCGACTGGCTGATGTGGTTCGCGGCGCTCTCGCCCGCCTACGCGCGCGGGTGGATGATGCCGTTCGCCGCACGGCTGCTGCGCAACGACCCCGACACCCTGCGGCTGCTGCGCCACTGCCCGTTCCCCGACGCGCCCCCGCACTACCTGCGCGCCCGCCTCTACGAGTACCGGTTCAGCACACCGGCCGAGCTGTCCCGCCGGCGAATATGGTGGCGGCGCGCGCTGATCAGCGAATTCCTGCCGCCGCTCACCCGCGAACAGCTCACATGAGAAAAGCCCGGCACCTGGCCGGGCTTTTCGTTGAGCGGATGACGAGATTCGAACTCGCGACCCTCACCTTGGCAAGGTGATGCGCTACCACTGCGCTACATCCGCGTGCACTCGACGTCCGATCCGGCTGAAGCGGGGACTTCGTGGTGCGAGAAGAGACTTTAGCGTGTCGACCCCCGAACTACGAAATCCAGCTCCCGAGCAGCACCGTTAAGCGTTCCCCAAGAATGCGGAAGTGACTGCCCGGCACAGTGATTCACAGCTCGGCAGGCGCTGGGCGCAACAACGGGAGGAACCCGATGAAGACTCTTGGAGGCATCGCGGCCGCGATCGCTGTGACGGTGACGACAGTGCTCGGCGCCGCACCCGCGAACGCCGACTTCACCGACCCGGTGGAGATGACCGACAACGGCGAGAACACCGAGGCGGGCGGCTTCGGCGAATACGCCGTCGACCTGCACCACCCCCGGTCGTGCCTGGTGGTGCAGAACCATCGGGCCGGGCGGGTCACGCTCCGGTTGAACTACCCGGTCAGCAAGGGCAAATGGACCTTCCGGCACAACACTGTGGGCGTACTCACCTACAAGAACCGGGTGGTCACCTCACCCTCGGGCCGCTGGAGCGTGCGAACCAACCCGCCGATCGTGTTCACCTGGGTCTACGACGCCAACATGAACACCCGCAAGGGCTGCAACGGCTCGTGGGTGCTCACGATGAACTGACCGCGAGCCCGGAGCACGGTCGGGGTGCTCCGGACTCGCCGGCGGTTGTCGCGCGGCGGCAGCGCAGGCCGTGCGGTGGTCGGCGACCGATACGGCGTCACCGCGAGCGGGCGTTCGTCGGCGCCGAGCCCGCCCGGGCCGACGTCGGACCGGCCGGCGTCACCGAAGCCGGTGTCAGCCCTGCGGCTCTCCCGGCTCGGCGGCCTTGCGAGCCAGCCGTTCGGCCGCTTCGGCATCGTCGAGCGCGGTGGCTTCTTCGAGCGAAGGCGCGCTGCCGCCCAAACGCTTCGGGACCCAGTAGGCGCCGGGCTCGTGTTCGTAGGACTCCTGCAGGTCGGCGAGCATTGCCTGCATGGTGGTGCGGAGTTCGGCGGTGAGGTCGGCGGCGGGTTCGTAGGGCTGGATGGGCTTGCCGACGGCGATCGAGATGGGGGTGTTGGTGCGGCCGAGGCGCTTCGGGAAGCCCTTGGTCCAGACGCGCTGGGCGCCCCAGATGGTGATCGGGATGATCGGGACGTCGGCTTCGATCGCCATCCGGGCGGCGCCGGACTTGAATTCCTTGATCTCGAAGCTGCGGCTGATCGTGGCCTCGGGGTACACGCCGACGAGCTCGCCGTCGCGCAGGTATTTCACGGCCGATTTATAGGAGTCGGCGCCGGCGGTGCGATCGACGGGGATGTGTTTGAGGGCGCGCATGATCGGGCCGGAGATCTTGTTGTCGAAGACCTCCGCCTTGGCCATGAATCTGATGTAGCGGCCAGGGGTGCGCGCGGGCAGGCCGGCGTAGGTGAAGTCCATGTAGCCGGTGTGGTTGATCGCCACCACGGCCCCACCGGACACGGGAATGTTCTCCGCTCCCTTGACGGTGAACTTGAGACCTTCGAGGAAGAAGACGGTTCGGGCCAGGCCGATGATCGACCGGTAGACGGGTTCCACAATTCAGCTAGCGTAGTCGCAGATCGCCGCTTCCGCCTGTGGCCGCCACCCTCGTGTGCTGCCACCGGCGGTGCGCGGTGGGTGCCCGCGGGACGAATCCGCTTCGCGCGCGGGCCATCCGAACCGGCGAGTTCGCTCGCCGGCGACAGTCACCGCCCGGGTGGAAACACGCGGGTGCCCGGCCGAGGAAGAGGAACGTCGTAGTGGAACGCGCTCAGCTGCCCCCGTGTGCTCCGACCCGCCCCCGCCGCGCCTGTGCGCTGGTCGTGGGCCTGACGCTGTCCGCGGCGCTGATCGCCGGGTGCGACTCGGTCTCGGGCATCCCGGGCGATCCGGCGCCGGAGGCCGCCGCGGACCCGACGAGCACCACCGCGACGCCGGCCCCGGCGATCGCGCCCGGCGAACCCGCCCCGCACACCACCACAGCCCCGCCGCTGCCCGCCGACGCGCCACAGGTCGGGGCGGTCACGGGCCATCCGGAAGCGGTCACGGCGGTGCGTCGCTGGGCCGCGGACCTACGCACCCGGCCGATCACCGAACTGCAGGACGCGTGCTGGACCATTCCACCGCTCACCGTCGCCGAGATGTACGCCGATCCGCCGTCGATCCTCGCCGCGCTCAGCGAGCCCGGCACCGCTACCGGCGACACCGTTACCTGGCGTAACAGCGCCATCACGGTCGCCGTGGACCGCGAGTCCGTCGCCACCGGGTACGCGTGCGGACGGGTGTTCGCCGCCGGTGTCGAGCCCGGTTACAACCAAGCCGACGCCCGCCACGCCGTGCGCCGCTACCTCGCGCGCGCAACGGGCAAACCTCTCAACCCGGACGACATCGAGGCAACCCACCCCCTGACCTGCAAAGCGAGCCCCGAAACCTGGGATCCCGAAGGCACCGGCAACCCCACAGCACCCCCGCTGGCGACCGACTCGGGCAAAGTAGGCAATGTCACCTCCTTCGTCGAACAAGAGCTACGATCCGAGCAGGTTTCCGGCGACTACCTGGCAGTTCAGGTGCCGGTGACCACCTCGCCGGGGGGCACGCGGACGCGCACATTCACCGTCGTACCGACCGCCGAGGGCTACTGCATCGGTGACGTAACGATTTAGCCACTACCCTGGTTGGCTGGTACTGGTAGGAGGAAACAGCTCGTGCAGATCACCAGCGTCGGACATGCCGGCTTCCACATCCGAACCGAGGCCGGGACGATCCTGTGCGATCCCTGGGTCAACCCCGCCTATTTCGCGTCGTGGTTCCCGTTCCCCGACAACACCGAGCTCGACTGGGAAACACTCGGCGATGTCGACTACCTCTACGTCTCACACCTGCATCGCGACCACTTCGACGCCGCGCACCTGCGCAAATACGTCAACAAGGACGCGACGGTCCTGCTGCCCGACTACCCGGTGCCGGATCTGCGCCGCGAACTCGAGGCGCTGGGCTTCACCAAGTTCTTCGAGACCGAGGACTCGGTCAAGCACACCGTCACCGGCCCCAAGGGTTCACTCGACCTCATGATCGTGGCGCTGCGCGCGCCCGCCGACGGCCCGATCGGCGACTCCGGCATCCTCGTCTCCGACGGGGAGACCACCTGCTTCAACATGAACGACGCCCGCCCGGTGGACATGGACGTGATCCACGACGCCTTCGGGCACATCGACATCCACCTGCTGCAGTACTCGGGCGCCATCTGGTACCCGGCGGTCTACGACATCCCGGCGCGCACCAAGGCCAACTTCGGCAAGCAGAAGCGCCAGCGCGGCATGGACCGCGCCCGCTCCTACATCGAGCAGGTCGGCGCCACCTGGGTGGTGCCCTCGGCCGGTCCGCCGGTGTTCCTCGACGACGAACTGCGCTACCTCAACGACGACCGCGGCGAGGAAGGCAACATCTTCCCCGACCAGATGGTCTTCCTCGAGCAGATGGAAATTCACGGCAACACCGGCGGCATCCTGATGATCCCCGGGTCCGTCGCCGACGTGCGCGGCGCCGCGCTCGACCTCGAGCACCCCTTCGACCCGCAGCGGATCTACGGCGACAAGGCCGCCTACATCGCCGAGATGGCCGAACGTTTCGCACCGGTGCTGGCCGCGGAGAAGGCGACCTGGGAAACCGGGGAGGGCTCGCTGCTGGAACCGCTGCGCGAACTGTTCGAACCGATCATGAAGCAGAGCGCGCTGATCAGCGACGGCATCGGCTACCCCGTCGGCCTGGTGATCGGCGAGGAGACGGTGGTGCTGGACTTCCCGCACCGCACCGTGCGCGCGCCGGTCGAAGGTGAGGGCCGCTACCGCTACGGCTTCCGCATCGCCCCCGAACTGGTGCGCACCGTGCTGCGCGACAACGAGCCGGACTGGGTGAACACCATCTTCCTGTCCACCCGCTTCCAGGCGTGGCGCATCGGCGGCTACAACGAGTTCCTCTACACCTTCTTCAAGTGCCTCACCGACGAGCGCATCGCCTACGCCGACGGCTGGTTCTCCGAAGCCCACGACGACTCCGCCGTGATCGAACTCGACGGCTGGGAAGTCCAGCGCCGCTGCCCGCACCTCAAGGCCGACCTCTCCAAATTCGGTGTGGTGGAAGGCAACAACCTCACCTGCAACCTGCACGGCTGGCAGTGGGACCTGGAATCAGGCCGCTGCAAGACCTCCAAGGGCCACGAACTGCGGTCCCGCAAACTCTGACCCGGTGGCACGGGCGGCGCGATCTCGGCGTCGCCCGTTTTCGTTGCCGCCCTTCAGGATTCGGGCGGGGACGCGACGTGGCGGGCGTACTCGAGAATGCGCAGCGTTTCGATCGCGTCGCGCGGGTCTACCGGCACGGGGGCGTCGTCCAGCAGGGCGGCGGCCATGCCCGCGTAGAAGGCCGGGTAATCGCCGGGCAGAGTGGGGATCTCACGCAGGTCTTCGCCCGCGCCGAAGGTCCCCCACTTGTCGGCTGACACCGCACCCCAGCGTTCTCGGTCGCCCGGGCGCAGACCGGCGCGCAGGTCGTCTTCCTGAGGGTCCAGGCCGAACACGGTGTAGCCGTTGGTGGATCCGAGCACGCGCAGGCGCGGGCCCAGTTGGGGCGCGACGGCACTCATCCACAGCTGTGACCGGGTGCCGTTGGCGTGGGTGAGGGCGACGAAGGCGTCGTCGTCGGTTTGCACGTCGGGGCGGCGGTGATCGAGTTCGGCGTAGACCTCGACGACCGGCCCGAACAGGGTCAGCGCCTGGTCCACGAGGTGACTGCCCAGGTCGAACAGGATGCCCGCCCCGGCCTCGGCCGCACCGACCTCACGCCACCCGCCCTTGGACACCGGGCGCCAGCGCTCGAACCTGGACTCGAACCGCCGCACCGTACCGAGCTCACCCGCTTCCAGCAGCGCGCGCACGGTCAGGAAGTCGTTGTCCCAGCGCCGGTTCTGGAACACACTCAACGGCAGATCAGCCCGCTCGGCCGCCGTGACCACCGCCTCGGCCTCGCCCACCGTCACCGCGAAGGGCTTGTCCACCACCACCGGCAACCCCGCGGCCAGCGCCTGCAACGCCAACTCCGCGTGCGTGCGATTCGGGGTGGCGATCACCGCCAGATCGACGTCCTCGTCCCCGGCGAACATCTCCGCCGCCGACCCCCACACCCGCACCCCCGGATGCTCGGCCCGCGCCTGCGCGGCCCGCTCCGCCGACGAAGTCACCACCGCCGCCACCCGCATCCGCGGCTCCGCGGCGATCAACGGCGCATGAAACACCGACCCCGCCAACCCGTACCCGACAACCGCAACCCCGAGCTCATCCATCGCTACCCCTTCGTTGGTGGTCTCCGCGATCGAGTATCCACCCGGGCCCGGCAGGGGTGGGGATCCTCACCGATCCGGCAGTTTCCGCACCGCCCGGTGCAGGAAGTCCTCGGCCAGGGCGCAGTAGTCGTTGCGGAAGCCGTCGGCGCCCTGCACCTCCACCTCCACCGATTCCTCCGATTGTGGGGTGCGATAGGCGCGCGTGCACTTGGACCTGGAGCTGATGGAATCGGTGTACATTTCGACGCCGTCGACGATGGTGTCCGCCACCTTCGGGTCCGAGGTGTAGAGACTGGTGCGCGCCAGCTTCAAGCTCAGTTGCAGGCGCGCGTCCCACTGACAGGTGTGCGCGTCGGCGATGGTGGGTTCCGGTGGCAGGATGCCGATCTCGGCCGCGACGGTATCCCGGTCGAGCAGCGTGCACGGATCCAGGGCGGCCAGCGACGACTCCCGGTTCTCGGCGCGGGGCGCGGTCGTCAGCGATCGGGCGATGTTGGCGGCCAGGTAATCGACGCCCGCGCAGTTCTCGTCCTTCATGCTGTAGGGCAGCCGGAGTTCGATGGCGATACCCGCCGCCTGCTCCGCGCCCGGGCTGGCGATGGCCCTGAGGCAGCTCACCGTGGTGCCGAAGATGATCGGTACGCCGTCGACAACGGTCCGGTGCGGCGTCAGGTACTTGTTCTCCTGTCCGAGGCTCAACGCGATGGTGTAGTCGTCCGCCTCGGCACGGCAACCCCAGGTCGTGCTCGGTTCCAGCTCCCACCGGTCGGCAGGCAGGGCGACCGGGGCGACCGGGACGGAGTCACCGATGGCCGAGGCGAGCCACGGGCAGGCATCGATCCGTCGTAGCTCGGCGATGGTCAGCCCGGTGACCGGACCGGAATCGTTGTTCGTCCCTGTCGCGAAGTAGGTGATTCCCGACAGGGCCAGCAGGAGCACCACGAGCCCACCGGCCGTGCCGACACGCCTGCGGGGAGTCGCCACGCTCCATCCGCTACGCGCGGATTCGATGACACCCCTGGCGAACTCGGCGCAGGCAGTACCGCGGGCAGCGACGACCTCGGCGAACGACCGTGCCGGAATGGGCTCGGGGTCGACGCCGGCGGGCGAGGCGGCCAGCAATGCCGAGATCTCGTGCTGGAGTCGGCCGATGTCGTCGAGCACCGGGGCGGGCCACGGCGCGGCGCCAGTCGGCTGGGCGCCCAGATAGTCCAGAATCTGGCCGGGGGTCGGCCGGGCAGCCGGATCCTTGCGCAGGCACGCGGCGAGCATCTCGAACAGCGGTTCGGGCACTCGGCTCAGGTCGGGCTCGCGCTGGGCGATGTTGAACAGTGTGTACGGCACCGACGGGGCGGCGAACGGGGCAACACCGGAGGCGGCGAACGCCAGGACCGCACCCAGGGAGAACACATCCGAGGCCGGTGTCAGGGGGTGCCCGAGCGCCTGTTCCGGTGACAGGAAGTCCGGGTTGCCGATGGCGGTCGCGGTACCGGTGGCCGCCGGAGTCGACGCGCGACTGATCCCGATTTCACCGAGACGCCCGCTGTCCCTGGTCAACAGGATGGTGTCGGCGCGCAGACGCTGGTGCACCAAACCCGTGGCGTGGACTTCACGCAGCGCGGTGGCGAGCGCACCGGCGAGGGCGCGCACGGCGGGTACGGGCAACGGGCCGTGTGCGGCGACGGCGGCGTCGAGACGCACACCGGGGACGAACACCGAGGCCAGCCAGGGTTTCTCGGCATCCGCGTCGACGTCGATCACGGTCGTGTTGGTAGCGCCGGATACACGCATCGCGGCAACGGCACTGTGCCGCATCCGGATCCGGAAGTCCGGTTCGTCGAGCAGTTCCGGTTGCGCCTGCTGAACGACGACCAGGCCGTCGTCGGGACCGGCAGCGAGCACCGACCGGAAGCCCGCGGCGGATTCGAGCGCGCCGATCACCCGGTAGCGGCCGAAGGTCGGCGGATCGTCGGGGCGCGGTGGGTGGATGGTCATGAGGTGGGCAACTTCGTCAGGGCGGGGGCGAGCACGGTCGCGGCGGTATCGCAGGCGGCTGGCTTCGGCTCTTCCGAGTAGTAGGTGGCCCGCACCTGCTCAGCGCGATCGTCGACGGTCGGGCGGATCATCGCGATCAAGGTGCAGTCATTGGTACCGCTGCTGTCGATGTGGACCTCGCGGCCGGCGATCATGGTCGTCGACCGCACCTTTCCGGTGGTGAGGTCGTCCGGGCGGACAGCATCGTCGAGCTCGAGCCAGAAGTAGCCTTCGTGCCCTGACTGCACGCAGCCGTGCCGCGATCGCGAGCGGGCCTGGTCCCCGACCGCCGCCCGCGTCACGGATACGTCGAGTAGGTCACAGGCGTCGAGCAGGAAGATGGAGTCGGGGCCGTAGTCCTTCAGTGGCGGATTGACCGCCAGCCTGCCCACCACCGCGGCGAGCGCACGTTCGGCCACGGGGCAGGTATCGCCCTCGGTGGACGTCGCGTCGATCGTCAAAGCCATCGGCAGGCCACTCTGGGTCAGCACCGACCGAGAGCAGTTCCTGGACTCCCGGTGCCTGCCGAACACCGGCATCCAGTTGATGGTGCTACCCACCATCTGGGTCGAGCGCACGTCGTCCACTGAATTCCACGTGGTGAGGTCGAATCGCACTTCCCGTCCGGTGTGCTCGCGATAGGAGATCGAGCAGTCGGCCACCAGACCGGGATCGAGGCCGCTCACCGGTGTGCCCAGTTCGCCGAGCACCTCCGGTCCGACCAGTTCGCACATGTCGAGTTGCCGGACCTCCGCATCGGTCAGGGCCAGCGGCGGGTCCTCCATCGCCACCGCCTTGCCGTCGACACCGACACCCCACACCGCGATCCCGGCGAGCACCAGCGTCGACGCCGCAGCCGCCGCGACAACCAGGCGAGGCAATCGCCGCTTCGGCTTCTCGGCTGCCGGGGCCGCCGCGGTCCCGTCGGCCCAAGCGGCCGCCTCGGCGCGGTAGTCGGCGATCCGCCTGCGGATCCGGACCGGCCAGACAGGTTCGGCGTCGATCCGGCTCGCCGCGTCGAGCAGCTGTTCCGGTGTCGGACGAGCGGCCGGATCCTTGGCCAGGCAAGCCTGCACCAGGGTGCGAATCGGCTCGGGAACACCGGTGGTGTCGGGCGAGCTGTAGAGCACGTTGTAGAGCACCTGCGGCGTCGATGCCGCGGCGAACGGACTGCTGGCGGTGGCCGCCATCGCCAAGATCGCACCGACTCCGAACACATCGGAAGCGGCGGTGAGCGTGGCGCATTCGGCCTGCTCCGGCGACATGTAGGCGGGCGAGCCGATCACCGCACCGGTCGCGGTGAGGGTGACGTCGTCCTCGAGTGCCCGGGCGATGCCGAAGTCGATCACCCGGGGGCCCTCGTTGGTGAGCAAGATATTGCTCGGCTTCAGATCACGATGCACCAGACCGGTGCGGTGGATCTCCAGCAGTGCCATCGCCAGGCCGACGGCGAGCAGTTTCAGTCCGCTCACCGTCAACGGGCCGAACTCGTCGACCATGTCCTGCAATGACGGGCCCGCGATGTATTCCGAAGCCAACCAGGGTGTTTCGGACTCAGCGTCGTGGTCGACCACGCCCGCGGTGTACGCGCCGGTGACCTGCTGGGACGCGAGAACCTCCCGCCGGAACCTGGCCCGGAACTCCGGATTCCCGGTGAACTGCCGGTGGATCTGCTTCACCGCGACCAACCGCCCGTCGGGCCCCTGACCCAACAGCACCTGACCCATGCCACCACGACCGATCACGGCCAACAGCCGGTACCGGCCCAGCTGATCGGGATCTTGCGGACCCAGCGGCTTCATCATCTCGTTCCCCGCACTCACCAGGTACCACCAAGCAGCGCGTACTGCGCGGCCGCCTGCTGCCACAGATCGCTTTCCTGGTTGCCGTACATGCGCACGACGAACTCGTTGTGCCGCACCAGACAGGCGAATCGCCTGGGGGCGTCGACGGTTGTCTTCGGTCTGCCCGCGCGATAGCAGGACACGCCATCGAGCTTCGACACAGCAGCCGAGGTCACGGTGTAGTCGTCGGCCAGCAGTGCCTCTTCTTCGCGCTCGGCGAATGTTCGCGCGGCCGCACTGTCACCCGCGCGATGCAGGAACTTGTCGTAGGACACGGCCACCGCGCTGATCTGGGCCTCCTCGAACTCGCGCAGCCGGTCCGCGGGGCGGTCGAGGAGCAGCGCGAAAGACCGCGCCCCGTAGACCATGAAGTCCCATCGGTCGGGCCAGTGGTCGCCGGTCTTCACCACCTTGGTGAGCAGCGCGTCGGCGTCCATCTGCAAGTTCGCCACCTCGGCCGCCGGGGTGGGCACGAAGGTGTCCAGTTCGGCCAGTTGCGCGCGATAGGTGCGGGTGAGCAGGTCGGTCAACACTTCGGCGCGGGGTTCGAGGACTTTCGCGAAGACGCGGATCACCAAGTTCTTCCACACCAACCAGCTGCCCACGGTCGGCACTCCCGGACGCCAATGGCTCAGTGCGGCAGGGAACTCCGGCACCGGCAGCGGAGCGTTCGCGAGGTTGGCTTCGAAGTCCGCGGCAGCCATCGCGCGGGCGGCGGCATCGGCCTGCGCCTCGTCGGGCAGCGCCACGATCACGATCGACAGATACTTTTCCCGCTGCTCGTCGCCTGACACACCGTTGCTGCCGATAGCACCGAACCCGGCGAGCACATCGAACGGGTCCAACGCCATCCGCTGCGCACCCGAGAGCATGTCGTTGACACCACGCACACCGGCCACCACGCCACCGCCCTCGCTGTGCGTCAGATCCGGGTCGATGCGGTCGGCGTAGACCAGCCGTTCACCGATGCGTACCGACTCCACCGCTATTCCGCGGGCGCGGCTCGGCACCTCGTCGTATTCGCCGGCCACCGGCGTCAGGGCGTAGTCACCGTGATCGAGCGCGGGGTCACCGCAGGCCGCGGCGAGCAGGGTGAGCGACAACAATGCCGCAAGCCAAGGCACCCGATAACGCACGAACATCCCCCTTTGGCCACGGCTTACGCCGGGCCCTCCCGAACTCAGTCGTGAAACTATCACCCGTCCACCGAACACCGCTACCGTGCGGGCAAGCGCCCCACGGCCTGCTTCGCCAGCGTTTCGGCCACCGAGCATCGCTCGTCTTCGCCGAGTTCGGGGTCGATGACGATTGTTTCGAGGATCTCGCGGTAGGTCTGACCGATCTTGCGGAACTCGTGGGCACGCCGACATTCATCGACCGCCCGTGACACATGGCCGGGGGTCTCGACCAGCACGCCGTCACCGAGGTCGACCACTTTCGCCCCCAACTGGGGCAGTTGCTGCTGCGGCCGCGACAGCGTGACCCGCACTGTGGTCGCGCCCGGCCATTCGCAGGAGTGCGCGGACTTCGCGACCCCGGCACCCAGCGGGCCGGCCGCCGTGGACACCGAATCGTCCACAAGCGCACAGGGGTCCACCAAGGCGAGCGATTGCTGAGCGTCGGGTGCGCTCGGCAGCTCACCGAGGGTGGCGGTCAGTCGATCTACCACGTGCTCGGCGAGCAGGCATTCGTCGCGGGTGAAGGTGTCCACAGTGATCCCCAAGCGGCTCGCCCGGTCGCCGCCCTCGATCGCGAAAGCGCAGTCCTCGCCCCGGCGCGCGAGCGCATAGCCGTTGGCGACCTGGCCCTCGGAGTCGAACCGGTCCAGGCCGGCGCCGATCTCGACGGCGATCCGGCCTGCGCCCGAGGTGCCGTCGCAACCCCAGCTCGAAGTCGGCAGCCAGCGCCAGGACGCAACCTCCGGCGAAGCCTTCGCGGCGGCTTCGGCGGGCAGTGTCGGGCCGAGGGCCTGCCGCACCCAGGCGCAAGCGTCGGTGCCGCGCAGTTGGTCGACTTCCTGGAGGGTTTCGGTCGGTACCGTCGGAGTAATGGGCGGCGCCGCAGTCTCGGCGGTGCTGTCCCGCAAGGCAACTACTGCGGTCCCGGCCACGATCACGGTGAGCAGCGCTGCGGCGAGGCTCAGTATGAGCACGGGCCTGCGCTTCTTCACCGGGGCGGCACCCGGGGGTGGTGTTGTCGGAATGTGCGCCGGGATGATCTGTGTTGCTTCGGGATCAGAGGTGAGCGCGATCAGCTCTCGGGTCTGGTCAGCGATTTCGTTGTGCACCGGCGCGGGCCAGGGGTGTGGCTGGACCGGCAGCACACCCAGATAGTCCAGGATCTGCGCCGGCGTCGGCCTGGCTTGCGGGTCCTTGCGCAGACAACCCGCGATCAGCTCCCGCAGCTGCGGCGGGACCAGCTCGAGCTGCGGCTCGCTGTGGACGATGTTGAACAGGGTGTACGGCGCCGAGGACGCCGCGAACGGGCTCTTGCCGATGGCGGCCATACAGAGCAGCGAGCCGAGGGAGAAGACATCGCCGGCCGAGGTCACCGGTTCGCTCATCGCCTGCTCCGGTGACATGTACGCGGGCGAGCCGACCACCGCACCGACCTCGGTGAGCGCTGCGCCGCCGCCGACCGTCTGCGCGATGCCGAAGTCGATCACACGCGGCCCGTCGGCGGCGAGAATCACGTTGGCGGGCTTGAGATCACGGTGCACCAGGCCGGTGCTGTGAATCGAATGCAGGGCCGATGCCAGACCGGAGGCCAGCGTGCGCAACGCCGGCACCGGCAGTGGGCCGAGTTCGCGCACGGCCTTGTCCAATGGCACACCGGCGATGAACACCGAAGCGAGCCAGGGGGTGTCACCGCTGGTATCGAAGTCGACGACCGCGGCGGTGAACGCCCCGGACACTCGAGCGGAGATGGCGACCTCCCGCTCGAAACGGGCCCGGAATTCACGATCGTCGAGCAGATGCGAATGAATCTGTTTGATAGCGACGAACCGGCCGTCTGGTCCCGTCGCCAGCACGACGCGGCCCATTCCGCCGGCACCGAGCACGCCGCGTACTCGATAGCGGCCGATCGTCGGCGATTCCGTCGGCGACAGCGGCTCGATCACTGCGGTCCTCCCCCGTTCCACCCCGCCGCGGCGGGTGAGCCCGCAACGCTCGTCGGGCGAGCGGCTGGTTCGTCAGCAACCTAACATCCGGTCACGATTCACCGCGCTACGACGCCGGTGAGGAGGTCCTCCACCAGGGCGTGTAGGTATTCGGGGGTGGCGGGCTCGCCCAGGGCCAGCAGCCGGATCCAGAGGGCGCCGACAGCCGGGTGGAAGAGGCGCTCCGCCGCAACGGGTTCGGCGAGTTCGCCACGGGCGTGGGCGCGGTCGAGGACGGCCTGTTCGCGGCGCAGCCGGTCAGTGAGGAATTGCCTCGTCACCGCGGTGATCTGGGGGTTGCCGCGGGCGATGGCGCCGGCCACCAGCTGGCGGCCGACTTCGGATTCGAGGATGCGGGCGATTCCGCCCAGCGCCGCCACCAGGTCGCCGCGCAGGGTGCCGGTGTCGGCGTCGGGGAACTCGATGGTGTCGGCTTCGCGCACCGCGGCGCCGAGGAGGGCGTCTTTGCCGGGCCACCAGCGGTAGATGGTGGTCTTGTTGACGCCCGCGGCGGCGGCGATGCCTTCGATCGTCATGGCTTCGTAGCCGTGTTCGGTGAGCTGTTCCAGGGTGGCGGCGTAGATCGCCTGGGCGCGGCGGGGGGCGGGCATCGCGGCTCCTCGGTTGGTGGTGGGTGGGGATCCGTCCGGGTCGGCGACGGTCGAGTCAGCGGGTCGAGCGCTACCTAATATACAACGCAACGGTGCGTTGCATTATTGGGTGATCGCGCTTAGCTTGAAAGGCATGACCCGAGAGCTTGTCGATAGCGGAAGTGTTCTCCGATCGGTTGATCCCGTGTACGGAGCGGAAGTGGCGCGATATCCGGTCGCGACCAGGGATGAGGTCGTCGCGGCGGTCGACGGCGCGCGACGGGGCCGGATCGAATGGGCTGGTTTGCCCGCGACTGAGCGGCGGCGGGAGCTGTTGCGCTGGAAACGGCTGCTGCATACGCGGCGGGCGGAGATACTCGCGCTGCTCACCCGCGAGAACGGCAAGGTCGGTGCCGACGCGGAAATCGAATTGACGCTCACGTTGCACCACCTGGACTGGGCGGCACGCAACGCCGGCCGGGTGCTGCGGTCGCGTCGGGTGTCATCCGGGCTGCTCATGGTCAACCAGGCGAGCCGGATCGAGCGCCAACCGTGCGGGGTGATCGGGGTCATCGGGCCGTGGAACTACCCGATGTACACGCCGATGGGGTCGATCTCGTATGCGCTCGCGGCGGGTAACGCGGTGGTGTTCAAGCCGAGTGAGTACACACCGGCGATCGGGCAGTGGCTGGCCGACACGTTCGTCACCGCCACCGGCCGGGCCGGAGTGTTCACGGTGGTTCACGGGCCAGGTGCGACAGGTGCACAGCTGTGCCGGGCAGGTGTCGACAAGCTCGCGTTCACCGGGTCGGCTCCCACCGGGCGGAAAGTGATGGCGGCATGCGCTGAATCGTTGACGCCGGTGCTGATGGAGCTGGGCGGCAAGGACGCGGCGATCGTGGCCGAAGATGCCGACTTGCAGCGCGCCGCCCGGGCGGTCCTGTGGGGAGCGACGATGAACTCCGGGCAGTCGTGCGCCGGGGTTGAGCGGGTGTACGTCGTGGCGGCTGTGGCCGAGCGGTTCCTCGAGGCACTGGCCGAGGCGGCACGGGCGGTACAGGCCGGCCGGGATTGGGGTCCGGTGACCATGCCTGGTCAGCTCGCGACGATCACGCGGCACATCGAGAGTGCGCTGGCCGACGGCGGTACCGCACTGGTCGGCGGGCCGGAGTCGGTGCGTGCGCCGTATGTGGACGCTGTTGTGCTGGTGGACGTTCCGCAGGACTCGGCGGCGATCCGGGAAGAGACGTTCGGGCCGGTGGTGACGGTGAACCGGGTGCCTGACCTCGACACGGCCATCGCTGCCGCGAACGCCGTCGACTACGGGCTCGGAGCGGTGGTGTTCAGCAAGCGCCACGGTGCGTCGATCGCGCAGCGGCTCGAGGTGGGGATGGTGAGCGTCAACGATGTGATCAGCTACGGCGCCGTGCCCGCGCTACCGTTCGGCGGCCACGGTGGGTCGGGATTCGGGCGGATCCACGGAGAAGCTGGATTGTTCGAGTTCACTACGCCGAAATCCACCACCCACAGAAGGTTTCACTTGCCGGTCGAGATCTCGGCGCACAATCGGCGACGACGCGACGAGTGGGCACTGACCGCGATATCCCGGTTGGTCGGCATGCGTTGAACTGGTCGGTGCAACCGGCACATCCCACCTCCGAGGTCACCATGATCGCGCCGAGGGCCCGCTCGGCGAACATCTCGCACAGAGCGTGGTGATCACGTGCTGTGCGGAGTGGCGCGCGCGACTCGGCGCTGCTGCCGGGATGGCCGTTGTGGGGAGTTCGGAGTCACGCATCGGGCCCGCGCACGGAAGGTTATGGCGGCGGTGGGTTCAGTGCGTGGGCCGGCTTGCCACCAGGACGGCGCACAGGACGACCACGCAGCTGAATGCCGCGGTGGCCGAGAGCTTTCCGTCGACCGCGTCGAGGAACATGGCCGCTACCAGTTGGCCGGCCACCGAGGTGAGGCCGAGGAGCAGGACACCGATCAGGCCGACGGTGACGGCGGCCAGTGCGATGAAAGCGACGCCGATCAGGCCGCCGGTGTAGAGCCACGGGGCGGTGGGGAATTCGGTGGGGAAGCCGGTGGTGGACAGGATGTAGAGGTCGAGCAGGAACAGGGCCGCCAGGCCGACGACGAAGTTGACCAGCGTGGCGGTGAACGGTCCGCCGACCGTGCCGACCCGGCCGTTGACCGCCTGCTGCCAGGCCAGGCCGATGCCCGCGAGCGCCGGCAGGACGATGAGCAGGGCGGGGATATCGGGAACACCGGTGGTGACCGCGATCGGGACGGAACGTCCGCCCGCGGACAGGACGACCCCGGTGACGCCGAGAATCGCCGCGACCACGCGCCACCAGGTGATCGGGGTCCGCCCGTTCGGCGCCAGCCCGAGCCGGTCGACGACGAGACTGCTGAGGAGCTGACCGGCCACCACCGCGACGGTGAACGCGGTGACACCGATCGCGGCAATGGTGAGCCCCTGCGAGGCCACGAAGAACGCCCCGCACACCCCGCCCAGCAACTGCCACGGCCGCAGCCTGCGCTGCGACACCGCGACGCGCACCTTGCCCACGCCCGCCCGCAGCCTCGAACTGCAGGCGAACGCGATCAGGAGTGCGAGCAGTCCGGTACCGAAACTGATGGTGGCCGCCGCGACACCGTCGGCCAGCCGCGCACCCAGGGCACCATTGATCCGCCCCTGCACGGCGACCCCGGCCCCGATACAGAAACCGAACACCAGCCCGATGCCACGGCGCCCACTCACCACTTCACACCCCCTGCCCAGTCGCTGACCCGGTCGAGCCCTGCCCACGCCCACCATCACACCTGGTCACGACCACACGCACCACCCTAGAGGTGGTGGTCCGAGGCCGGCGACGGCTCATCCGGCGCGGTTCGCGCAGGCAACCAGCTCGGCGTCAGAGCACCGGCGAGCAGCAGGACCGCACCGAGCAGGGCGATGGTGGTCGACATCGAGAGCCACAGGGTCGCGGCGGCGACGAAGCCGAAGACGGCGAGGGCGACGACTTCTGCCAGCAGTCCGGATACCGAGGTGACGGTGGCGCGGGCCGGGCCGTCGATGGCGTCCTGAAGGCGCGCGCCGGCCACTACTTCGGCGTTGAAGTCGATGCCGTAGGCGATGGCGATGCCGATGAATCCGGCCCACAGCAGCAGCGGACTCGCCGCGCCGACCGCCAGTGCACCGGCGATGAACAGCAGGCCGGCGACGAACAGGGCGGCCGCCAACGCCTTGGCCGGCACGGTTTCGGTGCGGCCCGCCAGCAGGGAACCGGCCAGTGACCCGGTGGCGGTGACACCGACGAGCAGCGCGGAGGTGGCGGTCGTCGCACCACCGGAGACGGCGAGCAGACCGAAGTACTCGTCGAAGGCCGTGACACCGTAGAGCAACGCGCCGAGCAGCACGCCGCGACGGACTCGCCGAACATGCAGTGCCTCGGCGATACCGGCCCTGAGCATTGCCACATAGCGGCTCGATACGCCATCTGGGGACGGTGGACCGCTCGGCGGGGGCGCCGGTCGCACGCCGTCCGCCGGGTCGCGGTGGGGGGCCGGCTCCGCAGACGGAGCGGAAGCGGTTTCAGCGGATGCTGGAGAGTACGCGGAAGCCGGCGAAGCATCTTGGAGTTCTTCTGCCACGGTGGTTTTCGTCCAGCCGGGCGGGGCATGGGGGCCGATGGTGTCGGGCTCGTCGTCCAGTTCATCGATCGCGGCGGCGGAGATGGCTACCGGCGCGCTGGGCAAGGCGAGGGCGGCGAGGGTGTGCAGGCCGCCGATCGCGACACTGACCCAACCGACCAGCGCGAATCCACCGAGCGCGTACAGCGGCGCGGCCGCGACGATGGCCACCAGCACGGTCGTTTCCTGCGCGCCGCGCGCCCAACCCATGATCCGGGCGTACGCGGACGGTTCCGCGCGGGCGACGAGGTCGTCGTAGATCAGGGCCTCGAAGGTGCCCGATTCCAGGGCACCGGAGATACCCCACAGGATGAATCCGAGCGCGAAACCCAGCAAGGACGGCGCGAGCATCCAGGTCGCGAAGCCCGCGGCTTGCAGTACAGAGGCCAGGACGAGCAGCGCCCGGCGCGACACCGTGTCGGCCCACGCGCCGGAGGGCACCTCGAGCAGGAACGCGGTCACCGACCAGAGGGCGAGCAGCAGTGAGATCTGCGCGGTCGTCAGCCCGTGGTCGGCGAACAGCACGCCGTACAGGGCGTAGATGGGCAGCAGGTCACGCGAACCCTTGAACAGCACCGCGCGCAGCGCCAGGCCACGCACGCCGACCGGTTCACGGGTCAACCGCGCCACCACCGCGGCGCAGCGCTTGTTGAGGCGGGAGGGTCAACAGCCGTAGATGAGCATTCGCATACCGTCGATAATTCCGCACGAGTCCGCTGTCGTCAATCGATTTCGCCGACCCGATCCGGCAGCCGAGACAGCACCCCGGGTTGTCCGGCGAGACATCCCGGAAGGGCTGTGCGGCAAGACCGATGACCGCTCGACAGTCTTCCGGAGACGCTCTGGATCAGCCGAGCGGGATCCAGCCGTTGGCGGCGAGGGAGTCGTCTTCGTCGGCGGGTGGGGTGGTGGGGTTCGACCGGCCTTCGTTGAGGTCGTTGATGAGGTCGGTGACGGGGTGGGAGTCGCTGTAGTGGTAGCCCTGGGCCAGGGCGAAGCCGAGTTCGGTGAGGACCGCGGCCTGGTATTCGGTTTCCACGCCCTCGGCGATCACCTGCAGGTCCAGCGACTTGCTGAGCGCGGCGATGACGCCGAGCAGCGGCGGAGCGGGGGAATCGGATCGGATGGCGGCGACGAAGGACTGGTCGACCTTGAGGATGTCGCTGGGGATGGTGGCCAGGCGGCTCAGCGAGGAGTAGCCGGTGCCGAAGTCGTCGATGGCGATGCGCACGCCACGGTCGCGCAGGGTGTGCAGGTTGGTGATGGCCGTCTGGGATTCGGCGGCCAGTTCGCTCTCGGTGACCTCGAGGACCAGCTGGTCGGCGGGCCAGCCGGTGTCGGACAAGATGGTCGCGACCCGCTCCGCGTAGTCGGTTTCGGCCAGTTCGAGGCCCGAAACGTTGACATTGAGGGTCAGGTTGAGCGAGGCGAAGCTGTCCTGCAGGCGGGCGGCGTCGGCGCAGGCGCGGCGCAGCACCAGTTCGTCCAGGTCGGCGATGAGGTCGTATTCCTCGGCCACCCGGATCAGGCCCTCGGTGCTCACCTCGGGCTGGGCGTTGGACGACCAGCGCAGCAGCGCCTCGACTCCGACGGCTCGGCCGCCGTCCTCGGTGAGGCTGACGATCGGCTGGTAGTGCACGTCGAGGGCGCCGCTGTCGATGGCCTCCCGCAGTTCCACCGCCAGCGGCAGCTGTCGCGAGGATTCGAGGACGGTGCGGTTGCGACCGGCCTGCTTGGCCCGGTACAGACCCACATCGGCGCGGCTGATCAGCAGCGAACCCGACTCGCCGGGCTGCCAGGAGGTGACACCGGCCGAGCAACCCATGGTCACCGCGGCGCGCAGTTGTTCGGTGAGCAGGATCGCGGCCTGCTCGGTGGTGCCCGGCAGCAGCAGTGCGAACACGTCGCCACCGAAGCGGGCCAGCACCTGGTCGGGGGCGAGCAGGTCGAGCCAGCTGTCGGCCACTCGTTGCAGGACGGCGTCGCCGGCGCGGTGGCCGAGGTGGTCGTTGATCTTCTGGAAGCGGTCCAGGTCGACCAGCACCAGCGACAGGCCCTGACCGCCGCGACTGGCCGCATCGATCGCCGGGTTGAGCTGCTTCTCGAAGCCACGCCGGTTCAGCAGACCGGTGAGTACGTCGATATCGGCTTCCGATGCCATCCGGGTGAGGATGCCGACCACCACCCCGGCGCCGAAGGTGACACCGGCCGGGATCAGGCCGGCCCACCAGGGCAGTCCCCGATCGGGCAGCACCCACAGGCACAGCACCATCGCGAAACCGATGTGCGCGGCGGCCTGTGTCCAGGCGAAGAACAGTGCCGCGTCGCAGGCGACGAACACATAGAACGAGGCCAGGGTGATGCCGCCGACCAGGTTCGGGAAGGAATGCACCGCGACGGTGACCAGCACGGTCGCGGTGGCCAGGTAGAGGTGGTGCAGCGTGTGCGGCATCCGCGGACCCCACACCAGCAGGGTCAGGCCGAGGAACAGCGCGACCGCCGCGGCGGTGCCGACCAGCAGCCGGTTGCCGTCATCGCCCGGTGCGATGGCAGTGATCGTCAGGCCGAGGACACCACCGAGAACGTAGAACGCCCCCGTTGTCCTGGCCATGACCTTTGCCGTCGCCAACGCCGATGCCGCCCGCACCCGGGTTCGGGTATCGCCGCGCGCCCCGATTCCTCGCACGAGCACCAGCCTAGATGTTGTTCGGTTCCGATGATTGCCACATCACACAAATGGTCTGCCAGCAAACAGTGAAGTGCTCTACGGTGTCAAAACCTCGGTGCCGACGAACGGGACGAGCGCCTCGGGCACCCGCACCGAACCATCGGCCTGCTGATGGTTCTCCAGGATCGCCACGATCCAGCGGGTGGTCGCCAGCGTGCCGTTCAACGTGGCGGCGACCTGCGCTTTTCCGTTCTCGTCGCGATAGCGGATCGAGAGCCTGCGCGCCTGGAAGGTGGTGCAGTTGGAGGTGGAGGTGAGTTCCCGGTACGCCTGCTGGGTGGGCACCCACGCCTCGCAGTCGAATTTGCGGGCCGCCGAGCTGCCGAGATCACCGGCGGCCACATCGATCACCCGGTAGGGCACCTCGATCGCGGCGAGCATCTCGCGCTCCCAGGCCAGCAACCGCTGATGCTCGGCGTCGGCCTGTTCGGGGGTGGTGTAGACGAACATCTCCACCTTGTCGAACTGGTGCACGCGGATGATGCCGCGGGTGTCCTTGCCGTAGCTGCCGGCCTCGCGGCGGAAGCACGACGACCAACCGGCGTAGCGCTTCGGGCCCGCGCTCAGGTCGAGGATCTCGTCGGAGTGGTAGCCGGCCAACGGCACCTCCGAAGTGCCGACCAGGTAGAGATCGTCTTCTTCGAGGTGGTAGATCTCGGCCGAATGCTGCCCGAGGAAACCCGTGCCCGCCATGATCTCCGGGCGCACCAGCACCGGTGGAATCATCATGGTGAACCCGTTGGCGACCGCCTTCTGCGCGGCCAGCTGCAACAGGCCCAGCTGCAGCATCGCGCCGAAACCGGTGAGGAAGTAGAACCGCGAACCCGACACCTTCGCGCCGCGTTCCATATCGATCAGGCGCAGCGACTCGCCGAGCTCGAGATGATCCTTCGGCTCGAAGTCGAATTCCTTGGGGGTGCCCACGGTTTCGAGCACGACGTAATCGTCCTCGCCACCGGCCGGGGCGCCGTCCTGGATCACGTTCGAGAGGGCGCGGTGAGCGGCGTCGAGATCGGCGTCGGCCGCGTTCTGGGCGAGCTCGGCCTCCTTGACCTTGGCCGACATGTCGGTGGCGGCGGCCAGCAGCGCGGGGCGTTCCTCTTTGCTCGCCTTGCCGATCACCTTGCCCATGGCCTTGTGCTCGGCGCGCAGGGAGTCGGCCGTGGCGACGGCGGAACGGCGCGCGGCATCGGCTTCGAGCAGGGCGTCGACGAGCGCGGGGTCTTCACCGCGGGCCCGCTGCGAGGCACGGACAGCTTCCGGGTTCTCGCGCAGGAATCGGAGGTCGATCATGAGAAAACAGCCTAGTTGTTTCCGCAATCCGTTATCTTCCGGCCTATGCCGAACCGCCCCGGCAGGGGCATAGTTGCAATGTGAGTACCACTTTCGACACCGCAGCCATCGATACCGCGCTCGCTGATCTGACCGAGGGGGTCAAGACCTGGGCCGCGACCGGCCTGGGCCGCCGCCGCGAACTGCTCGACGAGCTACACGCGCTCACCGCCCGCGACGCCGAGGCGTGGGTGGCGGCGGCGCGCACCATCAAGCAGCTCGACGTCGACAGCCCGCTGGTCGGTGAGGAGTGGATGTCGGGCCCGATGACGATGCTGGGCGGCGTGCAGGCACTCAGCGACACGATGGCCGCGCTGGAGCAGGGCGCCAGCCCGCTCGACGGTGTCGACCTCGGTTCCGCGCCCGGCGGCCGGGTCTCGGTGCCGGTGCTGCCGCACGGGATCTTCGACAAGCTGCTACTCAGCGGGTTCAGCGGCGAAGTGTGGTTGCGTCCCGGCGTCGACGCGGCCACCGCGCGCCGCAAGGCCGGTCTGGCCCAGCTCACCCCGGCCGAGACCAACGGGGTGGGCGCGGTGCTCGGCGCGGGCAACATCATGTCGATCGCGCCGCTGGACACCCTCTACGAGCTCTACGCCAACAACCGGGTCGTCGCGCTCAAGCTCAATCCGATCACCGACCCGCTGCTGCCGGTGCTGCAGGCGATTTTCGCTCCGTTCATCGAGCTGGGCGTGGTGCGCATCCTCACCGGCGGCGCGGCCGAGGGCGGCTACCTGGTGAATCATCCACAGGTCGCGCACGTGCACATGACCGGCGGCGCCCCGACCCATGACGCGATCGTCTGGGGCACCGGCGAGGAGGGCGCGCGGCGCAAGCAGGCGGGCGAACCCGCGCTCACCAAGCCGATCACCAGCGAACTCGGCGGTGTGGCGCCGTGCATCGTGATCCCCGGTGAGTGGAGCGCCGCCGATCTGAAGTTCCAAGCCGAGCACGTGGCCACGATGCGCCTGCACAACGGCGGCTACAACTGTGTGGCCGCGCAGACGGTGGTGCTGAGCGCGGACTGGCCGCAGAAGCAGCAGTTCCTCACCGAACTGCGCGCCGCCATCGATGGCGCGCCCGCGCGCAAGGCGTACTACCCCGGCAGCGACAACCGGGTGGCGGGCGCGCTGGACAGCTATCCGGCCGCCGGCCGGGCGAACGGTCGCGTCCTGGTCGAGAACCTGCCCACCGAGGACACCCCGCTGCTGGGGACCGAGTACTTCTCCCCCGTGCTCGGCGTGGTGGAACTGCCGGGCGAGGATTTCCTCGGCAACGCGGTCGAGTTCGCCAACGACAAGCTGATGGGCACGCTCGGGGCCAACATCATCGCCCACCCCGACACCATCAAGGCCCTGGGCGCGCGACTCGACTCCGCGATCGAGGACCTGCGCTACGGCACCGTCGCGCTCAACAGCTGGACCGGTCTGGCCTTCCTCACCCCGCGGGCCAGCTGGGGCGCCTACCCCGGCCACACCATCGACGACGTGCAGAGCGGCATCGGCGTGGTCCACAACGCCTTCCTGCTCGACGACGTGGAACGCACGGTGGTGCGCGGCCCGTTCCGTCCGGCTCCGCGCTCGATCCTGGCCGGTGAATTCTCCACCACCCCCAAACCGCCGTGGTTCGTCGCCAACAAGACCGGCGCCACCACCGGTCGCAGGCTCACCGAGTTCTACGGTGACGCAAAGCTGCGCAGGTTGCCGGGCATCTTCTGGTCGGCGCTGCGCGGCTGAGCCGACTTCACCGGGGCGGCGGCCGGGCCCGGCATACAATCGCTGGCGATGTCCGAGAAGCAGAGTGAACCAGCAGCGGGATCCGAGACCGCCCCGCGGGGCCGCGTCGCCAGTTCGCTGCACGTATCGGCGCCGAAGCTGCGGTGGGGGCTGCTGCTGGGCGCTCTCGGCGCGGTGCTCGCGGCGCTGGTCACGATGACGGTCACCGGCTTCGACACCGACAAGGTCGAAGCCCACCAGCCCGGTACCGCACCCGTGGTCAGGGACAAGGAGTTCAGCAGCGCCGACGTGGGCGACTGCCTGAACTGGACCAGGACCGACCGCAGCGACCTGCTGAAGGTGAACTGCGCCGACGAGCACCTGTTCGAGGTGGCCGGGGTGATAAACCTGGGCGCCTACCCGGGCCGCGAGTTCGGTGAGGGCACCCGCCACCCGGATTCGCTGCGGTTGACCGAGCTGCGCGACGAGCACTGCCTGCCCGCGGTACAGAACTACCTGGGCGGGCGCCTCGACCCGCGCGGCAAGTATCTGGTGAACGTGATGTCGCCGAGCCCGGCGGGCTGGCAGCACGGCGACCGGACGTTGCGCTGCGGTGTGCAGGTGGCCGCCACCGCGGCCAGCCCGCCGTCCACGGGTTCGGTGGTCGGGTCCGACCAGTCCAAGGTGCACCCGGTGGGCACCTGCCTCGGCATCAACCAGAACCTGCCGACCGACCCGGTCGACTGCGCGCAACCGCACGCGGTGGAGATCGTGGGCAACGTGAACCTGGGGGCCGAGTTCACCGGCGGACCGCCCACCGAGGCCCAGCAGGACAAGTTCGTCGAGGCCGAGTGCAACCGCATGTCCACCGAGTACCTCGGCAGCCCCGACGCGATCCGCAACAAGACACTGACGCTGTTCTTCGACTATCTCGAGCCGTCGAGCTGGCTGGCGGGCAGCCGTCGGCTGGACTGCTGGCTCGGAAAGGGTGTCGATCGTGAGGGTTTCGCGCCGATCGTGGGTTCGGCGCGCGGTGAGATCCTGATCGACGGCCAGGCCCCGGTGCCCCCGCCCAACACCGGTCGTTCCACCCCCGCCCCGCTGCCGGGCGCGGCCCCGCTACCTCCGCAGCCGCAACCGCGATGAGGGCGGACGCGATGTCGCCGGATCGGTTCGACGAGCTCGTCGGCGATGCGCTCGACCTGATTCCGCCCGAGCTCACGGGGGCGATCGACAACGTGGTGGTGCTGGTGGAGGCACGCAACGACGAGGAGCCCTCCTTGCTCGGGCTCTACCACGGGATCGCCCTGACCGAACGCGACAGCTACTACGCGGGTTCGCTGCCCGATACCGTAACCATCTATCGAGAGGCTATTCTCGACATCTGTGACACCGACGACGAGGTGATCGAGGAAGTGGCGATCACCGTGATCCATGAAATAGCACACTATTTCGGGATTGACGACGACCGGTTGCATGAGTTGGGATGGGGTTAGCGAAAATTGGGTGGGGGATCTATGGAACCGAACGACCCGCTCTCGCGTCCTATCACTCGTAGGGGGAATTCTCGTGGTTCCCGATAGTCGCCACCAGAAGGAGTCGGGTCATGGTTGGACACGTTCTCGTTACACCTGAAATCGTCCTCGCCGCAGCTGCCGAGCTGGATCTGCTCGCGGAGCGGCTCGCCGCGGCCGCCACGCTGGCCGGCCCCACCACGCACGTGCTGCCCTCCGGTGCCGAGGAGGTCTCGCTGCTCGCGGCGAGCCACTTCAACCGGGCGGCAGGCACCCACGACGGCGCCATCGCCCAGGGGATCCTCGAGCTGCACCACGCGGCCGCGACCCTGCGCTCGCAGTTGGCCACCCACGTCGGCGAAGACCTGGTCCGCGCGGCCACGATCAACGCCGTTCAGGTGTAGCCGCACTCGATCCGCCGACGATCATTCATTCAGGGGAGAAACAAGCATGACCGCAGGGATCACCGGGGTTTTCTGGCTGCCACGTATGGCCGAAGTCAACTCCACCACACTCAACGCGGGCGCCCACGCGGTCCCGATCACCGCCGCCGCCACCTCGTGGGGCACCCTCGCCGCGGCGTGGGGCGACGCCACGTTCACCATCACCCGCGTGATGGCCGAGGTCGGGGTCGGCCTGCAGGGTGTGAACGGTCTCGCCGTGCTCGCCAAGCTCGGGCCCTTCCTCGCCTGGACCGGTCAGCAGAGTGCGATGGCCGCGACGATGAGCGCGAAGACCGCCGCCAACGCCACCGCCTACACCGTGGCCTCGATCGCCATGCCGAGCCTGCCCGAGATCGCCGCCACCAATGCCGCCGTCGCCGCCTCGGCCAACCCGCCCGGCGTCGTGTCCGGCGCGTTCGAGGTGGCCGAGATCGCGCGCCACGCCATGGACATTCGCGCGGCGCTGGTGATGGAGACCTACGAGGCCGCCACCACCGCCACCGTCACCACCCCCGGTGAGTTCTCGATGCCGCCCTCGATCGCCAGCGGCGCGGGCTCGGCCACCCAGGGCGACTTCGGCGGCAACCCGTTGCAGGCCGCGGTCGGCGCGGCCCAGGCCCTCGTCTCCAACCCGGGCGTGGTCAGCGCGGCCACCCAGGCCGCCAATGTCGCGGGCAGCGTCGTCTCCGGCGGTGTCGGCACCGTCGGCAACATCGGCGCCTCCGCGGTGTCGGCCGCCACGGCCACCGTGCCCGCGGGCGCGACACCCGGACCGGCCATGATGGGCGGCGGCGCGGGCATGGCCGCCGCCGGTGGCATGGGCACCGCGTCGGCCAGCGTCGGCGGGGTGTCCCTCGGTGCGGGCGCGCTGAAGTTGCCCGACGGCTGGGGCGCCGCGGCCAGCGCGCCCGCGGCGGCACCGGTCAGCGAGTCGACCGTGGTCCGGACCGAAGGCGCACCCGCGCGCAGCACCGGCGCAGGCGCCAACCCGCTGATGGGCAACCGTGCCGCCAAGGGCGAGGACGACGACGAGCACGACGCCGTGGACTACGGCCGCTCGGATGAGCCCTTCACCGACGGTCGCTACGCCGCCGACGGCGTGATCGGCGCCGACCTCGCCGGATCGGCCAAATGACGGTGCTCGGCACGGGTGGCGGGGGGTCGCTGCTCGAGGCCGTCGTGCTCTCGCTCGACGACATGCAGTTCCTCTTGGAGACACTGCAATTCGACGAGATGCCCGTGGTGCTCGACGCCCTGGGCCGCTACGACGACGTCACCGCGCACGACGCCGCCATGAAGGCGGCTCAGGCCGCCCTCACCGAACGGGAACTGCTCTTCGGTGACGTGGTGGTGCCCGAGCTCGCCGAGCGCCTGCGGGTGCTCTACCGGCCGCAGTGGATCATCGCGCTGCGGTGGGTGGTCGCCGGTCAGGTGAACCGTTTCTGTCTGGCGCAGGGCGACGACCGCGCGGTCGTCGCCCTGCGCGGGCCGGACTCCTACGTCATCGACGACGCGGGCCTGGATCTGCCGGGTGCGGTGCTGCAAGCCCTCGGGCACACCGACGCGCTCGAGCTGTACGGGATGAACGCTCCCACCGAGGAACTCGCGCCGATCTTCGGCGACACCGGTGACGCCGCGGGTACCGCGAAGCGGCTCAGCGAAGTGGGCAAGCCGCCCACTGATGCGCAGACGCTGGCCTCGGCGCTGGTCGACATCCATTCCTACGCCGAGATCGTGGGCGTCGCCTACGGTGACGGCACCCGCGATGTGCAGGACAACCACATCGCGGTGTTCAACACGCGCGCAGGGCGATTCATCATCACCGCCAGCGTCGCCGACGACGGCGTGAAGTGGTCGTCCATCGCCACCGGCACCAACGCCCGGCTGCGCACCGCGCTGGCCGACCTGATCGAATCCCTGCCGGTCCGAACGGAATTCAAAGCAGCTACGCCCGGCGCCTGATCGGCTCCGCGCGCCGGCGGCGCAGGGCGTTCACCCCATGGGGTCGTCGGGGATGGGATCGGCCTTCACCGTGAACGGTGGGGTGAAGCGGCCCCATCGCAGGCATTCCCAACCGCCGTCGTCGGTGGGGAGCAGTTCGATCGTCTCGGTGTTGTCGAGGTGGTTGTTCGTGGTGAACGGCGGGGCCACCCCGCCCAGCGCCTTGCCGATCAAACGCATTGCGGCACCGTGGTTCACGACCACCACGTCGCCCTCGATGTCGTCGGTGAGGTAGCGCTCGCGCAGGTCGGTGAGCACCGGCAGGATGCGGTCGAGGACTTCGCGACCCGATTCGCCGCCGGGTGTCCTGGTGTCGAGATCACCGTGGTGCCAACCGTGGTACACCTGCTGGAACAGTTCGTGGGCGGCGCGGTCGCTGCGCCCGTGCAGCTCGCCGACCTGCACTTCGTAGAGGTTGTCGAGCACCTGGGCGGCGGTGCCCGTGGCATCGCAGATGTGGCCGGCGGTCTGGCGGGCCCGCAGCGCCTCCGAGGTCACCAGCACCCGGGGCGGTCGAATGAGGGTGGAGCCGAACGTTTTCGCCTGTGCCGCTCCACGTTCGGTGAGCGGCAGGCCGGGCACCCGGGTGTCGAGGATTCTCGCCACGTTGCCTTCGGTTTCGCCGTGGCGGACCAGTACCAGTTTCGCGCGGGTTGTCATAGGTCCGCGACCCCCTCTCGCAATTGCGTCAACCATTCCGCGGCGGGTTCGTCGGCCGGTGGTGGTGTGCCGACCGCCGAGGTCGCGGGCCAGGAACCGAGAAACCGGATGTGGGCCGTGCGATGCAGTGCCTTCAGCGTCTCGGCCACCGCCGCGTCATCGATGTGGCCGACACAGTCCAGATAGAAGCGATAGGTGCCCATTCCGGTGCGGGTGGGACGCGACTCGATGCGGGTGAGATCCACGCCTCGGGTAGCGAATTCGGCGAACGCGCGCATCAGGGAGCCGGGCTCGTTGGGCAGTTCGAGCACCACGGAGGTGCGGTCGGCGCCGGTGGGTTTCGGGGCCGGGCCGGGTTTGGTCACCAGGACGAAGCGGGTGATCGCCTGGTCGTGGTCGGCCACGCCGGCGGCCAGGGTCACCAAGCTCAGTCGTTGCCCGGCGAGTTCGGTCGACACCGCGGCGTCGGCGGTGCCCGCGGCCACATCCTCGGCGGCCGCGGCGTTCGACGCCGAGATGTAGGGCCGCGCGCCGGGCAGGTGGCGGGCCACCCATTCCCGGACCTGCGCCGCCGCCACCGGATAGGCCGCCAGCGTGCGCACGTCGGCCAGTTCGGTGCCGGGTCGGGCGACGATCGAGAAGCTCACCTCGAGTTCGGCTTCGGCGATGATCTGTAGCCGGGGGCCGATGGCCAGGGAGTCGAGGGTCGCCGGGATGGATCCTTCGACCGAGCTCTCGAACGGCACCACCGCGCCGTCGACGGCGCCGGAGCGGATCAGCTCCAGCGCCGCGCCCTGACTGGGCGCGGCCACTCGCTCGACCGGGCCGTGGAAGGCCCCCGAGTTCTCGAACTTCACCAACGCCATCTCGGTGAAGGTTCCGGACGGCCCGAAATACGCAATACGCGGCACACAGAAAGATTAGCTGCCGTGGCGCCGGACGTCGGCCGAGCTCAAGCTTCCAGCACTCGCAGGGCGGCGATGATCGCCTGCTCATCAGTGGTTTCTATACCGAGCAGGACGGTGCGGAGGGCCTCGATAGCCGGTGGCTTGAGCCCCTTCAAGAAGGCGAGGTCTGGATCTGCCAGTGCGGTGAGGATGTCTTCGCCGCACAGCGCGGCGACGGTGCCCGCGACGATGGCGACCGCGCGGGGCCCGCTGCCGGTGCGCGCGACGAAACCGCTGTCGGCGTGGGCGATACCGACGAGGACGGCGGCGAGTGCGGTGTCGGGGATGTCGGCGTCAACGAGGCGGGCGGTGTCCGGTGCGCTGCCCACGGGCTGGACCAGGCCGGCGACGAGGCTGCGGCGGGCGGGCGCGGAGAGGCTGACCAGGACTGGTTCCGCGGGGGTCGAGTGGTCGCCGTGCGTCATCAGACCACCGTAGAGGGAAATGTCGCGCCGATTTCTCGCGGTGTCCCTCTTGCGCAGACGGGCTCGGTAACTTAGCTTAGGTTTACCTAATCAATAGTTCGCGGAGGTTGTCATGTCGAGCCCCACCACGATCCTCGCGCCGACGACCGCGGAGCGGGTGCGCAGCGCGTGCACCCACGCGGAGACGGCGGTGCTCGCGCTTCCCGGTATCGACCCGGTCCCGACGACCCTGCATCACCTGCGCCGATGCGGTGACGCGGTGATCGCCGTGCCCGCAGACTCGCTGGCCGCCGCCCTGGCCGCCACTGCCAACGAAACCTCCGCGGTGCTCGAACTCACCGACCACGCGCCGCTGCCGCTGCGCGAACCGGTCCGCGCGCTGGTGTGGTTGCGCGGCTGGGTACGTCAGGTGCCTGCGGGGGCGCAGCGCGCGCTCGCCGTCGAGATCGCCAAGGACTTCCCGCATCCCGGCCTGCTCGATGTGGGCCACGGGGTGACGCTGCTGCGGGTGGTGGTGAACTCGGCGGTTCTGGCCGACACCTCCGGCGCCGAATCCGTCGACCACGCCGACCTGCGCGCGGCCGACACCGACCCGTTCTGCGAACTGGAAGGTCCCTGGTTGCAGCACCTGGTCGAAGACCACGCCGACGTGGTGGCCCAGCTCGCGCGGCACCTGCCCGCCCGGCTGCGCGGCGGCCAGGTGCACCCGCTGGCCATCGACCGCTACGGCATCACCCTCCGCGTCGAAGGTGTCGACAGCGACCACGACGTGCGCTTACCGTTCGCCTCCCCTGCCGACGACATCGAGTCGCTGAGCCGCGCGGTGCGCATCCTCGCCGGCTGCCCCTTCCTGAACGGATTGCGCCGCATCTGAGTTCGCAGGCCGATCCGGCGCCGACAACGAACCGCGGGAGCCGGCACTGCGCTGCCCGTAGCGGCGGGGCACGCACAGCGACCGGTGTGTGCACTCGGCCGCGCCCCGTTCCTGAACGGGTTGCGCCGCATCTGAGTTCGCAAGCCGATCCGGGGGCCGACAACGACATGCGCGACCCGGCACGACCCTGCCCGTACCGGCGGGGCACGCACAGCGACCGGTGTGTGCACTCGGCCGCGCCCCGTTCCTGAACGGTCGCGCCGCCCCTGAACAGCGGCGTGCCGACCGGGGAGCGAAGGGCCGGCGCAACCCTCTTACACTGCGCGACATGCGCGTGGAACCCCCGGACGAACAGCTGAGCGATCGCGAACGGTTCGGCTTGCGGGTCGAGATCAGCGTTGTGCTGCTGGTGACCTTCGGGCTCAGCGGGATCAGTGCCGGGCTGTCGCTGCTGGACTCGGCGTTGTCACCCGGTGGGGTCGGTGGGCGGACGGTGGCGTTGAACGCCTCGCGGTCGAACAGTTCCCTCATCGACCTGCTGTTCCAGCTGGTCGGAGTGGCACGGTTGCTGGCATGGGCGGCGCTGGGGCTGTATCTGTTGTGGCGCAGCGGGATCGGGCCGCGGCTGATCGGGTTGGCCAGGATCGGGCGCGGCGATGTGGTGGCGGGCCTGGTACTGGCCGCGGTGATCGGGGTGCCCGGGCTGGGGTTGTATCTGGTCGCCCACGCATTGGGGGTGAGCGTCACCATCGTCCCGGATTCGCTGTCGGAGCAATGGTGGCGGTTGCCGGTGCTGATCCTGGCGGCCGGTGCGAACTCGGTGGCCGAGGAGGTGCTGGTGGTGGCCTACCTGATCACCCGGTTGCGCAAGCTGGGCTGGTCGGAGAACGGGTCGCTGCTCGCCTCGGCCCTGCTGCGCGGCAGCTACCACCTCTATCAGGGGCTCGGTGGTGGTCTCGGCAACATCGTGATGGGGATCGTCTTCGGCCGGTACTGGCAGCGCACCAACCGGCTGTGGCCGCTGATCCTGGCGCACGCCACCATCGACGCCGTCGCCTACCTCGGCTACACCGCGCTGCGCGGACGGGTCGGCTGGCTACCGTGAGCGGCGTGTCACAGCCGGACTCGCCACCATCGCGCGTGTCACGCTAACGACGGGTATCTCCCGGGGTATCCCATAGTGACCGAACGCGCAGAACCGACCCGCGTACCCCACGATCAGTAGAGTTTGACGGTGATGAACGGCGACGATCCACGCAGACGCCGGGTGCCGCCACCTGGCGGCCACCCCGGTGGACCTGCGGTGCCGCCGCGAGCGCGCCCCGACGGCAGGCCGATTCCACCCGAGCACGATCCGGCCCTGCGGCGCCGCGGAAACCCGCCGCCCCCGCCCGGCGACCCAGCTGGAGGCCGGCGCCCACGGCGGCCCCAGGGCGAACCGCCCGGGCAGCGCGGCGGCAACCCGAGCTCCTTCCGTAACGATCCGGCCGTGCGCGCCGGCCGAAGCCCGCGTCCGCCTCACGACGATTCGCCCGCGCAGCGCGGCGGCGACCCACGTTCACCCCAGAGTGGACGGGCCGCGCGTCGCCGTGGCACCCCGCCGCCACCCGCGGCAGCCGGTCGTCCCGCCCGGCGTTCGGGCCCGCCGGACGGCCCCACGGCCCGGTACGCTCCACCCGGGCACGGGCCAGAGCCCACCCAGGTCATGCACCGCGACGGGCGCGGCGACGGACCCCTCGCCTATTCCCAGGTGCCCGGTGACAAGACCCGGCACGCGCCTCCGCAGCGTCCGGTCCGCGAGCCGGGCGGGCACGCGCCGACCCAGCGCCCGGTCCCGCACGATCCCGCCCCGCCGCGTCGCCGCCCGCCGCCCGCCGGTGGGGGCAGGCAGCCCCGGCCGCCGCGTCGGCGGCGCAGGCGGCATCCGTTCCGGTGGCTGATGGTGATCGTCGTGTTGCTGATCGCCGGGCTGATCGCGGCGGTGGTGCACCTCGACAATTCCCTCACCCGCATTTCCGCGCTGACTTCCTACAGTGATCGTGTGGCCGATACGCCCGGCACGAACTGGCTGCTGGTGGGGTCCGACGGGCGCGCCGATCTGTCCGAGGAGCAGACCCAGCAGCTGGCCACCGGCGGCGATGTGGGGCCCGAGCGCACCGACACGATCATGCTCGTGCACATTCCCGCGTCCGGGCCGACCACCATGGTGAGCCTGCCGCGTGACTCCTACGTGAGCATTCCGGGCCACGGCCGCGACAAGCTCAACGCGTCGTTCGCGTTGGGTGGCGCCGAACTGCTGGTCCAGACGGTGGAGGTGGCGACGGGGCTGCGGATCGACCACTACGGTCAGATCGGTTTCGGTGGTTTCGCCGACGTGGTCGACGCGGTCGGCGGCATCGAAATGTGCCTGGATCAACCGATCTCGGACCCGCTGGCCGGGCTCGACCTGCCCGCGGGTTGCCAGGAACTGTCCGGCCCGCAGGCGCTCGGATTCGTGCGCACCCGGGCCACCCCGAACGCGGATGTGGACCGGATGAATCATCAGCGGATGTTCATGTCGGCGCTGCTGAAGGAGGCGACGAGCATGGGCACCGTGCTCAACCCGTTCGCGCTGTGGCCGATGGCGACGGGGGTGGCCGGATCACTGAAGGTCGACGACGGCGACCACATCTGGAATCTGGCCGCCCTCGGCTGGGCGATGCGCGGTGACACGGTGACCACCACCGTCCCGATCGGCGGCTTCGACAACACCGCGGTGGGCAATGTGCTGCTGTGGGACAAGTCGAAGGCACCGGATTTCTTCGACGCGCTCGCCAACGACCGGCAGATTCCGCAGGACCTGCTCACCCGGTAACGTCGATGGCATGGCCGACGACGAAAATTTCCTCGCACTGGTGCGCGATCAGGTCCGGCACGGGCTCACAACCGCGCAGCAGTATTTGGCCGCCGCCGTCTATTTCGATACCGAGCGCCTCCCCGAGCTGGCCGCGCAGGCGTATGCGCATTCGCACGACAACCACGGTCACGCGATGCGGATGGTGCAGTATCTGCTCGACCGCGACGCACGGGTTTCCATCGGCGGTCTCGACGAGATCCGCTCCGAGTTCGGCTCACCGCGCGATGCGATCGCCTTCCTGCTCGAACGCGAACAGCGCACCGCAGATCAGATCAGCGCGCTGGCCGCCGCGGCCCGGGATTGCGACGATTACCTGGGCGAACAGTTCACCCAGTGGTTCCTCAAAGAGCAGGTGGGCGATATCGCCGAGATGTCCACTTTGCTCGCGGTGCTGGACCGGCAGGGAAACCTCTTCGATGTCGAGGAATTCGTTCGCCGCGAACTCACCCGTGCGGTGTCGGCCGATAACACGGCGCCCCGAATGGCGGGCCAAGTTAGGAAATACTAGGTTAGGGAATACTGTCCTCAATAAGGCTACACTTGGATGACAAGGCGTCTGACCAGCGTTAATGTTGCGCCATGTCGATTCATCCGGAACCCCCCCGCAGCAAATTCCACAGCCTGCTCCAAGACCAGATCCGGCATGAGTTCAACGCCGAACATCAGTACATCGCGATTGCGGTGTGGTTCGACAACAACGACCTGCCGCAGCTCGCCAAGCGCTTCTACGCCCAGTCGGTGGAAGAGCGGAATCACGCGCTGATGATCGTGCAGTATTTCCTCGATCGCGACATCAGTGTGGAAATCGCCGGTATCGACGCGGCGAAGTCGAGCTTCGAATCCGCGCGCGAGCCGATCGAGCTGGCCCTGGCCCAGGAGAAGACGGTCACCGATCAGATCGTGCGCCTGGCCAGCACCGCCCGGGAAGAGGGCGACTACCTCGGCGAACAGTTCATGCAGTGGTTCCTGAAGGAACAGGTCGAAGAAGTCGCCGCCATGACCACGCTGCTCAATATCGCCGAGCGCGCCGGGTCGAACCTGTTCGATCTGGAGGCTTTCATGTGGCGCGAGCTGAGCACCCCGAAGGATGCGTCCGGCGCGCCTTCGGTCGCCGGCGGCAGCGTCTAGTCAGCAAGTACTGAACGGCTTCGGCTCGCGGACAGCGAGCCGAAGCCGTTGGCGTTCGGAGAATTCTCAGCGCAGGGTGATCTGCCGCGACCGCAGACCGTCGCGCGAGCGCCGCTCCGCGGTCGTCATCGGCGCATCCGAGGCGAGGGCCTCGGCCAGCCGCGCACCGAACTCCTGTGCCGGGGCCGCCCACTCGGCCGGATGACGCTCCGGGTCCAGGTCGAAGACCGGCACCAGCAGGCCGTGCGTACGGAACGAACCGGCGAAGCGCGAACCCTCACCCATGTGCAGCCCACCGGTGGCGTGCACCCGGGCCAGCGCCAGCATCAGCGCGTCCTCGTCCTCGGGACGTACCCAGCGCACGTGCGCCTTCTCGCCCGCGTCGACCCACCAGGCCGCGCCGACGCCGTCAGCGCCCAGATCCAGGCGCGCCGAAGGCATGATGGCCTGCTTGGCCTGCTCGATCGTCGCCGCCACCTGCGGGTCGGGCGTGACACCCTCGGGCACCCACCAGTCGAAGTCCTGGTGCACGGTGAGCTCGAGGTCGGCGCCGGGGTCGATCACGTCGCCCAGGCGCGGCCCGCCTTCGACGGAATCGGCACCGGCGAGCGATTCGCCCGGCTCGGCCGACTGGGTCCACAGGATCGCCGCGGCGATGTCGGCCGACGGGTCGCTGCCCTGCTGCTGCACCTGCGTACCGACGAAGCCGACTTCCTCCTCGCCCGCGCGCACCAGCGCGGCCACCGCGCCGGGTAGCACCGTCGCCAGGACGACCTCGCGCTGCGCGGCCACGCCGGGCGCGAGCTTCAGGGTCGCGGTCGCCGACGGCACGAACTCCCGCAGCGCCACCAGATCACATTCGGCAGCAAGACCCTCGAACGGCCGCGTCACGGCCGCAGATGCCTGCTCCTGCGCCGCACGCCGCTCGGCGAGACGCTGAGCCCGATTACTGTCGGGCTTAGGACTGTTCCGCTTGCTTTTACCCACGTACCGGAGTTTATGGGCGCGCACCGGTTCCCGTCCCCGCGCCCCTGCTATCGGCGCGCCACCGGCCCGGTTCACAGGTCGGCGAGCAACGCTTTCGTCCGGCCGGGATGATTGGTGGCCACCCAGCTCACGCCCAGATCAGCGCACAACTTCACGTCGTCGGGGTCGTCGACGGTCCAGCAGTAGGTGGTCCGGCCTGCCGCGGCCGCCTTGTCGACGAGTTCGGGATGTTCGCGCAAGGTTTTCAGCGACGGCCCCACCGCGGTGGCACCCACCGTGGTCGCCGCGCCCCCGCCGAGGAAGCGGGAGGACTCGCCCAGCAGCACCGTGGGCAGCAGTGGCGCGGCCCGGCGCACCCGCCACACCGCCGTCGCCGCGAACGACATCACCACCGCCCGTGAGTGATCCGCCGAAGCGGGCGTGGCGATGCCGAAACGCTGGAGTTCGGCGAGCACCTTGTTCTCCACCAGGGCGCCGTAGCGCACCGGGTGCTTGGTCTCGATGAAGAGCTTGGTCGGGCGGGTACGCCAGTCCAGTACCAGCCCGATCAGGTCGCTGAGCGACAGCACGCCGGCCGGTGCGTCGTCGGTGCCGAAGTTCATGTCGCGCAGTTCGGCCAGGGTCAGTTCGCTTACCAGGCCGGTGGCGTCGGTGGTGCGGTCGACGGTGCGGTCGTGCAGGCACACCAGGTGCCCGTCACGGGTTAGCCGCACATCGCATTCCACACCGTCGGCGCCTTCGGTGAGCGCCAATTCGTAGGCGGCGAGGGTGTGCTCGGGGCGCGCCGCCGACGCGCCCCGGTGCGCGACCACGAACGGCGCGCGATTGCCCTGGCTCACTTGGCACCGACCTCCTCGAGCGAATCCTTGCCCGCATCCGGCGAATCCTTGCCCGCCCCGGGCGATACCTTGCCCGCCGCAGGCGAGGCACTGCCCACCGCAGACGAATCCTTGTCCGGCTCCGGCGAATCCGCGCGTTCGACCTCGCCCTGCTCGGCGCTCGGCCCACCCGGCTCGACCGGCGCGATAACGGTCGCGACGGGATCGGCGGCCATCACCCAGCGTCGCGCCGACCTGGGCGCACCACGCAGATCCCGGCCCTCGATCAGGTGCACCGTCCACAGCGTGAGCACCGCGAACGCCGCCGCGTACAGGTTGGTGAACGCGGTGAACGAGACGCCGTCGGCCTCGGCCTGCAAAGTGGACGCGTTGCGCCACAACGTGGCGGTGACGAACAGCCCTCCGCTGACAGCCCAGGCCGTCCACCAGATCCGCACGGCGCGCAGGGCGCGCGGATCGGGGTGGGGGCCGAGGAGTTCGGTGAGGAAGACACCCGTCCAGATCAGGTTCACACCCGGGACGAGGCAACCCGCCACGAGCGTCCAGCTCCTGCGTGGGTCGCGTTCACCGCGCGCGGTGAACGCCGCACGGCGGGCCTCGATCAGCCAGGCGACCAGTGCGACCGCGGCGGCCAGCGCGAAGATCGGCGCGAGGACGCCGAAAGTGAGCACCGTGGCGTCGGAGATCCACAGCAGCCAGCTGGGGACGAGGCGGGTGCGGTTCTGCAGCAGGACCAGGTAGCGGCCGTATTCGGCGAGGGCGGCGAACAGGAACGCGACGGTGACCAGACCGAGCAGCTGATCACGCCGGGCCGCCATGCCGCCCAGCGGACGCGGCGGGGTGCGCGGAGCCGGCGGCGGCGGGTCGAGCAGTCCCCAGCGGGGGACCTCGGTGTAGCGCGGCGTCGGGCCCAGCGCGGGGCTCGCGGTCGCGGCGGTGGTGCGGCGGGTGCGGTGATCGGGCCTGCGCGCGATCCAGCGATAGTTGCGTTTGGCGGGCGGGGCGTCTACCGCGGCCGGCGACAGCAGCACGCCACGGCAACGCGGGCACCAGTGCATCGGCGCGCCCTGCACGGCCCACCGCGCGCCACAGCGTGCACATGGTTGCACCACCGAACTCACCCGCGCACCCCGTTCCGGACTAGTAGATCTTGGCTTCGTGCTCGCCGTCGGCGACCACCGGTCGGCCGGTCCGCTGCCAGGCGACCATGCCCCCCGCCACATTGCAGGCGTCGTACCCGATGTGGGTCAGATATTTGACCACCTCGATGGAGCGGCCACCCTGCCTGCACACCACGTACAGTTCGGCGTCGATGTCGATCTCGTCGAGCCGGGCGGGCACATCCACCATCGGGATGTGCACGGCGCCCGGTGCGTGGCCGAGGGCCCATTCGTCGGGTTCGCGCACGTCGAGCAGCTGGGCGCCGGGGACCGGGTCCGCACGGTCGAACCCGGCGGGTACCTCGCCCACCGGCACCGTGGGGATATCGGAGCTCGTCACGCCTCGATCCTGCCATGCCGGAAGCGGTGCCGGGCGGCGTGTGCGCCACAACTTGATCCACTGAACTCAGCTATCGGTCAGCACACCATCGTGCGGGTGCGAGCTTTCGGCGGTGGTGGGGCCGGGAGAAGTCGGTCGGGAACGACCGATCCGGGACTCCCCTCCTCGTCATCCCGGAGCGGTCGTTCGCCGCTGACGTCGGGATTGGCAGTTGCAGCGGTCCCGACATCTACTTGGACGCGAGCCGGGCCGTTTCGGTTCCATAAAAACGACAACACTAGTGAAAATCCTAAATCCTGAGATCTGGGCGGCGAGATCGGTAGCCTGAGCGCATGAACGTGAGCAGGGGGCTACTCGACAGTTTCGACATCAACGGCTTGAATACCGCTTTGTCCGAATCCACCTGTCTCGGGGTAGAGGTGGACGCGGCTGCGGGCCGGCTGCAACTCGCATTGGAGGTGCTGACCCTACCGGCCGACGGACCCGCCCCGGTCGACTGCAAAGTGCGGCTCACCTTCACCGGTGTCACCCGGGTCGCGGCGTCGCTACGTATCCAGCGCTGGGACGATGTCGCTCCCCGCGTACTCCCGCTGAGCCTGGAACAACTCGACGACGCCATCGAGAGCTTCGGCGGCGGCGGCCTGCACGGCTGGGAATTCATCGACCTCGACGACAGCGGCTGGAGCCTGTGGAGCGATCTGCTCAGCTTCGACACCGTGCTCGACCAGCGGATCCCGGCCCACGTCATCGAGTTCTCCCAGGAAGAGGGCATCGACCCGCGCGAACTCGACGTGCGCGTGTGGTTCGACAAGATCACCGTCACCGACCTGAGCGGCAGCGAGATCCCGATGGCGGAGTTCATCGAGGGCGGTCGCCGCTGGTGGGCCGCGCACAACGCCGGCGATGCCCGCGCGGCCAAGGCAGATATCGCGCCGCCGCTGTAATTCCGGGCATCGGCGCTCGAGCTGCGCCGGGGAATGTGGGGGCACGGTTCGCGGGTTGCACCGGGCGGGTGTACGAATGATGGTTGGTGTTGTCGTCCGAACTGGGCGCACACAGCCCGACACACGGAAAGGGACATCGTGGCCGTTTACACGCTGCCGGAACTTGATTACGACTTCGGAGCTCTGGAGCCGCACATCTCCGGCCAGATCAACGAGATCCACTACACCAAGCACCACGCCGCCTACGTCGCCGGCGCCAACAAGGCGCTCGAGCAGCTCGAGGAAGCCCGCGAGTCCGGCGACCTCGCCAACATCCTGCTGCTGGAGAAGAACCTCGCGTTCCACCTCGGTGGCCACTACAACCACACCGTCTGGTGGAAGAACCTGTCGCCCAACGGCGGCGACCAGCCGGAAGGCGACCTGGCCGCGGCCATCGCCGACCAGTTCGGTTCGTTCGACAAGTTCCGCGCGCAGTTCACCGCCGCGGCCAACGGTCTGCAGGGCTCCGGCTGGGCCGTCCTGGGTTACGACACCCTGGGCCAGAAGCTGCTGACCTTCCAGCTCTACGACCAGCAGGCCAACATTCCGACCGGCATCATCCCGCTGCTGCAGGTCGACATGTGGGAGCACGCCTTCTACCTGCAGTACAAGAACGTCAAGGCCGACTACGTGACCGCGTTCTGGAACGTCGTCAACTGGGCCGACGTGCAGGATCGCTACTCCCGCGCAGTGTCGCAGGGCAAGGGCCTCATCTTCGGGTAAGACCCACACACGAAAAGACCTCCCAGCACTCGCTGGGAGGTCTTTTTGCGTGTATTGACCGGTTCTGGCACTCGTTGGTACTTGTGTGCCAGAGGGGTTCAGGGCTATTCCTGATCTATAGGGCATAGCGCCCCCGGGACTCGGGAGGCCATCATGATGACGCAGGGTCCGATCGGGATCACGCCGTTTCAGGCGGGCGGTCGACTACAGGGATTCGTGGTGTCGGGGCGGTGGCCGGACACCACCAAGGAGTGGGCGCAGGTGCTGGTGCTGGCCGTACGGGTGGCGTCGCTGCCCGGACTGCTGGTGACCTCCACCGTGTTCGGGGTGCGCGAGGAGCTACCCGACGACCCCGAACCGGACACGGTGGGGCTGGTGCTGGCCGAGGGCCCGGTGCTCGGTGCGGAGGCGATCGAGCCCGGACGCTTCGCCGAACACGTGCCGCCCGCGCTGATCATGTTGCATCCGCCATCGGAGACCCAGCCGTCACTGCCCGAATGCGCCGGTGCGGCGTCGGGCTGCGTGTTGCTGCCGGGGGTGCCGCATCTGGGTTTGGAGCATCGCGCGGCGTGGGCCGAGGCCGAGCTCGACGGGACCGTCACCTCGCTGGTGAGCCGGGTGGGAATGGATCCGATCAGCCATCCCGATACCGCGGTGCTGGCAATGCTGCTGGCGGCCTGAGGCTTTCGCCGCGGCGGGTGAGCGAACCGCCGGCAACGGGTCTGCGGACGGTTCGGATCAGGGCCACCGAACTATTACCACCGCACAGCCAAACTTATTGTGCGCATTGCGATTTCGACTACACAAGGTTGGCATACCCGGAGCTACCGCGCTAGGGTGGACAGCAGCGAAGGGGAGTAGCCCGCAATCGCCCAGTCGACATACTGATCGCCGCCGGAACCCGGCGCGGTCCGGCTGCGTGAACCGGTCACGATCGGTGGGCGAGACCTTCGGCCACGAACCGATCCATTGACCGGTGTGGCTGAAGGCGTACCCGTCTCAGCCACAGGCCGGAGTTGTTTCCTGGGAGCTGAGTCCATGATCGCCACCATCCTGCTGAGTTTCGGCGTGATCTTCCTCGCCGAACTCGGTGACAAATCGCAGCTGATGGCGCTGACATTCTCGTTGCGCTACCGCTGGTGGGTGGTGCTCGCGGGCATCAGCGTGGCCAGTGTGGCCGTGAACCTCATCGCCGCCGGTGTCGGCCACTTCCTCGGCACCGCGCTGCCGGCGAACGCCATCGCCGTCGTCACCGCCCTCACTTTGCTCGCGGTCGGGCTGTGGACGTTGCGGGACGCACTCGGTGGCCCCGGGGACCCCGAGACCACACCCGAACCGCCGAGCACGCGCAATGCCTTTCTCGTGGTGATCTCCGCGTTCATGCTCGCCGAACTGGGCGACCGCACCATGTTCGCCGCCGCCGCGCTGGCCTCGAACAACAGCTGGTGGGCGGTGTGGGCCGGTTCGGTGGCCGGCATGGTCGCCGCCGGCGGGCTGGCCATCGTGGTGGGCAAGATCGCGGGTAAGCACCTGCCCGAACGCGGCATCGCCATCGCCTCCGGCCTGCTGTTCCTGTTCTTCGCCGCCAAGACCCTGCTCGACGCGTTCGGGCCCGGTCTGGCCGTTTGGGCCACGGTGGGCCTGGCGGCGCTCGCACCCGCCGCGGTGGGGGCCGGTATCGGCGCGTGGCGGCTCGCGCGCCCCACACCCGCCGAGCAGCGCGCCGATCAGTCCGCGAAGGCGTTGCCGTAGACCGACCCGGACCGGCGCGCCAGGTCGATCAGCTGGTCCTTGATCTCCCACAGACTGTCCAGGTCGTCGTCGGCGATCTTGGCGGTGACCATGAAACCGATCGCGGCGGCCAGGGTCGAGCACGCGAACTGCTGCTGCGCGGTCTCGGCGCCGAGCATCGCCGCCGCCACCTCCACGAATCGGTGTTGCAGTGCCATCCGCGACCTGATCGCCGACGGACCCGCCGCGTACACCTCCACCAGGAACAACCTGGCCGCGGCCGGATCGTCGGACAGGTGGGTGAAATAGGCGGTGAGGATGCGATCCATCCTGGTGCACGCGTCGGTGTCGGCGGATTCGGTGATCACCTGGTGCAACCGCGCGGCGAAAGCGGCCGAAGCGCGGTCGAACGCGGCCGCGAAGCAGTCCTCCTTGGAGCGGAACAACTCGTAGAAGGTCTCGCGCGACACCCCCGCGCGCTTGAGCACCGCCGCGACGGGGGTGCCGACGTATCCACGTTCGGTCATCGCCTCCCCCATCGCGACGAGGATGCGTTCACGCTGGGAGGCCACCACCTGCTCACGCGAAAGATGATGGCGTCCGCGCGGCAGCTGACGCAGGGTCGAATCGCTCATTGCCGTTCCATTCTGCGGGGTCGGGCGGGTTGGACGGTGGTGAAGGGCACCTCTTCGACGCGGGCGATCTCGACGGCGCGAGCCACCCGGTTGCCCTGTAGCCGCTGCACCACCAGTTGCGCCAGCAGCCGGAACGGACGCACCAGTACCACCCACCACGGCGACACCACGGTCTTGCGCCTGCGGGCGATCGCCACCTCTATCGCGTCGACGGCGGGCCCGACCGGTGAGGCGCCGGTGAGGCTGGTGCCGCCGAGGATCGTGTGCGCGGCACGGGTGTCGAAGCCGCGAACCGTCATCTCGGTGTCGATCCCGGCGAAGTAGCTGACGCCCACTTTCGCTCCGGTGGAACGCAATTCGCTGCGCAGGGTGGCACCGAGGGAGGCTACCGCGGCCGCGGCGGCGGTGTAGGCGCCGCCCAGCGGATACTGCACGGCGGTGGCGACGGAGGACATCATCAGCACATACCCACGCGGGTGGGCCAGGTAACCGCCCGCGGCCTGCACCACGTACGCGACGCCGAGCACGTTGACCGCCAGCGTCTCCTCGAGCACCGACGGATCGCCGCCGATCATCGCCATCTGCTTGGCGATTCCGGCGTTGGCGACGAGCACATCGAGACCGCCCAGTTCGGCGACCAGCGCGGGCACCACCCGTTCCACCTGCGCCCGGTCGGCCACATCGCAGTAGCGCCACGGCACGTCACCGCATTCGGCGGCCACTTCGGCGAGCAGTTCGGGTTCGATCCCGAGCAGGGCCACGTGGGCGCCGTGCGCGGCGAGTTTACGGGCCAGCGCCGCGCCGATACCGCGGGCGGCGCCGGTGATCAGGACCTTGCGGCCGGCCACCGACGGACCGGCGAACGATCTCATGACGGCACGCTACCACCGGAAAACACCCCTGTTCGCGGTGATTTTGCCACCCCCGAGGTAGGGGTGTCCCACACCACACCGCCACGCGTTAAAGTGCCATTGTTGGCAAGCGGCGAATAACCGCGAACCACCATGTTCTCGGCGCGCCCCCGTCGCTGGACTGACCGAAGGGTGCGACGAAGGAGTACCCGTAGGGAGGGAAGCGGCGGGGTCACAGCGCCGAGAACCGCGGCACCAGCCGCCATTCAACACAGAGAGGACCATCCGTGGAGATTTCGGGTTCCGCAGCCATTGTCACCGGAGGCGCTTCCGGCCTCGGTGCCGCCACCGCCAAGCGGCTGGCCGACGCCGGTGCCACCGTCTTCGGTCTGGATATCCCCCAGTCGATCGAGCGCGCCGGGGACAACGTGCCCGCCGGGGTCACCCTGATCGCGGCCGACGTGACCAGCAACGACGAGGTCGCGGCCGCGATCGCCCAGGTCACCGAAGGCCCGGCGCCGCTGCGCATCGTGGTGAACTGCGCCGGTGTCGGCTGGGCGGGACGCATCCTGTCCAAGAACGGCCCGCACGACCTGGAGCTGTTCCGCACCGTCATCACCGTGAACCTGCTCGGCACCTTCAACGTGATGCGCCTGGCCGCCGACGCCATCACCAAGACCGAGCCGGTCGACGAGTACGGCCAGCGCGGCGTGGTGATCAACACCGCGTCAGTGGCCGCGTTCGAGGGCCAGATCGGCCAGATCGCCTACTCCGCGTCCAAGGGTGGCGTGCACGGCATGACCGTCCCGGCCGCGCGTGACCTGGCCCAGTTCGGCATCCGCGTGAACACCATCGCGCCCGGCATCATCGACACCCCGATGCTGGCCGGTGTCACCGAGGAGTACCGCAAGGGCCTCGAGGCGGGCGTGCCGTTCCCGTCGCGTCTGGGCCGGCCCGATGAGTACGCCGAGCTGGTCGAGTACATCGCCAGCCACGACTACCTCAATGGCGAGACCATCCGGATGGACGGCGCGCTGCGCATGGCGCCGCGCTAGAACCGGCGAATTCGTGCGATCGGGGCCCCGAGAATATGTTTCTCCGGGGCCCCGAACACACGTTTACACCGACGTGGTGGCTCACACACCGCGCGAGAACACAATGACTGCCCGTCCCGGCCCGTTGTAGTCGGCGACCGGCCCGGCCACCGCGAACCCGAGGCTGCGATGGAAGTCGATCGAGGTGTAGTTCGACGGTGAAGTGATGGCCGACACCACTTTTCGGCCTTCGGCGCGCATGATCGCGAAGAAGTCGTCGTAGAGACTGCGACCCAGACCGGCCTTTCGCGCGTCGGGGCGAACCGCGACGAAGTGGATATAGGCGGTGTCGGGGTCCGACGGGGAGCCGAAACCGACGAGGAAACCGGATATTCCGTGTTCGTCGGAGGCGATGAGGCTGGTGCGGTGGAAGTGGTCGAGGAACATGCGCGGCAGGTTGTGTACGACCGCGCGGCCCCACCAATCGTCGATGACACCGATGACGGCGTCGTAGTCCGCCGGCCGCGCCCGCCGGATCCGGTGACCCATCATCTGTCCATGGTGCCGGTCGCCGCCCAGCTGAGCATCCAGAATTCAACGCATCCGCCTCCCCGCGACCGGAAAAATCGCGGGGAGGCGGGCCGCGCTACACCGTGCGGGTCAGCCGATCGGTGAGCAGTTGCGCGAAGCGGGCGGGGTCCTTGAGTTCGCCGCCCTCGGCGAGAACCGCGGTGCCGTAGAGCAATTCGGCGGTCTCGGTGAGCTCGGGGACCTTGCCCTCATCGGCGTCGGACTTGCGTGCGTCGTAGGCCTCACGCAGACCCGTCACCAGGGGGTGGGTGGGGTTGAGCTCGAGAATGCGCTTGGACTCGGGCAGTGCCTGGCCCGAGGCGCGGTACATGCGCTCGAGCATCGGGGTGAAGTCGAAGACGTCACCGACCAGGCAGGCCGGTGAGGTGGTGAGCCGGTTGGTCAGGCGCACCTCCTTGGCGACCTCGCCGAGGGTCGTGCCGAGCCAGGTGAGCAGGTCGGCGTAGTCCTTGTCCTGCTGTTCGCGCAGGGCCTCGGTCTCCTTCTTCTCCTCCTCGGACTCCAGGTCGACCTCGCCCTTGGCGATGGACTGGAACTTCTTGCCGTCGAACTCCGGCACCGAGCCGACCCACATCTCGTCGACCGGGTCGGTGAGCACGAGTACCTCACGGCCCTTGGCCTTGAAGGCTTCCAGGTGCGGCGAGTTCTCCACCTGCGCCCGGTTCTCACCGGTCATGTAGTAGATCGCATCCTGGCCCTGCGGCATCCGCTCCACGTACTGCGCGAGCGTGGTGAGCTCGGAATCGGAGGCGGTGGAGGCGAAAGACGAGACGGTGAGCAAGGTTTCGCGGTTGTCGGTGTCGGAGAGCAAGCCCTCCTTGAGTACCCGACCGAACTGCGACCAGAACGTCTGGTACTTGGTCTGGTCCTCGGCGCCCTGCATGTCCTTGATCGTGGACAGCACCTTCTTCACCAGCCGCTTGCGGATCATCTGGATCTGGCGGTCCTGCTGCAGGATCTCGCGCGACACGTTCAGCGAGAGGTCCTGCGCGTCGACGACACCCTTGACGAAGCGCAGATACTCCGGCATCAGCTCTTCGCAGTTGTCCATGATGAACACCCGGCGCACATACAGCTGCACACCGCGCTTGTGCTCACGGGTGAACAGGTCGAACGGCGCGGTCGAGGGCAGGAACAGCAGCGCCTGGTACTCGAAAGTGCCTTCGGCCTTCATCGGGATGATCTCGAGCGGATCGTCCCAGGCGTGGCTGACGTGGTGGTAGAACTCCTTGTACTCCTCGTCGGTGACCTCGCCGCGCGGACGGGTCCACAGCGCCTTCTGCGAGTTGAGGGTCTGGTCCTCGACGATGGTCTTCTCGACCTTGTCCTCGCCCTCACCCTCGGTCACAGTGCGCTCGACCTGCATGCGGATCGGCCAGGCGATGAAGTCGGAGTACTTGCGGACGATCTCGCGCAGCTTCCATTCCTGCGTGTAGTCGAAGAGGTGATCGTCCTCGTCGGCGCTCTTGAGCGCCAGGGTCACCGAGGTGCCCTGCGGCAGGTCGGCGACGGTGTCGATGGAATAGGTGGAGCTGCCCGCGGCCGCCTCCCAGCGGGTGCCTTCGGTCTCGCCCGCCTTGCGGGTGGTGAGGGTGACCCGGTCGGCGACCATGAACGTGGAGTAGAAGCCGATGCCGAACTGGCCGATCAGCTCCTCGGCGGCCGCATCGGACTTGGCTTCGGTGAGCTTGCGGCGCAATTCGGCGGTGCCGGACTTGGCGAGGGTGCCGATCAGGTCGATCACCTCGGCGCGGGACATGCCGATGCCGTTGTCGCGAACCGTCAGGACCCGGTTGTCCCGGTCGACCTCCAGCTCGATATGCAGATCGGCGGTGTCGGCGACGAGGTCCTTGTCCTGGAACGCGGCCAGCTTGAGCTTGTCCAGTGCGTCGGAAGCGTTCGAGATCAGCTCCCGCAGGAACGTGTCTTTGTTGGAGTAGACCGAGTGGATCATCAGCTCGAGGAGCTGGTGGGTCTCGGCCTGGAACTCGAGGGTTTCGACTGCTTCTGTCACGCCCACGATGTTATTACTGCCCACACCGCGGCGCTCCCGGAGGACCCTGCGTGGTTACGCGGCGCTACCGCTGCCGGGCCCACCGCGGGCGAAGTCCTCGAGCGACGGGACCTCGGCCACCGCCCGCCGGGTCATCCAATCGCGCAGCACCTGGGTGGCCCGCACATCGTCTTCGTTGTATTCGAAAAGCCGGGTGCGCTGGGACAGGTCACTGGCGGCGTCGTAGCCGACGGCGCGGCGGTACCAGCCCATCGACGCCTCACCACTGGCCTCGGCGTCGCGCCAGCCGAAACCGGCCACCGGCGCGATCTTCTTCAGCCCCTTGCCGTTGGGGCAGATGAACTGTTCGGTGACGGCCTGGAACATGTCGACCCAGTCGGACGAGTCGACGAACGCGCGGACCTCGTCGTGGGTGGGCACGCCGGGCAGGCCGGCGAAGCGACGGGCCGACTCGTAGAGCCACTTGTCCTCGGCGGTGCGCGAATAGCAATAGGCGGCGAAGGTCTTGCCCGCGGCGTGCGCGTCGGCCCGCACCCGCATCAGCCAGGTCCAGAATTCGCCGAAGGAGCGGCCCTCGTCGGCGGTGGGCAGCGGGTCCCAGGTGTAGAACGGGCGGTACACGTCGTCGAGCAGGGTGCCCCACAGGTAGGCGCCGTCTTCCTGATAGCTCTCCAGGTCGACGTCGACCTCCACGTCGGCGCGGTGCACGCTCACGGTGTCGAAGCGGCGCACCAGCGGGGCGCCCGCGATCCAGGCTCGGGCGGTGACCACGGTCTCGGCGAACGGGCCGTGCTGCCAGTCATCGGGTTCCTCGCCGGTCCAGGCGGCAAGTTCGTCGACGGTCTGCACGCCGTGCAGGCGCAGCACGTCGGCCCGCGAACCGGGCGCCACCAGGCTGACGTCGCGCATCAGCGCAAGCTGGGCCTCACAGCTGGGCTCACCGCGCCCCCACCACGGGCACTGCCTGCATTCGGGCACCTTCGACGGCTGGGTCGGCAGTTCGCCACGAACCACCGCGATGCGGTCGGCGTAGCGCTGGTCGTAGTCGGCGAGCACACCGGTGAGGTCGTGGACGAGGATGCGGTCGAAGGCCAGGCCGATCGTACCGCCGACCAGCGCGGGGCTGGCCATGCCGTGGCGTTGCAACATCCGGTAGAGGTGGGCCAGGCGTTGCTGGTCGCGCGGTTGCGGACGCAGTTTCACGTGCTTGTCGCGGCGCGGCTGCCAGTGGAACAGATCGGAGGTGAGCGGGTGGAAGTCGGCCGGATCGGGGCGGCGCGGGTCGGTGACCTTGTGGTTGACCACGATGATCGGGATGTAACCGCCGCGCTCGACATCGCGCAGCAGGAATTCGACGCCACCGCGGCGGCCGGTATCGGGTTCCTGGGGCAGCAACCCGCCCCAGATCCGGGGCGCGCCCGCGGCCATCGCGGCCATGGTGTCGGCGACGCGTGCACCGGCGCGGCCCTGCGGGTCGATCACCACCCAGTCGGCGGGGGCGGCGGCGACCAGTTCGTCGCGCACCCGGGTGCGGTAGGCGGTGGCGGCCTCGCGACGCTGCTGCACGCCGGGGTCCTCGCGGACCTCGGCGAGCGCACCCGGCCGGGTGGCGTCCAGGCGCAGGCGGTGCCTGCAACCGATCAGCGAGCGCGCGTCCAGGAAGGCGATCCGGGAGCCGGTCGGCTCGGTATCGGCACCTCGATCGAGCGCAGCGGAAGCGGGGGCCGGGCAACGCACCGGCCCGCCGTCGAAGTCGTCCTCGGCTGCACGCACGCAAGCAGTATGGTCCTTCCCCCCGACACATTGCCCAATCGCTACCCTCATCCCACTACGCTACGAAGTACGGCAGGCCGCTCACCGGCGGCACTGCCTCATGACTTGGCGAGCATGACGGAGGGCCTGATCTCATGGGGTTGTTCAGCAAACGGAAGCGGCGGCCCAACCGGCGCGCTGAGGCGAAGGCGCTCAAGCACAAAGCCGCGGTGGAGGCCAAGCTGAGTGCCAAGAACGAGCGCAAGGCCGCGAAGGCGGGCGAGCGCACCAGCAGGCGCGTGGCCAAGGCACAGGCGCGCACCGAGGCGCAGGTGGCCAAGGCGCAGATCGCGACTTTGCAGGCCGAGCAGAAGGCGGCCGACAAACTCGCCGCCAAGGCCGACCGCGACCTGTTCAGCGCGGCGCAGATCCGCAAGTACATCGGGGTGGCCCGGGTGCTGATCCCGGTGCTGGCCCCGCTGGCCTACCGGGGCGCGACCTTCGTGCGTGGTCAGCTCGACGCGCGCAAGGCACAGCAGCTCGGGATCGGGCTCGACCAGCTCGGCGAGTTCAGCGGGCACGGCGCGCGGTTGCAAGCCCGCATCACCAACACCGAGACGGCGCTGGACAAGATCGCGGCCGACGCGCCCGACAACGACACCAAGAAGTTCGTCGAGTCGGCTCGTACCCGGTTGGCCGATTTGAGCGTCGCGGTGCGTACGGCCGAGCAGATGCCCGCCGCGCGCCGCAAGGCCGTACACGACTCGATCTCCACGGAGCTGTCCGTGCTCGAGAACGACGTGCTCGCCCGGCTCGGCGTGCGCTGAGTCCACTGTGACGACGCCGCAGCTCACCTCCCGCTTGCGCGGTGGTGGCTGCGGCGTACTCGTCGGCGCGCTGGCCGTCGCGGCGCACGGGTTCGGTGGTGGCGGCGTGCCGCGGTCATCGGAAGTCGCGCTGCTGTTGCTGGTTTCGCTGGCGGCGGGGGCGTTCGCCCAAGGTGGCGCGCCCGGTGCCGTCCGGCAGTCGCGCCGTGGCGAACCGGCGGTGCGTGCCGGGGCGGCGTTGGTCGGTGGCCAGTGGGCGGGGCATTTCGCGTTGTCGGCGACCCTCGACCATCACGCGGAACTGCTCCATCTGCCGAGCACACCGATGGTCCTCGCGCACCTGTTCGCCGCCTTCGCCTGTGCCGCATTGATACTCGTCGCCGAGCGGCTGTATCTCGTCGCGTCGAGCGTGGTTCGGTCGGTGATCACCACCCCCTCCCCCGTCGTCGCCACGCGCCCGGCCCGCTGGCTGTCCACCGTCGCCGTCGTCCGCACGGCCCGTCCGAAGGGCGCGCGATGTCCGCGCGCTCCGCCCCTGTTCGCCTGATTCACCACCACATCAGAACTCTTCGGACAGAAGGCATTCCATGCACAACATCATTTCCCGCGGCAGCGGGGCCATAGCGCTGGCAGCGGGCCTGGTGCTCGCCGCCGGTGGTTCGGCGGCCGCGCACGTGACCGTCGACGCGCCCGGCGCCGCCCAGGGCAAATACACCGTCGCCACCTTCAAGGTGCCGACCGAATCCGACACCGCGGCCACCACCGCCCTACGCGTCACCGTGCCGAACGTGAAAAGCGTTCGCACCGAACCGATGCCGGGTTGGACCTCGAAGGTCGAACGCAACGACAAGGGCGAGGCCGTGGCCGTGGCCTGGACCGCCGACCCGGGCAACCCCGGCGTGGGACCGGATCAGTTCCAGCGGTTCGTCCTCTCGCTGGGACCGTTGCCCGCCCAGGACACGGTGGACTTCCCCGCCCGGCAGACCTACAGCGACGGCAGAGTCGTCAGCTGGGATCAGCCCAGCACCGATGGCGCCGAACCCGAATACCCGGCCCCCACCCTCACTTTGAGTGACACGGGCGGTTCCGACGGTGGCGAGCACCACGTGGCCTCGACCGACACCACCGAACCCGAGTCCGACAAGGTGTCGCGCTGGCTCGGCGGTGCGGGCCTGGCGCTCGGCCTGTTCGCCGCGGCGCTCGGTCTCGGCCTGGTCTCGCGTTCGAGGAAGCCGTGATGCGCGCGAGCCGGGTGGCCGGCCTGCTCATCGCCGTACTCACCGTGCTCTTCGCCGCCGTGTTCGCCGCGTCCGGGATCGCGAGTGCGCATTCCGGTGCGGTGAGCAGCGTGCCCGAGGACGGTTCGACCGTCGAGGTGGGTCCGGCGCGGGCCGGCATCACCTTCAACGAGGAACTGCAGCAGAACTTCCCGTCGCTGACCGTGGTCGGTCCCGACGGCCGGTTGTGGTCCAAGGGCGAGGTGCTCGTCGAAGGTGACACGGTGAGTGTGGAAGTGGGTGAACTGGGGCCGGTCGGTGAGTACACCATCGCCTTCCGGGTCACCTCGGCCGACGGTCACCCGGTGAGCGGCACCCGCAGTTTCACGCTGAGCAAGGAAGGTACGGGCACACCCGGACCCAAGCCCGGCGAACAGAATGCCGACGGCGACAACGACTCCGGCGGTGTGCCCGTGTGGGTGTTCGTCGCCGGTGGCGTCGTGCTGTTCGCCGCGGGCCTGGCGGTGGCGTTGCTCGGTGGCCGGCGCAAGAAGTAGGCACCGATGACGACCGGTCGCCGGGCACCGGGCACGACGCCGCGGCAGTGGCGGGTCCTGGCGCCGGTCGTCGCGGCCGCGCTGGCGGCGGTGGTGCTCGCCTGGGCCCTGCGGGCCGCCGGCGGTTTTCCGGCCGTGGCGGGCGCGCGGGTGCTCGCCGACGGCGCGGGTGCCACCGTGCTCGGGCTGGCGGCGCTGCCACGGCTCAACGAGCGCCTGGCCGTGGCGTGGCGGCCGATCGCCGTGCTGGCCGGGGTGTGGCTGGCCACGGAGTTCACCTTGCTGGTGTGCGAGGCCGCCGAGATCGTCGGGGTCCCGGTCACCGCACTGGGCGCCGGCGAGTTCGGGATCTTCCTGGGCAGACTCAGTGGCGGTCAGATCGGGATAGCGATCCTGTTCTGCACCGGCGCGATCGCGTGCTACGCGGCGGTGGCGTTTCGCCGGCCCGGGGCGGCCTCGGCCGACCTGGTGCTGGTGTTCGCCGCGGTCGCGCTGGCGCTGCGCCCGATCACCGGGCACATGTCGCAGCAGATGTTCGGTTCGGTGCTGGCCGCGGTGCACACTCTCGCCGCCGCGCTCTGGTGCGGGGCACTGCTGGCGATGGCGCTCACGTTGCGTTCGCGCGGCGACTGGGCCGCCACCCTGCCCCGCTACTCCGGTACCGCCGCGCCGCTGGTGCTGGTGGTGGCGGCCACCGGACTCATCGACGGGCTGGTGCGCATCGGCGGCCTCACACCGCTGGTGACCACCGGATACGGCCGTATCCTGCTGGCCAAACTGGCCGTGCTCGGCGCGCTGGCCGCACTGGGCTGGTGGTGGCGGCGCGGCTGGGTGCCACGCGCGGGCGATCATCGGGTCACCGCCCGGGTTTCGCTGCGCAACGCGGCCGTCGAGGTGACGGTGATGGCGGTGGCCTTCGGGCTGGCCGCCACCCTGGCTGTCACCGCGTAGCCCGACGTGGTTCACGTTGGACAACGTAAGAACCGATTACAGTGGCCGCTATGACCGAAGTGAGGATTGTCGAAGACTGCGCCGCGTCGGCGGACACGGCGTTCGCGTTCGTCAACGACTACCGCAATCTGCCGAAGTTCATGTACGGCATCGAATCCTTCACCCCCGTCACCGAGCAGACCGACGGTGTGGGCGCGAAGTTCGACGGGAAGATGAAGCTGGGCCCGGCTTCGCTCACCTCCCGGATCGAGGTGGTGCGCTGGGAAGAGGGCGCGGTAATCGGCACCAAGTCGATCAAGGGCTTCGAAATCGTGTCGACATTCCTGTTCCAGGCCAAGGGCGCGGAAAAGTGCACCGTCGACGCGGTGATCGACTACTTCGTACCCGGTGGCATGGCGGGCAAGATGCTCGGCAAGACCATCGAACCGTTCGTCAAGATCGCGGTGAAGCACACCGCCGAGGCGCTGGTCCGCGAGATCGAAAAGGCCCACCGCCAGAGCACCTGACACAATCAGCACCATGACCGAATCAGCGAATGTTGTGGCCACCGCCGATCTGGCCGACGAGATCGGCCCCGAAATCCGCAGCTGCGATACTCAGTTCATCCAGTTCGGTGCTCGCGAAACCTTCGCCGGACGGATCACCACGATCCGCTGCTTCCAGGACAACCTGCTGGTCAAGCAGACCCTGAGCGAGCCGGGCGAGGGCAAGGTGCTCGTCGTCGACGGCGGCGCGAGCGTGCACACCGCGCTGGTGGGCGACATCATCGCCGGCCGCGGCGTGGACAACGGCTGGGCCGGCGTGATCGTCAACGGCGCGGTGCGGGACTCGGCGATCCTGCGCACCCTCGAGATCGGGGTGAAGGCGCTGGGCACCAACCCGCGCAAGAGCACCCAGACCGGCAGCGGCGAAAAAGATGTGCCCGTGGAGTTCGGCGGAGTCACCTTCGTCCCCGGCGAAATGCTCTACAGCGACCACGACGGCGTAGTGGTGCGCGCCGAGGATTGAGTGGTCGCCCCACCGGCGCCCCCCGAACCAACCCGCCCGACCCGCCCCTGAGTCGGGTCGCCGCACAACCCCGGTTCACAAACACCACCCCACCCACGTCGTTCGCAGTCAGACCGGACACTGCGATGCGGGCCTCCGTCGAAAAACCAGCCCCGCCCGCCCCGACCTCGAGGAGGGGCCGCCGCGAAGCGGCGGTTCGCGGCCGTCCCGACGATCAGGCGCCGTTGCGTACGCGACGAAGGAGCAAGCAACGGCGCCTGATCGTCGGGACGTGGAGGCCGCGAACCTCGAGCGCGCCAGCGCTCAAACAAACACAGCCCTACATCCCCGTGACGCGAGCCTTGTGCCCCGCCAGCACAACAACGTCGCCCACCTGCAGTTGCCTGCCGCGGCGCAGCTCCACCTCGTCGTTGACGCGGACCAACCCCTGGGCGATCACCGTCTTGGCCTCCGAACCCGAATCGATCAGGTTGGCCAGTTTCAGAAACTGACCGAGGCGGATGACGTCGTCATCGATCGGCACATCCACTGGTTCCGGCATGGACTAATACTTACTCTGTCGCGAAAATGCGGTCACAACCGGCCCGGCGGTGACGAACACGCCGTGTCGAGCGCTGCTCGCATGGCTGCGCTGCACGCACACTGGTTCGGTGACTCCCACGCAGGCCGAGCGACACCGCAGCACCGAGACACCACGCCTGGTCGCGCCGACCCCCGTCCCGCATCGCGCGCACGGCCGGTTGTCGCAGGTGCCGCATGTCACCGCCGTGGTGCTCGCCGGGTTCGCGGTGCTGTGCGCGCTGTGGAGTCTGTCGCCGGGTCTGCGTCATCTCACTCGCGCACCGCGCCATTATGTGGACACCTATTACTTCGACGCGCCCGACACCAGCCTGGTGTGGGCGCTGGTGGTCGGCCTGCTCGCCGGTGCCGTCGCGAGCCGCAAACGGGTGGCCTGGTGGCTGCTGCTCGGGTATCTGGTGTTCTACGCGCTGGCGAACGTCTTCGACTACGCCGCCGACGGCGATGTGCACGCGCTGGCGGCCCTCGTGGTGCATCTGGGCGTGCTGGCGATCTTGATCGCGGCCCGCAAGGAGTTCTACACACGGGTGCGGCCCGGTGCGCTGTGGAAGGCGCTCGGGGTGCTGGTCGCCGGGGTCGGCCTGGGTTCGCTACTCGGTTGGGGGCTGGTCGAGCTGGTTCCCGGTTCGCTGCCCGCGGGCGCGCAACGGCCGCTGTGGGCGGTGTTCCGCGTGACCGCGGCAGTGCTGCTGGACAACGAGTACTTCGACGGCCGCCCGCCCTCCTGGGTGAACTTCCTGCTCGGCGTGCTGGGCGCGATCGCCCTGCTGGCCGCGGTGCTGGTGCTACTGCGCTCCCAGCGCGCCGACAACGCGATGACCGGACTCGACGAATCCGCTATCCGTGGCCTGCTCGCGAGCAGCGACGTGGAGGATTCGCTCGGCTACTTCGCCACCCGCCGCGACAAGGCGGTGGTGTTCGCCCCGAACGGCAAGGCCGCCATCACCTACCGGGTGGAGCTGGGTGTGTGCCTGGCCGGCGGCGACCCGATCGGGCCGAAACAGGCGTGGCCGCAGGCGATCCGGGCCTGGCTCGAGCTGGCCGACCGCTTCGGCTGGGCGCCTGCGGTGATGGGCGCGAGCGAACTGGGTGCCACCGCCTACCGGCGGGCCGGGCTCTCGGCGCTGCGCCTGGGTGACGAGGCGATCCTCGACACCCGCGCGTTCTCGCTGGCCGGGCCGGAGATGAAGCCGGTGCGCCACGCCGCGAACCGGTTGCGCAAGCACGGCATCGAGGTGCGGGTGCGCCGCGCCGGCGACATCCCCGCCACCGAATTCGACGAGGTGATCGCCCGCGCCGACGCCTGGCGCGACACCGAGACCGAGCGCGGCTTCTCGATGGCGCTGGGCCGCCTCGGCGACCCGCTCGACGGCGACTGTCTGTTGGTGGAGGCCGTCGATCACGACGACCGGGTGCACGGCATGCTCTCGTTCGTCCCGTGGGGACGCACCGGAGTGTCGCTGGAGCTGATGCGGCGCGACCCGCACGGCCCCAACGGCGTGATGGAGCTGATGATCTCGCAGCTGGCGCTGAACGCCGACCAGTACGGCATCACCCGGATCTCGTTGAACTTCGCGGTGTTCCGCTCGGTGTTCGAGGAGGGTGGGCGGATCGGCGCCGGGCCGGTGCTGCGCGCCTGGCGCGGCGTGCTGCTGTTCTTTTCGCGCTGGTGGCAGCTCGAAGCGCTGTACCGGTCCAATGTGAAGTACCACCCGCGCTGGGTGCCGCGATTCTTCCTGTTCGAGGACCGCAGGCAGTTGCCGCGGGTGGCGATGGCCAGCGGCCTGGCCGAGGGGTTCCTGCCGCGCCTGAGCAAGCAGCCCGATGCCGGCGAACACACCGGGACCACCCCGTCGGTGCCCGCCACGATCAACGGCCTGCACAGCGACGGCAGCGCACCCGAACCGGCCGACGACCCCGAAGCGCCCCATCGGCCGCGCCGCCCCGAACAGGTGCGGGTGCGCATGACCAAACTCGACCGGCTCACCGCGACGGGCGTGGACGCCTACCCGGTCGCCTATCCACCCACCCACACCATCACCGCGGCCCGCCGCTGCCCGAAGGGCACCACCGTGCGGGTGGCCGGCCGGGTGCTGCGCATCCGCGACTACGGCGGGGTGATATTCGTGGCGGTGCGGGACTGGACCGACGAGATCCAGCTGGTCATCGACCGCGAACGGGTGGGCGCGGACCGCTGCGCCGAATTCGGCGAACATTTCGACCTGGGCGATCTCATCGAGGTGAGCGGGCGGATCGGGGCCAGCCGCAGCGGGGAACTGTCGCTGCTGGCCCAGGACTGGCGGATGAACGGCAAATGCCTGCACCCGCTGCCCGACAAGTGGCGCGGCCTCACCGATTCCGAGGCCAAGGTCCGGCAGCGCTATGTGGACATGGCGATCAACCCGCAGACCCGCGAACTGATGGCCAAGCGCAGCGCCGTGCTGCATTCCCTGCGTGACTCGCTGCACAACTGGGGTTTCCTCGAGGTCGAGACCCCGATCCTGCAGCAGGTACACGGTGGCGCCAACGCGACCCCGTTCCGCACCCACATCAACGCCTACGACCTGGACCTGTACCTGCGCATCGCCCCCGAGCTGTACCTCAAACGCCTCTGCGTGGGTGGTATGGAGAAGGTGTTCGAGGTGGGGCGCACCTTCCGCAACGAGGGTGTCGACTTCAGCCACAACCCCGAGTTCACCATCCTCGAGGCCTACGAGGCGCACAGCGACTACCTGCGGATGATGCAGCTGTGCCGGCGGCTCATCCAGGACGCGGCGCTGGCGGCCAACGGCGCCGAGGTGGCGTTGCGTCCCGACGGCGACGGCGGTTTCGACACCGTCGACATCTCCGGTGAGTGGCGGGTGAAAACGGTGCACGGGGCGGTGTCCGAAGCGATCGGCACCGAGGTCACCGCCCGCACCGACCTCACCCGGCTGCGGCAACTGTGCGACGAAGCCGGCGTGACCTATCAGCACGGGTGGGACGCCGGCCAGGTGGTGCTGGAGATGTATGAGCACCTGGTCGAAGCGCAGACCACCGAACCCACCTTCTACCTGGACTTCCCCACTTCGGTGTCGCCGCTGACCCGTGCGCACCGCAGCATCGACGGCGTGACCGAGCGCTGGGATCTGGTCGCCTGGGGCGTGGAACTGGGCACCGCCTACAGCGAACTCACCGACCCCGTCGAACAGCGGCGCCGGCTCACCGAACAGTCGATGCTGGCCGCCGGTGGCGACCCCGAGGCAATGGAACTCGACGAGGAATTCCTGCAGGCGCTCGAGCACGCCATGCCACCCACCGGTGGGCTGGGGATCGGCGTGGACCGGGTGGTGATGACGATCACCGGGCGCAGCATCCGCGAGACCCTGCCGTTCCCCTTGGTGAAACCACGCTGATTGTGGGTACTGCTTCCCGCGTGCCGGGCCTCGGGAACCGCAGACGTACCGAAACCCGCACCGGCAGCGTTACTCTCAGAGTCCGGCACCGGGAGGATGCCGGACACGACACCTCGGGATGGGAACACATGTATCTGGACCTGCTCAGCACCGCCGCCCTCGTCGACCCACACGTGGTCACCAGCAGCCTCGACACACTCGCGGGCTCGGACACGGCGGGCACCGTGACCGAGCTGGCCGCCAAGAAGAAGAAGCGCGGCGGCGGCCTGCTGATCATCGGCGGCCTGTGCTGCCTGGTGATCGTGGTGCTCATCGTCGGTGTGGTCTACCTGCTCAAGAACAAGAAGAAGGACGACCAGCCGCCGGCCCAGCCGCCTTACGGTCAGCCGCCCTACGGCGGGCCCGGCCAGGGTGGTCAGCCGCCTTACGGTGGCCCCGGCGAAGGTGGTCAGCCCCCGCACGGTGGTCAGCCGCCCTATGGTGGTCAGCCGCCGTTCGGCAAGCCCTGACCTGATCGCCGGCCTCGCGGCGATATCCTCGCCCGATGACGAGGCAATCCCGCGAGTCCTCGGATCAGCACCTGGTCGCCAAGGGCCTGTCCGCGACCGGTGTCGCCGGGTTGTTCCTGCTGCTGCGCCTGTTCGCGGTCACCGACTACAACTGGAACGCCGCGTTCTCGGTGGCGGGCGCGCTCGGCATCGACGACGTGGCCGCCATGGTGATCGGCACGCTGATGGCCAGTCCCGTACTCGGCGGGATCGCGCTGGCCGTGCTGCTGCCCGAGGCGCTGATCCACCAGATCCGGCTCGGCCGCCCGCGCTGGACCAACGCGGGTAACCTGGCCTGGCTGATCGTAGTGCTGCTGTTCACCGTTTCCCTGCTGTGGACGTTCCGGCTGTGGTGGGTGCTCGGGGTCGCCGCCGTGGTGGGGGCGGCGCTGTATCTGCTGTTGCGGGCAGGCAAGAAGGATCCTGAGGGTTCGCGGTTCGCGCACTGGTTCGTCACCAGTTCCGCGCTCATCGTCACCCTCGCCGCCCTGATCCTCGCCGCGACCGTGCAGGTGCCGTGGGTGGCGCTCGAACACATCCACACCGAGCACGGGCTGGTGAAGGGGTATGTGCTGGAGAATCCGCCCGGATATCTGAAGGTGCTGCTCGACGCGGAACGCGAGATCGTCATCATCGACACCGCCGATGTCACCGGCCGCGAGGAGATCGACCCGGAGCCGTGAGCGCCACCGGCGACCGGAATACGGCACAGTGGTGGTCGTGCAGTTGATTCTCGTGCGTCACGCCCAGCCCGAACGTGTCGTCGGTACCACCGTGGCCGCCGATCCCGGTCTCACCGAGATCGGACGCCGCCAAGCCGAACGTGTGCCGGCGGCGCTGGCCGCGCACGCGATCACCCGCGTGGTCACCAGTCCGCAGCGCCGCGCCCGCGACACCGCCGCACCCACCGCGACCGCGCGCGAACTGCCGGTCGAGGTGATCGAAGATCTGGCCGAGTACGACCGCGACCTGCCCGCCTACATCCCCATCGAAGACGCGAAGACCGAATTCGCCGACGCCTACACCCGCATCAAAGCGGGCCTGCTACCCGAGCAGATCGACGGTCCCGCCTTCACCGCGCGGGTGCTCGGCGCCGTCGACGCCCTGGTGGCCGTCACCCCGCCCACCGAAACGGTGGTCGCCTTCGCCCACGGTGGCGTCATCAATGTGCTGCTCGCCGACATCCTCGGCCTGACCCGCCCACTGACCTTCCCGATCGACTACTGCTCGATCACCCGGGTGCTCTACTCCCGCAGTGGTTCCCGCACCGCGGCCACGATCAACGAGAACGGTCACGTCTGGGACCTGCTCCCCCGCAACCTGACCGGCGCTGCCCCGGCACAGTGAAAGGGCCCGGTGCCGCCATCGCGACACCGGGCCCCACTCACCTGATCAGACGGCCCTGGCGATCCAGTTGTGCATCCAGGTGATGGCGGTGTGGCCACCACCCACCGAGTAACTGCCGTACAGGGTGTGCGCCTGGGACTTGTAGAACTCCTCCAAGTCCTTGGCCCGCTTCTGATTCGCGGAGTCCGAGAGCTGCGCCTGCAGGGTCGGGACGCCGCCGTGCGCCATCAGATCGTTCATGATCGCGCCCGCCTCGAGCTGGTAGCGCCACAGGTTGGCCGGATTGGCGTCCGAGCTCTGGGCCAGGAAACCGGCGAAGCGGGTGACGAAATCGTCGGTGGCGGTGGCGCAGTACAGGTCCTCGACCGCGCAGATCGTCCGGGTGCGGTCGTTGAGCCACCCGAAGCCACCGGGACGCGGACCGCCGGCACCCGCGCCGGGGGCGTGCGGTCCGATCTGGATGTCGGTCGGTGACCGGCGCGGATCCGAGATCAGGCCCACTGCGGCCACCCGGTCCTGTGGGATGCGGCTGATGCCGGTGCCGATCTCGGCCGCGAGATCACCTGCGGCGTCGGCGCCCTGGCTGTAACCCACGAGCGCGACCTCGGTGTTGCCGCAGGCGGCCAGCTTCGCGGTGATCAGCCCACGCGCGGAGTTCACGGCTTGCTTCTTGGAAGCGCCGTACACATCGCCTTCCCACGGAAACGCGGTGGCGGCATAGGTGACGTAGTCGACGTCGGTGTTGCCGGGTAGACCATTGGTGACACCGGACAGCATGCCGGGCCCAGGTTCCTTGTCGTGGCCGGTTTCCCAGGTACCCGGGATGGCCACTACGTACAGATCGGGGCAGCCGGGTGCCGCGCTCGCACTTCCGCTGCCGACCAACATTCCGGACATCATCGCCGCGGACGCTCCCAGGGCCGCGACAACTTTCTTCAACTGCATACCGCTCCAGTTCCACCTTTGCTCTGCCGAAGGCCAGAGCAAACCCCGATACATTTGTGATTACCACCGACCTCGCCGGGGATCACAATAGGCGCACCGGTGCGCCGATGCCACACGAGTCGGGACAACATGTCCGATTTCCGACAGTCCCGATACCCCGGCAACGATGAATCGCGCGTAACAACCCGTCCACCTCGGTAGCAGCACCCCACCCGGCCGAATTTCAAGTGAACAGCGCGGGCAAAGCTGTTGTGTCGGAGTTCATCTCACCCGGTCGCAGCATCGGGGCCGGGCTGGACGGCGCCGCACGGAACGCCGTCGTCGCCCCGCGGAACTACACGTCGAGGTCTTCTTCGATGCCACGCAGGCGGTGACGCGCCATCGCGAGGTTGGCCCGGTTGCGATCGAGGGCGAGGTAGAGAAACAGCCCCTTGGACTTGCGGCCGGTCATCGGACGGATCACGTGGTACTGGCTCGACAGGGTGATCAGCATGTCCTCGATCTCCTCGTTGAGACCGAGCTGTTCGATGGTGCGCAGTTTGGCCCGCACCACCTCGGTGTTGCCGGCCGCGGCGACCTGCAGATCCAAAGACTTGGTGCTGCTGAGCATTCCGAGCGCCATGCCGCTGCTGTAGTCGACGACCGCGGCGCCGATCGCGCCCTCGATCACCATCATGTCCTTGAGCGCCAGATCCATATTCGACATTTCGTGCCTTTCGTCAATCAATCCGCGCCTGGTCGATCCCAGGCGATTGCGCCGCCGCCAGCTGTTCGGCGATGGCGCGAGCTACCGGCCGCGACTCCAGATGGAGGCGGCCGACGTTCACTTCCGGGCCCGCGAGCACGGTCAGCGCGGTGAAACCGGCGGCGTAGATCACCACCTGCCCCTCGGTGCCGTGCACCACGACCTCGTTGAACCCACCGCCGTGCGCGGTGGCCGCCAGCCGATACGACAGCGACAGCTGTGCGGCGGCCAGCGCCGCCATCCCGGCCGGCTCGATGTGGGCGGGCAGGTCGTGTTCGATGAGCATGCCGTCGCTGGAGGCCACCACCGCGCCGGTGAGGTGGGGCACCCGGTCGCGCAACGACTTCAGCTCGGCCTGGACAGCGGGGTTGCCGCGCACAGGTGCGGGGCCGTTGACCGGCCCGGGCGCGTCTCCTGCAGCCGGGGCAACCGGCTTCCGTTCGGGCAGCGGCATCTTGGTCAACCTTCCCCTCCAATCCCCGAGTAGCTTCACGACAGCTCCACCAAGGCGTCCCGGAGCCGGACCAGGACCTCGCGGTCGACTTGCTGCCAGCGCGGCGGCTCGTGACCCGTTTGGGTCACCGAGCTCTCATAGGTCTCGGCGCGCACGGTCTCCTTCCGGGCATGCCTGCCGGATGCTGTCGGGCCCGCGCCGGAGGGGACACGGCGCGGAAGGGCGGGCAAGGACCCGGTGGGCGTCGGCGCGAAGTGGCGACCGGTGATCGGTGCCTGCGCCGAGTAGTGGTCAGGTGTGGGCGCCTCGGACGTCGCCTGGTGGCGTCCTGATGCTGCCGCCTCGGCGGGAGCGAGATCGCACCCCGGTACCGGCGCTTCGGCGGGAGCGGCGACGCGCCCCGGTACCGGCGCCTCGGCGGGAGCGGGGCCTCGACGGGGTGTCTCGGCGGGCGCGAGATCACCACCGGGCGTGAGTGCTTCGGCCGCCCTGAGGTGCCGACCTGGTGTGGGCGCTTCGACCGACTCACCGGTCGCGGGGCGGCGCCTCGGAGCCGGCGGTTCGATCAGGTTCGCGGCGGTGAGGTCGCGGACGGCGACGAGGCAACCGTAGGTGGTGCGGCCCAGGTCGCGGGCGATCTCGGCGATGCTGCGCTCGGCGTCGGCGGCGGCGAGGACTTCGGCTTGGCCCGCGGTGAGCACCACCCGTTTGCGTGGGGCCCGGCGCGCGGGGGCCACCGGCGTCGTGGCCACCATGTCGGCCGACCACGGGCTGTCGCCGGGTCGGCTGCGGCGGGCACATTCGCGCACCAGCGCACGGGGCGCCACCCGGCACACCGGCGCCAGCCAATGCTCCTCGGTGGGCAGGAATTCCGGCTCGTCCGATGTTTCCAGCAGGAAGAAGGCGGCGTCGAATACCGAAAGCCGGGCGAGGGCTTCCAACCGTGGCCGATGCAGCAGCGCACCCGGCTCCCCCGCACCCGCGCGGTGCCAATCTTCGGCGGTGGCGACACCGGCTTCCACGGCCAGCCGGTCCAATCCGATGGTGCGCCGACAGCCTGCCGAGGCGATCGCGCCGCGCGCCAGATGGAATTCTCCGTCGCCCACGCGCAGCACGCCGGTGGAGCCCTGGGCCTCGAGCCGATGCAGTTCTTCGGCGAGCGCGGCGCTCATCGGCCCGCCAATTCTTCGAGAGCCGACCGGAGCTGATAGCGCGCCAGGCCGAGATTGGCCGCATCACCGTCGAAGGCGACGTGCACGAACAGGCGGCCGTCGAAGTCGCCGTCGATCAGATGCAGTAGGTGAAAGCCGTTGGTACGGCACACAACCAGCTCGGTTACGTCGTCGTCGGGTCGCGCCCCGGCCAGCGCGGTGCAGCCGAGCACCGCGCGCACCACATCGGTCGTTCCGGCAGCGTCCTCGTGTTCGTCGACCTGGTCGTGCCCGCCCGCGGCCGCCACCGCCAAGCCGCTGGCGCCGTCCACCAGTGTCACGCTGCGCGCACCGGGAATGTCCATGATGCGTTTGAGGCAGCCGTCGAGAGAATTCACCGCGCCCCCCGGGCCGTCATCGAGTGTTTATCGAAACGAGACGTTATACCCACCCGCTAATCCCCGCATCTCGAACGCGGGAAAATTACTACCGCCAAAATGTTTGCTGGCGGTTGCTGGAAAACCGCTCGGTATCAATACTTTTCAGTAACCTGCCGGTCGATTCGCTAGGTCTTCCCGTCCACCGAGATCAAGCCCCATTTCCAAATCTCAGCGACCACCGGGCGAACTTCGAAAATATCCACTTCGCAGAACTCGCCAATCTTCGCATCGGGTCGCACAGCGCGAAACGCACCGCCGGAGTGCGCGCACGCATCACCCCGGTTCGATACGGAGAAGGACAGTTCGGTCAGCCGGCGGCGCGGCGGTACCAGGTTTCGGCCTCGCGGTGTGCGCCTTGGGATTCCAGTAGGTCGGCCAGGTTCGACATGGCACGGGGGTGGCCGAGATCGGCGGCGCGGCGAAAGCAGCGACGGGCCTCGGTGAGCGCGCCGCGGCGACGCAACAGCAGCCCGAGATTGTTGACGGCGTCGATATCGCCTTGGGCGGCGGCCTCGTCGTACCAGGCTTCGGCGGCGTCGAGCCGGTCGTGGTCCTCGAGCAAGCGGGCCAGGTTGTACATCGCGTCGACGTGGCCGGCCATCGCGGCGTGGTGGTACCAGGTCTCGGCTTCGGCGCGGTCACCACACTGGAAGAGCATCGTGGCCAGATTGAACATGGCGTTGCGGTTTCCCCCGGCGGCCGCGCGCCGATACCAGGACTCGGCCTCGTCGAGCGCACCGAACTGATCGAGCAGCACCGCGAGATTGTTCATCGAACGCGTGTGCCCGGCGGCCGCGGCCTGGCGAAACCAGTACTCGGCGGCCTCGTAATCACTGTGGTCGTGGTAGAAGTGGGCGAGGTTGTGCATGGCGGTACCGTCTCCGCGCTCCGCGGCGCGACGCAGGCTCGCCAACGTTCCCGGCGGCAACGGCACAGCTCCCCCTCGGATCTCCCGTACACCTCGACACGGAAAGTCTATGTGCTGCAGGGAAGATCAGCCACGTCGTTACCGAACCATCTGAAACCCGTTGAGCTCCCGCGCGGTTCACGTCAAACGCACACAACCCGCAAACCTCACATCGCACGCTTCTACCTGGAACGCACAGACACCCACACAGTGGGCGATCTACCCAGACACTACGGCCTGGCCACGCTCAGAGTTTGATGTGCATATCGTAGTCACACCCCTTGACTACAAAAAGGTAGTCAAGTATTTTGACTACTAAATCGTAGTCAGTAGGAGGTGTCGTGGCGTATTCCGGGAAGGTCACCAGTGCCGAATCGCTGGGCAGGATTCTTCAGCAGGCACGGTTACTGAGCGGACTGAGTCAACGTGAGCTAGCCGAACGGCTCGGCACGACGCAGCGCTACATCTGGGAGATCGAGGCCGGTAAGCCCTCGATCTACACCGACCGCCTGTTCGCGATGATGCGGGAGACCGGTATGGAGCTGACCGCAACCATCGACCCGAAGGAAAATCGTGGCTGACCTGGTCGTGGAGCTGTACGAAACCCACATCGGCACCATCACCGGCTCGTGGCGTGACTACGATTTCGTCACCGCCCCGAACGCCATCGAAAAGTTCGGAATCGATAGCACCATTCTGTCGGTAGCGATTCCCCTCGCCGCGATAGCGAACCGGTCCCGCAAGGTAAAGCGGCAGAACTTCTTCCGAGAGCTGCTTCCCGAGGGACGGATGCTCGTCCGGATGGCCGACGAGGCGGGGTGCACCGAGCGCGACACCGTCGGGTTACTCCGACAGTACGGCCGGGATGTCGCCGGGGCCGTGCAGATCTGGGACCCGGACGTTCCCGGCGAACCCAGATCCCCCGCCCTCGAGCCGCTGACCACAACCGGCGTCGCTCGCCTGCTCACGAATGTGCAGGCCAATCCCCTCGGAAACAAGCCGACCGGCGGAAAGACCTCGTTGGCCGGGGTGCAAGACAAGATCGTTCTCGCTCGAACGGCGAACGGATGGAATCGGGTGGTCGACGGCTACCCGTCGACCCACATTCTCGAGCCCGCGTCAGCCGAACATCCGACCCACAACGCTGTCCACCGTGCAGACCGAAATCCCCAACACCAAGGCTCATCCGACGATCGCCGAGGACATAACCCGCTTCACCACTAACCTCCTGTCCGGCCGCGCGGCGGGCGACGACTGACGCGTGGTTCTACCTGGAGTCCACGGCCACCCATACCCTCTCAGTAGTGGAATCGCGCCTGTTGGACGACAACAGTGTCGCCGATGATGACGTAGATCAGGCGATGTTCCTGATTGATGCGTCGCGACCAGGCATTGTCGGCGAGATGTTTGAGCCGTTCCGGTTTTCCGACGCCGTCGTACGGGTCGCGGGTGATGTCGCGAATCAACTCGTTGATCCGCTTCACCATCCGCCGGTCGGTCATCGTCCAGTGGGTGTAGTCATCCCAGCCGTCTTCGGTGAACGTGATCTTCACTCGACCAACGCCCGCTCGGTGTACTCACCGCGGCGGGTCGCTTCGAGGCTGCGCAATAGTCGAGCAGCGTTGGCCGGGCTCGACAGTAGATAGGCGGTTTCCACCATGGCGTCGTAGTCCTCCTTGGACAGCAGAACGGCGTTGCCCTTCTTCGACACGATCTCGATGGCGGTGTGGTCCCGGTTGACCTGCTCGATCAGGGGAAACAGGCTTTTTCGGGCATCGGTGGCGGTCAGCGCGGTAGTCATACATTTACAGTACCACTCTGGTACAGGATTAGGTACCAGTGATGTGAGGTTAGCTGACACGCGGGCACAGCCTCAGTGGTGCGACGCAAAGCGCCCGCGAACCGAGGGTTCGCGGGCGCTTCGGGAATGCGGACGACTACCGCTGGGCGACAGCGGTCGGGGCGATCGGGGCCGGCAGCGCCGATTCGCCTTCCAGGAACTTGTCGACGGCCGACGCAGCGGCGCGGCCTTCGGCGATGGCCCACACGATCAGCGACTGGCCACGGCCCATGTCACCGGCGACGAAGACGCCGGGGATGTTGGTGGCCCAGTTCTTGTCGCGCTGCACGTTGCCGCGGCCGTCGTAGCCGACGCCGAGGTCGGTGAGCAGGCCGGGCTTCTGCGGGCCGACGAAGCCCATGGCCAACAGCACCAGGTCGGCTTCGAGGGTGAAGTCGGTGCCCTCGACCTTCTCGAAACGGCCGTTCGACATCTGGACCTCGTGGGCCTCGAGACCGGTCACCTTGCCGTCTTTGCCGACGAAGCGTTCGGTGTTCACCGAGAACACGCGCTCGCCGCCCTCTTCGTGCGCCGAGGAAACCCGGTACATGAGGGGGTAGGTCGGCCACGGGGTGGAGCCGGCGCGCTCCTCCGGCGGACGGGGCATGATCTCGAACTGGTGGACGGTCTCGGCACCGTGGCGGTGCGAGGTGCCCAGGCAGTCGGCGCCGGTGTCGCCACCGCCGATGATGACGACCTTCTTGCCCTTGGCGTGAATCGGCGGCAGGCCGTCCTCGTCGGTGATGTCGTCGCCGAGCTGCACCCGGTTGGACAGCGGCAGGAACTCCATCGCCTGGTGGATGCCGTCGAGCTCGCGGCCCGGGATCGGCAGGTCACGGGCGATGGTGGCGCCACCGGCGAGCACGATCGCGTCGAAACGCTCACGCAGCTGCTCGGCGGTGATGTCGACACCCACATTGACGCCCGGCTTGAAGATGGTGCCTTCGGCTTCCATCTGCGCCAGCCGCCGGTCGATGACCGACTTCTCCATCTTGAATTCCGGGATGCCGTAACGCATCAGGCCACCGATGCGGTCGTCACGCTCGAACACGGTGACGGTGTGACCGGCGCGGGTGAGCTGCTGGGCGGCGGCCAGACCGGCCGGGCCCGAACCGACGACGGCGATCTTCTTGCCGGTCAGGCGGGTGGGGTACACCGGGCTGACCCAGCCCTCGTCGAAGGCGTTCTCGATGAGCTCGACCTCGACCTGCTTGATGGTGACCGGCTGCTGGTTGATGCCGAGCACGCAGGACGCCTCGCACGGTGCGGGGCACAGCCGCCCGGTGAACTCCGGGAAGTTGTTGGTGGCGTGCAGACGGTCGATGCCCTCACGCCAGGCGCCCCGGTACACCAGGTCGTTCCACTCGGGGATCAGGTTCCCCAGCGGACAACCCTGGTGGCAGAAGGGGATACCGCAGTCCATACAGCGGCTGGCCTGCTTCTGCAGGGTGTCATGGGAGAACTTGTCCTCGTAGACCTCTTTCCAGTCGAGCAGTCGCAGATCGACCGGACGACGGGTGGGAAGTTCCCGCGAGGTGTGCTTCAAAAATCCCTGTGGGTCAGCCACGAGCCGCCTCCATAATCGCCTCGTCCACGTCCTTGCCGCTCTTCTCGGCTTCGGAGATGGCGAGCAGAACCTTCTTGTATTCGCGGGGCATGACCTTCACGAAGTGGTTCACCTGCTGGGACCAGTCGCTCAGGATGCGTTCGGCCACAGCCGAACCCGTCTCGTCGCGATGGGTGGTGATGATGTCGCGCAGCCAGGTGAAGTCGTCACCGGAGAGCTGCTCGATGGCGTCGGCCTGCGCCGGGTTGACGCGCTCGGCGAGCGTGGCGTCGGGGTCGTAGACGAACGCGACACCACCCGACATACCGGCACCGAGGTTGCGGCCGGTGCCACCGAGGATGACCACCCGGCCACCGGTCATGTACTCGAGCGCGTGGTCGCCCACACCCTCGACGACCGCGGTGGCGCCGGAGTTGCGTACGGCGAACCGTTCGCCGACCACACCGTTGATCAGGATGCGGCCGCTGGTGGCGCCGAACATGATCACGTTGCCCGCGATGATGTTGTCCTCGGCGACGAAGCCTTCCGGCGCGGTGAGCGACGGCCGGACCACGATGTGACCGCCGGACAGGCCCTTGCCGACGTAGTCGTTGGCGTCACCCTGCACGCGCAGGGTGATACCGGCTGGGACGAACGCGCCGAAGCTGTTGCCCGCCGAACCGTTGAAGGTGATGTCGATGGTGTCGTCGGGCAGGCCGGCGCCACCGTAGAGCTTGGTCACCTCGTGGCCGAGCATGGTGCCGACCGTGCGGTTCACGTTGGTGATCTTGGTTTCGATCTGCACCGCCTGACCACGCTCGAGCGCGGGCGCGGCCTGCGCGATCAGCTCGTTGTCCAGGGCCTTGTCCAGACCGTGGTCCTGGGTGGTGGTGCACCGGGTGTCCTGGTTCATGAACGCCGTCTCCGGCATGTCCAGGATCGGCGACAGGTCCAGCTTGGCGGCCTTGAAGTGCGCCTTGGCCTTGGCGGTGTCGAGCAGGTCGACCCGGCCCACGGCCTCGTCGAGGGTGCGGAAGCCCAGCTCGGCGAGCAGCTCACGCACTTCCTCGGCGATGAACATCATGAAGTTCTCGACGAACTCGGCCTTGCCGGTGAACCGCTCGCGCAGCACCGGGTTCTGGGTGGCGATACCCACCGGGCAGGTGTCGAGGTGGCACACGCGCATCATCACGCAGCCCGAGACCACCAGCGGAGCGGTCGCGAAACCGTACTCCTCGGCGCCGAGCAGCGCGGCGATCATCACGTCGCGGCCGGTCTTCATCTGACCGTCCACCTGGACGACGATGCGGTCACGCAGGCCGTTGAGCAGCAGGGTCTGCTGGGTCTCGGCCAGGCCGAGCTCCCAGGGACCACCCGCGTGCTTGAGCGAGGTGAGCGGGGAGGCACCGGTGCCGCCGTCGTGGCCCGAGATGAGCACCACGTCGGCGTGCGCCTTCGACACACCGGTCGCGACCGTGCCGACACCCGGCTCGGCGACAAGTTTCACGTGAATCCGAGCCTGCGGGTTCGCGTTCTTCAGGTCGTGGATCAGCTGGGCCAGATCCTCGATCGAGTAGATGTCGTGGTGCGGCGGCGGCGAGATCAGGCCGACACCCGGCGTGGAGTGCCGCACCTCGGCGACCCACGGGTACACCTTGTGCGCCGGCAGCTGACCGCCCTCGCCCGGCTTGGCGCCCTGGGCCATCTTGATCTGGATGTCGGTGGCGTTGGTCAGGTAGTGCGCGGTGACGCCGAAGCGACCCGAAGCGACCTGCTTGATCGCCGAACGACGCCAGTCACCGTTGTCCTCCACCTCGAAGCGAGCGGGGCTCTCGCCGCCCTCACCGGAGTTGGAGCGGCCACCCAGGCGGTTCATCGCGATCGCGAGGGTCTCGTGCGCCTCGGCGGAGATGGAGCCGTAGCTCATCGCGCCGGTGGAGAAACGCTTCACGATCTCACTGGCCGGCTCGACCTCGTCGATCGAGATCGACGCGCGCCGGCCCTTCTTGAACTTGAACAGACCACGCAGCGCGGCCAGCCGCTCGGACTGGTCGTCGATCAGCTTGGTGTACTCCTTGAAGATCGAGTACTGACCGGTGCGGGTGGCGTGCTGGAGCTTGAACACCGTGTCCGGGTTGAACAGGTGGTACTCGCCCTCACGCCGCCACTGGTATTCGCCACCGACCTCGAGCTCACGGTGGGCGCGCTCGTTGCGGTTCTCCAGGAACGCGGTGCGGTGCCGGGTGGCCACCTCTTCGGCGATCTCGTCGAGACCGATGCCGCCCAGCGGGGAGCGCAGACCGGTGAAGTACTGGTCGACCAGTTCCTGCGACAGGCCGATGACCTGGTACAGCTGGGCGCCGTTGTAGGAGGCGAGGGTGGAGATGCCCATCTTCGACATCACCTTGAGCACGCCGTTGCTGCCCGCGGTGCAGTAGTTCGACACGGCGGTGCGGAAGTCGGCGGCCCGGTCACCGGTGCTGTCGGGCATCTGCAGCGAACCACGCTCGAGCATGTCCTCGATGGTCTCGAAGGCCATGTAGGGGTTGATCGCGGCGGCGCCGAAGCCGACGAGGGCGGCCATGTGGTGCACCTCGCGGGCGTCACCGGCCTCCACGACCAGGCCGACCATGGTGCGGGTGCGTTCGCGCACCAGGTGGTGGTGCACCGAGGAGGTGAGCAGCAGCGACGGGATCGGTGCCAGCTTCTCGTTGGACTCGCGGTCCGAGAGCACGATGATGCGCGCGCCACCGTCGATGGCGGCCGAGACCTGGGTGTTGATGGCCTCCAGGGCCTTGCGCAGACCCTCGCCGCCCGCGGCGACCGGGTACAGGCCGCGCACGATCACCGAACGCAGGCCGGGATGGCTGCCGTCGTCGTTGATGTGCACGAGCTTGGCCAGCTCGTCGTTGTCCAGGATCGGCTGCTCGAGCGCGATCTGGCGGCACGACTCGGGTCCGGGGTGCAGCAGGTCGGCCTCGGGGCCGAGGTTGCGCTTGAGACTGGTGACGACACGCTCGCGGATGGCGTCCAACGGCGGGTTGGTGACCTGCGCGAACAGCTGCGAGAAGTAGTCGAACAGCAGGCGCGACCGGTTCGACAGCACCGCGATCGGGGTGTCGGTACCCATCGAGCCCAGGGCCTCACCGCCGGTCTTGGCCATCGGTGAGATGAGCAGGTTCAGGTCCTCGGTGGTGTATCCGAAGATCTGCTGGCGGATCAGCACGCGGTCGTGCGACATGTGCACGTGCGGGCGATCGGGCAGGTCGGCCAGGCGGCTCTCGCCGGCGTCGAGCCATTCCTGGTACGGCTGCGCCGCGGCCAGCTCGGACTTGATCTCGGCGTCGGTGACGATGCGGCCCTGCTCGGTGTCGACCAGGAACATCTTGCCCGGCTGCAGGCGGATCTTCTGGACCACGGTGGCGGGGTCGATGTCGAGCACGCCGACCTCGGAGGCCAGCACGACCAGGCCGTCCTCGGTGACCCAGATGCGACCGGGACGCAGACCGTTGCGGTCGAGCACGGCGCCGATCTTCTTGCCGTCGGAGAAGCAGACCGCGGCCGGGCCGTCCCAGGGCTCCATCAGCATCGAGTGGTACTCGTAGAACGCCCGCAGCGCGGGGTCCATGTTCTCGTTTCGCTCCCACGCCTCGGGAATCATCATCATGATGGCGTGGTGCAGGTCGCGACCACCCAGGTGCAGCAGCTCCAGCACCTCGTCGAAGCGCGCGGTGTCGCTGGCGCCCGGGGTGCACACGGGGAAGATCTTGTGCAGGCGATTGTTGCCCGCCTCGTCCTTGCCGAACACGTCCGAACGCAGCAGCGCCTCGCGCGCCCGCATCCAGTTCTCGTTGCCGGTGACGGTGTTGATCTCACCGTTGTGGGCGACCCGGCGGAACGGGTGCGCCAGCGGCCACGAGGGGAAGGTGTTGGTGGAGAAGCGCGAGTGCACGATGCCGATGGCCGACTCGACGCGCTCGTCCTGCAGGTCCAGGTAGAACGCCCGCAGCTGGGGCGTGGTGAACATGCCCTTGTAGATGAAGGTCTCGCCGGACAGGCTCGGGAAGTACACCGACTCCTTGCCGACCGCGCCCTCACCGGGGCCCGCGTTGCCGAGCTCGTGCTCGATGCGCTTGCGGATCACGTAGGCGCGGCGCTCGAGGTCCATGCCCGAGAGCTGCTCGGCCGAGTTCTTCGGCGAGGCGATGAACAGCTGGCGGAAGGTCGGCATCGCGTCGCGGGCCAGGGCGCCGAGGGAGGACTCGTCGATCGGCACCTCGCGCCAGCCGAGCACGCTCATGCCCTCTTCGACGACGATCTTCTCGACGCCGTAGGCGGCGCGCGCGGCTTCGCGGCGAGCCTGCGGCAGGAAGGCGATACCCGTGGCGTAGGAACCGGCCGGGGGCAGTTCGAAGGGCGCGGCGCTCTCGGCCACGATCGCCCGGAAGAACCTGTCCGGAAGCTGGATCAGGATGCCCGCGCCGTCGCCGGAGTTCGGCTCCGCACCCGCGGCACCGCGGTGCTCGAGGTTCAGCAGTGCCGTGATTGCCTTGTCGACGATGTCTCGACTGCGTCGTCCGTGCATATCGGCGACGAACGCGACGCCGCAGGCGTCGTGCTCGAATGCCGGATCGTAGAGTCCGGTGACTCCGGGTGACCTGTGGCCAGGAAGTTGCGTCATGCCTCTGCCTTCAAGAAAGTCGGCTGTCGATGAGATCGGCCGCTCAGCGTGCTGAGTGGGGCCCTTCGTCGTTTCGCCTCCGTCAAGACTGCGTCCGTACTGACCGAAAAACCAGCTGCGATGATGGTTTTACGGCGTGCAGCCACGTCTCCAGTTGTCCACCCGCTTCGTTGACGTAGTGGGTGCTCAGAGGTAACGGGACATTGGCACATCCCTCACCTCCGCGCGGGGTTTCACTAGCTGGTCTCGGCCCGGTTTCACCGGACCCCGAACAGGTGATAGCGCCGAACATGGGTGCGTTCGGCATAAGAGCAAACGATAAGTCAGACCGCAGACCCAACCAACTAAGGTTGTGCTAAGTAACCTCTCTAGCTGGGCTTTGTAGCAGCCGCCTACTTCGTCGCGCGTGTCGTCCAGTGTAAAGCAGAAAAGGGCCTCGATCGATCCCGCATAACCGGGGCCTACCTGCGTGAACACGGTGGACGAGCAGGGTCGGAACGGCCGTCGGCTCGGAACCGAAAGCTGAACTCACCTGCACCGCAGCAGATTTCCCCGGCAAAGCGCAGGTCAAACCTATCGATCCCGCTAACCGAGGTCAGGGTCGGTGAGATATTCCCGACAACGGCCCCGACATGCTTTGGTAGTCAGCCGACCGTACGGTCTGTAGCACTTCGGTTGTGCCACAGCACACAGCTGGCAAACACCCGGCAGTGTCCTTCGACACAAGCGGGGCGCCCGGTCCGGCTCGCCGGAGCCGACACACCGCGTCGACATGCGGATCCGCGCTCGGCGCCGGTGCCACGTCGATGCGTCGATCCACGGCCTGTGAGGCTGACCACAAACACCGCTCCGGCACTCGGTGTGGCGGCGCCCGGCCTGTCACGCTGACAGCACGAATCCATACCCGGGGAGAAGCTATGACCGGCACACTCGCCTGGCTCGGCGGCGGACTCGCCGCGCCCCTGCGTGCCGCGCACGGCGCCGAATCGCTGCGCCGCCAAGAACACGCCGGCTATGTCGTCACCGGTGCCGCCGTGCTGCTGTTCGCCGTGGTCGCCGGCCTCGTCACCGCCGCCGCCCTGGCCACCGCCGCGGGGATCAGCGCGGTCTTCGTCATCGCGGTCGCCGTACTCGTCACGGTCGCGACGGGGGCGCTCGGACGCGCGCTGGCCACCGCCCGACTCGGCGACGCGGACCGGCGCGGCACGGCGGCCCGGATCGGCGTGGGCGTGCTGGCCGGGGCGTTCGTCGCCGAACTGGCCGCCACTGTCCTGCTCGGCGGCACCGTCGACCGGGAGCTGGACGTGCGCGCGCAGGCCGACGCCGAACACGCGCCCGTCGTCGTCGCCGCCCGCGCCGAACTGGACCGGGCCACCGCCGAACGCACCGCCCTCGACGTGCGCATCGCCGAAGCGCAGGCCGACATCGACCACGCGCTGGTGATCGCGCGCTGCGAATACAACCCGACCCCGCAGTGCCCCCAGACCAGGATCACCGGCGTGCCCGGGCGCGGCCCGGAAAGCCGGACCGCCAACGACATGCTCGACGACGCCCGCCGCCAGCTCGCCGCGGCCCAGGCCCGCATCGAAGGGCTCGACCAGCAGGTACGCACCGAGACCGCCGACCTGGCCACGGCCCGCGACACCGCCTTCGCCGCGGGTGACCGCGGCATCGGCGCCCGCTGGCTGGCGATGAACAGCTACACCAGCGACCACATCGGCGCCGCCACGCTGCGCCTGCTGCTGCTCGTCGCCGCCGTGCTGCTGGCCCTGCTGCCTTTGCTGCTGCGCTGGTGGCGCGGCGAAACCGCGCTAGATCGCCGCGTCGGCGCCGACGAAGTCGCCGACCGGGCCGAACGCAGCGCCGACGCCGCCATCGCGGTGAAGCGCGCCGAGGTCCGCACCGAGGCGGCCACGCTGCGCGCCGAGCACGAGCTCACCGCCGCGCAACTGGCCATCGAAGCCGATACCGTGATCGATCGAGAACGTCAGCGCACCAGGATCATCGCCGCGATCGGCGGTTTCGAGCTCGGGTTCACCGAGCCGCATCGAAAGGACGACTCCGTGGCTCTGGAGCCGAACGTGCCATCGCAGCTGCCCGCCGGATACCACCCGCAGGTGCTGCCGCAGGCGAACCGACCGCAGGCGGGCGCCCTGATGCCCGCCCAGCAGCCACCGCAGCAGCCCGCCCCCGCGCAGGCGCCGACCGGTGGTGGTGGCCTCGAGCTGCCGATCATCGGCACCGTGCCGTTCACCGACACCGCCGCACGCTGGATCCGCCCGCTGGTCCCCTCCTTCGTGGCCAACGCGCTCGACTCGGCCACCCACCCGCTGCGGACCGCGAAGCAGGCTTTCGAGGAGGTGGAGGAGGTGACCTTCACGCTGCGCCGCAGTCGCAAGGTCACCGTCGACACCCAGGACTCGCAGCAGCCGCAGCCGGGGTATCAGTTGCCCACGGGTCAGCCGGTGCAGGGCTACCTGCCGGCCGGGCACCCGCAGCAGTACCAGCCCTACGCCCAGCAGCAGTACCAGCCCTACGCGCAGGAACTCGCCTCGAACGTGGTCGACCCGCCCGCGAGCCGCTACCACCCGGACCCGCGCCAATACCAGCCCGCACCGAACTACAGCGCGCTACCCGCGGGCCAGGGCACCGGCCTGCCCGCCGCCGACGGACACGGCGAGCTGACCGGCCGCGACGCCAACGAACTTCCCGGCGGCAACCCACGTCAGCTGCCGCCCGCGCGCTGATCACCCGTCCGAGCCGCACCCGGACGGGCCAGCGCGGTGCCTGCCTGCACGCGGGTTGGGCACCTGCCGCGGCAGCCAGCACGGCGACTGCTGCACCTAGGTTGCGCACCTCCCGCGGCAGCCAGCGCGGTGCCTGCCTGCACCCGGGTTGCGCACCTCCCGCGGCAGCCAGCACGGCGACTGCTGCACCCGGGTTACGCACCTCCCGCGGCAGCCAGCACGGCGACTGCTGCACCCGGGTTACGCACCTCCCGCGGCAGCCAGCGCGGCGACTGCCTGCACCCGGGTTACGCGCCTGCCGCAGCGGCCAGCACGGCGACTACCTGCACCCGGGTTACGCGCCTGCCGCAGCGGCCGGCGCGGTGCCCGCCAGGTTGCGGACCGCACCCGGACGCGCACGGACCTGCCCGTGTTCAGTGGACACCTGTACTCCTGAATCCGAGCCAGGCTCGGCTCCGGTGGCCGATCACAGTCAAAGCCCTGAACTGTGTACTTGACCGCCTGAAAGCAGGTGACCTGGACAACACTGCGTCCAGCCTGCCCGGATCCGGTTTACAGTGCGAGAGTGATCCACAGCGACGGCCGAACGGGCACCCCGAGCACCGCGCCGTGGGGTTCGCCGCTACTCGGCCCGGCCGAGGAGACCTCCACCATCCGACGGGTCCGGGTGCAGTTGCTGCTCACCGTCCCGCTGCTGATCGCGAATCTGATCGGCATCGCGATGACAGTCGTGCTCGCCGGTTTCGTGTTGCCCGGCCCCACCCTGTTCACCGGTCAGCTGCTGTTGCTCAATGCCGTGGTCACGCCGCTGTGTGCCTTCCTGGCCCTGGCCATCGGCACCGTGTGGGGCACGGTGGCCGGGCTGCGCACGATGCGCTGGGCCACCGACCCCGACCATGTGCCGAACGCGACCGAGCAGCGCGTCACCGTGTCGGCGCCGCGCTGGATGGTGTTGCAGCAGGCGGTGCTGTGGTCGCTGGCGCTGGCGGTGCTCACCATCGCCTACGGAGTGGCCGACACCGCGCTCATCCCCAAGATCATGCTGGCGATCGGCGCGGCGGCGATCGTGGTGTGCGCCAACAGTTATCTGATCGTGGAATTCGCGCTGCGCCCGGTGACCGCGCGCGTGCTGCAGGCCGATCCACAGCGCCGCCGCGGCATCGGCGTGTTCGGCCGGACCATGCTGTCGTGGCTGGTCGGCGTCGGCGTGCCGGTGGCCCTGGCGATGACGGTGGCGGTGTGGGCGCTGGCCGATCCCGCCGTGAGCAAGGCCCGGCTCGCGGTGTGCATGCTCAGCCTCGGCGGCTCGGCCCTGCTGTTCGGAATGGTGCTGATGGCCCAGGTGGTGGCCGCCACGGTGGCCCCGATCCGAGGTGTGCGCCAGGCGCTGCGCCAGGTGGAGAACGGCGACCTCGACACCGAGATCACCCTCTACGACGGCACCGAACTGGGCGAACTGCAGAGCGGTTTCAACCGGATGGTGCACGGCCTGCGTGAGCGCGCGCTGATCGAGGACCTGTTCGGCAAGCACGTCGGCCATGACGTGGCGATGGCGGCCATCGCCTCGCGCCCGGTACTCGGCGGCACCGAAACCGAGGCCGCGGCCCTGTTCATCGACATCGTCGGTTCCACCACGATGGCGGCCACCATGCCCGCGCCCGAGATCGTGGGCATCCTCAACCGGTTCTTCGACATCGTCGTCGACGAGGTGGAAAGCCACGGCGGGCTGCTCAACAAATTCGAAGGTGACGCGGCGCTGGCCGTGTTCGGCACCCCGGCGCCGCTGGCAGACGCCGCGGGCGCGGCCCTTTCGTGCGGCCGGGCCATCCAGCGCCGGTTGCGCGCGGCCTCCGATCTCGACGCGGGCATCGGTGTGGCCGCCGGCCGGGTCGTGGCGGGCAATGTGGGCACGCACAACCGCTACGAGTTCACCGTGATCGGTGACGCGGTCAACGAGGCGTCCCGGCTGTGTGACCTGTCCAAGCAGTACGACGAACGCCTGCTCACCTCGGCGACCACCCTCGCCGCCGCGGCCGGCAGCGAGGCCGCGCACTGGGTGCTGGGCGAGACCGTGACACTGCGCGGCAGACTGAAACCGACCCATGTGGCCCTGCCACTGCCCACCGAACAGGCCGACGCCGAGGTTCGGTCGCAGGGCGGATCCGGCGATCTTGGCTAGACTCGGCCGCGTGCGTCCCGTCGTCGAAGCGGTCGGCGCCGTCGGGGCGGGAGTCGATCCGGCACGAGCGCCGACGGTCCCGATCCGGCCCATGCGTTTGCGCGAATTGCTCGACGAGCCGTTCGCCCTGATCCAGGCCCATATCCGCGCGCTCGCCGCGCTCGGCGGAGTGGCGGTGGCCGCCGCGCTCACCGTGGTGCTCGCGGTGACCGGGCTGGTCTCCCATCTCACCGACGGCTCCGACGCGGGCACCGCCTGGGCGGCGGTGCTGTCGAGCGCGGTGTGCCTGTGGGTGCTGCGGCTGGTCCTGCGCGGCACCACCGTGGCCATCGGGCTCGCCGATGTCAACGGTGTCGGATACGGCGCGCTCGCCGGATTGCGGACCGCGGCCGCGCACGCGGGACCGCTGTTCGTCGCGCAGATCATGTTCACGCTCACCGGGATCGGCGTACTGCTGGTGGGCAGCATCCTGATCATCACCTATCCGCTGGCGCTGGTCTGGCTCGCGCAGGTGCGCGCGCGCCGGATCGTCGTGGCACCGGTGATCATCGGCGAATCCGCGAAATCCGGTGCCGCCGTGGCACGGTCGAAGGAACTGACCCAGGGCGCGGAGTGGACCACAGCCGGGTTGTGGCTGCTGCAACGGTTGATCTTCGCCGTGCTCGCGGTACCCGCGTTCGGTATCCCCTACTTCCTGTCGACCTTCTCGGGCACCCACCGCTGGGCGTTCATCGGGCTGCTGGTGGGCGGGGTACTGCTGATGGTGGCGATCAGCGAGATCGTGGAGGCCGGCAGCCGGGTGGTCTGCTACGTCGACCGGCGGTGCGCGCGCGAAGGCATGGACATCCTCGTTCCCGGTGACCGCCGATGAACCAGCCCACCGAAGGCGTACCACCGCGACCCGAACTCGGCGCGGCCGCTGAACACCGTGCCGCCGCCGAAAACGCCGCACGACAGCGCGATTTCGATCGTGCGCTGCGCGAGCGCTTCCGCGCGGTGCTGCGCGGGCTCGAGCAGGGCGGCAGCCTGCCGGTGCGCCGCTCACGTACCGCACGCGAAACCGCCGCCGACGCCACCATTGCCCTGACACCGGAGCAGTCCACCGAATTACATCCGGCGGCAAGCAGTTTCGACGAAGTCGTCTACGGCGGTCGCACGGCCACCGAGGACGAATACCGCAGACTCGAATACGCCGACCGGTACTCCCAGAGCGCCCCACCACCGGTGCCCGAGCCGAACGAACTCGAGATCACCGAACGCGAACCACGGCGCCGCAGGGAACTCCCCCAGCTGCCCGCACTGTTGCGCAACCCCAGGTTCTGGGCCGCCGTGGCCGGCATCCTCGCGACCGCACTGCTGCTCTACGCCTCGCTGCAGTCCTGCGGTGCGCCCAACGCCCCCGCCCCACCACCGGATCTACCGACCCCGAACGAACCACCCGACCCCGATTTCGATCCCGAGATCGGCAGCGGCCAGGACTCGATCTTCAGCCGGATGCCCGGGTGGCTGGCCTTCGGCGGCCTGCAATTGCTCATCGCCTTCGCCGCCCTGCTCTGGTGGCGTGGACGCAGGCGGGGCGCGCTGGTCGCCGAACCGCGACCGGTGGAGGTCGCCGCGAACGAACTGCTCACCGGGCAGGCTGGGCTGTACCGCCGCTCCGGCGACCTCGCCCATGTGGCACGGACCCTGCGCACGGCCACCCTGCGCCGGATCCGGCCGCGACTGGGGACCGGTGAGCTCACCGACGACCAGCTCGTCGAGGTGCTCGCGACCCGGCTCGGTACCCCCGCCCAGCAACTCGGGACCGTCCTGTTCGGCGCGGTACCCGACGAATCCACCCTGTATCACGTTGCCGCACACCTCGAATGGATCGAGACGGAGCTCGGATGACCGACCAGACTGTTCTGCAGAAGACGCCGGACGCGGCGCGCGCGAGTGCGGCGCTGGCCGCGCTGCGCACCGAGATCGGCAAGGCGGTGGTCGGCAACGATCAAGCCGTGCTGTACCTGGTGCTCGCACTGCTGTGCCGTGGCCACGTCCTGCTCGAAGGTGTTCCCGGCGTGGCTAAGACGCTGCTGGTACGCGCACTGGCCACCTCACTGGACCTCGACCACGCCCGCGTGCAGTTCACCCCGGACCTGATGCCCGGTGACGTCACCGGCTCCCAGATCTACGACCCGCACTCGGCCGAGTTCACCTTCCGCCAGGGCCCGGTGTTCACCAACCTGCTGCTGGCCGACGAGATCAACCGCACCCCACCCAAGACCCAGTCCTCGCTGCTGGAATCGATGGAGGAGCGCCAGGTTTCGGTCGACGGGCAACCGCGGGCGCTGCCCGATCCGTTCGTGGTGATCGCCACCCAGAACCCGATCGAGCAGGAGGGCACCTACCCGCTGCCCGAGGCCCAACTCGACCGGTTCCTGTTCAAGGTCGACATCCGGCTGCCCGAACGCGACGACGAATTCCGCATCCTGCAACGCCACGCCAACGGCTTCGACCCGCGCGATCTCGGCGCCGCCGGGTTGCGTCCGGTCGCCGGGCCCGCCGACCTCGCGGCCGCGCGCGCCGCCATCGCCCAGGTGGTGGTGAGCCCGGAGGTACTGGCCTACATCGTCGACCTGTGCCGGGCCACCCGCTCCTCGCCCGCCGTCGCCCACGGCGCCTCCACCCGGGGCGCCACCGCGTTGCTGGCCGCGGCCCGCGCCTTCGCCTGGCTCAACGGACGCGGCTACGTGACACCCGACGACGTGAAGACCGTGGCGACGGCGGTGCTGCGGCACCGGTTGCGGTTGCGGCCCGAGGCCGAGCTCGACGGGGTGAGCGCCGAGGGTGTGCTGTCGTCGTTGCTGGTCTCGGTGCCGGTTCCGGTGTAGCGGTGGTCGTCACAGGCCGGTTCGTCCTGCTCGCCACGGTGGCGGCGGGGGTGGTGATGCTCGTGGTGCCGTCGTGGGTGGGCGTGCTCGCCGCGTGCGCGGTGCTGGCGGCGGTCCTGCTGGTGGATGTCGCGCGCACCCCGCGGGCGGAAACGCTGGCGCTGAACCGAGATCCGTTGACCGTCGTGCGCTCGGGTCGTAGCGCCGAGGTGGAATTGGCGGTGACCAACACCGGGCCGGGCACCGTGCGCGGGCTGCTGTGGGATTCGTGGCCCGACAGTGTTCGTGCCGAACACCGCGCCCAGCCGCTCGACCTCGCACCACGTACCCGGATGCGGTTACGGACGAACCTGACTCCGAGCTATCGCGGTGATCGCGTGGCCGGACCGGTGACGCTGCGATTGTTCGGACCCCTCGGCATGGCCGGACGCCAGACCCGCGTCGATGTCCCGGCCCGGGTACGCGCGCTGCCCGCCTTCCGCAGTGAGCGGCTGCTGCGGTCGAAGGTCCGGCGGCTGCATCATCTCGAGGGCCGCAATGTCGCCGACACCCGCGGCCAGGGCACCGAGTTCGACTCGTTCCGCGAATACGTGGCGGGTGACGACGTGCGCAGCATCGACTGGCGGGCCACCGCCCGCGCCACCGACGTGCTGGTGCGCACCTGGCGACCCGAACGCAACCGGCACATGCTGATGGTGCTCGACACCGGCCGCACCGCCGCGGGTCGCGTGGGCGATGGCACCCGGCTCGACAGTGCGATCGACGCGGCGCTGCTGCTGGGCGGGCTGGCGTCGGCCGCGGGCGACACCGTCGACCTGCTGGCCTACGACCGCACGGTACGCGCGGAAGTGAACGGGGCCGCGGGCCGGGAACTCCCGACCAAACTCATGCACACCCTGGCCGGGGTGACGCCGCGCCTGGTGGACACCGACACCACCGGGCTGGTGCGCACCGTGCTCTCGCGGGTACGCAGGCGCGCGCTCATCGTCTGGTTCACCGGTCTCGACGGGCCGACCGTCACCGAACACCTACTGCCCGTGCTGCCCACCCTCACCCGGCGTCATCGCGTGCTCATCGTGTCGGTCACCGACCCGGAAATCGCCGCCGCCGCCCGTGATCGCAGTAGTACCGACGCCGTCTACACCGCGGCCGCCGCCGAAACGGTGCTGGCCGAACGGGCGCTGGTGCGGGAATCGTTGCGTCGGCGCGGGGTGTCCGTGGTCGCCGCAGCGCCCGATCGGCTGGCCGAAGCCCTCGCCGACGAGTACCTCGAACTGAAGCAATCCGGGTCGCTCTGAATTGTGGACAACGAGAGTTTCCACCGGCACTCACAGTTCATCCACCGATTCACCAACAGGTTGTCCACAGGGTCAGCGCAGGGAAAGCTGCTGCCGGCGAGCGAGAATCGCGCCGATCACGTGATACGGCGGATACCCCGCCGGCACCTGGCACCGCACCGCCGCGCACATCGCCTCGGCCAGCCGCGCACCGAGCTGATGCTGGGCGGCGGGCGTCAAGGTGCGCAACCTGGTGAGGTACTGCCGCGCCGCGCCGCTCAGTTCGTCGGACATACCGCTCGGGTCCACCTGGGCCGCCCAGCCGGCGAGCCACGGCGGCGTGGCGGCCAGCGCGGGCCGGGGCAGGGTCTGGCGGGTGTGCACGACCACGGTCCCGGCCAGCACGTCGCCCACCCGTCGGCCTTCCCGCGAGCACAGTGCCGTGACGACGGCGACCGAGCCGAAGGCACCGAGCATCCAGAAGTCCACGATCGCGCCGGTCAGGCCGCGGGTGAGGGCGTGGCGGAAGTCGGTTGGCCCCGCGTCGGCCCGCACCACGCGCAGACCGAAGGCCATCTTGCCCAGTGAGCGCCCGCGGGTGAGCGTCTCACTGCACACCGGATAGCCGACCAGCACCGTCACCATGGTGACCACGCCGAGCACCGCGAACCAGGCCGAGTCGGCGCCGGCGAAGGCCAGCCCGAGCAGCCCGGCGTAGAACAGGCAGAACGCGAGGGTGAGCTGCATCAGCAGGTCGAGCAGGAAAGCGCCCGCACGGCTGGGGATACGCGCGATCGGAAGTTCGAGCGCCACCGCTTCGCCGGTGGTGAATTCGGCCATGTGGCTAGCATTCCCGATATGGACACCGATGCCTACAGCTGGGCGCATCAACGGTCGTGGTATCGGCTGGATCAGCTGGTGCGCCAGCGAAAATTGTCCGGCGCCGAGGCCGATGAACTGGTCCGGCTCTACCGCACCGCCTCCCAGCAGCTGGCGAAGTTGCAGGGCCACCATGCCGATCCGGATGTGGTGGCCGGCCTGAGCGCGCTGCTGGCGCGGGCTCGGGGGCGGGTGCTGGCGGCCCGTGCACAACCGTGGCGCGAGGTCGCCCGGTTCTTCACCAGAGGTTTTCCCGAGGCTGTGTATCGAGTGTGGCCGTGGTGGGTGGGGACAACTGTGATTTTCCTGGCCGTGTCGGCGGTGATCGGCGCGCTTGTGGACAACTCCGCGGCGGCCCGGCGCGCGCTGGGGATACCCGACGGCGACACCTCGATCATCACCGGACCTGGGGGTTCGTTCGAGTCCTACTACTCCGAACATCCCAACGATGCCTTCGCCGCACAGGTGTGGACTCACAATTCGTGGGTGGCGGCGATCGCGTTGTTCACCGGTGTGCTGATCCTGCCGGCTGTGTACGCATTGTTGATGAATGCGCTGAATCTGGGGATAACCGGTGGATTGATGGCCGACGCCGGGCGCCTCGATTCGTTCTTCGGCTTCATCCTTCCGCACGGCACGCTCGAGCTCACCGCGTTGTTCGTCGCGGGCGGTGTGGGGCTGAAGCTCGGCTGGACACTGGTCGATCCCGGACGGCACAGCCGGGCGACGGCGCTGGCCCGGCAGGGCCGGGCGACCGCGACGGTGGCGCTGGGCCTGGTGGTGGTGCTGCTGGTGTGCGGGCTGCTCGAGGGTTTTGTGACCCCGAGTGGGTTGCCCGCGCCGGTGCGGATCGCGTTCGGCTTCGCGGCCGAGGCGTTGTTCCTCGTGTATGTCTTCGGCATCGGCCGACGGGTGGCCGAGGAGCAGGACGTCGCGACCGCGCCGCCGGAGGCACTACCCGATCCGTCTCGGCGCTGGCTCGCTCCCGCACCGAAGGCGCTGGACCGGGCGTGATCACGCATCTGCACGTGCATTTGCGAAGCAGGCAACTCCGAGCACACGGTGACGGGACGACGCCGGACAACCGGTAGCTACACAAAGTTACGAGAAGGTATCGAACTCCCCCATTTGAGTTCCGCTGGCCGCAGCGAGTCGAGCTCAGCTGCGGCCAGCGTTGGCGCTAACTGTACACAATCGTTATGCCCACGCAACCCCCTTCGCGCAGGTCCGGCGTATGAAGTGTGACCCTGCGAAGGGTTGTGGAGTCAGTGATTTCCACACCTGTAGCTAACTTCTGGCGCTACCGAAATCTCGCTGCGGGCGAACCCGAGAATTCACCTTCGGCAAACCTCGGGGCGCTCCCCACCTGGCATCGAGCCTCGCGTCGCGCGAGATTTCCCGACGGTTACTTGCGCCCAGCCGAAGGCGCCCACATAGCCGATAACCTGCGGATTCGGCAACAGAATTTCGGTTTGCCGCATCTGCCGAACATTAAAAGAGACCTTAAGTTTGTTTACATGCCTGCAAACATGCTCCGCGCCCAGCAATCAGCCCTGAACACTTGACTAGGGCCTTTAACCGGGCTCGTGACCGGTTGCGAACGGGGCGCCCAACGGCGCGAAATCAGCACGAGAACACCCGGAACACCGCACCGAAACGGATGGTGTGATCTTCGACTCATCAACGTGACCGATCGGCTGGACCGGGTAATCCCGCGCCTCGACGGCCGATGTTTCGCGGTGTCGCGCCCGCAGCGGCCCGGACGCCTACGATGACGGGATGACCGGGGTAAAGGACCGCCTGCTCACCGCCATCGCCGGCCAGTTGGGGAATCCACACGGGCCACTCGGCAAGATCGTGGCCTTCCTCCTCAACCGTACGAACAAGCGCGCCATCACCGCCGCGGTGGACGCCGCCGCACCGGCCACGGGCGCCGATGTGGCCGATATCGGATTCGGCGGTGGCGCCGGGCTGGCGCTACTGCTCGAGCGGGTCGGGGCCGACGGCGTGGTCCACGGCGTCGAACCCGCCCCCGACATGCTCGCGCGCGCCCGCAGCACTTTCGCCATGGAAGTCGCCGGCGACCGCCTCGTCCTCGCCGCGGGCGCACTGGGCGCACTGCCCCTGCCCGATGCGAGTCTCGACGCGGCCATCACCGTCAACACCATCTACTTTCTCGAGGACCTGCCCACCGCGTGCTCCGACCTCGCGCGGGTCCTGCGCCCCGGCGGCACGGCGGTCATCGGCATCGGCGATCCGGAGGCGATGGCCAAAATGCCTTTCACCCCTTACGGATTCAGGCTGCGTCCGGTGCCGGAGGTGGTCGCCGCCCTCACCGCGGCGGGCTTCACCGTCGACCACACCACCCTGGCCGATCCGCCGATCCCGCTGCACCTGCTGATCGCGCACAAGGCCTGATGCGCCCGCCGCGCTCGATTCGCCTACCGCGTCCCCGGAAACGACCAAAGGCCCGATCCCGGAGGATCGAGCCTTGGTCTTTGTGGGCGAAGGGGGACTTGAACCCCCACGTCCCTAAGGACACTGGCACCTGAAGCCAGCGCGTCTGCCATTCCGCCACTCGCCCGAGCGACTGGAAAAATCTAACATGCTACGGCACGGAAAATAAAATCGATCCTCTGACCTGTGGCGATGCCGGTGTGATCAGCTCGGGAACCGGGGCGGCTCGCCGGGAGTTACCTGGGTGGAGGATCGTGGATATCATGCAAGGAACGTGGTCGGGTCCGGACACGCCGTGATCTGCGTGCCGGCCCGGGTGGACACGCGCACCGAAGGGAGGGCTGTGATGGGCATCGTGTCGAGATTCGAGCGTCGCTTACAGGGCGCCGTCGGTGACGTGTTCGCGAGGGTGTTCGGCGGCAGCGTCGTTCCCCAAGAGGTGGAGGCCGCGCTGCAGCGCGAAGCCGCAGATCAGATCCAGGATCTGGGCGGCGGGCACCAGCTCGCGCCGAACAATTACGTGATCACGATCAACGAATCCGATCACGGGAAGTTCGACGCCGATCACGAACTGACGACCAAGGCGTTCGCCAAACATCTGCAGGATTACATCCGCGAGCAGGGCTGGCAGACCTACGGCGAAGTACACGTGGCGTTCGAGGCATCACCTACGCTGCACACCGGAATGTTCAGAGCGAGCGGCCGCGTCGACCCCGACGCCGGTCGTGGGAGCGCCCCACCTCGCCCCGGACCGCCACAACGACCCGCACACCCACCAGGAGCTGGCCCCATGACGCACAACTCAGGCTACGAGCCAAGCCGAGAGCCCGCGGAGTCCGATCCACGCAACCGCGGGTACGCACCGCCGCCCGCTCCGCGCGGTGCGGCGCCAGGGGCTTCCTACCCCGACGAGTACGGCCACCCGGGTGGCGGCTACGGCGCACCCGAGGGGCAGCCCGGTTACGGGGACCCGGCCTACGGTCAGCCCGGCGGTGAGTACCAGAACGGCTACGACCCCGGCGCCCAGCCCGGTTACGGCCAGCAGGGTGGCTACGGCGCACCGCCGCCCGCCTACGGTGAGCCCGGCTACGACCAGCAGGGCGGGTACGGCCAGCAGGCCTACAGCCAGCAGGGTGGATACGGTGCCCCGCCGCCCGCTTACGGTGAGCCCGGGTACGAGCAGCAAGGCGGTTACGGCCAGCAGGGTTACGCCGACCCGCAGCAGGGGTACGGGCAGCAGGGCGGTTACGGGCAGCCCGGTTACGCGGAGCCCGGATACGACCAGCAGGGCGGCTACGGCCAGCCCGGATACGCCGACCCGCAACAGGCTTACGGGCAGCAAGGCGGTTACGGGCAGCCCGGTTACGCGGAGCCCGGATACGACCAGCAGGGCGGCTACGGGCAGCCCGGATACGCCGACCCGCAACAGGGCTACGGCCAGCAGGGCGGCTACGGCGCGCCCGCGCAGTCCAGCTACTCGGCCACACTGCAGCTCGACGACGGCAGCGGACGCACCTACCAGCTGCGCGAGGGTTCCAACATCATCGGCCGTGGCCAGGACGCGCACTTCCGGTTGCCCGACACGGGTGTGTCGCGCCGCCATATCGAGGTGCGCTGGGACGGTCAGACCGCGATGCTGTCGGACCTCGGTTCCACCAACGGCACCCTGGTCAACGGGTCGCCGGTGCAGGATTGGCAGCTCGCCGACGGTGACGTGATCCGGGCCGGACATTCCGAGATCCTGATCCGGATCGTCTGATCCCGTAAGCTGCGCGGTGCAGGTCACGAGTCGACGCTGTCGGCTCTATGATGCTGCCATCACACGCACGGCCCCGACCTCGGGGCCCGCAAGCCAGCATGCTGGTGGGGGTTACTCGGCCCGCACCTGCCGTATCGACGTACCCGGGCTGACAGGAGGTGTAACGCCGTGCAGGGATTGATCCTGCAATTGACCCGCGCGGGGTTCCTGCTGCTGCTCTGGTTGTTCGTCTGGGCCGTTCTGCGGACCTTGCGCAGCGATATCTACGCGGCATCCGGCATTCGGATACAGCCCAAGGCCACCACACGTGGATCCATGGGGCTGCCCTCCTTCAGCCGAGGCCAGAAGGGCGCCAAGTATCTAGTGGTGACTCACGGTTCACTAGCCGGCACACGGATCACTCTCGGCACGCAGCCGGTCCTCATCGGACGCGCCGACGATTCGACGCTGGTACTCACCGACGACTATGCCTCGACCAGGCACGCGCGACTCTCTCAGCGTGGTGACGACTGGTATGTGGAAGACCTCGGTTCCACCAATGGCACCTATCTCGACCGCGCGAAAGTCACCACCGCCGTCCGTGTTCCGCTCGGCACTCCTGTCCGGGTCGGCAAAACAGTGATCGAGCTGCGATCGTGACACTTGTTCTGCGCTACACCGCGCGAAGCGACCGCGGACTCGTCCGGGGCAACAACGAGGATTCGGTCTACGCGGGCGCACGCCTGCTGGCCCTGGCCGATGGAATGGGTGGCCACGCCGCCGGTGAAGTCGCCTCCCAGTTGATGATCGCCGCGCTGGCGCATCTCGACGACGACGAACCGGGCGAGGACATCCTCACCAAGCTCGACCGCGCCACCCGCTCCGGCAACGCCGCCATCGCCGACCACGTCGAGGCCGAACCCGAACTCGACGGCATGGGCACCACGCTCACCGCCATCCTGTTCGCGGGCCGCAAGCTGGGCCTGGTGCACATCGGCGATTCCCGCGCCTACCTGCTGCGCGACGGCGAACTCGCCCAGATCACCCGCGACGACACCTTCGTGCAGTCACTGGTCGACGAGGGCCGCATCACCGCGGAGCAGGCGCACACCCACCCGCAGCGTTCGCTGATCATGCGCGCCCTCACGGGCAACGAGATCGAGCCGACGCTGATCATGCGCGAAGCCCGCGCCGGTGACCGCTACCTGCTGTGCTCGGACGGGCTTTCCGATGTGGTGAGCGACGAGACCATCGGCAACACCATGCGCGAGGGCAGCACCGACGAGTGCGCCGACCGGCTCATCGAGCTGGCGTTGCGCAGCGGCGGGCCCGACAACGTCACCGTGGTCGTCGCCGATGTGATCGATCTCGACTACGGCCAGAGCCATCCGATCGTCGCGGGCGCCGCCTCCACCGAGGACGAGGAAGACGCGCCGCCACCGAACACCGCGGCGGGCCGGGCCGCGGCCATGCGCCCGCCGCGCGCGCAACCGCGGCGGGCCGCCACCCCCGCTCCGCCGCCGGAGACCAAGTCGCACAAGCTGCGCTGGGTGCTGCTGTCGGTGGCGTTGATCGCCGCGGTAGCGGTGGGCCTGGTGGTGGGCTACAAGATGATTCGCAGCAACTACTACGTGGGCGCCGACAACGATCAGGTGGTCGTGATGCGCGGGCTGCCCGGTTCGATCCTGGGTTACTCCATTCACGATGTGGAACTCACCGGCTGCGTGAACAGCAAGGGCGAGCTCACCCTCGTCTCGGTGGGCGAGTCCGCGCCGACCGGCTGCAAGAAACTGATGGTGAGCGACCTGCGCCAGACCGGTCGTGATCAGATGCCCCTGCCGGTGGATTCGCTCGACCGGGCGAGCGAGAGCATGCGACGGCTGGCCAACACCGAACTGCTGCCGCCCTGCCCGAAGCAGGAATCCCAGCCCCAGCCCGGCGTGCTGCCCACCGAGGCACCGCCCGCGCCCACCGGTGACGCACCGCCGCCGCCCGGCCCCGATCAGCCCGCGACCCCGCCGACCACCCAGGCCCCGGCCACCACGACACCCGCTCCGACGACATCCCCGCAGACCTCAGGGGAGAACTGCCGGGTGACGGACTGATGTCCGCACCGCCACCACCGTCGGCTGGGGCGTTCCCCAGTCCCCCTGGCGGCTTCGCGCCGGCGCCACCACCGTCGACCCGGCGCAACCAGGAGTTGCTGCTGTTGGCGGGGGCGGCCGGGATCACGACGGTGTCGTTGTTCATCGTCGAGGCGAGCCAGGAACAGTCGATCACCTGGGACATCGCCAAGTACGGCTTGGCGTTCCTCGCGCTGTTCGGGGTCGCGCACCTGGCCGTGCGCCGGTTCGCGCCGTTCGCCGATCCGCTGCTGCTGCCGATCGTGGCGCTGCTCAACGGCTTGGGGCTGGTACTGATCCATCGGCTCGACCTGGCCGACGCGCAGCAGGCGGTGTACGACTCCGAGCCGATCCCCTCCCCCGACGCCAACCAGCAGATCATGTGGACCGGCCTGGGCATCGTGGTGTTCATCGGCCTGCTCATCGTCTTGCGGGACTACCGCACGCTGGCTCGCTACACCTACACCCTAGGCCTGGTCGGGTTGATCGCGCTGGCGATTCCAGCCCTGCTGCCCGCCAAATTCTCCGAAGTCAACGGCGCCAAGATCTGGATCCGGCTGCCCGGATTCAGCATGCAGCCGGGTGAATTCGCGAAGATCCTGCTGATCGTGTTCTTCGCCGGGGTACTGGTCGCCAAGCGCGACCTGTTCACCGCGGCCGGCAAGCACTTCCTCGGCATGGAGTTCCCGCGCCCCCGCGACCTGGGCCCGGTGCTGATCGTGTGGGTCGTGTGCATCGGCGTGCTGGTGCTCGAAAAGGACCTCGGCACTTCGCTGCTGATCTTCGGCACGGTGCTGGTGATGCTCTACATCGCCACCGAACGGGTGGGCTGGCTGCTGATCGGCGGCGGCCTGCTCGCGCTCGGGTTCTTGTTCGCCTATCAGCTCTTCGGGCACGTGCGGGTCCGGGTCGACACCTGGCTGCACCCGTTCGACGACTACAACAACACCGGCTACCAGATCTCGCAGTCGCTGTTCGGTTTCGCCACCGGCGGGCTGGCCGGCACCGGGCTGGGCAGCGGACGACCGCAGCAGGTGCCCTTCGCCAAGACCGACTTCATCGTCACCACGATCGGTGAGGAACTCGGCCTGGTCGGGCTCACCGCGGTGCTGATGCTGTTCCTGATCTTCATCGTGCGTGGGCTGCGGACCGCGCTCGCCGTGCGCGACAGCTTCGGCAAGTTGCTCGCGGCCGGGCTGTCGTTCACCATCGCGATCCAGATCTTCGTGGTGGTCGGCGGTGTCACCAAGCTGATCCCGCTCACCGGCCTGACCACGCCGTTCATCTCCTACGGTGGTTCTTCGCTGCTGGCCAACTACGCGCTGCTCGGGCTGTTGATCAAGATTTCGGACTCCGCGCGGGCACCGGCACCGAGCCGCAAACGCGCACCGGCGCCGCTCGCGGACGCGTCGACGGAGTTGTTGCGTAGGGCGGAAGGCAGGGCGAACGAATGAACACTCCATTACGTCGCGTCGTCGTCGCCGTGATGGTGATGGTCGTCGCGTTGCTGGCGAACGCCACCTATCTGCAGGTGGTCAAGGCCGACGATCTGCGCGCCGATCCACGCAACGTGCGAGTGCTGCTCGACGAGTACTCGCGCCAGCGCGGCCAGATCTCGGCGGGCGGCACCGTGCTCGCCGGTTCGGTGTCCACCGACGACAGGTACAAGTACCTGCGCCAATACCCGAGCACCCCACCGGCTTACGCGCCGGTCACCGGTTTCTACTCGATGCAGTACGGCAAGACCGGGCTGGAGCTGGCCGAGGACCCGCTGCTGTCGGGCAACGACTCGAGCCTGTTCGGGCGCCGGCTGGTCGACATGTTCGCCGGTCGCGACCCGCGCGGCGCCAATGTGCTCACCACGCTGAACCCGGTGATGCAGCAGGTGGCCTACGACGAGATGACGGCCAAGGGCTACACCGGTTCGGTGGTGGCGATCGAGCCGAGTACCGGCAAGATCCTGACCATGGTGTCCACCCCGAGCTACGACCCCAACGAGCTGTCGGGCCACGACGGCGCGGCGGGCCGGGCGGCGTGGGAGCGGCTCAACAGCGACCCGGACCAGCCGATGCTCAATCGCGCCATCTCCCAGACCTACCCGCCGGGCTCGACGTTCAAGGCCGTGGTCACCGCCGCCGCCCTGAGCAACGGCGTCGGTGTCGACGACCAGTTCACCGCCGCCCCCAACATCACCCTGCCGGGTACGGCGACCACGCTGGAGAACTACAACGGCAGCACCTGCGGTGACCAGCCGACCGCCAGCCTCTACGAGGCGTTCCGGCGCTCCTGCAACACCGCGTTCGTCGAACTCGGGGTGAAGGTCGGCGAATCCGAACTCAAGGACCAGGCCGCCGCGTTCGGCATCGGCCCGCATCAGGGCATCCCGCTGCCGGTCGCCGAGTCGACCATCGGCTCGATCCCCGACAATGCGGCGCTCGGCCAGACCAGCATCGGCCAGCGTGACGTGGCGGTGACCCCGCTCGATGTGGCGGTGATCGCGGCGACCATCGCCAACGGTGGTTCCCGGATGCAGCCCTACCTGGTGGATCAGACCCAAGCGCCCGATCTGTCGGAGTTGAGCGAGACCGAGCCGTTCTCGGTCGGCCAAGCCGTGAGCCCGCAGGTAGCGTCGAGCCTGGTGAACCTGATGATTGCCTCGGAAGCCAACACCGCGGGCGGCGGCCGGTCGCCCTACCAGATCGCGTCCAAGACCGGGACCGCCGAACACGGCAGCAATCCCCGCAACACCCCGCCACACGCCTGGTACATGGCCTTCGCGCCGGCGCAGAACCCGAAGATCGCCATCGCGGTGATCGTCGAGAACGGCGGCGACCGGGCGCTGGCGGCGACCGGTGGCTCCGTGGCCGCTCCGATCGCCCGGTCGGTACTGGACGCCGGCCTGGCAGGGGGCTGAACGAAATGAGTGTGCGAGTGACAACACGGGGGCCCCGATGCTGAACAACGGCGCCATGATCGCCGACCGCTACCGCCTGCAGCGGCTCATCGCCACCGGCGGTATGGGTCAGGTGTGGGAAGCGATGGACACCCGGCTCGACCGCCGGGTGGCGGTCAAGGTTCTCAAGACCGAGTTCTCGGCCGACCCGACGTTCCGGCAGCGGTTCCGGGTGGAGGCGCGCACCACCGCGCAACTCAACGCCCCCGGGATCGCGGGCATCTACGACTACGGCGAGACCACCGACCCGTCGGGCGGCGAGACCGCCTATCTGGTGATGGAGCTGGTACAGGGCGAACCGCTCAATGCCGTGCTCAACCGGATGGGCCGGCTCTCGGTCCTGCAAGCGCTGGACATGCTCGAGCAGACCGGTCGCGCACTCGAGGTCGCCCACGCCGCGGGCGTGGTGCACCGTGATGTGAAGCCGGGCAATATCCTCGTGACGCCGACCGGTCAGGTGAAGATCACCGACTTCGGCATCGCCAAGGCCGTGGACGCCTCCCCGGTGACCAAGACCGGCATGGTGATGGGCACCGCCCAGTACATCGCACCTGAGCAGGCCGTCGGCGAAGACGCCACCGCGGCTTCGGACGTGTACTCGCTGGGCATCGTCGGCTACGAAGCCCTGGCCGGGGTACGCCCGTTCACCGGCGAGGGCGCGATCACCGTCGCGATGAAGCACGTGCGCGACGCCCCGCCGCCGCTGCCCGAGGATCTGCCCACCAATGTGCACGATCTGATCGCCATCACGATGGCCAAGGACCCCACGCAGCGCTACAGCAGTGGTGGCGAGTTCGCCGACGCCGTCGCGGCGGTGCGCGCCGGACACATGCCGCCCGTGCCCGGCGGCGCCGGTCAGTCGATGACCGGGGCCACCCGGGTACTGCCGCCCGGCCCGACCGTGGCGATCCCCGCCGCCGCCGCCGCTGCCGCCGCCGACTACGACGGCGCCACCATGCGTTTCGGCCAGCAGCCCGGTGGTCCGGCCGGTCCGCCCCCCGGCGGTTACGGCGGCCCGCCCACCCAGGCCGCGGGCGCCACGCCGCTGCCGGCCGACAACAGCAAGAACAATCAGAAATGGCTGATCGCGCTGGGTATCGGCGCGCTGCTGCTCGGCGGCGGTGTGCTGTGGCTGCTGTTCGGTGGTGAACCGAACCGTGATTCCGGGACTCCGACGACCACCACGGTGCAGACCACGCAGCCCTCGCCGTCGGCGACCACCACCCGCCCGCTGCCGCCGCCGGTCTTCACCCCCGAGGACCCGACGACCACGCAGGAACCGCGCCCGACCACCACCACCGAGGCCCCGACCACCACGCCCGAACCGACCACCACCACCGAGGCGCCGACCACCACGACTGAACCGACCACCACCACGGCGGCCCCGACGACCACGGTGGCGACCACCACCCGGCCCATCGTGGAGACCACCACGGCGCGGCGCCCGACTCTGCCCACCATCGACCTGCCGTTTCCCGAGAATGACGAAGTCGTAGGCCCGAACATAGGACAGCGATGACGACCCCGAAGAATCTCTCCTCGCGGTACGAGCTGGGCGAGATCATCGGGTTCGGCGGCATGTCGGAGGTGCACCGGGCCCGCGATGTGCGGCTCTCGCGCGACGTCGCGATCAAGGTGCTGCGCGCCGACCTCGCCCGCGATCCCACGTTCTACCTGCGCTTCAAGCGGGAAGCGCAGAATGCGGCCGCGCTGAACCACCCGGCGATCGTGGCCGTCTACGACACCGGCGAGGCCACCGTCGACGGCGGTCCGCTGCCCTACATCGTGATGGAGTACGTGGAGGGCGACACCCTGCGCGACATCGTGCGCGGCAAGGGTCCGCTGGCGCCGCGCAAGGCGATGGAGATCGTGGCCGACGTGTGCGCCGCGCTCGATTTCAGCCACAAGGCCGGCATCGTGCACCGCGATATGAAGCCGGCCAACATCATGATCAACCGCGCGGGCGCGGTGAAGGTGATGGATTTCGGCATCGCCCGCGCGCTCGCCGACAGCTCCAACCCGATGACCCAGACCGCCGCGGTGATCGGCACCGCCCAGTACCTCTCACCCGAGCAGGCGCGCGGCGAAACCGTCGACGCCCGTTCGGACGTGTACTCCGTGGGTTGCGTGCTGTTCGAGATCCTCACCGGTCAGCCGCCGTTCATGGGCGACTCGCCGGTGGCGGTCGCCTACCAGCATGTGAAGGAAGACCCGCCGCTGCCGTCGTCGGTGAATCCAGGTGTGCCGCGCGAGCTGGACTCGGTGATCCTCAAGGCGATGGCCAAGAATCCGGCCAACCGGTATCAGAGCGCGGCCGAGATGCGCGCCGATCTGATCCGCGTGCTTGGTGGGCAGAAGCCGAGCGCGCCGATGGTGATGAACGACGAAGATCGCACCACCATCATGGATTACGAGGACGAACCGCCCCCGCGTCGATTTCACGACCAGGCCGAGAACACCTCCGAGCAGGTCGCCGTCGGCCCGCCCGACGAGGGCCGCAACCGCACGGGCCTGATCGCCATCGGTGTCGCCGCCGCGGTGGCCGTCGCATTCGGCATGTTCTGGGTGCTACTCGGTCCCGGCAGCAAATCCGACCAGATCGCGGTGCCCGATCTGTCCGGGCGCCCCGCTCAGCAGGCACAGACGGAACTGGAAGCGGCCGGTTTCCATGTGGCCGTACAGCAGAAACCCGATGGCAAGGTGGCCACCGGAAATGTGATCGCCACCCAGCCGCTGGGCGGTTCGCGCATCGACAAGGGCAGCACCGTCACCCTGCAGGTATCGACCGGTCCCACGCAGGTGCCGGTGCCCCGGCTGGAGATGATGACCCGCGCCGAGGCCGAGCAGGCGCTCAACGCGCTCGGGCTGCAACTGGACCCGAACGTACAGCGCCAGGCGTCGAGCACCGCCGAGACCGACAAGGTGATCGCGCAGGAGCCCAGCGCCGGCGTGCGGGTCGACATCGATCAGCCGATATTTGTCACCATCGGTACCGGGCCCGAGGAGATCCGGGTACCCGACGTGGTGGGCCAGGACATTTCCGTCGCCCAGCCGAACCTCGAGGACAGTGCGGGGTTCACCGTGTCGATCAAAGAGGTGAAGTCACCACAGCCCAAGGGCGAGGTGCTGTCCACCAGCCCCGCCGGCGGCAGTACCGCGGAGAAGGGGTCGACCATCACCGTGCAGGTCTCGGCCGGTGACCGGATCACCGTTCCGGATCTGGGCGGACTCACTCCCACTCAGGCCCAGGAACGGCTGCGTGAGCTCGGCTGGACCGGTCAGCTCAGCCAGACCACGGTGATCACCCTCGACGGCAACGCCTCCGGCAAGGTCGTCGGGCAGAGCCCGTCGGCCGGGGCGTCGGTGCCGATGAACGGCAATGTGGTGCTGCACGTGGGGGCCTCGCCGATTCCACGTTGAGGTCTCGATTGCGTGGAGAACCTACCCCCGGCGTCGACCCGGGCGCAGAATAGGGCTGCTTCATCCCACCCAGCACAGCTGAACGAGGAGGTAGCCCATGACCACGGCCAGGGACATCATGAAACCCGGTGCGCAGTGGATAACCCGCGACGACACCGTGATCACCGCGGCCGCGGCGATGGCCGAGCTCGGTGTCGGCTCGCTCGTCGTCGCCGATGACGACGAGCGGATGTGTGGCATCATCACCGACCGCGACATCGTCGTGAAGTGCATCGCGCGCGGCCTGGTCCCGGAGACGACCACCGCCGCCGAACTGTGCGAGTCGACCCCGCGCTGGGTCAGCGCCGATGCCGATGTGGAAGATGTGCTCGACCAGATGGAGAATCACCGGGTCAAGCGGATGCCGGTGATCGAGAACAAGCGGCTCGTCGGGATGATCAGCGAGGCCGATCTGGCCCGGCACCTCGACGACAATCAGCTCGGCGAGTTCGTGACCGCCATCTACGGACGGCCCTGAGCGCCGTCAGCCCAGATCGAGATGGGTGTTCATCGACCTGGCCGCCGTGGCCAGGTCGGTGAGCTCCACCACCCGCACGCCGTTACGGCGGAGTTTGTCCACACCTTCGCAGGCGGCGACGAACAGGCTCGGCTCTCGCCACGCGATCACCACGGTGGGGATGCCCGCGGCCAGGATCCGGTCGGTGCAGGGCGCGCGGCTCGCGGTGGCGCGGGTGGAGCACGGTTCGAGCGTGCTGTAGATCGTCGCCCGGCGCAGGCGGGGATCGTCGGGTTCGAGCTTGTTCAGGGCCGACTCCTCCGCGTGTACCTTCTCGTCGGTTTCACGCGAATAGCCGGTGGCGATCTCCACCCCGTCGGCGACGATCACCGCACCCACCGAGTAGGCCGTCGAGCTGGGCGGACAGTTCCGGGCGAGCTGGATCGCCCTGTGCATGAAGCGGTGATCGGTGTCTTCTGTGTCCACGTCTGCCCCTGATGGTCGAGAGTTATCCACAGCTTGCGCGTGTTGTGGAATTCGTCATGTTCAGCTGTGTAATGTCCTCGGCGCCGAACTGTGAACAACCACATTTTCCCAGGTACGACGCATAATTTCGGCTACCGCACCGGTTACTCCACAGACTCAGTGCTGGTACCGACCAGGTACTTCAGCACAGCGACATCCCCAAGTTGTTCCACAGCCGCCAATCGCATCCGACGCTGTGCGCCACCGGGGAACTGCGCGGGTCCGACGAACCGCGGGGCGGCCGCTTCGCCCACCAGGATCGGCGCGATGGCGAGCCGGATCTCGTCGGCCAGACCGGCAGCCAGGAAGGCGGTGTGCATCCCAGTTCCGCCCTCGACCATCAGCCGGTGGACATCGCGAGCGCCGAGATCGTCGAGCAGAGCCGGCAGGCAGAGTTCCGCACCGAGAACGACCACCTCGGCCAGGCCGTCGAGCCGGTCACCCAGCCGAGCCGCGCCCGCGGTGGAGGTATAGACGAGCTTCGCGCCACCGGTGTGCCAGAAGCGCAGCTCCGGGTCGAGCGCACCGGACTCGGTGACGGTGATCTTCACCGGATACTCCGACCGCCCCGACGACACCCGAGTGGCCCGGCGCTCGGCGCTGTTGACAAGCAGCCGGGGGTTGTCGGCCCGCAAGGTCTGCGCACCGATCAGGATCGCGTCGGACTCGGCCCGGATCTCGTCCACCCGATCGAAATCGGCACTGTTGGACAGCAGCAGCCGCTGGGCACTGGTGTCGTTGATGTACCCGTCGATGCTGGTCGCCACCGACAACAACACCCAAGGCCGAGACCCTCCGCTTCGGGGTAGCTGCTGCGCCGTACTGCTCCCCACGCGTGACTCCGCGGCATCACGGCCCCCGGCACGAGACGCCGTCGCTTCACCACCCCCAGCATGAGACTCCGTCGTGTCACGACTCCCAGCACGAGACTCCGCATCTCCACGGCTCCGGGCACGTGCCTCCGTCGCTGCACCACCCCCGGCTCGAGACTCCGTCGCGTCACCGCCCCCGGCACGCAACTCCGCATCGCCACCGCATCGGCCGCTGGATTCCACGAACTCCCCGATGCCCGGCTCCACGCCTTCGCGGTCGACCGTGCCCGGTGCTGCGACGTGACGTCGCCGTTGCCTCGCAGCGCTGTTCAGTGGCTTCCCCTTCGCTCGTCCGGGCCGGGGTGGATCGTTATGTGGTGACGAGCGCCGCGACCTCGGCCTCGAGCGCGCACACCAGCGCCTCGGCCGGACGCTGCCCGCACACCTCAAGCCAGTTGGCGAGCATCCGGTGCCCGCCCTGGGTGAGCACCGACTCCGGGTGGAACTGCACACCGTGGATCGGCAGGCTGCGGTGGCGCATCGCCATCACGATTCCGCTTTCGGTGTGGCCGACCACTTCCAGTTCGGCGGGCATCGTCTCGGGCAGCACGGTCAGTGAGTGGTAGCGGGTGGCGGTGAACGGGTCGGGCAGACCGGTCAACACGCCGGCGCCGAGGTGGAAGACGTCGCTGGTCTTGCCGTGCAGCAATTCCGGTGCCCGGTCCACGGTGCCGCCGAACGCCTCGCCGATGGCCTGATGCCCCAGGCACACCCCGAGTAGCGGCGTCTCGTGTTTCGCGGCGGCGTGCACCAGCGGGATGCTCGCGCCCGCCCGGTCGGGGCTGCCGGGCCCGGGGCTCACCAGTACGCCGTCGAACGCGCCACCTTCGTCGCCGCGGGTGAGCAGGGCGTCCAGGTCGGCGAGGCGGGGATCGTCGTTGCGCCAGACCACGGCCTCGGTACCAAGCTGGCCGAGGTACTGCACCAGGTTGAACACGAAGCTGTCGTAGTTGTCGACGACCAATACACGCATGCGTCGAGGGTACGTGCCTACCCCGTAGGTCGTCGCATTCATTACCTGGTGGGATAGCCTGGGGGTTACCTGTACTCCGATTTCGAGGACATCATGCCCAAGTCCAAGGTCCGCAAGAAGGCCGACTACTCCCCCAGCGCCGCCAGCCGCACCCCGGTGAAGGTCAAAGCGGTGGGTCCGTCGCCGGTCTGGTACGTCGCGATCATGCTTGGCTTCATGCTCGCCGGCCTCATCTGGCTGATCGTGTACTACCTGGCTGCCGAGCACATCAGCTGGATGAGTGATCTGAACGCGTGGAACTTCCTGATCGGGTTCGGCCTGATGGTCGTCGGCCTCATCATGACCATGCGATGGCGCTGACCAGCCGATACGCCCAGGATTACACCGGTGTAATTCATGCACACCTGTGGATGAAGCTGTGGACAACTCGAGGATCAATGGGGGAACACGCCGCGTGAACGCAGGACGGACCGCCGACAGCACGTCCTGGACCACCCCGGTTTCCGCGCTGATCGCGGTGGCCGGCGGCGGCCTCGTGCTGGTCGTGGCGGCGATTCTCGCCCAGGACGGGCCTTCACGGTTGCTCGTGGGGCTGGCTGCGGTGGCGGTACTGGCCCTGGCCGTGCTCGCCGTCCGTCAGCGCCCCCGGCTGACGATGGTCCCGGGTCCGTCGCCGCGCCTGATCGTCGGCACCCTCACCGGCCCCAACGAGTACCCGCTGGACCGGATCGATCGAATTCGGATGGTCTCCTACCGGCGGATCGGGCGCAAAACCGCCATGCTCGAGGTCGACGTCCGGCACAACGACACCGAGCGCCTGCTGATCTTCGGCCGCTGGGACCTCGGCGCCAATCCACACGATGTCTACGACGCGCTCGTCGTCAACGGTTTCGCCTCGGTGGCCACCGACTGACGTTGTTTCACGTGAAGCAAGAAGAACTCCCCGTCACGATGTTCGTGGCGGGGAGTTCTGGTCGGTGGGGGGATATTCAGTCGATGCTGACGGAGGAGATGACAACCGGCTCGGTCGGGCGATCGTTGCGATCGATCTTCACCGAGGCGATCGCGTCGACCACCTTGCGTGAATCCGGATCGACCACCTCGCCGAAAATGGTGTGCTTGCGGTTCAGGTGCGGCTGCGCGCCTACGGTGATGAAGAACTGCGACCCGTTGGTGCCCGGCCCCGCGTTGGCCATGGCCAGCAGGTAACCGCGGTCGAAACGCAGGTCGGGATGGAATTCGTCACCGAATTCGTAGCCCGGCCCACCGCGGCCGGTGCCGGTGGGGTCGCCGCCCTGGATCATGAACCCCGGGATCACCCGGTGGAAGACGGCGCCGTCGTAGAACGGGCCAGCTTCCGTGCCACCGGCGTTGGCGGTGGTGTAGGGCGCAGTGCCGTCGGCCAGGCCGACGAAGTTGCGCACCGTTTTGGGTGCGTGGTTACCGAAGAGCGCGATCTTGATATCGCCGTGGTTGGTGTGCAGCGTCGCCACGGCCGTCTGGTTGGGTGAGGTCACGCAGGTATGGTGCCACGCGGCGGCCCGAATCCGTTTGTGCCACAGTGGACGAATGAAGCTTCGTAACCCGCTGCTCGCCTCGCTCGCGCTCGCCGGTGCCGGTGGGCTGGCCTGGCTGGCCCGTAGCAAGCGTCCCCAGTTGCCCGAGCCCGCCGCCGAACCGCCCCGTCTCGGCTACTCCCGCAACGGTTCGGCGCCGGCCCCCATCGCGGAGACCGGCGCGCACTGAACCGTGCCCGCGGCCTCAGCGGCTCACGGACTTCTTGTACTGCTTCTGCGCCAGTGGCACGAACACGACCAGGATCACCACGATCCAGATCAGCGTCGTGAGCACCGGGTGCTGCATCGACCAGGCTTCCGGCGGCGGCGCCATCGGATTGGTGTTGCCGAACAGTTCACGCACGGCCTGGGCGAGCGCCGAGACCGGATTCCATTCCGCGAAAATGCGCAGCGGAGTGGGCAGGGCCTCCAGTGGTACGAACAGGTTCGAGACGAAGGTCAGCGGGAAGATCACCATGAAGCTGGCGTTGTTGAAGACCTCCGGTGCCCGCAGCAACAGGCCGACCACGGCCATCGTCCACGACAGCGCGTAGGCGAACAGCAGCATCAGCGCGTAGGCCAGCACCGCGTCGAGGAACGATCCGCGGATCCGCCAGCCGACCAGCAGACCGGTCAGCGACATCACGACCAGGCTCACGATGTTGATCACCACATCGCTGACCGTGCGCCCCACCAGTACCGCCGAGGGCGCCATCGGCAGGGAGCGGAACCGGTCGATGATGCCCTTCTGCATGTCCTCGGCCAGGCCGGCGCCGGTGAACGTGGCACCGAAGACGACGGTCTGGGCGAAGATGCCCGCGATCAGGAACTCGCGGTAGCCGCCCTCGACGCCCGGGATCTGGATCGCCGAACCAAAGATGTAGGCGAACAGCAACACGAACATGATCGGCGACAGCGTGGTGAAGATCAGCACGTCGGGCACGCGTTTGATCTTGATGACGTTGCGTTTCGCGATGGTCAGGCTGTCGCTGACGACCATCGACATCCGCTCACCGAAACCGGGCTCCCGCACGGCCGGAATCTTGCTCACGGTGGTGCTCATCGGTTCTGTCCTTCCTCGGCACCCACGGCCGGCTCGCCGGCTTCACCGGCGACGAGTTCTTCGGCTTCGTGTCCGGTGAGACTGAGGAACACGTCGTCGAGCGAGGGCCGCCGCAACGCGACGTCGTTGATCTGCACCTTGTGCTCGGTGAGCCGTCCGATGGCGGTGACCAGGTCCTGGGAGCCGTCGGCGACGGGCACCGTGAGCTTGCGCAGGCCGGGCTCGAGATGGATCTCGCCGTCGGCCAGCCCGGTCAGCACCTGTTGGGCCGCGGCCAGCTGATCGACGGCGCCGACGGTGAGTTCGATCCGGTCGCCGCCGACGAGGGCCTTGAGTTCGTCGGCGGTACCGCGCGCGATCACCTTGCCGCGATCGATCACCGCGATGGAATCGGCGAGCCGGTCGGCTTCGTCCATGTACTGGGTGGTGAGCAGCAGGGTGGTGCCACCGGCGACGAGCTCCTCGATGACGTCCCAGAGGTCGAGCCGGGCGCGTGGATCCAGGCCGGTGGTCGGTTCGTCCAGGAACAGCACCGGCGGGTTGGCCACCAGGGCGCCCGCGAGGTCAAGGCGCCTGCGCATGCCGCCGGAGTAGCCCTTCACCGGCCGGTCGGCGGCGTCGCTGAGCCGGAAGCGGTCGAGCAGTTCACGTGCGCGTTCCTTACTGCGCCGGGTGCCGAGGTGGTAGAGCCTGCCCACCATCTCGAGGTTCTCGAAACCGGTGAGGTATTCGTCGACGGCGGAGTACTGCCCGGAGGCACCGATCCGGGAACGCAGGGCCTGGGGATTTTTGAGCACGTCCACACCGGCGACGGTGGCACGGCCTTCGTCCGGGACGAGCAGGGTGGTGAGAACGCGAACAGTCGTGGTCTTCCCCGCGCCGTTGGGGCCGAGTAGCGCGGTCACAGTACCTTCGGGGACGGATAGATCGAGGCCGTCCAGGGCGATCAACTGCCCGTACCGTTTGACCAGACCCTCGGCGACGATTGCGTCGGGCATGATTCTCCTGATGTCGTAGTTCAAACGCTGATGGCCTCAGTATTGCGGCACCCACCGACAAGTTGCATCCCCTTTTGCGGGTGAGATCACCGGCCACACGTACAGTTTTGTTCGACATGCCGAGCGGCTGCGACACGCGGCGAATTCAAGTGTTTTTCCGGTCACTCCGCGCGTCCGAATTCGTGCCGACGTGCGGCAGAACGGTACGGATGTACGAGAACATGTTCACCGTACTTTTCGCGTAAACCCTTGCGTACCAGCAAATTCCGTTCGGTTCGAGCCAACGGCCAAGGGCCACTGCCTGGCAACCACCCCACCGGCGGTGTACGGAGTGAACGGAGCGCCATCGCCGCCACCGAAAAATCTCGCGAATCCGTTCGTTGCGTGTCCCCGAATTCCGCTCGTATCGCGTAGGATCGAACACGTCGGCCCCTCCCCCCCGGGCCGACCCTACGCGGGCCTCGGCTAACTCCCCCCCTTCGCCGAGGCCCGCTCCCCATTTTCCGGCAAGGTTGCAGCTCGGTCCTCCGGCCGACGCGCACCGAGACGCCGAACCGCACCACCCGTCGACGGCCGGGCGATCACCCGGCTACCGGGCCCGCCGGCCTCACTCCACAGTCCGCCACGCGGTGGCCGATCGGGCCGTCCGGGCCTTCCCCGCGACGCCCAACAGCAGTACGTCGCGCTCCCAACGCGCCCGGATCTGCGGGTCAACCCGGGCCCACAAAGGTTCGATCTCGGCGCACAGCCCCGTCAGCCGGTCGAAGACACCGCCCAGCGCGATATGGACGCCCACTGAACCGGGGTCGTCGACACTGATCCCCCGCACGGCCGCAAACAGCGCCAGAAGCTGCTCTACGGCCTCAGCCGGCCATCGGGCTTGCCGGGCCACCCGAACGAGTTGTCCGAGCACAGCGGCGAGCACATGCGCGTCTTCGACGGTGCGGAACGGTTTCAGGTAGTCGGCGTAGCCGTCACCGGGCAGCAGCACACCAGGCGCGGAATCGAAAGCGACGCTCGCGTGCGGAATCTCCGGAGCGAACGGGAGTTCGGGCAGCGGTGTGACGACGCAGCCCTCGCCGACCGGCACGAGCACGGCCCGCAGGTTCGCCCGGCCGTCGGACCGCGTGCCCGCGCGGGCGATCACCACGAAGCAGGTGGCGAAGGTGCCGAGCGTGGCGAAGGTCTTGGTGCCGGTGACCGCCCCGTCGGCGGTCACGGTGGTGGTCATCGAAGCCGGCCGCGCACCGGTCGCCTCGGTGGCGCAGAGGGAGGTGAGTTCGGCGGCACCCAGTTCCGGCACGAGCGCGTGCAGGGCTTCCTGGTAGCCACCGAGAAAAGCGGAACCTGTTCCCACACTGTCGAAACCGGCGATCGCGGCCCGGTCGACGGAACTGTCGAAACCGGAGGATCGGGCACGGTGCTGGGCCCAGTCCGCCGCGAAATCAGCCGAATCGGCGTCGCCGGGGGCGGCGGTGAGCAGAAAATCGAAAACCGAGGAATTCACGGAAGTGGAGCCTAGGGGAATCGAACCCCTAACCCCTGCCTTGCAAAGGCAGTGCTCTGCCAATTGAGCTAAGGCCCCTGGCTGGTTCGCCGAACCAGTTGGCAACCCGAATCAGCGGGTGGTGACCTCACGCCAGAGGTCGGCGTCATCGCGCTTGCGGAATTTGGTGATACCGATGAGAACCGCGATCACAACACCGACCGTGAGGACAACCTTCATGATTCCCACCCTACTGTGATGTTCGGGAGTGGGCCTAGGAGGACTTGAACCTCCGACCTCTTCGTTATCAGCGAAGCGCTCTAACCGCCTGAGCTATAGGCCCGAACTCGTTTTCGATCCCCTGCCGAAGCAGTGAACCGCAACGAGAAACGAGGTTACCTTACCCGGCTGCCGATAACCAAAACGGCCGGTCAGAGCCAGTTTCCTGGTCTGACCGGCCGCTCGGCGAAACGCGGGTCTAGTCCGGGTCGGCCAGGGTCACCTGGATACCACCGACCAGATCGCAGCACTGGTTGTAGATGAACACCCCGACCGTCGCCAGCGCGGTGAACAGCACCACGTTGATCAGGCCGATCACACCGGCATAACCGAACACCGTGCCCGCATCGATCAGGCTCGACGAACTGCCCTCCTGGTTCAGCATCTCGCCCAGGGAGTTGTCCAGGTTGTCCCACACGCCCATGCCGGCCAGCACGATGTAGAGCAGGCCGACGGCCACCATCCACACGAAGAACAGCGCGACACTGATCACCAGGGTGATCTTCAACGTCGACCACGGATCGATCCGGCGCACCTGCACCGTGGCCCGCAGCGGCTCCCCCGCCGACGCGGCGGCGATCGCCACCGGAACAGCGGGCGAGACCGGACCGGCGGGAGCGGCCCGGCCACCGAGACCGGGCTGCGGCGCCATGGGCACCCCGGGCGGGGCCGCCGGCGGCGCCTCGTTACCCGGATGCCGGACGTCGGACAGATCGGGCATGTCCTTGACCAGCTCCGGCCGGGAGATGCTGCGGGTTGGTCCGTCGATACCGACGGACTTCACCATCGCGGCTTCCTTGCGCGCAGCCTTGGCCGCCAGGTCGGCCGTGGTCCGGGCGTTGGACGCGCCACTGCCCTTCAGACCACCACCGCCCCCCGAGCCAGAGGCCGGACGCCCCTGGCTCGGCGACTCACCAGGCCGGTACAGGTTCGACTGAGGTTCCCGCTGCGGCAGCTGGGCCCACCCGTCCTGATACGGCGACTTGCCCTTGCCGTTACCCGGCGCCGGGGGTTGTTCGGTACCCATCCGCACGGTCGACTGGTCGAACGATTCGTCCTTGGCGGCACCGGGTTCGGGCGCCGACTCCTCGGCCGGACCGCCCTGGCGCGGGATCGGGCGCGGCTGGATCGGAGACGAGGCAATCCGCTCGGTGACGCCGTTGGTCGGGTTCCGATCGTCGTTCGACTGATTCGGTGTGGTCAATGGAATCCTCAGATCCGTTCGTTGCCGCCGCTGTTTTGGGTTGTTACTCCGAAGCCGCGCCGCCGAGGAGCTCGTCGGGATCGGGCTCGTCGGCGTTGCGCGCGATTGCTAGCAAGGTATCGCCATCGGCGAGGTTCATCAATCGCACGCCCTTGGTCTGGCGTCCGGCCCGGCGAACCTGCTTGGCCGCGGTACGGATGACGCCACCACTGGACGTGATCGCGTACAACTCGTCCTCGTCGTCGACGATGAGCGCACCCACCAGGCTGCCACGCTTGGGATCGTATTGGATTGTCAATACGCCTTTTCCGCCACGACCCTGTGCGGTGTACTCCTCGATCGCGGTGCGCTTGGCGTACCCGCCCGACGTCGCCACCAGCAGATACGTGCCCTCACGCACCACATTCAGCGAGAGCAGCTCGTCATCGGTGTTGAAGCGCATGCCCTGCACGCCGGAGGTGGCCCGGCCCATCGGACGCAGCGCCTCGTCGGTGGCGGCGAAGCGGATCGACTGTCCCTTCGCCGAGACCAGCAGCAGGTCGTCGTCGGAGGAGCACAGCACCGCGCCGACCAGTTCGTCGTCATCGCGCAGGTTCACCGCGACGATGCCGCCGGAACGGTTGGAGTCGAAATCGGTGAGCTTGGACTTCTTCACCAGGCCCGTACGGGTCGCCAACACCAGGTACGGGGCGTCCTCATAGGTCTTGAGCTGGATGATCTGGGCGATCTTCTCGTCCGGCTGGAAGGCCAGCAGGTTCGCCACGTGCTGGCCACGCGCGGTGCGGTTGGCCTCGGGCAGCTCGTAGGCCTTCACTCGGTAGACGCGGCCCTTGTTGGTGAAGAACAGCAGCCAGTCGTGGGTGGAGGAGACGAAGAAGTGCTTGACGATGTCGTCCTGCTTGAGCCCCGCGCCCATCACGCCCTTGCCGCCGCGTTTCTGCGAACGGTAGAGATCGGTCCTGGTGCGCTTGGCGTAGCCGGTCTCGGTGATCGTCACCACCACGTCCTCGCGGGCGATCAGATCCTCGTCGTTGACGTCACCGTCGGCGGCGATGATCCTGGTGCGGCGGTCGTCGCCGTACTTCTCGACGATCTCGGCCAGCTCGTCGCGCACGATCGCGCGCTGACGTTCCGGCTTGGCCAGAATGTCCTTGTAGTCGGCGATCTCGAGTTCGATCTTGGCCAGGTCGTCGACGATCTTCTGGCGCTCCAGCGCCGAGAGGCGACGCAGCTGCATGTCCAGGATCGCGGTGGACTGGATCTCGTCGATCTCGAGCAGCTGCATCAGGCCGGTGCGCGCGGTGTCGGTGTTGGCCGCGCGGCGGATCAGCGCGATCACCTCGTCGAGCATGTCCAGTGCCTTGACCAGGCCGCGCAGGATGTGAGCCCGCTCCTCGGCCTTGCGCAGCAGGTAGCGGGTGCGCCGGACGATGACCTCGAGCTGGTGATTCACGTAGTAGCGAATCATCTGGTCCAGGCGCAGGGTGCGCGGCACGCCGTCGACGATCGAGAGCATGTTCGCGCCGAAGCTGGTCTGCAACTGGGTGTGCTTGTAGAGGTTGTTCAGCACCACCTTGGCCACCGCGTCACGCTTGACCGTGACCACGATGCGCATGCCGACCCGGTCCGAGGACTCGTCGTGGATATCGGAGATACCCGCGATCTTCGCGTCCTTGACCTGCTCGGCGATGGAGTTGACGAAGTTGTCGGTGTTCACCTGGTACGGCAGCTCGGTGATGACGATCGTGGTGCGACCACGCGCGTCTTCCTCGATCTCGACCACACCGCGCATCCGGATGGAACCGCGACCGGTGGTGTAGGCGTCGTGGATGCCCTGGCTGCCGACGATCAGGCCGTGGGTCGGGAAATCGGGGCCCTTGACCCGCTCCATGCACGCGGCGAGGGTGGATTCCTCGTCGGCCTCGTAGTTGTCCAGGGCCCAGTAGATGGCCTCGGCGAGCTCGTTGAGGTTGTGCGGCGGAATGTTGGTGGCCATACCCACCGCGATGCCGTTGCTGCCGTTCATCAGCAGGGCGGGCACGCGCGCGGGCAGCACCGTCGGCTCCCGCGAGCGACCGTCGTAGTTGGCGACGAAATCGACCGTTTCCTGGTCGATGTCGCGCAGCATCTCCATCGCGAGCGGAGTCAGCCGGCACTCGGTGTAACGCATGGCGGCCGCGCCGTCGTTGCCACGGGAACCGAAGTTGCCCTGACCGTCGACCATCGGGTAGCGCAGCGACCAGGGCTGCGCCATGCGCACGAGGGTGTCGTAGATCGACGAGTCACCGTGCGGGTGGTAGTTGCCCATGGTCTCGGCGACGGGGCGCGCGGACTTCACGTAGCCGCGATCGGGGCGGTAGCCGTTGTCGTACATCGCGTAGAGCACGCGCCGGTGCACCGGCTTGAGGCCGTCGCGCACATCGGGCAGCGCGCGGCCCACGATCACGCTCATCGCGTAATCGATGTAGCTGTTCTGCATTTCGGTCTGGATGTCGACCGGTTCGGTCCGGTCGCCCGCACCGCCGGACGGTGGCAGCGTGGTCTCAGTCATCAAATCTCCTTCGAGGGGCCGATGGGCGAGTGGGCGCGCCGGGCGGCGCAGCGCCGCTTACACATCGAGGAAACGGACGTCCTTGGCATTGCGGGTGATGAAGCTGCGACGTGCCTCCACGTCCTCGCCCATCAGCACGGAGAACAGCTCGTCGGCCGCGGCCGCGTCGTCGAGCGTCACCTGACGAAGCACCCGCACCGACGGATCCATGGTGGTTTCCCACAGTTCCTTGGCGTTCATCTCGCCCAGACCCTTGTAGCGCTGGACGCCGTCGTCCTTGTTGATCTTCTTGCCGGCTGCCAGCCCGGCCTCCATCAGCGCGTCACGTTCGCGGTCGGAGTAGGCGAATTCCGGCTCGGAGCGCTGCCACTTGAGCTTGTACAGCGGCGGCTGGGCCAGGAACACGTGACCCTGCTCCACCAGCGGCCGCATGAAGCGGAACAGCAGGGTGAGCAGCAGCGTCGCGATGTGCTGGCCGTCGACGTCGGCGTCGGCCATCAGGATGATCTTGTTGTAGCGCAGCTTGGCGATATCGAACTCGTCGTGGATACCGGTGCCGAACGCGGTGATGATCGACTGGACCTCGTTGTTCTTGAGGACGCGGTCGATGCGGGCCTTCTCGACATTGATGATCTTGCCGCGCAGCGGAAGGATCGCCTGGTACATCGAGTCGCGGCCGGACTTGGCCGAACCGCCGGCGGAGTCACCCTCCACGATGTAGATCTCGCACTTGGCGGGGTCCTTGGAACGGCAGTCGGCCAGCTTGCCCGGCAGGCCGCCCAGATCGGTCGCCGACTTGCGGCGCACCAGCTCACGCGCCTTGCGCGCGGCCAGGCGGGCCTGCGCCGAGGACACCGCCTTCTGCACGATGGTCTTCGCGTCGGCCGGGTTGGCCTCGAACCAGTGCTGCAGGTGCTCGTTGCAGGCACGCTGCACGAACGACTTCACCTCGGTGTTGCCCAGCTTGGTCTTGGTCTGGCCCTCGAACTGCGGTTCGCCGACCTTCACGCTCACGATGGCGGCCAGGCCCTCGCGGATGTCGTCGCCGGTGAGGTTGCCGTCCTTGTCCTTGAGGAGCTTCTTCTCCTTGGCGTACTTGTTGACCACCGTGGTGAGCGCCGAACGGAAGCCCTCTTCGTGGGTGCCGCCCTCATGGGTGTTGATGGTGTTGGCGAAGGTGTGCACCGACTCGGAGTAACCCGAGTTCCACTGCATGGCGACCTCGAGCTCGTGGCCGGTGCCCTTGGCGGTGTAGCCGACGACCGAGTTGTGGATGGCCGACTTCGTGCGGTTGATGTGGCGGACGAAATCCACCAGGCCGCCCGGGTAGTGATAGGTGCGGGTCTTGACCTTGTGCTCGACCGCTTCCGCGGCGACGACCTCGGCATCCTTGGGCGCCTCGGCGGTCTCGCTGACCACCTCGTCGGTGACCTCGGTGTTGCTGACCCGCTCGTCGGTGAGCTTGATGGTGAGGCCCTTGTTCAGGAAGGCCATCTCCTGCAGGCGCCGCGCCACGGTCTCGAAGTTGTAGTACGTGGTCTCGAAGATGTCGGAGTCGGCCCAGAACCGCACCGTGGTGCCGGTCTTCTTGGTCGGCTCGCCCTGCACCAGCTTGCCGGGCTTGGCGTCCTTGTAGGTCTGGCTCCAGTGGTGGCCGTCGGTGTCGACCTCCACCTCGACCTTGGTCGACAGGGCGTTCACCACCGAGATACCGACACCGTGCAGACCACCGGAGACCGCGTAGGAGTCGGAGTCGAATTTGCCGCCCGCGTGCAACTGGGTCATGACGACCTCGATCGTGGGCACACCCTGGGCGTGCATCGCGACCGGGATGCCGCGACCGTCGTCGATCACCTCGACGCCGCCGTCGGCGAGCAGGGTCACCTCGACCTTGCTGGCGTGGCCGGCCATCGCCTCGTCGACCGAGTTGTCCACAACCTCCCAGATGAGGTGGTGCAGACCGCGTTCACCGGTGGAACCGATGTACATGCCAGGGCGCTTACGCACCGCCTCGAGGCCTTCGAGGACCGTGATGGAGGAGGCACCGTAGCCTGAGGTATTGCCCGATGCGTTGGAGTCGTTGGCAGCCACTTGTCGGTAGCTCTCCTTACTTGCTGATCCCTGGCGCAGCGATCCGGGCAGCACGCGCACGGCTCGTAGGAGAGCCATCAGATATCACGGACTGCACAGCACGCGCCGAGGGTTCGCCGCTGGTTACGTCACCATCCTACTGGTAAGCCCAACTTACAGTGCACCTACGACACCCCTGACGTCTCCGTGAATGCGAGAAATCGGTCCACGCCGAGTCCTTTCCGCCTCTCCGCCGATTTTGCCGGTCGTAGACGCTGCTAGGGATCAGCTGGCGAGTGGCGTGTGACCGGGCTCGCGTCCCAGGCGATTCAGACCCTCGAAGTTATCCACAGGCTTTGTCCACAGGCTCACCAACAAGGGTGTGGAAGCGCCGCCGCCACAATGAAACTCACGCCGGTGACCGTCCGGCTACCCGTAGGTGTCACGCGGCCCGCGACCCTTGACGTGCCGATCGCCCTTGCGCCAACTCGGTGCGGCCGGACCGGTGATCCGCAACTGGGTGACCACCCCGTTGCCCACCGCCGCACTGATCTTGGCCAGGATCTGGCTCTGCAACATCCGCAGCTGGGTGGCCCACGCGGTGGACTCCGCAGCGATCTTGAGCACACCGTTCTCGAGGGTCACCGGCGTGGCGTGTGAGGCGATGTCCTCGCCGACCACACTGGACCACCGACCGAACACCATGCCCTCGGAAACCTTGCCTGACCAGCCACGATTCTTCGCGATCGAGCCGGCCAGCGAGGACAGCAGCTGCGGATCACGCGGATCCGGGCCGGCTCCGGACCACCCGCTGCGCCGCCTGCCGCCCGCGCGCAACTTGCGCACCGGCGAGGCGCGGCCCTGCCCGACGGACTTGCCGTTCGCCTTGGCCGCGGCCCGCGCCTCCTCCAGCGCGCGGCGGGCCAGATCGATCCCGCGCAGTTCCGCTTCCGGTTCGTCCTGCACAGGTTCCTGCCTTTCGATCTCGACGACGGCCCGGCTCTCGACGCCGGTTCGGTGCGCAGGGAAGTCTACGCGGGAATGCCGAATCGACCGGTGTGCGCCGACCGGCATATGTCCAGCATGCCGCCGGTTCTCCACAGGCCCTGTTGATAACTATGGCTGCCTGTGCATATCTTTGGGCGATTCGTCGCTTTCGACGACGATCCGGGAGACGCGCTGGTCGGCTTCCCCGGTGGTGTGCACCAACAGCGGTTCGGCGGCCAGCTCCGCAGGCACGTCCTCGGCCACCGCGGCGGTGATCAACACCTGCTCGGCACCGGCGGCCACCTCGGCCAGTGCGGCGCGTCGGCGCCGATCCAGCTCGGCGAAGACGTCATCGAGCAGCAGCACCGGTTCGGCACCGGTGTCGCGCAACAGTTCGAACGAGGCCAGCCGCAGCGCCAGCGCGAACGACCAGGACTCACCATGGCTGGCGAACCCCTTGGCCGGTGCGCTGCCGAGCAGCAGCTCCAGCTCGTCGCGGTGCGGGCCCACCAGACACACACCGCGGTCGAGTTCCCGATTGCGCGCGGCGGCCAGTTCCCGCAGCACGATCTCGTGCAACCGGGCCACATCGTCGTCGGCGGGTTCCCTGGCCGGGTCGAGCAGTTCCGGCGGCAGGTACCCCGACCGGTAAGCGATTGCGGCCGGACGAGATTCGGGCGCGATCGACCGATAAGACTGTGCCAGATAGGGATACAGGTCATGGACCAGCCGCAGGCGCTGGGCCAGCAGCACCGACGCGTGCTCGGCCAGATGCCCGTCCCACACGTCGAGGGTGCCCAGGTCCGAACGCGAACGCACCTGTCGTCCAGCGGTTTTCAACAGCGCTGAGCGCTGGCGCAGCACCTTGTCGTAGTCGGCGCGCACACCGGCCAGCCTGGGCAACCGGGCTGTGCACAACTCGTCGAGGAACCTGCGCCGCTCCCCCGGGTCGCCGCGCACCAGCGCCAGATCCTCGGGGGCGAACAGCACGGTCTGCAAGATCCCCAGGATCTCACGCGAACGGCGTACCGGTGAACGGTTGATCTGCGCGCGATTGGCCGCACCCTGCTTGAGATCCACATCCACGCGCAGCTCGCGGCCCGCGTTGACCACGGTGGCACCGATCCTGGCCTGCGTCGTGCCCATCCGGATCAGCGGTGCGTCGGCCGAGACCCGATGTGACCCGAGGGTGGCCAGGTAGCCGACCGCTTCGAGCAGGTTGGTCTTACCGTTGCCGTTGGCGCCCAGCAGCACGGTGCGCCCTGGGGACAACTCGAGCTCGGCGTGTTCCCACGACCGGAAATCACGGACCGACAGTGCGCGAATGAACATGCAGGCGCGGGACGAGCCGGCTCAGCCGGGCAGCCGGACCGGCATCAACAGGTAGATGTACTGGCTCTCCAATGCCGCGAACGCCCCGGACTCGAGCACCTTGGGCTCCTCGTCGGAGGCAGGCAGCAGCACCGCCGGGCGGCTGGGGGTGGTGAATCCGAAGGTGACCCGATCGGTGTGCAACGCGGCCAGGCCCTCGGTGAGGTAACCGGGGTTGAACGCGATGGTCAGCGGTTCACCGCGGAAATCGGCTTCCAGCCATTCCTCGGCCCGGCCCGCGTCGTCCCCACCCGCCGACAGCAGCACGCCGTCTGTGGAGAACTCGAGCCGCACCTGGGCACCGCGCTCGGCCACCAGGGCGACACGCTTGATCGCCTCCGAGAGCACCGACACCGGCAACGTGGCGATGGAGGTGTGCTCCTTGGGGAGCAACTGGCGGAACTTGGGGAATTCGGCGTCGAGCAGGCGGGTGGTGGTGCGCCTGCCCGCGTTCACGATGCCGAGCAGACCGTCACCACCGCCGCCGTTGCCCAGCGACAGCTGCACCGGCGCCGACGCGGAACCGAGCGTCTTGGCGGCCTCGGACAACGTGCGCGCGGGAATGAGCACCGCGGTCTCGATGTCGGAGCGGTTGGGCTGCCACTGCAGGTGGCGCACGGCGAGGCGGAAGCGGTCGGTGGCGGCGAGCACCACGTCGTTGCCCTCGATCTCGACCCGGATACCGGTGAGCATCGGCAGCGTGTCGTCGCGGCCGGCGGCGACGGCGACCTGGCCGACCGCCTCGGCGAACACATCGACGCTGAGTTCACCGGTCTGCTGTGGCACCTCGGGCAGTTGGGGATAGTCCTCGACCGGCATGGTCGGCAGGGAGAACTTGGCGCTGCCACAGGCGATGAGCACGCGGGTGCCGTCGACGGAGACATCGACCGGCTTGTTCGACAGCGCCTTGGTGATGTCGGCGAGCAGGCGACCCGAAACGAGCACCTGGCCCGGACCGGCGACCTCGGCCGCCACCCGCATCTGCGCGGAGACCTCGTAGTCGAAGCCGGAGACGGTCAGGCCGTTCTCGTCGGCCACCAGCAGGACGCCACCGAGAACCGGTACCGGCGGCCGGGACGGGAGGCTGCGGGCCACCCAGGCCACCGACTCGGCGAAATCCTCTCGGGCGACCCGAAACTTCATGCTCGCAAGCTCCATCGCCCGATTGTCCTCTCCGAGTTTCGAATCCGTGTGCGGGGGTGTTCAGCGGAGTTGAGGTGCTGTGTCGGCCGCGCACTGAGTCTTGCACAACCTGCCGACAACCAAACGGTACCCGGACATCGCGTGATCTCCGCACCGACCCTCCCTGGCGATTCCCGTGTCCCGGACCGACCCCTGTCCTCCTTGCTGCCTGTTAGTGAACAACCGACCGAGCCGAGCCTGTCCGCACCGACTTTCCACACACCCTGTTTTCAAGAGATCTCTCCAAGAATGAAATCTGAAGTAGTAGTAGGCCCTGTGGAATCTGTGGACTTCCCGTGTTTACGCAGGTCACAGGGCGCGGTGGGTTGGGGATGGCCGTGGAGTGACTCGAGGATGAATCGGCGGTGTCTGTGGACAGCCGAAGTTGTCCCAAATCCATCCTCGAGTTGTCCTCGAGTTGTTCCACCAGATTCACCCAGTTGTTCACATGGTGATCCAGGGTGGTGACGAATCGGTGGATTCCTCGAGGACTCCACAGGAAGTCCTCGAGGAATCCACAGGCCGGTTTCGGCGGCGACGCAGGTCACAGGCACTCACAGGGTGTTGGCGGATCGACCTGTGGACGATGTGGACAACTGCCTGTGAGTAGATGCTCCCCAGCCTGTCCCCAGGGCCTGTGTGTGAACCGGTGCACAAACCTGTGGATTCCTCGAGGAGTCCACAGGAACTCCTCGAGGAATCCACAGGGCAAAAAAGAACACCGCCCCAGGTCAGGGCGGTGTTCGGGGTTGGGGATGAAATCAGCGCGAACGTTGCTTGATTCGGGCTGTGAGTTCTTGCACCTGGTCGTAGACGCGACGGCGCTCCGTCATCTCCTTGCGCACCTTTTTCTCCGCGTACATCACCGTGGTGTGGTCGCGACCGAACGCCTGACCGATCTTGGGCAGCGACAGATCGGTGAGCTCACGGCACAGATACATCGCGATCTGGCGGGCCTGGGCCAGCGGACGCGCCTTACCCGGCCCTGTGAGCTCTTCCAGCGTGGTGTTGAAGTACTCCGCGGTGACAGCCATGATCGTGGCCGCGTTGATCTCGAGTGCCGCCGTGTCGGGCATGAGATCGCGCAGCACCACCTCGGCCAGCGACAGGTCGAGCGGCTGACCGTTGAGCGAGGCGAAGGCCGTCACCCGGATCAGCGCACCCTCGAGCTCACGGATATTGCGCTCCACCCGGCTCGCGATCAGTTCCAGCACGTCGTGGGGCACGTCGAGCCGGTCCATGCGCGCCTTCTTGCGCAGGATGGCGATGCGGGTCTCTAGCTCGGGCGGCTGCACATCGGTGATCAGGCCCCACTCGAAGCGGGTCCGCAGCCGTTCCTCCAGGGTGGCCAGCTGCTTGGGCGGACGATCCGAGGACACCACGATCTGCTTGTTCGCGTTGTGCAGGGTGTTGAAGGTGTGGAAGAACTCTTCCTGGATGCCTTCCTTGCCCTCGATGAACTGGATGTCGTCCACCAGCAGGATGTCGGTCTCGCGGTAGCGCCGCTTGAACGCGACCTTGCGGTCGTCACGCAGGCTGTTGATGAAGTCGTTGGTGAACTCCTCGGTGGACACGTACTTCACCCGCATACCGGGGAACAGGCGCTGGGCGTAGTGACCGGCTGCGTGCAGCAGGTGCGTCTTACCCAAACCCGAGGCGCCCCAGACGAACAGCGGGTTGTAGGCCCGCGCCGGAGCCTCCGCGATAGCGACCGCGGCGGCATGGGCGAACCGGTTCGAGGCACCGATGACGAACGTGTCGAAGGTGTACTTGGCGTTCAGACTTGCCGAGGACGAGGACTGCGGCGGCGCCTCGGGCGACTTGTTGAAATAGGTCGGCCAGTTGTTGCGGTTGTCGACCACCGGCTCGTCATCGACGGGCTGCGCACCGGGCGTGCCGGGACGCGGCGGCTCCGGTGCCGACTCCGCCACCGGTTCCTCGGCCCGCGCGGCCGCCGGTTCCTCCGACTGCGGTGCGCGGCCGCGATGGGGCGCGCGCTGCGGCGGATCGGTGGGAAAAAGCGATTCCTGACCAGGCGCGATGTGCTCGCGTCGCGGCGAGCCCGCCTGCTCACGGCGCGGCGCGGATTCGGCCGGACGCTGATCGGGACGTGCGCCGCGGTACTCGCCACGACCACCGAACTCGCCGCCGGCGTAGTCGGACACGGGGTAGGCCGCGGTCGGCTCGTAATCGGCGCCCGGGAACTCGGCGCGCTCACCCGGATAGTCACCGGCGGCCTGCTGATACTCCGAAGACTGCTGGTATTCGGGCTGTTGGTACTCGGACGGCTGCTGGTACTCCGCGGGCTGCTGCGAGTACTCGGACTCGGCCGAGTACTCCCGATGCGCGGGGTACTCGTTGCGCTCGCCGTACTCGCCGCCCTGCATCGGGTAGTCGCGACCGCCGAAACTGTTGCTGTACTCGGCCGCGGCCGGATAGTCGTTGCCGTAGTCGCCACCCGCGGAGTACTCGTCCGCGCCGTAGCGGGGCCTGCCGTACTCACCGCGCTGGGCGTAATCGGGAACGCTGAAGTCGGGGCCGGGATATCCGGCCGGCGGGCGCACCTGTTCGCGGGGACGCTCGGGCCTGCTCGTCATCCTGGCGTGGCGGGGCGAACTGCCCGCGCGCTCCCCCGCGGCCGGGCTCGGCGCGGCGATGCGCACCCCGAGTCCTTCCACCTGCGGACCGAGCCGCCGTGCCAGCGAACGCAGGATCGGCTCGCGCAGATCCCGCTCGATCGCCTCCTGCGCCAGCGAAGACGGAACCGACAGCAACGCGAAACCCTGGGCGACGGTGAGCGGTTTGACCAGTTTGAGCCAGGCCTGCTGGGCGCGGCTCACCGCGGGAATGGCGCCGTCGGCGGAGCCGGTGGTGAGTTCGGCAACAACCTCCGGCCACACTGTGGCCAGCACGTTCTGCTCGTCGTCCATGCAGCGTCCTCCCCGGACCGGTTTGTTGGGGCCCACGGCCGGGCGCACGCAAGCAACCACCTGCTGAGCAGGTGGAATCCAAGTGTCCTGCGTACAACCGAAGCCGGGTCGAACGCCGTGCGGTCCCAGAATCTCCGACTGCGGCGCGGGCACCGTCGGCCCCACGAATATGCCACTCCGGCCGTCTTTCCACACAATTATCCACAGATGTGGACAAACCTGGGGATAGAGGAATTCTGCCAGCGTGTGGCAGCGTCGGGGGCTGGACCTGCGGTTCTTCAGCAATCCCCCGGCTACAGAGGCTAGCGGGTCACTGCGCACAACGCTAGAGGTGTGGAGGAACTCACGGAAAATCGGCCGGAGGCGCCGCCGAATCCCGGGCGTGTCGTCCCAGCTCGAGGCATCTCGAGCCGACTCGCCCGAGTCCGGTAATCTGGCCGCAGTGCCTGGCGTACGTACCTGGGGGCCGAGTTTGACCCTGCGTAGCGGTATCAGTACCCTCGTACAGTCACCCCTTGGCGCGGTGGCGGCTGCGTGCTGCACACTGATTCGCCAAGGCAATCTGTGTGTAGACCACGGTCCACTGCGCAGACATCCGAATCACCGAAAACTTCGGGTACCTCAACGGTGCCCACCAACTCGAGGAGTGTTGACCGTGGCCAAGGGCAAGCGGACGTTCCAGCCGAACAACCGTCGTCGGGCGCGCGTGCACGGCTTCCGCCTCCGGATGCGGACCCGTGCGGGCCGCGCCATCGTTTCGGCGCGTCGCCGCAAGGGCCGTTCCGAACTGACTGCCTGATCGCGCGTAGTCGGACGCTCGGGTGTTGCCTGAGCCGTATCGGTTGCACCACCGTGCCGAATTCTCCCGCACGGTGCGCCGCGGTCAGCGAATCGGGAGGCGAGATCTGGTCGTACACGCATACGTGCATGTGTACGACGAGTTCGCCGACGGCGATTCCCAGGTCCGCGTAGGCGGTCCTCGGTTCGGACTGATTGTCAGCAAGGCGGTGGGTAACGCGGTGGTTCGCCACCGGGTGGCCCGCCGCCTGCGTCATATGTGCACCCAGGTCGTCGACGAACTGGGCGCCGATACCGATGTCGTGATCCGGGCCTTGCCCGGCGCGGCCACCGCCGACTCCGCCGAGTTGCTGCGCCAGCTGCGCACCGGCTTGCGCAAGCTGGGCTTGCGTCAGGTTCCGGAGCCCGCGCTCGGTCGCACCCCGGTTGGAGAACGGCGATGACGACGCTGACCCGGCTACCCGCGAACGCGCTGATCTTCCTGATCGAGCTCTACCGGACCTATGTCTCCCCTACTCGGATGCCGATCTGCCGGTTCTCCCCCACCTGCAGCGAGTACGCGGTGACCGCCTTGCGTACTCGCGGCCTGGTCGTCGGATCGGTACTGGCAGTCGTTCGCTTGGCCAAATGTGCGCCCTGGCACCCTGGAGGGTGGGATCCCGTGCCAGAGCGCGGGTCGAATGCTCGCATGAGAGGTCAGCGGCCGGAAGCGGAAGCGGAGCATGACCACGTAGGCCGCCCGAGCATGCGCAATGGACACTGCAAAAAGTCATCGCCCGCGTTGATCGGCGATACGAACGACGGGAGTACCTAGAGCCGTGCTCGACATCATCTATTGGCCGGTATCCGCAATTCTGTGGTTCTGGCACAAGGCCTTCGGCTTCGTGTTCGGCGCCGACAGCGGGCTCACCTGGAGCCTTGCCGTGGTGTTCCTGGTCTTCACCCTGCGGCTGGTGCTGTACAAGCCGTTCGTGAAGCAGGTCCGCACCACGCGGCAGATGCAGGAGCTGCAGCCCCAGATCAAGGAACTGCAGAAGAAGTACAAGAACGACCGCGAGACCATGGCGCGGGAGATGCAGAAGCTGCAGAAGGAACACGGCTTCAACCCGCTCATGGGCTGTCTGCCGGTCCTGGTGCAGGTGCCGGTGTTCCTCGGTCTGTTCCACGTGCTGCGCTCGTTCAACCGCACCGGCCACGGCTGGGGTCAGCTCGGATTGTCCCCCGAGGAAAACGCCAGTATCGGCAACTACATCTTCAGCGCTACCGATGTGCAGTCGTTCCTGAGCGCCCGCATCTTCGGTGCGCCGATCGCCGCCTTCATCACGGCCCCCGTCAGTGAGCTGCAGGCCTTCGCGGACTGGGGTGGCACGCCCACCCGCATGAGCATCGCCCTGGTTGCCGTCCCACTGATGGTGATCGCCGGTGTGGCGACCCACTTCAACGCCCGCGCCTCGGTCGCGCGCCAGACGCCGGAAGCTGCCGCCAACCCGCAGGCCGCCATCATGAACAAGCTGTCGCTGTGGGTCTTCCCGCTCGGCGTGATGGTCGGTGGCCCGTTCCTGATGATCGGCATCCTGCTCTACTGGGTGGCCAACAACGTCTGGACCTACGGGCAGCAGCACCTGGTATTCGGCCGGATGGAAAAAGAAGAAGAAGCCAAGAAGCAGCAGAAGCTGGAGCTGCGAGCGCAGAACGCGCCCAAGCCCGGTGCCAAGCCGGTCGACATCCGCAAGAAGCCGGAAGCCACCGACGACGCGCCTTCGGCGAACGGCGCCTCGGCCAACGGCACCGCGGCGAAGCCCGCCGGTGGCACCCCCAAGCAGTCGGCCAAGCAGGGTGGCGGTCAGCGCCGGCCCGGCGGGCAGAAGCGGCCGGGCAACCGCGGCCGCGCGAACCAGAAGCGCAAGCGCTGAGACGCGACCGGATAGAGGGAATCCAATGACTGTTGAGACCGAGACCGACGGAGGGGACGCCACTGTGTCGACGACTGTTGACGTCGTGAACGACGCTGAGGAAGCGTTGATCGAAGAGGGTGAGATCGCCGGCGATTATCTCGAGCAGCTACTGGACGTGCTCGATTTCGACGGCGATATCGACCTCGATGTCGAGGGTGATCGCGCCGTCGTGAGCATCGACGGCGGCCGCGACCTGACCAAGCTCGTCGGACGCAACGGTGAAGTTCTCGACGCGCTGCAGGAGCTGACCCGCCTTGCGGTGCAGCAGACGACCGGCGTGCGCAGCCGGCTGATGCTCGACGTCGCCGGCTGGCGGGCTCAGCGCCGCACCGATCTGAGCGAGCTCGGCGTCGCCGCGGCACAGCGGGTGCTCGAATCGGGCAAGCCCGAGGCGCTGTCGGCGATGACCCCGTTCGAGCGCAAGATCGTGCACGACGCCGTCGCCGACATCGACGGTGTGGCGAGCGAGAGCGAAGGTGTCGAGCCGAATCGTCATGTGGTCGTCGTGCCCGAGTAGGCTGTCACCGCCCGGCGCACGAATGCTGTGATAGGGCCTCCGGTCTCGGACCGGGGGCCTTATTCATGCCGATCCCCACTCGGAAGGAAGTTTCACGTGGAACGAGAACTGGGTGCGCTGTCCGCCGAACTGGAACCACCGGCAGCCGCTGCCCGGGTATTCGGCGACCGCCTGGACCTCGCCCGCCGCTACTGCGCGGCGCTGGCCACCGCAGGCGTAGAACGCGGACTCATCGGCCCCCGTGAAGTTCCCCGCCTATGGGAACGCCACATCCTCAACTGCGCGGTCGTCGGCGAACTGCTCGAGGAGGGTGCCTCGGTCGTCGACGTCGGCAGCGGCGCCGGTCTCCCCGGGATCCCGCTGGCGATCGCCCGCCCCGATCTCCGCATCACCCTCGTCGAGCCACTGCTGCGCCGCACCGTATTCCTCAGCGAATTCATCGAGGAGGCCGGACTCGACGTCACCGTCGTACGCGGGCGCGCGGAACAGTCCGGTGTGATCAAGGAAGCGGGCGGCGCCGATGTCGTCACCTCCCGCGCTGTTGCCCCCCTCGCCAAACTCGCCCACTGGTCGCTCCCCCTACTCCGCGACCACGGCCGAATGCTCGCCCTCAAGGGAACCAGCGCCGCCGAAGAACTCGAACGCGATGGCGCGGAGCTGATCCGCGACGGTGCCACCGATCTCCGCGTAGTCGGCTGCGGCGCCGGCATCGTCGAAATCCCCACCCTCGTCATCAGCGCCGAACTACTCCCCCGCGCCGAACGCCCCACCCGCCGCGCCGGCCGCAAAGCCGCGGGCGCGGAGAAGAAGGCGCGAAAGCGTCGCGAATCCGGTTCCGCCTGACCGGAACGGCAGCGCACTCGGATTCAGCAATTCGTAACGTGACGAAACTGCCCGAGGGTCGATGTTCCTTGCTGAATCGCGGGTAAATTCGCCACTCACGCCGGGTGGCACAACTGCCTCCGCTTCGCAGCCACGCTGAACGCGGTCTCCCGGCTCTCGACGCGTTGGTGAAGCCAACGCTCCCCGCTGCCATCAGCGCAGCCTGCCGCCGCCGCGCGCTCCGTCCCTGATTCTCGCTCCCCGATTCTCGCTCGCTGCTCGCTGCTCGCTGCTCGCTGCTCGCTGCTGCTGCTGCTGCTGCTGCCGCTCGCCGCCGCCACCGCTGCTGCCGCCGCCACCGCTGCTGCCGTCGCTCGCCGCTGCCGCCGCTGCCGCTGCCGCTCCCCCTCGCGCGTTTCCGGGATTCGCTCCGCGCGTTCCCATGTGCCGCGCTATACGTTCCGCGCTACACATAGTTCTCTGCGTTCTCGTGTTCAGGCTTTCCGGTGATCCCGCTCTCTCACTCCTACTCCCGCTCCCGCGTTCCGCTCCTGTCCTCGCTCCCGCTTCCCTGCTCGACTCCTATCTCCGGCTGATGCCGATGCGCCCGGCTGTCGGTGTACCGGTCGATCACTGCGGGTAACTGTCACGCTGGCCACTGCCGCTTCCCCACTGGCTGCGCGTCGAACGCCTTGTGCCTGCAATTCTCAGTCGGGGGCGGTGATCACCGGCGGGGCCAGCGAGTGGACGAGTGGGTTGCTCACCGACGCATCGTCGAGCCCGTGGTCGAGTTGGGCGTAGGGCGACGCAAGCGAAGAATCCTGCGTGGTTCAGTAGTCGAAGCGTGGCAGCTCCCCGGTGCCGAGTCCAGTGGTGCCGAGTCCGGTGGTGGCGAGTCCGGTGGTGGCGAGCCCGATGGTGGCGAGCCCGGTGGTGGCGAGCCCGATGGTGCCGAGTCCGGTGGTGGCGAGCCCCGTGGTGGCGAGCCCGATGGTGACGAGCCCGATGGTGGCGAGCCCGATGGTGCCGAATCCGATGGTGCCGAGCCCGATGGTGGCGAGCCCGATGGTGCCGAGTCCGATGGTGCCGAGCCCCGTGGTGGCGAGCCCGATGGTGCCGAGTCCGATGGTGGCGAGTCCGGTGGTGGCGAGCCCGATGGTGCCGAGTCCGGTGGTGGCGAGTCCGGTGGTGCCGAGTCCGGTGGTGGCGAGCCCGGTGGTGCCGAGTCCGGTGGTGCCGAGTCCGATGGTGGCGAGTCCGGTGGTGGCGAATCCGGCGGTGCCGAGCCCCGTGGTGCCGAGCCCCGTGGTGCCGAATCCGATGGTGCGAGCCCGGCGGTGGCGTGCCCGACGGTGGCCGGCACCATCGGCATCCGGCCGGGATTGACGCGATCCTCGTACTTCACGCTGGAATTTTCCACCAGCGTGTGGCTCGGCCGCTACCAGTCAGTGCGCGGCGCGGCGTCGGATGCTCCCCGTGACGGCTCTCGACGAGCGCGCCTCATGCCCGGTCTCACCAACTGCTGCCCGAACTAGCCCACAGGCAGGTACCAGCTCCCATCGCACCGGAGTGTGTCGCCCACTTGGGTCATGTTTCACGGGAAACAAGGCAGGCCTCCAGTCGCGAGCTGAGCATCCCTTGTCATATTTCGTGCCAGCCGAACTGTTCACTTTGCCCATCGGTATATGTCGCGATCGTTCTACCCGACGCGATCGCAGTCCTGACTCCGAGAGGACGACACCGTCCCCTTCGCCCGGGGTCCACCTTCGCGCTACGCCGAGACCAGTCCTCGGCGCAGTGCCGCGGCCGCCTGCGCGTTACCGCAGGCGCCCACCTCCGCGTTGCCGACGGGGATCACCTTTGCGCTACCTCGGGGCCCCGCGCGTGCGCTACAACGGGGACCGCCTCCGCGTTACGCCGGGACCAGCCCTTGGCGCTAGTGCCGCGGCCGCCTTTGCGTTGCCGACGCGGCCCGCCTCCGCGTAACCGCCGGGCCTGCGTTAGCGTGCCGCCGGGGCCAGTCCTCGTGCTAGTGCCGCGGCCGCCTTCGCGTTGCCGATGGGGATTGCCTTCGCGCTACCGCTACGGCCGGAGCCGCCTTCGTGCTGCCCGCCGGTGACAACTTCGCGCCGTCGCCCGGGGATTGCCTTCGCTCTACGGCGGGGCCCGCCTGTGCGCTACCGCCGGGATCAGTCCTCGCACAAGCGCCGCGACCGGTTTGATGGGGATCGCCTTCGCTACCGCAGGGCCCGCCCGTGCGCTGCGGTGGGGGCCGCCGCTCGCGCTACGGTCGGCCTGTCTTGGCGCTACGATCGTGGCCCGCCTTCGCGCTACCGCCGGGACCAGTTCTCGCGCTAGCGCCGCGGGCCGCATCAGAACAACTGTCCGCGACCTGCCCTCGCGGTGCGAAGGCGGCGTGGCTGCCCCTCCTCCAACCGGGCTGCGGCTCGATGGTCGTGCGATCGCATCGCCTCCCCCCGTTGCGCAATCGCTGCCGCCTATTTTGGTCCGCCTTGTCAGCGGTCGCCGTTCCGCTCTGCCAACCGAACTCGTAGGCGCGTGGGAGTCGGTCAAGCGTATGGAGTCACGCGAAGCTGTGGGGGCACGCATGTTATTGCGGTATCCGTATCCCGGCGCGGGTGTACCCCAGCCTCGGCACGGCGAGTGTGCCTACCCGAACTCGCCTCGGTACGGCCAGAGTGTGCCTACGCGAACTCGCCTCGGTACGGCGAGTGGCCCAAGCGCACTCGCCTCGGTACGGCCAGAGTGTGCCTACGCGTACCCGCCTCGGTACGGCCAGAGTGTGCCTACGCGTACCCGCCTCGGTACGGCCAGAGTGTGCCTACCCGAACTCGCCTCGGCACGGCGAGTTGGGGCGTACACGCATCCGCCTCCCTACAACTCGGCATCCGTCTCGTGGCGTCTGGCGTGCGACTGAGTTCAGGTTGGGGCGCTGGTCAGGCGGCGCAGGGTGAACGGCTCGGCCAGGGTTTTGTCGAGCGCGGCGGCCACCCGTTCGAAGTGCGGGAGGCTGAAGTAATGGTCCAGTGCCTCGGTGTCGGAACGCTTACCCACGAGGATCATTCGGTCCGCACGGATGGGGTCGGTGTATGGGTGGTAGCTCAGGCATCCCGCTTCAGCGAGGGAGGGGCGATCATCGTGGTCAGCTCTTCACACCGGCGTTGGTCCTGTCCCGGCTTCGCGACGAAGCCGGTGGCGATGGACAGGTGTTCGGTATGGGAACCCCTCGTCGGTCGTGGATCGGTGTCGTGTCCGCTCGGCGAACACCGTCCATAATGTCGGCGCGTAGTGGCCGCACCCAGTGCTCCGGCCAACCGGAGGCGTTCCTGCCTGGACCTGGAAGGACCAGGCGGCACAGAGTGGGCGTATGGACACCGGAGGATATGGATCGTGCTCGCCAGCTCAGCGAGTTTCTCAGGAGCCGCCGCGCTCGCCTGAGACCAGAGTTGCCGGGGCGTCGACTTCGGTCGCCAGCGCCGGGTGCATGGTTTGCGCCGTAAAGAACTGGCTCTGTCTGCCGGCGTCAGTGTCGACTACTACACGCGGCTGGAGCAGGGTCGTGCCCGGAATGTTCCCGGGGCCGTGCTCGATGCCGTGGCGCGCCCTGCAACTCGACCCTCACGAACGCGTGCACCTGCAAAATCTGGCCAAGCTCGCCGCGCCCCGCACGCGCCTGGGCCGACCCCAGCAGGTTGGTCCAGAAATGCCGCATTCCCTCCAAACTCTGGCCGCGGTCCTCGCCTGCATCATTGGCGGTCGCCTGGACATCCTTGCGTGGAACGATCTCGCCCGACTCCTCATTGGCGACGTCTCCCGCCCCGCATCGCCGAACGCAACATGGACTGCTTGTCGTCGGACCGCCCGCCGCCTTCCGTCCCTCTCGGCTTCCTGAAGCACTTCCACGACGACTGGTTACGAGGGACGGTCGCGGGCCTCTGCTCGATTGCGAGCTACCCTCGCTCTCTAGGTGACTCCGGCGTCGCATCCGATGCCGGTGGTGCGCCGTAGTCGATCACGTGGCTTCGGTCGCCGGGACACCACTGGTTCCGCTCCAGCCGGAAGTTGGCCGGCGTGTGCGCTTACTGGTTCCGCGACCGCGTGCGCGGATTGGATCCGCAGCGCCGGGCGTTCATGAGAGCTCCCCCGCGAGGTTGCTCCACACCGCCGCTGACGACCTCCGAGCCACACCCTCGCGATCCCCTCGCTTCAGTGGGTGCGGTGTTTCACGTGGAACGGACCGACGCTGGTTTCCCGTGAAACATGATTGTGGGAAAGAAATTCGAGGTAGTTGGGTGTGTCCCGCTCGGCGTGCCGCGATTCAGCTTTCCTAACTGTCGTAGGGCTGGCAAGCTGTTCACAGTCGGGCGGGAGCGAGCCACCCTCCTCGAGTCTTCGAGTTCTCCACCGACGCAGTTTGTTTGTGACGACACGGCGCCGACGTTCGTCGGGGGTACGTGATCTGAAGTTCTCGGGTTAGGAGCAATCTATGTCGAGCGGTCCGGCGAATGTTTCACGGGAAACAGCGTCGCGGGTCCCGGGGATGCTGGATTCCAGCAGCTTCGACGCGGAGACGTTCGGGAATACTCCTTTCGGGCAGATCTCTTCGGCCGAGACCCCGATCGCGGCGGAAGCGCAACGCGCCAGCCAGATTCTGCATCCAGGAAAGGTCACTGTGCCGAAACCCCGCGAGCAACGGATCATCACGATCGCCAACCAGAAGGGCGGCGTCGGTAAGACGACGACGACGGTCAATCTCGCGGCGGCGCTAGCCCATCAGGGGATGACCGTCCTCGTCATCGATCTCGATCCGCAGGGCAACGCGAGTACGGCGCTGGGCGTCGCCCACCACTCCGGGGTGCCGTCGAGCTACGAGCTGTTGATCGGCGAGGTGAACGTCAAGGACGCGATCCAGCAGAGCCCGCACAATGAGCGACTGCTGTGCGTGCCGGCGACGATCGACCTGGCCGGCGCCGAGATCGAGTTGGTCTCGATGGTCGCGCGCGAAGGCCGGTTGAAGACCGCCATTCAGGAAGCCGCCATCGCCGGGTTCGACATCGATTACGTCCTCATCGACTGCCCGCCCTCACTCGGGCTGCTCACCGTCAACGCGCTCGTGGCCGCCAAGGAGGTGTTGATCCCGATCCAGTGTGAGTACTACGCGCTGGAGGGTGTGGGTCAGCTGCTGCGCAATATCGGGTTGGTGCAGGCGCACCTCAACCCGGAACTGCATGTGTCGACCGTGCTGCTGACGATGTACGACGGGCGTACCAAGCTTGCCGACCAGGTCGCCGAAGAGGTGCGCAACCACTTCGGTGATGTGGTGCTCAAGTCGATGATCCCGCGCAGCGTGAAGGTCTCGGAGGCGCCGGGCTACGGGATGACCGTGCTCGATTATGATCCGGGTTCCCGCGGCGCGATGAGCTATATGGACGCCGGACGCGAACTCGCACGCCGTGTCGAGCTGAAGCAAGACGCGTCTTAGTCGTGGGTTGGAACGAGGAAGGGATCGGTAGCCGATGAGTCAGGCGAAAAAGGGCGGTCTCGGTCGCGGTTTGGCCGCGTTGATCCCGACAGGTCCGGCCGTGGCGCCGGGCCTCAGTAGCGCCGCGGCGAGCGTGATCGGGATCAACCCGATCGGGCCGCAGCCTGCCGAAGCGTTCCTGCACCGCGTACCGGAGGCCGAGGCGGAACCGGAGAAGGTATCCGAATCCGAACCGGAGGTGACCGTCGCGGAGGTGGCCGCCGAAGAGCTGGTCTCCCCCGGCGACGCGGTGTACCGCGAAATCCCGGCGGATCAGATCGAACCGAACCCGAAGCAGCCACGCTCGGTCTTCGAAGAAGAAGCTCTCGCCGAGCTGGTGCACTCGATCCGCGAGTTCGGGCTGATGCAGCCGATCGTCGTGCGACGTCTCGAACCGGGTGTCGACAAGTTCCAGTTGGTCATGGGCGAGCGCCGTTGGCGCGCGTGCCAGGAGGCCGGGCTGGCCACCATCCCGGCGATCATCCGCGACACCGCCGATGGCTCGATGCTGCGCGACGCGCTGCTGGAGAACATCCACCGCGTGCAGCTCAATCCACTCGAAGAGGCGGCCGCCTATCAGCAGCTGCTCGAAGAGTTCGACGTGACCCACGAGGAACTGGCCGCGCGCATCGGCCGCTCTCGCCCGGTCGTGACGAACATGATCCGACTACTGAAGCTACCGATCCCCGTGCAGCGCCGGGTAGCCGCCGGCGTGCTCTCGGCCGGACATGCCAGGGCGCTGCTCGGCTTGGACGCCGGCCCCGACGCGCAGGAAGTGCTCGCGGCCCGCATCGTGGCGGAGGGCTTGTCGGTTCGGGCCACCGAGGAAGCGGTGACCCTGGCCAACCGCAACCCGGCGGAGGACGCCGCTCCCCCGGCGCCCAAGCGTAAGCCGATTCAGATGCCGGGGCTGCAGGAAGTGGCCGAGCGGCTGTCGGGTTCCTACGACACCCGGGTTACCGTGAGCCTCGGCAAGCGCAAGGGCAAGATCGTTGTCGAATTCGGCTCCGTCGAAGATCTCGAGCGCATTGTGGCGCTGATGGAGCAAGCCGAGCACGAAACGTCACAGTGACGGGGTTTCCCCGGCCTGTCTACACAATTGAAAGAGGCGGCATTACTGTGAATAGTGATGTGGCGTGAGCGTGGATGAATCGGACAGCTGGAGGCTGAACAGACCAGTGTCGACCAGCGTCACGGCCTTGACTCTCGACGGACTCGATCGCCTTCCGGCGCACACCCGGCGGTGTGTGTTCTGGGAGCTGGATCCGGCCGTCGCCGCCGACTCGCAGGCCTTCAGCGATCCGGTCTTCGAGAAGGAAGCCTGGCTGTCCACCGTCCTGCTCGAGTGGGGATCGTGCGGCCAGGTGGCCCAGGTCGACAACAACATCGCGGGCTGCGCGCTCTACTCTCCCCCGAGCGCGGTCCCGCGCTCCACGCTGTTCCCCACCTCCCCCGTGAGCCCGGATGCCATCCTGCTGACCACGCTGCAGGCTGAATTCCCCTACGACGAGGCCGATGTAGCCCATCGACTGGTCCAGAGCGTGGTGGCCGACCTGGTGCGCCGCGGTGTGCGCGCCTTGGAGGCGTTCGGCATTCGCAACGGTCCGCCGTCGAGCTCGGTGGCCGACCGCGGGCTCGGATCGTCGATGCGGCTGATGGAACGAATCGCCGCGCCGCTACGTGACCAGGCGGCCGCGACGCGCTGCACACCCGAAACCTGCATGATCGACGCCGATTTCCTGGAAGAGGTCGGTTTCGAGGTGGTAGCTCAGCACCATCGGTTCCCGCGTTTGCGGCTCGAGCTGGACTCCGATCACGGCTGGAAAGAAGACGTGGAACGCGCGCTGGATCAACTACTGGCCGCAGCGCAGATCCGCATCCCGGTCACGACAGGTTCGTCGGCCTCCGCCCACCTCTCCGCGGCTTCGAACCGAACTTAGTTCCGGAGAGAGCCCGGGAGGAGCTTGCCGCCTCCCGGGCTCCGCGCACTCGAGTCCGGCCTGAAGTCGCGGAGAGGCGGGGGTGCGTACCTGAACCTGGCCTAAATTCGCGGAGAGGCGGAACTACTACTCCCTGCTTCTGCGGCGGCCAGTTCTTCGGCGAGGAGTTCGGCGAAGGTGTAGGTGCCGGTCGGCTGATCGTCCTGGCCGAGCAGGTACAGCCGCTTCACCGAGATGAGGATCGCTTCGGCGATCACGTCGCGCATGCGCGGGTTGGCGAGCACCGAGGCGTCGTACTCGTTGGTGAGGTAGCCCAGATCCACCTGGACCGTCGGCATCTTGGTGAGCCGCAGCAGATCCCAGGTGCGCTGGTGGGTGCGGCAGTCCTGCACCGCGGCGCGGGCCACCACTTCGCGCTGGATGAAGCCGGCCAGCACCTGGCCGATCATCGAGACCGAACCGTGGGAATTGCCGAAGTAGAACCCGGCCACGCCTTTGGCCGACGGGTTGTCGCTGGTGGCGCAGCGCAGCGAGATCATCAGGTCGGCGTCGAAGGAGTTCGACGTTTCGGCGCGTTCGACATCGCTGGGGTTGGCGCCCCACGGCCGCGACAGGAACGTCTCCATCCCGGTGGCGGCCATCCGGCCCTCGAGGCGAGAAGCCAGATCCCACAGGATTTCCGACTCGAAGACCTCACCGAACTCGGTGGGCACCGCGAAACCTTTGTCGGCGCCACCGAATCCGGGGTCGATGACGATGCGTTTCCCGGTGAGTTGCGGTCCGGCCCGGTGCACCACTTCTTCCTCGGCGATGCGGTGCGGGTTGCCGCCGGTGACGCGGGCGCCGAGCAGGTCGAGTGAGCGCAGGGTGTCGGGTCCGCAGATACCGTCGGCGGACAGGCCGATCTCGCGCTGGAACGCGCTGAGACCCTCATGGGTGTGGGGTCCGAAATAGCCGTCGACCCGGTACACGTAGAAGCCGAGGTCCTGCAGTTTGCGCTGCAGGGTGGCCACATCGTCACCGTAGAGCGGAGCCGACAGCTGATAGATCAGTGTGCGGGCACCCAGGCGGTAGGAAGCTTCCTTCAGCGCACGGTAGGTGGCCGGGCCGACCACCCCGTCGACGAGCAGTCCGCGCTGCTGCTGGAACGCGCGGACCGCCGAGTCGAGTGGGCGGTCGAACACCACATCGGTGTCCTGCCAGTACTGCTTGGCATCGGATCCGTCGCTGGACTCGCCGTGCTGCGGATGCAGGAAACCGAGGCTTGCGAGGGTGCTCCGAACCTCTGCGACGGCTGGTCCTGAATCGCCGTGACGAAGTCGGTGCATGCGTAAGAGCCCTTTCCTTCGGCCGGAGCGACGCCTCGATTGTCTCAGACCCGGGCCGTATTACGGGAATCCCGGGTCCAGGCATCCTACGGCGCGTCGGCCGGTAGGAGATGCTTTTGTCGCCAACGGCGCTCAGATGAGCCCGTCGAGTTCGCGCAGCAGGGCCGCCTTACCCTTGGCGCCGACGATCTGCTTCACGGGCTTGCCGCCCTGGAACAGGATCATGGTGGGCAGGGAAAGGATCTCGTAGTCGCGGGCCGTACCGGGGTTGGCCTCGGTGTCGAGCTTGGCGACGGTGAGCTTGTCGGCGTGGGTGCCCGCGATCTCTTCGAGCACGGGGGCGACCATCTTGCACGGACCGCACCAGTCGGCCCAGAAGTCGACCAGCACCGGCTTTTCGCTGAGCAGGACGTCGTCGGCGAAGGACTGGTCGGTGACGGTGATGGTGTTGGCGCCCATGGTGTTTCTCCTCGTGCTCGAAATCAATTGACCGGCACCGCGGCCGAGCCGTCGGCGTTGGCGAGAGTGTTGGCTTTGATGTCGCCCTGCTCGGCGAGCCAGCGCTCGGCGTCGATCGCCGCGCGGCAGCCGGTGCCCGCCGCGGTGATCGCCTGCCGGTAGGTGTGGTCGACCAGGTCGCCCGCGGCGAACACACCTGCCACGTCGGTGGCGGTGCTCGGATCGGTCACCTGCACATAGCCTTCGGCGTCGAGCGCGACCTGGCCCTTGACCAGTTCGCTGCGCGGGTCGTGGCCGATGGCCACGAACAGGCCGGTGGCGGCCAGCTCGGACTCCTCGCCGGTGCGGGTGTCGCGCAGCGTGAGGCTGGAGACACTCTTGTCGCCGTTGACCTTCGCGATCTCGGCGTTGAGCCGGAACTTGATCTTGTCGTTGGCCTTGGCGCGTTCGAGCATGATCCGGGAGGCGCGGAACTCCTCGCGACGGTGCACGATGGTGACGCTGGCGGCGAACTTGGTGAGGAAGGTCGCTTCCTCCATCGCCGAGTCGCCACCGCCGACCACCACGATGTCCTGGCCCTTGAAGAAGAAGCCGTCGCAGGTGGCGCAGGCGCTCACGCCGCGGCCGAGCAGTTCCTGCTCACCGGGGACGTGCAGGTAGCGGGCGGCCGAACCCATCGCGAGGATGACGGCGTAGGCCTCGAAGGTCTCCTCGCCCACGGTGACCTTCTTGATCGGACCGGACAGGTCGATGGCGTCGACGTCCTCGGTGCGCACGTCGGCGCCGAAACGCTTGGCCTGTTCGCGCATCTGCTCCATCAGGTCCGGTCCCATGATCCCGTCACGGAATCCGGGGAAGTTCTCCACCTCGGTGGTGGTCATCAGGGCGCCACCGAACTGAGTGCCCTCGAAAAGGACAGGCGCCAGTTCGGCGCGAGCGGCGTAGACGGCTGCCGTGTAGCCGGCGGGTCCTGAACCGACGATGATCAGGTCGCGAACTGGCGTGCTCATGAGGCCCTTCCGAAAGACAAGCTGGGGATGTGTCGGTCAACAACAGCCTAAACGGTGTTGTTCCCGGGGTGACGGCGCTGCCCCGCGAGGAGCTGCTCAGCCGATGTCGCGCACGGCGAGTTGGTTGGGTGCGCCGGTGGTGCAGTCGGTGCCGACGACCAGCGCGGTGATGGTGGGAGTCCGGGCGCCGTTGACGAGCACGAGCACGGCCTCGTCACCCCGGAAGGTGATGCTCGACGCACCCAGGACGGTGCGGTCGATGCCGTTGGCTCGCACGCAGCGGGTGAGGGCGGCGTCGTCGGCCAGCGGGCCGCGCACATCGCGTTTGCCCAGTGCGCTGAGCGCGGCGGCGACGGTGAGGTCATCACCCGGGTCGGCCGGGTCCAGGAACGGTGCCGCGGTGGGTGTGCCGTTTTCGGTGGTGTCGAGCGTGGTGAAGACAGCACCCGCGCCCGCGAGCACCGCCACAGTGGCCGCGGCTGCCGCCAGCAGGCGCATCCGGCGCCGGGATCGGTGACGCGCCAGCGAGATCGGCGCCGGCTCGGCTGCGATCCCGGGTTCGGGTGTCGGCGACGGAACGGCGCTGAGGTGCGCTGGCGTGCTGGGGTGCTTCGGCGAGCTGAGGTATTGCGTCGAGCTGAGGTGCTCTGGTGAGTGAGGGCGCTCTGGCGAGTTGAGGTGCTCTGGCGAGCTGAGGTGCTGCGTCGAGCTGAGGTGCCCTGGCGTGCTGAGGCGCTGCGTCGAGCTGAGGTGCCCTGGTGTGCTGGGGTGCTCTGGTGAGCTGAGGTGTTGTGGCGAGCTCGGATGTTCGGTCCGGCTGAGCCGTTCGGTGGGTCCGTCGCCAGCGTCGAGCTCGGCGAGTAGGCCGAACATGCGCTCGGCCACGTCGTCGGGCATGCGGTGCACGACCCGGTCGTCGTCGCCGAGGGCGCGCAGGTGGGTGTTCACCTGGTCGAGTTCGTTCAGGTAGCGCAGCGCGTCTGGGTCGGAGCGGACCATGGGCCACAGTTGCTCGCACAGTTCGGGTGCGAGATTGTCGGCATGCAGATCGGCCAGCAGTTCCGACGGGAACGGAGGCTGCGGTACGGATCGAGCCACCCTCGCACCTCCCCTGTTCTGTCGATAACGGATCGCAGGATTTACATCGCTGACTTGTTCGTCACTGTTAATGACGCATCCCGGCTAGATCCGGTTCCCCGGATCCCGGAAAAATTCCAAACGTTCTTGCAAACGTACGCGCGCTCGGGAGCATCGGCTCTTGATAGTGCCCTCCGCCACGCCGAGCGCCGCGGCGGCTTCGGCCACACTGCGGCCTTCCATCTCGGTCATCACCAGCGCCAGTCGCTGGTCGTCGGGCAGCGTGAACAACGCCTCGCTGACGATCACCGACAGTTCGTAGTCGGCGTAGGCGTCACGGGGCTCCACGGCCTCGGGCATGGTGTCGGGAGTGATCGAGATGGCGCGGCGGGTCTTGTTGCGCCGGATGCGATCCAGGCAGGCGTTGACCACGATGGCGTGCAGCCAGCTGCGCACCTCGGCCTCGGACCGGAACGTCTCGGCGGTGCGATGCGCCGACAGCAACGCGTCCTGCAGGCAGTCGGCGGCGTCCTCGCGGCTGTAGGAGGTGCGCAGCGCGGTCTGCCACAGATGGTCCTTGTGCCTGCGCAGCAGTTCGGCGAACATGTGCGGCTCGCCGCGCACGTGGGCAGCGAGCAACTCCTTGTCACTGCCGTTCTCGAGGAACGAGCGATCGCGATGGGCGACCTGCCGCGTTCTCCCCCCGCGGACCTGCTCGTTGACTTCCGGCGACAACACCTGACCCCTTGGACAGCGCTCATTACGGCGACTTCACGTCGGCGAACGAGGCCGATCCATCACCTGACTACACGCGGCGTCCAGGATCGACGTGGACAGATCCTGGGTAGCTCCCTGCCGAGAGCGCTGGAAGATCATATCGCTGATAACAATTGCGCACCAACCGGACCGCGGTTCGATGACGGTGGTTATGCGATCAGAAAAGAGGCAGCCACCTGCACAGACAGCGGTGGGCGGTGGACGCGGGCGGGTTTACGGCGCGGCGTCGAAAGCGACATCGGCGATGGCGGTCTGGAACTGACCGCCCGAATTCGCGAGTCCGGTGATCCATACGAGCACGAAACGAGCTGCCTGATCGGTCTGCACGGCGACGTCGGTCGCGCCGTCACCGAGTTCGGCCGAACCGATCAGCTGAGTCTGATCGAGCGTGGGGGTCTCGGTGGGCGAGGTGCGGATCTCCACCCGGCTGCCCGCGCTCGGCGAGGTGATCGAGACATTGGTCAGCTTGGCCGGGGTGGGCAACGTGGCCAGCAGGCCCACCCCCTTCTTGAGGGCGGGGAACTGCTGGAAGTACTGATCGGTGCGCCACACCGTCTCCGGGTTCTGATCCAGCACCGCCCCGGCCGTCGCGGCACCGTCGGGCGTGCCCTCCGGGGAGAACACGGTGGCGCCGGTGACCGCCACCGGCACACTCGCCGGCGGTGACGGCTCACCCGTCGGCGGTGCGGCGGCCGCGCTGGGTGGCGGAACACTGGAAGTGAGACCGATGTTGACCTGCTGATCCAGCGGCTTGTCGGAAGCACCCGGGGCGAAGATGCTGACCATCCACCAGATCAGGACGCCGACCACCAGCGCGGCCAGCACGCCCAGCCCGACCATGATCAACAGCATCCGCTTGGAACGTTCCCGCTCGGCCGCGAGCAGCTCCGGATCGGCGAGCGAATCCGGTCCCGCCGCGACCGCGCGCTGCCCCAGCCGCAGCACCGGGATGAAATCGGTCTTCTGATCCACCACCGAGGCCTGCTCGAGCACGTGCTGCACGGTGGCGGCGGTACGCACACCCTTGTTCGATTCCAGCGATCGCACCGCGACCGCCGAGATCTCGAACGGCACTTCGGGCCGGATCTGCCGCGGCTCCACCGGCGTACCGTCGGGTCCGAAATCGGCCAGGCGCAGCCCACCGATGGTGGCCGCGCTGCCGCTCATCCCGCCGACGCGAATCGGCCAGCGCGCGGTGATCAGGGCGTAGAGCATGGCGCCGAGGCCACGCACATCGGACTGGGCGTCGGAATCGCCGAGCGTGCCGGGGAAGGCGAGCACCGCGTCACCGGAGGCACTGATCCGGATCCGGTCGGGATGATCGATCGACAGCGAACCGCCGCCGCGATGGGCCAGTTCGGCCGCCGAAGCGAGCACCCGGATGGCCCGGGCCGCCCCGATCGGCGAGGGCACCGTCTCGGCCATCTCCCGGAGCGAGCGACCCGGTGTCCACTCGGCGACGACGATGCCGCCGGAGCTGCCACGCACCACATCGAGCACCCTGGCCAGGCCAGGTGAGTTGATCCGGCCCAGGCGCAGTGTGCGCGACAGGATGGCCTGCGGCCCGTCGTGGCCGCCCTTCTCGCCCGATGACTGGTCGGCGTCGACGAAGGTCAGCGCGACCTCACGGTCGAGTTTGATGTCGAGTGCCTGCCAGAACTTCAGCCCCCGCGCTCCGCCGTGACCGGCGAGCAGTCGATAACGGCCGCCCGCGACAGAGGCACCCGGCATGAGTTTCGGTCCGCGCTGCGAGCGCTGCGCGTCGGCGGGCACCTGCGGAGGGATCGGCAACATGCCGGTGTCGTGCGTGGGATCGTGGGGCGGCGCCGCGGCGCGCCGAGGGGGCGCGTCGTCGTTGCGCGCTCGCGTGTTCTCATCGTCCGCCTGGTCGTTGACCTGCGGATTGTCGCTATCGTCTGGCACGTCGGCGCGCTCGGACCCCGCCTTGTCTGCCCCTGTGGGCCGGACTTCGGTGGACCTTCCTGCTGCCGCGCGCGCCGCAGAATCAGCGGCCGGGACGCCGCCCACCGCGTCATCGCTCACCCTCGGTCCTCCTTCGGCCTGATCTGGCGTGTCGGTCTGCCGAACAGCGTACGGGAACGGCGCTTGACCGGTGATGTCAATAGCTCCGGGGCGGGCTCCGGGCCGAATTACCGGAAGCACCATGGTCTGGGTGTCCAACGACTGACCGTATGCCGGGAAGGAGTAGGTGTCGGGCCTGCGCAGCACCGTGGTCGCGTAGATGTCCTCCGCCGAAGCGTCTTCGTCGAGTCCGAGATCGGGCGCCGGCGGGGTGATGCCCAGCTTGCGCGAGATGGCGACGGTGATCGCCACGACCTCGGGCACACCGACCAGACGCATCAGCCCGAAAGCCACCGAGAACAGCACCACCGCGTCGACGGTGACGCGCAGCAGGGAAGCGGGACCGCCCGAGACCTGATCGAGCCCGGTCACCGTGTCGATGATCAGCATCACCGCACCACCGGCGATGGAAGCGAGCAGCACCCGCGTGACGGTGCGGCCGACATTGGCCATGCGCAGGTCACCGAGGCTGCGGTGCAGCAGCATGCCGCCGATCACCGCGCCCGCGGTGAAGCCCAGGCCGGTGGCGACACCCAGCATGATCACCACGTCGTCGCTGTCGCGGGCCAGCACGGGCGCCAGCGCCGAGAACACGATCTTGATCGTGGTGATGCCGAGGATGATCCAGGTGGGAGTCCACGCCTGTTCGCGGGCGTAGAACACGCGCAGGTGGATCAGCACCAGCGAATACGGGATCAGCGCGAACGCCGACCAGCTCACCGCGCTGCCGAGGCGTTCGGCGTCGCCGGAGAATCGGGCGTAACCGTAAAGCGCCTCGCCGATCGTCGGGCCGGCCAAGGTCATGAAGGTGACCACCGGGATCAGCGCGATCATCGTGAGCCGGGTCGCCACGGACAGGTCGTCGACCACCGCAGGCGTGTCGTCGTCGGCGGCGTTGCGGCTCAGTCGCGGCATGATCGCGGTGAGCAGCGTGACGCCGATGACGCCGTAGGGCAGTTGCAGCAGTGCCCACGCGTTGGCGAAGATCGCCGGGCCCGCCTCGTCGACCGAGGAGGCGATGTTGTTCGCGACGACCAGGCCGATCTGGCTGATCAGCACGTACAGGATGATCGCGGCACCCATCCGGCCGAACTGCTTGAGCCGCGCGTCCAAACCCCACAGCGGACGCAGATTGATGCCGTGCCTGCGGATCGCGGGCAGCAGGCTGAACGCCTGCGTGGCCACACCAGCCGTGATGCCCAGGCCCAGGACCAGCAGTTTCGGGTCGCTCATGTGCACCGGGTCGAGGGTGATCTCGCCGGGGGTGAGCGCGTAGACCGCCAGCACCACCAGAGCCACCACATTGTTCAGCACCGGCGCCCACGCGCCCGGTTTGAACGCCTGCCTGGTGTTGAGGATCGCGGTGAACAGCGCCGACATGCCGTAGAACAGGATCGCCGGCGCGAGAAGGTAGGTCAGCGCGGTGGTGAGGTCGGTGTTCACCTCGCCGTCGGAATCGACGAGCACCCGGCTGGCCAGGACCGGCGTCGCCGCCAAGGTCAGCACGGTGGCCACGAACAGCACGGTGAAGGCGGCCGTCACCAATCTTCGGATGAAGGCGGCGCCGTTGTCCTGGTCTTCCTGCTCGGCGCGCACCAGCGTGGGCACGACGATCGCCGTCAGCACCGCGCCCAGCACCAGCTCGGCCACCATGTTCGGGATCAGGTTCGCCGAGATGAACGCACTGGCAATAGCCGGGCCGAGCACGGTGAGCAGCAACAACTGCTTGGCGAACCCGGTGATCCGGCTGATCAGGGTCGCGATGGCAATGGAACCGGAATCCTTGAGCAGCTTCGCGTTGGCACTCTGCGGGGCCGCGGTGGCCCCCTTCGGCGCCGGCTTCTCCGTGGAGATCCGCTCAGGACGTGCGATGACCTGAGTCCGCTCCTCGGCTCGTCCCCGGCCGGGATCGCCGAATCCCGCGGCGGCCGCGCGCTCGGGCTGGCGGGACTCGGATTGACCGACCGGTGTGCCCGGCATGCCGGGATAGGCGGGACGAGGCGGGGCAGGGCGATCGGGCGCGGGACGACGATCCGGCCGTTGACCCGAGTCGAATCCGGCTCGATCCGGTCCCGGTCCGCGCTCGTGCCCGAAGCCACGGTCAGAGCCAGGCCCACGATCAGGACTCGTGCCGTCCGAGGGGCTCGGCACACGGTGAGAGCCATGTCCACGGTTGGACCCTGGACCACCCTCGGGACGTGACCCGTGGTTGGGATAGCCCTCAGGTCCGCGGTTGGGACCCGGGCGACCGTCGAAACCTGCCCCGGGGTGCGCACCTGGCCCTCGCTCGGGCCCACCAGGGGGACGTCCGTCGAGTCCAGGCCGTCCCTGGCGCGGAATCGCGCCGGACGGCGGCCCGCCCGGCCCCGGTCGCTGTTGATCGGGGACCGGTCCGTCACCACGTCGAACCGCACCGGGATGCTGAGCGCCGGGCCGGCCTGGCCGTGGCTGCTGCGGGAACTCGCCCGAGCGCGGAGCGGGACCGGGCGGCATCGGGAGGCGCCCGGCCGGGCGCGGTGGGCTGGCGGGCCCCGGGCGCTGTGGGTCGCTCGGGCCGCCGGGCCGCGGCTGGATTCGGGTCGGCTCGTCGTAAGGACCGACAGGGCCGGGGGGCTGCGGAGCCGGGCCGTTCGGGCCGGGGGGCTGCGGAGCTGGACCGTTCGGGCCGGGGGGCTGCGGAGCTGGACCGTTCGGGCCGGGGGGCTGCGGACGGGGACCGTTCGGTGCGGGTGGCTGCCGAGGGAATTCGCCGGAGGGATTCGGACCGGGACGTTGCGGTGGTAGCGGGCGCTGCGGGGGCGCACCGGCCGGCCCGGGGCGCTGCTGTCGAGCGAACTCGCCGGAAGGGTGCCGGGGCTGCGGGCCGGGCCGATGAGGGGGCTGTACACGCGGCAGTTCACCGGATCGACCGGGGCCGGGGGGTTGCCGAGGCGGCAGTCGGTGACCGGTCGGCGGTTGCGGTGCGCCCGGATCGGCCGAAGCGGGCCGGTACCCACCCTGCGGGTCCCGGTGACCGGGGCGCTGCCCGTCGGGCGCACGCGTGCCGGCACCAGGTCCGGGTGCGAAGCGGGGATCGACCGGTTCGCCTTCGGCCGGTCGTACAGGCCGTTCGTCCGGTTCGTGCTCCCGGCCGCTCATTTCACGCTCCCACGGCGCGGCGGCGGCCCTGCGCTGGGTCGCTTCGTCGCGTCGGTCGCGGTCGTGCCGATGAGCGGAATCATCGTCGCCCATCATGCCTCCTGTACCCGGTGCGACCCGCGAATCCCGCCGGTCCGGTGAGCGTTTCGCTCACCCGTGCCACTGTCGTCCCTGTCTGTCATGGTCCCCCGCCCGCCGGTCAGGCGCGGGCGTTCACTGCCGTTGCAATCGCTGGCGGGCCCGCCGCAGCCGACCGGCTCGTTGCACCGTCTCCGGTTCGAACCCTTCGTCGGCGGGGTCGGGGCGGCCGCGGAAACGCCGCCACAGCCGGCGCCCGGCCAACAGCAACAGCAATATCGCGGCACATGCGGTCATTATGGCCAAGGCCTGCCCGTAAGCGTTCGAGCGCACCGAGACCGACGTCGCCTCCCCTAGCGCAACTCCTTCGGGAGTGGTAAGGCCGATCGGAATGACCAGCTTACGGCTGTCGCTCACCTCGGTCGGGATCTGGAACGAGCGGGTACCGAACGGCGGAAGCAGCTGTTCGCCGATATCGGTGATGTTCGTCTCGGCCGGCGCTTCGATGCGGAAGTGCACCCGGATCGCGACCGGCAGTTCGTTGCGCGCCACCAGCAGCAACGGGCTCTGCTCGGAGGCGAGGGTGTACACCCCGCCGGGCGGCAGCACCGTCACCGCGCCGAACAGTGTGTCGAGCTCGCGGGTCACCTGGTCGATGCGGCGCTGGGCGTGCCGGTCGGCGAGGGTGTCGTTGTCGCCACGGCGGTCCGACAGGCTCAGCGCGCGCAACAGGTCTTCGCGGGCCGGGGTCAGGAAGGCGCGCGGGGTCAGTTCCGATTCGGGTAGTTCCACCAGCGCGCGCATCAGCTCGCTCACCCGGGCACCCTGGGCGCTGATCGGTGGGATGAAGTGCTCCGGCGGCGCGTCCTGAGCCGCGCGCGGCAGATACTCGAGCGTGAAGGGCCGCGGGTCGGGTTCCTGGGCGACGAGGTCGCTGAAGCTGCGCGGGGCGGCGAGATTGTTGCGGGCGAGCAGTTCGATCTGCTCGAGCAGCGCCACCCCCTCCTCCCGGTTGGCACCCCACTGCTGCGGCGGCATCAGCAACTGCGAACGTGGCCGGTCCGGCGCCGGGTTCAGCGCGGTCCACGCCATCGCGCCGAGCGCGTCCTGCAAGCGGGCCGCACGCGAGTCGTGTGCGACGTCGAAGCGCACCTTCGACGGCGTGAACGACGGGGTCGGCGGATTGGAACCGACGGCGGCCAGCGCGGTCGCCGACCAGATATCGAAGGTCGTCACCCGCAGCGCGGGATCGGCCGGATCGGCACCGGCCGACGGTTCGACGGTCACCTCCGGCACCCGCACCACATCCGGCGCGGGCTGCTCCCCGCCGACCACCACACCGGGTTCCAAGATGCTCGGCGCGGCGGTGAGCGCGCTGTCGATGTCGCCGGGCGCCCCGTCGGCCGAGACCGCCGAACCGGCGAGGACCGCGGTCCCGTACCCGTGCTCACGCAACAGTTGCCCCGCGGCGTGATCGATGCTGCCGGCGTCGGGCAGGCTCACCCCGCGCAGCGACCGGGTCCCGAGCACGGCGTCGACCACGTCGGCCGGGGCGTGCAGCGCCCGCGCCGACAGCCCTGGATCGTTCACCGCGGCCAGCGCCGACACGTCGACCTGCGCGAACGGCAACGCCACCGTGCACATCGACCCCGCCACCGCACGCAACCGGTCCAGCCAGGCCTGCGCGGCCACGGCACCGGTCCCCTCCCGGGTGGCGCCCTCGGGATCGGACGGACTGGCCAGCACCCGATAGCCACCGGTCATCGTCTGCACCGTCGACACCAGATCCGGATCGACGGCGATACACACCGCGTCGGCCACCCCACGGTCGGCGCCCGGCGCGGGCACGATCGTCTCCAGCGCCGCCACCAACTGTTCGAGCCGCCCGCCCTTGTCGAGCGAAACAGCCAGCTCGTCGTCGAGTAGTTCGGGCTGCCCGTCCACCGAACCCGGAGTGCCCGCGACCATGCGCGGCCGATCCGCCAACGGCCAGATCAGCGTCGTCGCCACCGGTGACGCCTCCGGCGGCGGGCCGACCGGCGCCGGATCGGCGTCCCCCGGCGGCAACCCGAGGACGGGCAGCAGGAAACTGGCGTCGTCGAGCCTGGCCTGCGAACCGTAGGCGGGTTCACCGTTGACATTGAGCAGCAGCGGATACACGCCAGGATCGGTCAACTCCAGCGACGGCTCCGCGCCCCCCGCACGCAACGCGATCCGCACCGAGAACTGCTTACGCTGACCAGGAGTCAGCCGCTGCGCCACATCTTGGAACGGCCCCGTGATCCCGTAATTGATCTGATCGAGCCGCAACGAACTGCGCAACCCGCTCGGCGAATCCACCGCCGCCGCCCGCTGGATGCGCACACTCACATCGTCGACCACCCGGTCACCGATATTGGTGACCGTGCCCGACACCGTCAGCACGTTTTCACTGTCGGTGGTCACCGTCCCCGGCGCCACCGCGTCCAACGTCAACTTGAGAAACTTCGGCGGCTCGTCCTCGGACCCACTCGGCTGCGCATGCGCCGCGGCGGGCAGCAGCGACACCGAAACCAAGAGGGTCAGGACCGCCGTGACCAGCCGGAACAGTCCACCCGTCATCGCTTGCCGGTCTCCATCCGGTCGATCATCCGATTCGCCACCTCGGCCAACCGCCGCTCATCGGCGTAGGCCAAACGGGAATCCAACTCGCTCAGTGGAACCCACGCAACCTGGGTGACCTCGACATCGGCATCGGAGAGTTCACCACCGAGCGAACGCAGCAAAAAATGGTGCACCGTCTTGTGCACCCGTCTGCCCTCGGTGACAAACCAATAGTCGATGTCCCCCAGCTCGGCAACCACCTCACCGATGATGCCGGTCTCCTCGGCGACCTCGCGCATCGCGGTCTGCTCGGAGGTCTCGCCCTCCTCGATATGCCCCTTCGGCAACGACCACAACAACCGCCCCCGGCGATCGGTACGCCCGATCAGCGCGGCGCACCGCAGCTCACGCGGACCATCCAGACCATCGACGACAAGTCCCCCCGCCGAGGTCTCGCGCACGGTCCGCATCCGCGGTTTGCCGCCATTGGCCGCCGCACCGCGCCGCCGCGGCTGGCGGCGTCGACTGTTCGCGCGATCGGCCGGAGGAGACACCAGCCAAGCTTAGCTGTGTTGTTTGAGCGCTGGCGCGCTCGAGGTTCGCGGCCACCACGTCCCGACGATCAGGCGCCGTTGCTTGCTCCTTCGTCGCGTGCGCAACGGCGCCTGATCGTCGGGACGGCCGCGAACCGCCGCTTCGCGGCGGACCCTCCTCGAGGTCGGGTCGTGCGGGGCTGGGAGTGCGGGAGGGTGGCGTACTTGGGGGATGGAGTGTGGGTCGGAGTGCGGTAGGTGGCGGACTTCGGTAGTGCCGGATGGCGAGAGTGCGGTGGGTGGCGTACTTGGGGGATGCGGTGTGGTTGGAGTGCGGTAGGTGGCGGACTTCTTCGGTAGTGCCGGGTGGTTCAGGGTGCGGTGGGTGGCGCACTCGAGCGTTGCTGAGTGGCTGGGAGTACGGGCATGGCGAGCTCGGGGGCTGGGAGCGGCCGAGGGGGTGTCCGGGTCCCGCGGTCGGGTGTCAGTCGACGGTGACCACTGTCGTGTACGTGGCTTGTAGGCCGGCTATGAAGGCTGTGAGGGCCAGTTCGAAGCTGTCGTCATCGATTTCGTCGGCGACGGCGCGCAGCAGGTGGGCCTGGTTCAGGTGGGGGTAGCGGTCGCGGTAGACCTGCACGTCGTCGGCGAAACCGCCGGCGAAGGAACCGACTGTGGAGCCCATCACCAGGTAGCGGGTGGCGGCGCCGATCATGGTGGCGTAGCGCGGTGGCCAGCCGGCGCCGACCAGGCCGCCGTGCACGGTGTCGGCGGCGCGCAGGTTCTCGGCTCGGCGGCCGGGGCCCGCGGCCAGGTACGGCACGAAATTCGGGTGCATGGCCAGGGCGGTGCGGTAGCTGCGGGCCCAGGCGGCCAGGGCCGCGTCCCAGTGGGCGGTGCCGAACGCGGAGGTGTCGACCGGGCTCATGATGCGTGCGGCGATGTCGTCGAGCAGTTCGTCCTTGTTCGGGTAGTGGCCGTAGAGCGAGGCGGCCTGCACCCCGAGTTCGGCGGCCAGCTTGCGCATGGAGACCTCCGCGAGGCCGTCACGGTCGATCAGGGCCAGCGCGGCGTCACGAATGCGGTCGCGGCTCAACAGCGGTACGCGCGGCCTGGCCATGCGCGTCTCCTCTCCTGCGGGTTCTGCTGGGGACTCGAACGGTATCACCGGTTTCGGCGGCGTCCTTGATTTACCGAACGGCGTTAGGTTACGGTGCCCGGGTAAACCTAACAACGTTTGGTTCAGGAGTGGTTCCGTGGATTTCCAACTCTCGCCGGCGCATCGTGAGCTGCGTGACCTCGCTCGCAACTGGGTCGACAAGCGAGTGGTTCCGCATGCGGCGCAGTGGGATCGGGACGAATCCGTCGATCCCGCGATCGTCGGCGAGCTCGGGACGCTGGGCTTTCTCGGGATCGGGATCGAGGAGGAATTCGGCGGCTCCGGCGGTGACATGTTCGCCTACTGTGTGCTGCTCGAGGAGCTGGGCCGGGGCGACAGCGCGGTGCGCGGCATCGTGTCGGTCTCGCTCGGCCTGGTCGCCAAGTCGATCGCGGCCTACGGTGACGAGGCGCAGCAGCGCCGGTTGCTGCCCGCACTGTGCGCGGGCGAACAGCTCGGCTGCTTCGCGCTGACCGAACCCGGCACCGGATCCGATGCCGCCGGTCTCCGCACCCGCGCGACCCGCGAGGGCGAGGACTGGATCCTGTCCGGTACCAAGATCTTCATCACCAACGGCACCTGGGCCGACGTCGCCCTGGTGTTCGCCCGCACCGGCGGCCCCGGCCCGAAGGGGATCACCGCGTTCCTGGTACCCACCGACGCCCCGGGGTTCGGCCGCACCGAGATCAAGGGCAAGCTCGGTCTGCGTGGTCAGCCCACCGCCGAGCTCGTTCTCGACGGTGTTCGAGTGCCCGATGCCAACCGGCTGGGTGAACCGGGCCAGGGATTCGGTATCGCGATGGCCGCGCTGGACAAGGGCCGCGTCGGAGTCGCGGCGGGTTGTGTCGGGGTGGCACGGGCCTGCCTCGAGGCTTCGGTGCGCTACGCGGGGGAGCGCGAACAGTTCGGCAAACCGATCGCCGGCTACCAGCTGGTGCAGGAACTGCTCGCCGATATCGCCGTCGAGACCGACGCCGCCCGGCTGCTCACCTGGCGCGCGGCCGATCTGGTGGACCGGGGCGAGCCGTTCGGCACCGCCGCGTCGATGGCGAAACTGTTCGCCTCCGAGGCCGCGGTGAAGGCGGCGAACAATGCCATCCAGGTGTTCGGCGGTTACGGCTACATCGACGAGTACCCCGTCGCGAAGTATCTGCGCGACTCCCGCGTGCTCACCCTGTACGAGGGCACCACCCAGATCCAGAAACTGCTCATCGGCCGCGCCCTGACGGGCGTGAACGCCATTGTCTGACAGAGGAGTACGACACATGACTCAACGCACCGCTTTCGTGACCGGCGCCGCCCGCGGCATCGGCGCGGCGACCGCGGCCCGCCTGGTCGCCGACGGATTCGCCGTGGCCGTCGTCGACCTCGATCCCGACGCCGCCGCGGCCACCGCCGATACCCTCACCGCGGCGGGCGGTACCGCGATCGGCCTGGGCTGCGACGTGGCCGAGGAAGCCCAGGTCGAAGCCGCGGTGGCGCGCACCGTCGCCGAGCTCGGATCCCTCGACGTGCTGGTGAACAACGCGGGCGTGCTGCGCGACAACCTGCTGTTCAAGATGTCGGTGGACGACTGGGACACCGTCCTGGCGGTACACCTGCGCGGAGCGTTCCTCTGCAGCCGGGCCGCCCAGCGGCACATGGTCGACAACCGGCACGGTGCCATCGTGAACACCTCGAGCGTGTCGGCGCTCGGCAATCGGGGACAGGCCAACTACGCCGCCGCCAAGGCGGGCATCCAGGGGCTCACGCGCACACTGGCCATGGAACTCGGTCCGTTCGGCATTCGCGTCAATGCGGTGGCTCCCGGTTTCATCGCCACCGAGATGACCGCGGCCACCGCCGCCCGGATGGGCGTCGACGCCGAAGACCTACAGGCCAAGACTGCCGAGATCACCCCGCTGCGTCGGGTCGGCACACCCGCCGACATCGCGGGTGTCGTCTCGTTCCTCGCCTCCGACGACGCCGGATTCGTCACCGGCCAAACCCTGTACGTCGACGGCGGACGCCGTCTCTGAGATCACGGAGATCACCTTGCAGCGAACAGTTTTCACCGACGAGCACGAAGCGTTCCGCAAGACCGCCCGCGCGTTCATCGAGTCCCGGGTCGTGCCGGTCTACGAGCAGTGGTACGAGGCGGGCATCGTGCCCCGCGAGTTCTACCGTGAGCTGGCCGAGCTCGGCGTGTTCGGGATCGAGGTACCCGAGGAATTCGGTGGCGCCGGCATCGACTCGTTCAAGTTCCAGGCCGTCCTCATGGAGGAAACCGCCCGCGCCGGTGTGTCTTTCGGTGGATCCGGGGTGCACGTGGGGCTGTGCCTGCCGTACTTGAAGAACCTCGCGACCCAGGAACAGAAGCAGCGCTGGCTACCGGGATTCGTCTCGGGGGAGATCATGTTCGCGATCGCGATGACCGAACCGGGAACGGGTTCCGATCTGGCCGGGATGCGCACCACCGCGCAACTGTCCGAGGACGGCACCCACTACGTGCTCAACGGCGCGAAGACCTTCATCACCGGTGGCGTGCACGCCGACCGGGTCATCGTCTGCGCGCGCACGGCGGCACCGTCGGAAACCGATCGCCGCCACGGCATTTCACTGTTCGTCGTCGACACCACGGCGCCGGGATACGCGGTGGGGCGCAAGCTCGACAAACTGGGCCTGAAGGTGTCCGACACCGCCGAACTGTCGTTCACCGACGTGCGGGTGCCGGTGTCGGACCTGCTGGGCGAACCGCACAAGGGGTTCGGCTACCTGGGACAGAACCTGCCGCAGGAGCGACTCTCGATCGCGGTCGGCGCCTACGCGCAGGCGAAGTCGGCGATCGGTTTCGCGCTCGAATACACCAGGGGGCGGACTGTTTTCGGTCAGCCGGTGGCCCAGTTCCAGAACACCAAGTTCGAGCTGGCCGCCTGCCGGGCCGAAGTCGACGCGGCCGAGGCGGTTGTCGACCGGGCCCTGGACGCCTTGGACCGGGGCGAACTCAGCCCCGCCGACGCCGCGTCGGCCAAGCTGTTCTGCACCGAGGTGGCCTCCCGAGTGATCGACCGCTGCCTGCAATTGCACGGCGGCTACGGCTACATCACCGAGTACCCGGTGGCCCGCTTGTACGCCGACAACCGGGTGAACCGGATCTACGGTGGCACCAGCGAAGTGATGAAGATGATCATCGCCAAGGACATGGGTTTGTGATGGTCACCGCGCAGGCGGCGGTGTCCGGGATCCGCGACGAGCACTACGGTGAGCAGATCACGGCAGGTTTCGTCGCCGAACTGCCGCCCGGCCCGACCCACCCAGTATTCGGGCGCGTACCGCGCCGAGGTTTCGGAGGAGTGCGATGACCACCGATTTCGCCGATTTCGACGCTCTGCGTGCCGCGGTCGGCACCGAACTCGGGCCCAGCGCCTGGATCACGGTCGACCAGCAACGCATCGACCGGTTCGCCGAAGCCACCGGCGACCACCAGTGGATCCATGTCGACCCCGAGCGGGCGGCGGACGGGCCCTACGGCACCACCATCGCCCACGGATTCCTCACGCTGTCACTGATCGTGCCCATCACCGCCGAGGTGATGACGGTCAGCGCCGCGAAGATGGCCATCAACTACGGCCTCGACCGCGTGCGCTTCCTGGCGCCGGTCCCGGTGGGCTCGCGGCTGCGCGGCCGGCTCGCACTCACCGAGGTCACCGACGTGGCCGGTGGGGTCCAGGTGCACCGGCGCGTCACCGTCGAACTCGAGGGCGCCGACCGCCCGGCCTGTGTGGCCGACGCCATCGCCCGATACCTGCGCTGAGCACGACGCCGGGAAGTACTGCTCATCCCGCACTTCCCGGCGCACGGCGAAACCCGTAGCGCGGAGCCGGGTCACTGTGCGACGGTGAGGTCGGGGTCCTCACCACGTCTCAGGAGGTGCGTAGATGAAACTGTCGGCGGTCACCATCGACTGTCCCGATCCGGCGGCACTGGCGCAGTTCTATCAACGAGCCACCGGATTCGGGCACAACCCGGAGTCCGAACCCGACTACATCGAGTTGACCGGGCCGAACGGCGTCTCCCTCGGCTTTCAGCGAGTCGCGGACTACCGGCCACCGCAGTGGCCCGGCCAGCGCACTCCGCAGCAGTGCCACCTCGACTTCGCGGTACCCGACCTCGACGAAGGCGAAGCCCGCCTCCTCGCGGCAGGGGCGATCAAGGCCGACGTCCAGCCCCAACCGGACCAGTGGCGGGTCCTCATCGACCCGGCCGGGCACCCCTTCTGCTTGGTGATCGCGAACGACTAGTCGTTCGCGATCACCGACGTTGGTGGCACGGCCGCCGACGCGATCGTCGCCAGCGCGCTGGTGGTCGTCTGCTTGCCGGACTATGCGGTAGCGCAGTCGGTGCTCGACGCCGACGCGTTGGGAAGTCGCACGTTGGTGAACCTCTGCGGCGGCTCACCACAGCATGCCCGTGCCATGGCGACCTGGGCAGAAGAACGTGGTGTCGACTACATCGATGGCGTGATCGTCGCAACGCCCGAAATCATCGGCAGCCCCGAGGCCGGGCACCAGATGCGAAGCCTCAGCAGCGGGACCGGTCATGGCTGGTGTGTGAACTCGCTTCGGTGGTCGGTGACCCACTGGGCGAAGGTGTGCGCGGGCCGGCCGGTCAGTCGTTCGACGTGATCTGTGATGAGGGTCGACTCGGGGCGGTGCGCCGAGGCTGTGATGAGGGCGTCGACGAGGGGTTTCGGGCGGCCCTCTGTCAGCATGTGGTCGCGTGCGAGGTCTGGTGGAACTGGTTCGAACCGTATGTTGCGGCCGAGTTCGGTGCCGATGAGGTGGGCTTGGTCGGCTCTGGTGAGAAGTTCGGGACCGGTCAACGAGTAGGTGTCGCGGGCGAATTCGTTGTGGCCGAGCATGACCGATACCGCGGCTGCGGCGATGTCGCGTTCGTCCACGACGGCGGTGCGGGCGATGTCCGGTCCGGCCACCACGTCGCCCGATCGCAACTGTGTTCGCCATCCGCGGGTGTTGGATGCCAGTGTGTCGCTGCGCAACACGGTGAGCCGCCGGTGCCGGCTTCGGAGCAGGGCTTCCATGTCTGCGTGGACCTGGACGATGGGGTCGCTTTGGTGATCGGCGTCGTCGTCGATGGCTGTCGAGGACAGATAGATCACATGTGGGGCCGCTGCGCCGAGTTCTGCGATCAGCGGTTGCGCGGGGGCGGCATCCAGTAGCGGCCAGATGAGGAAGACGGTGTCGACGCCGACGAGTGCTGCGCGAAGGGCGGTGGGGTCGGTCAGGTCGCCGACCACCGACTCCGCGTCCGGGACCTGCCGGCGATCGAGACGCCGCACAGACCGCCCCTGGGTGGCCAGATGGGCGACGACCTCGCGGCCGACATTGCCTGTGGCGCCCGTCACCAGGATTGTTCCGGAACGGGCGGCATCTCGTCGAGTGGAATCATGCATGCTCAGGAAGGTAGAGGTTCAGGTCGACCTGAAGGCAAGGAGCGAATGTGCGGATGACGATCGGCGAGGTCGCCCGTCGGCTCGGGATCGAAGCGCATGTGGTGCGCCATTGGGAGCAGGTCGGGGCACTCACCGTGCGGCGAACGGCTACCGCGTATTCGACGACGAAGCCTTGGAGCAGGCGCGAACCGTGCTGAAACTGCGGCGGGTCGGACTCTCGCTGCCCGAGGTCATCGCCGCTATGGCGCCGCGGAAGTCGCAGGCGCAGGAGGTCGTGCGAGCCAAGATCGCCGCGCTGGAAAGCGAGGTGGCCGACAGGCAGCAGGCGATCGTGTTCCTGCAGCACACGGTCGAGTGCCGCCACCGGTACCTCGATGAGTGTCCGGACTGCGCGAACTTCGTCCGTGTGCCCGAATTCTGATCATCTGCCGGCGAGGTAGCGCTCGACCGTTTCGACCTTGCCGGCGATGGGCCGGTGACGCCGTGATCCTCGGGCCGGGCGCAACTGTGCGCCGACGCGCGGGAGACCGGGGCCGACCATTACCCTCTAACGGGTGGCGATATCCAAGGTCGAGCGGCTGATGAATCTGGTCATCGCGCTGCTGTCGACCCGGCAGTTCCTGAGTGCGGAACGTATCCGCACCAGTGTGGCCGGTTACGAGGAATCCGCGACCGACGAGGCGTTCAGCCGGATGTTCGAGCGCGACAAGAACGAATTGCGCGACCTGGGCATCCCGCTCGAGGTCGGTCCGGTGGGGCGGTTCTCGACGCTGGAGGGCTATCGGATCAACCGCGACGCCTACGAGCTGCCCGATATCGACCTGTCCAGCGAGGAAGCGGCCGCGGTCGCCGTCGCGGTGCAGATGTGGGCCTCACCCGAGCTCGCCGGCGCGGCCGAGGGCGCGTTGCTGAAGCTGCGCGCCGCCGGCGTGACGGTCGAAACCGACAATGTCGGTGTGTCGGTGCCCGCGGTACCGGCCCGCACCCGGGGCTCGGAGCCGGTACTGCGCGAACTGCTCGCCGCGATCGATGCCGGGCAGGCGGTGCGCTTCGGCCACCACAGCGCGGTCACCGACCCGTTCGTGACCCGCGACGTGGAACCCTGGGGTGTGGTGACCAGGCACGGCCGGTGGTATCTGGTCGGGCACGACCGCGAACGCGACGCCGTGCGCACCTTCCGGCTCTCGCGCATCGGCGGTGAGGTGCGCCCCTACGGGCCGGTCAACGCGGTGCACAAACCCGACGACGCCGACCTGCGCGCGATCGTGGACCGGGTCACCGGCGCGGCCCCGGTCACCGGGACGGCCACCGTGTGGGTGGCCAAGGGCCGCGGGCGCGAACTGCGCCGCATCGGCACCGAGGTCGACACCCGCGACATCGGCGGCCGCCCGGGTTCGGTACTCGAGCTGCCGGTGCGCTCCCGTGACTGGGTGGCCCGGCTGATCACCGGCCTCGGACCCGACGTACTGGTCCTGGAACCGCCGCAACTGCGCGCCGATGTGATGAACCGGCTACGGTCGGTACTCGACCACACGGAGGTGGCGTTGTGAGTTCGCGCCTGTCCCTGCGCCTTTCGCGCCTGCTGAACATGGTGCCCTACCTGCTCGCGCACCCCGGCATCAGCGCCGCCGAGGCCGCCGCCGAGCTCGGGGTCACGACCAAACAGCTGATGAGCGACCTCAACCAGCTGTGGATGTGCGGGCTGCCCGGCTACGGTCCCGGCGACCTGATCGACCTGTCGTTCTCCGAGGAGAGCATCGAGGTCACCTTCTCCGCCGGAATCGAACGCCCACTGCGCCTGACCTCCACCGAGGCCACCGCCCTGCTGGTGGCGCTGCGCTCGATCGTGGAGATGCCGGGCATGGTCGACCCGACCGCCGCGCACGCCGCCATCGCCAAGATCGAATCGGCCATCGCCAGCAGCGACGCGGTGGTCACCGGCAAACCGGTCGACGTGCCCGTCGAGCAACCCGTCGTGGCCACCGTGCGCAGCGCACTGGCCGAAGCGAAGGCGCTGCGGCTGGTCTACTACTCGGCCAGCCGCGACGAAGTGTCCGAACGCATCGTCGACCCCATCCGGGTGGTGCTGGTCGACAACAACAGCTACCTGCAGGCCTGGTGCAGGCAGGCCGAAGGGGTGCGCCTGTTCCGGTTCGACCGCATCGAAGACGCCACCGAACTCGACGAACCGGCCCGCCCACCCAGCCACGCCGCCGCCGACGCGGCGGCCCTGGACCTGTTCCAGGACGACCCCGACGCGCCGATGGCCCGGCTGCGCATCCGCACCGACTACGCCTGGATGCTCGACCAGTACCCGATGCACCGGGTGCGGTCCACCCCGGACGGCAGCATCGAGGCGGGCATGCGTTTCGCCTCGCCGGATTGGATGGCGCGACTGCTGCTCGGCTTCGGCACCGGGGTGCGCGTACTCGGCCCACCGGAGCTGGTGGCCGCGGTGCGCGAACGTGCCGATGCCGCCCTGGCCGCCTACGCGGCCGCCGGACTGCTGGGGGAGACCGAACCCGCGTGAGCCAGCGAGTACTGGTCCTCGGGGCGGGCAGCGTCGGGGTCTTCGTCGGCGGTCTACTGGCCGCGGCGGGCATGGAAGTCATCTTCGTCGGGCGCCAGCGCGTGCTCGACGACATCGCCGAGCACGGACTGTGCCTGACCGATCTGGACGGTGGTTCCACCGAGGTCAGCCCCGATCGGTTCGGGCTGGCACTGGCACCGGACGAACCGGAACTGGCCGACCTGGTGCTGGTGACCGTGAAGTCACCGGCCACCGCCGCGGCCACCCGCGCCGTGGCCGGTCGGTTGCGCCCGGGCACGCCGGTGGTGAGCCTGCAGAACGGCATCGGCAACGACACCGTGATCAAGGAGATCCTGCCCACCAGCGTCGTGCTGGCGGGCATGGTGCTGTGCAATGTGGTGCACCGCGGCCAAGGCCGCTTCCACCGGGCCAGCGAAGGCGGGCTCGCCGTCCAGGACGACCCGATCGTCGACCGGTTCGCCGAGCACTTCCGCGCGGCGGGCCTGCCGCTGCGCCGCCACCGCGACCTGCGCCCGGTCCAGTGGGCCAAACTGCTGCTCAACCTCAACAACCCGATCAACGCCCTGTCCGGTAGGCCCCTGCGCGAGGAGATCGCCGACCGCGACTACCGCCGCTGCCTCGCGCTGACCCAGTCCGAAGCCCTCGCGGTGATGAACACTGCGCGAATTCGACCGGCCCGGCTGACCCCCGTCCCGCCCGAACTGATGGTCCGTCTGCTGCGCGTGCCCGACCCCGTTTTCCGCCGGCTGTTCGGCCGGGTCCTGGCCATCGACCCGCTGGCCCGCTCGTCGATGGCCGATGACCTGGCACTGGGCCGCCGTACCGAAATCGCGTGGTTGTGCGGGGAAATCGTGCGCCTGGGCGAGATGGTCGGGCAGCCGACACCGGTGAATCGCCGGCTCACCGAGCTGATCAGAATTGCCGAAGCGGGTGACCCGCGGCGGTTCACCGGCAGCCGGTTGTTCGCCGAGCTCACCGCGGCGGCGGCGGCCGTCCGGGGTTGAACGGGTGGCGAACACCGCTGCGGGCGAGCATCCACCGAGGTCCGGATCCAGGTAGCATCGGTGATCACCACAGTCTTTGGAGGTATCTGATAATGGGCACGTTCAGCTGGACGCACCTGCTGATCATCGCGTTGCTGTTCGTCCTGCTCTTCGGCGCGAAGCGACTGCCGGACGCCGCGCGCGGTCTCGGCCGCTCGCTGCGCATCTTCAAGAGTGAGGTCGGGCAGATGCAACAGGAATCCGGCACCCCCGCCACGTCGACCGAGTCTGCCGCCACACCGGCGCCGCCGCAGCAGTTGCCTGCCTCGGCCCCGCAGGCACAGACCCCGGTCGCCGACCCGCAGCACAAAACGGTCTGACCCAGGAGTTCACCCCGGAGCGGTAACCACCGCTCCGGGGCGTAGTGCTGTGTAGTCGAGCACGCGTAGTCGAGCAACCGCCGAACCGAGGGTTAGAGGCCACCACCCACCATGCGCATTCCGTTCGATCCCCGGCGCAGCAAGCGCAGGACGAATCCCGACGGCACCATGTCGTTGGTCGAGCACCTGCAGGAATTGCGCACCCGGCTGTTGCTCGCGCTGGCCGCGATCGCGGTCACCACGCTGCTCGGCTTCTTCTGGTACGCGCAGTCGCTGTTCGGGCTGGAAAGCCTGGGTGAGATCCTGCGCGGCCCCTACTGTGCGCTACCCGAATCGACGCGCGCGAGCCTGACACCCGACGGTGCCTGCCGATTGCTGGCGACCGGTCCGTTCGAACAATTCATGCTGCGGTTGAAGGTCGGCTTCACCGCTGGTGTGGTGATGGCCGCGCCGTTCTGGCTGTATCAGCTGTGGGCGTTCATCACCCCGGGCCTCTACAACAAGGAACGCCGCTACGCGTTCGGCTTCGTGGGGATCGGTTCGGTGCTGTTCGTCACCGGCGCCGTGCTGGCCTACGTGGTGGTGGCACACGCGTTGTCGTTCCTGTTGACCATCGGTGACAACGTCCAGATCACCGCGCTCAGCGGTACCCAGTACTTCAGCTTCATCATCCAGTTGCTGATCATCTTCGGGGTGAGCTTCGAAACCCCGCTGGTGGTCATCGGGCTCAACCTCGTCGGTGTGCTGCCGTACGCGAAGCTCAAGGCGTGGCGGCGCGGCATCGTGTTCGGCTTGTTCTGCTTCGCCGCGGTGGTGACCCCGCAGGATCCGTTCTCGATGCTGGCGCTGGCGATCGCGCTCACGGTGCTGTTCGAGTTGGCCGTGCAGTTCGCCCGGTTCAACGATGCGCGCCGGGCGCGGCGCGAGGCGGCCGAGGGCTTCGGACCGCTCTCCGACGAAGAAGCCTCCCCGCTCGGCACACCGGACCCGGTCGCCCCGGCCGACCCGGTCGCGGACGCGCAGAAAACCGGGCGCCCGGTGTCGGACTACTCCGATACGCTCTGAGATGTGACCGATTCTCCCGCGCGGACCAGTGAGTTGGCGCAGTTCGCCAGCGAGATCTCGTTCGAACTCGACCCCTTCCAGCGCACCGCCTGCGCGGCCCTGGAGGAGGGGCACAGTGTGCTCGTCTGCGCCCCCACCGGCGCGGGCAAGACCATCGTCGGTGAGTTCGCCGTGCACATGGCGCTCGCCTCGGGCGGCAAGTGCTTCTACACCACCCCGATCAAGGCGCTGTCGAACCAGAAGTTCGCCGACCTGACCGCCCGCTACGGCCGCGACAGCGTCGGCCTGCTCACCGGCGACCAGTCGATCAACTCCGACGCGCCGGTGGTCGTGATGACCACCGAGGTGCTGCGCAACATGCTCTACGCGTCCTCGGACTCGCTGCGCGGGCTGTCGTACGTGGTGATGGACGAGGTGCACTACCTGGCCGACCGGTTCCGCGGCGCGGTGTGGGAGGAAGTGATCCTGCACCTGTCGCCGGACGTGCGCCTGGTGAGCCTGTCGGCGACGGTGTCCAACGCCGAGGAGTTCGGCGCCTGGATGGAGACCGTGCGCGGCGACACCGCGGTGGTGGTCGACGAGACCCGGCCGGTGCCGCTGTGGCAGCACGTGATGGTCGGCAAGCGGATGTTCGACCTGTTCGACACCAAGTCCAGCGATCAGAAGGTGCTGGTCGACGAAGACCTGGTCCGGTTCATCCGCCAGCGCGAGAACGCCGACCGGATGCACGGTTACGGCGGTCCACGCGGGCGCGGCGGGCGCGGCAACTTCCGGCCGCTGCCCCGGCCGGAGGTACTGGCCCGGCTCGACGACGAAGGTCTGCTGCCGGCGATCACCTTCATCTTCAGCCGCGCCGGCTGTGACGGCGCGCTGGCCCAGTGCCTGCGGGCGCGCCTGGACCTGAGCAGGTCCGGCGATGCCGCGGCGATCGACGAGATCATCGAGAAGCACACCGGCGACCTGCCGAAGGCCGACCTGGAAGTGCTGGGTTACTGGGAGTGGCGCGAGGCGTTGCACCGGGGGCTGGCCGCCCATCACGCGGGCATGCTGCCCGCGTTCCGCCACACCGTGGAGGAACTGTTCGTCAAGGGCATGGTGCGGGCGGTGTTCGCGACCGAGACGCTGGCGCTCGGGATCAACATGCCCGCGCGCACGGTGGTGCTCGAACGGTTGGTGAAGTTCAACGGTGAATCCCACGCTGAACTCACTCCCGGCGAGTACACCCAGCTCACCGGCCGGGCTGGTAGGCGCGGCATCGATGTCGAGGGCCATGCGGTGGTGCTGTGGCAGCCCGAGGTCGACACCAGCGCCGTCGCCGGTCTGGCCTCGACCCGCACCTATCCGTTGCGCAGTTCCTTCCGGCCCGGCTACAACATGTCGATCAACCTGATCGACCGGATGGGCGCCGAAGAGGCACGCACCCTGCTGGAACGGTCCTTCGCCCAGTTCCAGGCCGACCGCTCGGTGGTCGGGCTGGTGCGCGGCATCGAACGCAACCAGGGCGCGCTGCGCAAACTGGAGAACCAGCTCGGTGGCGTCGACGGTGACTTCATGGAGTACCTGTCGCTGCGCGAGCGGATCAAGCAGCGCGAGCGCGACATCCAGCAGCAGGGGCGCGCCGACCGGCGTGGCGCGGCGGTGCGGGCGCTGATCGAATTGCGCCGCGGTGACGTGGTGGCCATCCCGTCGGGCAAGCGCGCCGGGCTCGCGGTGATCCTGGAACCGGATCAGACACCGGGCGATCCGCGCCCGCTGGTGCTGACCGAGGACCACTGGGCGGGCCGGGTGTCGGCGGCCGACTTCCCGGTGCCCGCCGAGACACTGGGGCACATGCGGTTGCCGCGCCGGGTCGACCATCGCACCGCGCGGTCGCGGCGCGATCTGGCCTCGGCACTGCGCAGCACCGGCATCTCGGCCCCGGGCAGGCGCAGGCGCAGAGACCACACCCGGGCCGGGGAGGACCGTCAGCTCGCGACGTTGCGCCGCAGCCTGCGCGCCCACCCCGCGCACAGCCGCCCCGACCGGGAACAGCTCAGCCGCACCGGAGAGCGCTATGCCCGGCTGGTACGCGAAACCGAGTCGATGCGCCAGAAAGTTGCCGCGACCACGAACTCGCTCGCGCGTACCTTCGACCGGATCGTCGGGTTGCTCGAGGAACGCGGCTTCGTCGAGCGCGGTGAGGTGACCGCGGCGGGCAGGCGACTGGCGCGCATCTACGCCGAGAGCGACCTGGTGGTCGCCGAATGCCTGCGCCAGGGCCTGTGGCGTGGTCTGGGCCCGGCCGAACTTGCCGGCGTGGTCTCGGCGCTGGTCTTCGAGTCGCGGCAGGAGACCGGGCTGCTGATGGCCGCGGGCCCGACCGAGCCGATCCGCCGCGCGCTGGCCGCCACCATCGGGGTGTGGTCGCAGCTGCGTGCCGACGAAGCCCGCCACAAGCTGCCGCCCACCCGCGAACCCGATCTGGGGTTCGTCACCGGCGTCTACAAATGGGCGCGCGGGGACGCATTGGCCGATTCGTTGCTGGCCAGCGGCGACCAGGGCACCACCATGTCGGCCGGCGATTTCGTGCGCTGGTGCAGGCAGGTGATCGACCTGCTCGATCAGATCCACAACACCGCCGACGATCTCGAGATAGCGGGCACCGCGGCCAAAGCCGTGCGCGCGGTGCGGCGGGGTGTCGTCGCGGTGGACGCCGCGTAGTCGATTCGTCTGTGATTTGATTTCTTGGCGTGCCGGATGACGGTGGAGGGGGCGTGAGCCGACGTGCCTGATGGAACTGAGCACGCTTGCGTTGGCTGACCGGCAGGCAACGGCTACCGTATGTACAACGAGGCGAGTGGAGGCGAGTGGATGAGCGGCCCGTATGGACCGAACGGCCCGGGGGAGGGGAGCAACGACCCCACCCAGCACTGGGGGGGACAGCCTGGGACCGGCGGTGCCGGTCCCACGCAGCACTGGGGAGGTGCGGCGCAGCCACCGCAGCAGCCACCGCAGGGCGCCCAGCCCACCCAGCACTGGGGTGATCCGAATGCCCAGCAGCCGCAACCGCAGTGGGGCCAGCCGCCGCAGCAGCCCGCCCAGCCGCCGCAGTGGGGCCAGCAGCCCCAGCAACCGCCGCAGCCGACCGGGCCCCAGCAGCAGTGGGGCCAGACCCAGCCGCCGCCGCAGGACTGGAATGCCCAGGCGGGCAACGCCCAGCAGCCGTGGGGTCAGCAGCAGCCACAGCAGCAGTGGGGCCAGCAACCCCCACAGCAGCAGCCACCGCAGCAGTGGGGCGCGCAGCTGCAGCCGCAGTCCGGGGGCAAGAGCAAGGGTCTGATCATCGGCCTGGTCATCGCCGGTGTACTGGTGGTCGCCGCGCTGATCGGTCTGCTCGTGGTGCTGTTGTCCGCCGACGAGCTGGACCAGTCCGCCGTGCAGAACGGTGTCGCGCAGGTGCTGAAGGATTCCTACGGCATCGCCGACGTGTCGGATGTGTCGTGCCCGTCCGGCCAGAAGGTCGAGGTCGATGCGACCTTCACCTGCGAACTGAAGGTCAGTGGCGAGGCGAAGAACGTCACCGTAACCGTCACCAAGGAAGACGGCACCTACGAGGTCGGCCGTCCGAACTGACGAGTCGCACACCAGCTTCCGGGCCGTCCGCACGAACGCGGGCGGCCCGGTGTCGTCAGTGCCGGGCGTGTGTGGTGGTGAGCGCGGTGACCAGTCGGGTGATCGGGCTCTCGGCGTTGTAGGCCGCGGCGAGGTCGAGCAGGCGTTGCGGGTCGGCCGGGGTGGCGGGCAGGGTGTCGGGGCCCGACAGCACGACGTCCGCGTCGCGCACCACCCGCACCACGGGGGCGGCGACCTTCAGATAGTCCTGTGCCGCGACGAGTTTCGCCCGCACGCCCTTGGCCAGGCCGGAGCCGGGGTCCTCGACGGCGGCCAGGAGCGCATCGAGTGAACCGTAGCGGGTGATCAGTTGCGCGGCGGACTTGTCCCCGATGCCGGTGACACCGGGCAGGCCGTCGGAGGCGTCACCGCGCAGCGTCGCCATGTCGGCGTAGGCGGGGCCCGCATTCTGTTCGGGTACACCGTATTTCGCCGACACCTCGGCCGGTCCGAACAGTTCGGCCTTGGCCAGCCCGCGACCGGCGTAGAGCACTCGCACCGGTGGGGCCGGATCGTCGCGGACGAGTTGCAGCAGATCGCGGTCACCACTGACCACGATCACCGGATCGGTGTCCTCCCGGCTGGCGAGCGTGCCGAGCACGTCGTCGGCCTCGAGGCCGTCGGCGCCGCCCGTGGCGATCCCGGCCGCGGCGAGGACGTCCAGGATCATCTCGACCTGTGGGGTGAGCGTGTCGGGGACCTGCTCGGCGCCGGGTGCGGCGACACCGCTGACATCGAGCCGGTGCGCTTTGTACGAGGGGACCAGCGCCACCCGGAACGGTGGTCGCCAGTCCAGGTCCAGCCCCACCACGAGCCTGCTCGGCCGGTGCTTGGTGATCAGTGCGGCCACCATGTCGGTGAACCCCCGTACCGCGTTCACCGAGCGGCCGTCGGGGCCCCGGAGCTTGTCGGGGATCGCGTAGTAGGCGCGGAACCAGAGGCTGGCGCCGTCGAGGATCAACAGGGGTCCACGGGTGCTCTCGGCAACGGTCACATCGTGATTGTGCCTTGTGCGTCCGACAGGAAGACGCTGCCGCCGTCGATCGGTGCGGTGGCAGGTCGCGCGCATCGGCCCGGCGGGACCGTCCCGCTTCGCGCGGGCGAATCGGCGCGCGCCGCGGCGCGGCGGGTAACGTCGGAAGCTATGAGCGCGCACACGACTGCCAGGTTCGCGGCGGATGTCTACGGTCAGCGATTGGAGCGGGCGGTGGAGCTGATGCGGGCGGCGCATCTGGACGCCCTGCTCATCACCCCCGGCCCCGACCTGCGATATCTCATCGGATCCGACGCGCAATCCTTCGAACGGCTCACCTGCCTGGTGATCCCGGCCGACGGGTCGACACCGTCGGTGGTGATCCCGAAGCTCGAGCTCGCCGCCCTCGCGGGGTCGGCGGCCGGTGAGCTGGGGTTGCGGGTGCTCGACTGGGTCGACGGAGTAGACCCGTACCAACTGGTCCGTTCGATCCTGCACGCCGGTTCGCGCATCGCCGTCGCCGATGCCATGCCCGCCCTGCACCTGATTCCCCTCGCCGAATCGACCACCGGGCTGCCGTCCTCGGCCACTCCGGTGCTGCGCCGGTCGCGCATGATCAAGGACGAGGCCGAGATCGAGGCCCTGCGCCGCGCGGGTGCCGCGATCGACCGCGTGCACGCCCGCATGGGCGAGTTCCTGCGCGCGGGCCGCACCGAGGCCGAGGTGAGCGCCGACATCACCGCCGCGATCGTCGAAGAAGGCCACACCGAGGCCGAGTTCGTCATCGTCGGCAGCGGCCCCAACGGCGCTGTCCCGCACCACAGTTGCTCCGAACGTGTCATCGAGGACGGTGACGTGGTCGTGATCGACATCGGCGGCCCGGTGCCGCCCGGCTACTACTCCGACTCCACCCGCACCTACGTCCTCGGCCAACCGAGCAAGCAGGTCGCCGATCGCATGGCTCTGCTCGAGCAGGCCCAGGCCGCCGCCGTCGCCGCCGTGCGCCCCGGCGCCACCGCCGCATCGATCGACGCCGCAGCCCGCACCGTGCTCACCGACGCCGGTCTGGGCGAGGCGTTCGTCCACCGCACCGGCCACGGGATCGGCCTGTCGGTGCACGAGGAGCCCTACATCATGACGGGCAACGACCTGGTACTCGAGCCGGGCATGGCGTTCAGCATCGAGCCGGGGATCTACTTTCCCGGCCAGTGGGGTGCGCGGATCGAGGACATCGTGGTGGTCACCGACGACGGTGCGGAGCCGATGAACCAGCGTCCGCACGGCCTCACGGTGCTGTAGTCGTGGTGTCCTGGGCGGCATCAGTCCCGTAGCTGTTTGCGGACCAGGCCGCGTGGCGGCTACTTCAGGGCGCTGGAAGACAGCACGCGGCGCACCTGAACGGCGACGACCACGCGGGTCGGGTTCGCCCGTGGCACCCGGTATCGCTCGGTGTAGCGGCGCTCCGCCTCGGCGACATCGTCGGGATCGGCGAGCACGGTGGCCGGGCCCTCGAGGGTGAGCCAGCGTGCCCCGTCGACCTGGCTGACCGCCGCGTACCCGCCCCGCCCGGCATTGCGGGCCTTCACCGACGCGCCATCGGTGATCACCCGGGCGATCCCGCTGTCGGGGTCCCAGGTGAAGCCCACTGCCACCACGTGCGGGGTGCCGTCGGCGCGCAGCGTCGTGAGCGTGGCGAGGTGCCGCTCGGTGACGAAGTCGAGGGCGGCGGGGGACAGCTGTGTGGTCGCGGTCGGCATGTCGACCACGCTAGTCCTGCTCGGCGGCCGGCCGCTTCGCGGGCACACCGGCACAGTGGCCCTCTACCGGGACCTTCCACCGGCTGCGCGGCCGATGCGAACAGGAAGCACGGAGTACGGGAATACGGGGGTGGATGACAGACTGAGCGCATGGGAAAGCAGCAGACGAGCGACGGACCGGTGCTGGTCCTGGGCGGGCGCAGCGAGATCGGCCTCGAAGTGGCGCGCAGGCTCGCGCCGGGACGGGTGGTGATCCTGGCCGCCCGCCGGGCCGACGCTCTGGCCGAGGAGGTGGAGCAGGTGCGCGCCGCGGGCGCGAGCGCGGTGCACACGGTCGAATTCGATGCCGACGAGACCGCGACCCACGCCGCGCTGCTGGAGAAGATCGCCGCCGAACACGGCGGTATCGCGACCGCGGTGCTGGCCTTCGGCGTACTGGGTGACCAGGCCCGCGCCGAACGTGACCCCGCGCATGCGGTGGCCGTGGTGCACACCGACTACCTCGCCCAGGTGAGCGTTCTCACGACGCTGGCGACCCTGCTGCGCGCCCAGGACACCGGCCAGATCGTGGTGTTCAGTTCTATAGCCGGCGTGCGGGTGCGGCGCGCTAACTATGTGTACGGCTCGGCCAAGGCGGGTCTGGACGGATTCGCGAGCGGCCTCGGTGACGCTCTGCACGGCACCAAAGTCCAACTGCTGCTGGTGCGATCGGGTTTCGTGATCGGCCGGATGACGACCGGCATGGACCCGGCCCCCATGTCCAGCACTCCCGACCAGGTCGCCGACGCCGTCGTCCGCGCCCTGGGCAAGGGCGCGACCCGCGTCGCGGTCCCCGGTCGACTCGCCCTGGCCTTCTTCGTCATGCGGCTCCTGCCGCAGTCGGTCTGGCGCCGGATGCCCCGGTGACCGCCTTCCCCACCGTGATCGCCGTCTCGACGCCGGCAGGACTGGTGACCGGTTTGCGTGCCCCGGCCGTGCGGTCGAAGGCCGCCGAATCGGTGACCGCCGTCCGTGCGCCGGTCGGCGCGAAGTCCCCGGAAGCAGTGACCGGTTCCCGTGTCCCGAACGCGGCCGCGAAGCCCGCAGGCTCGGAGGTCGCCCGCTGTGCACCGGTCGTGGCTTCGGTGGCAACGGGCCGTCCCCACCGCGGCTGCTCGGCCGAGACGGTCTCCAAGGCCAAGGCCAAGGCCAAGGCCACGGCTACGGCTACGGCTACGGCTACGGCTACGGCCACGGCCACGGCCACGGCCACGGCTACGGCCAAAGCCACGGCCACGGAAACGGCGTCGGCCACGGAAACGGCGTCAGCAGTCGCGGGAAGTGCTTGGACGGGGGTCCGATGAGCGCGGTGGAATGGACAGGCGTCCCGATCCAGGTGGTCGGGATCGGAGCCGACGGCTGGGCCGGGCTGGGGGAGCGGGCCAAGGTCGCGGTCGAGGGGTGCGAGGTGGTGTTCGGTTCCGCGCGGCAACTCGCGTTGCTGCCTTCCGGCACGGCCGAGCGGATCGCGTGGCCGACTCCGCTGCTGCCCGCGATCGCGGAGTTACTCACCCGTCACGCCGATCGGTGCATCGGTGTGCTCGCCAGCGGTGACCCCATGTTCTACGGTATCGGCGCCACCCTGGCCCGGCTCGTCGGACCGCAGGGCCTACAGGTGTACCCGCAACCGTCGTCGGCCTCATTGGCCTGTGCCCGGCTCGGTTGGCCGCTGGCCGAGACCCCCGTGGTGAGCGTGGTGGCCCGTCCGCTGCCGACGGTGTTGCCGGAACTGGCCGACCGTCGTCGCCTGCTCGTCCTGAGCGAGAACGAAACCACCCCCGCAGCCCTAGCGAAACTGCTGTGCGACAACGGTTTCGGTGGTTCCACGCTCACCGTGCTGGAACAGCTCGGCGGCGAGTCCGAACGCACGGTCACCGCCACCGCGGTGGACTGGTCGCACCCGCCCGGTGATCCGCTCAACCTCTGCGCCGTCGAATGTGTCGCCGACCCGGCCCACCCGCGGCGCACGCGTATGCCCGGCCTGCGCGACGACGCGTTCACCGGCGACGGGCAGCTCACCAAAGCCGAGATCCGGGCGCTCACCGTCACCGCGCTGGCGCCCGCACCCGGCGAGTTGCTGTGGGATGTCGGCGGCGGTTCGGGCACCATCGCCATCGAATGGTGCCGGACCCACCCGTCGTGTCGCGCGGTCACCTTCGAGCGGTTGCCCGCCCGCCGTGACCAGATCGCGGGCAACGCGCGCGCCCTCGGCGTGCCCGGCATCGTGGTGCGCGGTGAGCTGCGCGCCGAACTCGCCGAGGACGCGACGCCGGCCCCGGACGCGATCTTCCTCGGCGGCGGCCTGACCCAGGACGGCCTCTTCGACGACTGCTGGCGCCGCCTTCGCCCCGGCGGGCGCCTGGTCGCCAACGCGGTCACCGCCGAATCGGAGGCGCGGTTGCTGTCGTGGTCGCACCGCTACGGCGGCACGCTGCGCAAATTCCAGATCTATCGCGGGGAGGCGCTGGGCGGCTTCACCGCGTGGCGGCCGCAGCTGCCGGTGGCGCAGTGGACGGTGACCGCGCCTCGTTGAGGCCGGTCCCACGACCGACGGCGAATCGGGGAGAATTCGCTGTCGGTCGACTTTTCATCGGCGTGCGGAAAATAACGCTGCTGTTGACCGGTGTGCCCGGAGTTTGCCGGTTTCGCCAGTCTGCGGCGAAAGCAGACCTTTTAGTCTGGGTAGATATTCGGAATTTCCGTCGGCTCGCCCGGCCTGTGGTGCTCGTCCCCGACTCGGCAGTGACGTTCGTACGGAATGGCACAGTGTCCCCGCCGGACTCGATGACAACCTCGGCCGGGTGTCCAAGAATTTTTCGCCGTCCGTTCGGGGTCGGTGCCGCTCGAATCCAGGTATCGGACCCGTGGCCCGGGCCCGCGCGTCGGGCACAATGGTGCTGGTCAATCGTCCAATTGGAAACCTACGTGATCACGGCCAGATCACGGGGAAATTACGACGCGTCTGCACGTGCATCGGCAATCTCACCCCGAAAGTAGCGATCCGGAGGTGTAACACTTCCGCGCCGGGGGTAAGGTCGGGCGCGGCCCGGGCAAATCCCGGACCGATTTTTCCGTTGATGGGGAGATACATGAAGTACTCGAAGTGCACCACCCCCGCGCTGCCGACACCCTTCGTGACCGGCATCGCTGACTGGGCCTACGTCGGCGGGCAGCCCTGAGGATCCTGATCCTCGGCGGCACGGGCGAAGCCCGGGAGCTGGCCCGGATCGCGTCCGGGGAACGAGGATTCGACATCGTGTCCTCCCTCGCCGGACGAGTGGCCAATCCGCGGTTACCCGTCGGCCCGGTGCGCATCGGCGGGTTCGGTGGCGTCGAGGGCCTGCGAACCTGGCTGCGCGAGAATCGCATCAATGCTGTCGTGGACGCCACCCATCCCTTCGCGACCCAGGTCAGCGCCCACGCCGCGACCGCCGCTGCGGATCTCGACCTGCCCGCGGTACACCTGTGCCGCCCCGAATGGGTGCAGCGCCGCGGCGACCTGTGGACACGCGTACCCGACCTGGCCGCGGCCGCGGCCGCCCTGTCGCAGCACGGCGAACGAGTCCTGCTCACCATCGGCCGCCAAGGAGTCGGCGCGTTCGCCGACTGCGTGCGGCACCGCTTCGTTATCCGCGCCATCGACGCACCCCAGACCCCGCTGCCGCAACGCTACGAATTGCTGCTGGCGCGTGGGCCGTTCACCTTCGACGAGGAACTGGTGCTGATGTCGCGCCACCGCATCGACGTGCTGGTCACCAAGAACAGCGGAGGTGCGCAGACCGAGGCGAAGATCGACGCCGCCCGCACGGCGGGAGTGCCGGTCGTGATGATCGATCGGCCACCGCTGCCCGCCGGAGCCGTCGCGGTCGACGATGTGTCGGCCGCTGTCGACTGGTTGCGGACCGTCGGCTCACACAGCGTGCACTGAGCTCAGCGCACGCTGTGTGAGCTCGCGAAGATGTGGGGTAGCTGGTCGAACCACGCCAGGACGGCGCGCTCGTAGGCGATCCCGAACTGGAGGGTGGCGCGCTGGTGTGGTGCCAGGGCGTCCTGGTCCTCGTCGAGGTAGCGGTCGAGCCGGTCTTGGTGAATGTCCCTGTTGGCGGCGATGATCCGATCGCGGTGCGCGGGCTCGAGGTGTTCGCCGAAGGACAGCGTGAGCAGCAGCGGTACCCGGATGGTCTCGGCGCCGGGATCGCGGGCGATCCATTCGGCGAAGACCTCCCGGCCGGCTTCGGTGATGCGGTACGGAATGCGTTCTCTGGCACCGCGTTCGCCCTTGGTCACCAGCCCCGCCGCGTCCATGGTGGACAGTTCGCGGTAGACCTGGCTCTGGGTGATGGTCCAGAAGTCACCGATGCGTTGCTGGGCCTGGGTGGCCAGGTCCCACCCCGACTTCGGGCCCTCGTGCAGGAAGCCCAGTAGTGAGGCCGCTGTCGAGTTCAGTGGGCGGCGTCGAGTCGCGGTGTCGGTCAACGGACAACTCCCTTCGAACTACATTCCTAAGTGGAATGTTACGCCAGGGTGTGCGGCGCACCAACAGTACGGGAGGGGTGTGTTCGCGGGGAGTGCGGCGGTGGCGCCCGGAACAATGCGTGCCGAACGCCACCGCCACGTCGGTGAACCGGTCAGCTCTGGACCGGTTCGAGATTCACGACGGCACCGTCGGACAGTTCGTAGGACGCCACTGTCTTCGAATCCTCCAGCGGAGCACCGTCCTCGGCGACGAGTTCCTGCTCGGCGACCGGAACTCCGGTCTCCGCCTCGACCGCCGCCTTCAGGTCCGCGACCGTGGCCGTGCTCTCGACGCTCACCGTGAAGGGTTCTCCCTGGACCAGCACGGTGATGCTGATCGCGGTGGCATCGTCTTGCTCGGGTGCAACGGGCGCCGCCGGATCGGGCTCACCCGGGTTGACCGGGTCCGCGGAATCGCCCGGTGCCGCGAGCACCCCGGGTGACGCGCCGGCGGGTGCCGTGCCGCCAGGAGCTGTTTCGCCAGGCGCCGCGGATTCGGCGGGAGCCGGCGGCGCGACCGGTGGTTCGGCCGACGCGGTGGCCGGCACGGCGATTCCGGCCGCGGCGGCTCCCAGCGCGACGGCGGTCAGACCGACCGCCAGACCGTGCCGGATCTCGGAACCGAGTGTGCGACGTGCGTGGTGCTGAACTCTCATCGTGGTGAGTCCTTTCATCGTCCTCGTGGGACGCGTTGGGGAATCGAACCAGGAAACGAGATGTCACGCTGTGTACTCACGGGCAAGCCCGCGCAACCAGTGTGCCACCGCACGCGGCGATCGCCGAGATCTACCGGACGTGGATCGCGCTATGTCGAGCCGTACCGGCGTGCGGTGAACACGCGGGTCCCCGCGGGTGTGTCGAAGGCGGTGGTCGTCGAGGAACCGATGATCAGCAGGGTGCGCATGTCCACCTCGTCGGGGTCGAGTTCGCCCAGGGTGCTCACCCGGACGGTCTCGGTGGGCCCGCCGACGTCGCGGCCCAGCACCACCGGTGTGTCCGGCTTCCGGTGCGCCAGCAGCACATCGCGCATGGCGCCGACCTGCCAGCGTCGCTGCGAGGAGGCCGGGTTGTAGACGGCGATGGCCATGTCGGCCGCGGCGACCGCCGCGAGCCGCTGCGCTACGACCTCCCACGGCTTGAGCCGATCCGACAGCGAGATCATCGCGTAGTCGTGTCCGAGGGGCGCACCGACCCGGCTCGCGACGGCATTGGCTGCGGTGAGCCCCGGCAGCACCCGCACCGCAACATCCTCGAACTGCGGGTCGGCGGATACCTCCAGCACGGCCGCGGCCATGGCGAACACCCCCGGATCACCCGAGGAGACCACGGCCACGCGAGCGCCCCGCTTGGCCAGATCCAGCGCCATCGCGGCCCGCTCGGATTCGACCTTGTTGTCGCTGGCGTGCCTGCGCTGTCCGGCGCGCTCGGGGACACGATTGATGTAGGTGGTGTAGCCGACGAGGTCGGTCGCCTCGGCCAGGGCCGCGGTGACCTGTGGGGTCGTCCACTCGGTGTCGCCGGGGCCGAGCCCCACGACGACGACTTCACCCGGGGTGCTCGTTGATTCGCCGGGGAGCCGCTGTGGTGCGGGCGCGTCCGCGCGTCGCACGGCGGGGTCGGCCGGTGTCGCCGAGGAGGTCGACTCCGCCGCGCCCGCGTTGTTCGGCGGGGTGGTGGTACCGGCAGGGGCGGCGGCCGGGAGAGCCGAATCGTTCGGTGTGGTCGCAGCGTGCGACCCGGGGGAGAGCAGGGTCGCTGTACCGGGTGCGACTCGATCGCTGCCGGTCGGGATCGGGGTGGTCGGAGCCGGGCCCGGGACCAGCGTGATCGAGAAGTACGGCACGTCGGCGTCGTTCACGTCCGCGACCGCCAGCACCCGCTGGCGGGTGCTGCTCGCGCGCTCGACATAGTAGGCGTCGTCGAGTCGGCCGGAGTCCGAAAGAGCGCGGCGCACACCGGGAAAGGTGCGCCCCAGCTTCATGATCGCCGCGGCGTCGGTGTCGCGCAGGCGCTGGGTGAGCTCGTCGACGGGCATGGTGCCGGGCAGCACCGTGAGCACCTGCTCGCCCTCGACCAGCGGGGTACCCAGCGCGGCCGACGCGGCACTCACCGAGGTGATGCCGGGAACGATCTCGGTGTCGAAGCGGTCGGCGAGGCGGCGGTGCATGTGCATGTAGGAGCTGTAGAACAGCGGGTCGCCCGCGGCGAGCAGCGCGACGGTGCGCCCGGCGGCGAGGTGTACCGCGAGCCGGGCGGCGGCCTGCTCGTAGAACTCGTCGATCGCACCCTGGTACCCGCCGGGATGATCGGTGGTTTCGGTGGTCACGGGGTAGACGAGGTGCTCCTCGATCTGGTCCGCGCGCAGATAGGGCTCGGCGATGGCGCGCGAGATGCTGCGCCCGTGCCGGGCGCTGTGGAAGGCGACGACATCGGCTTCGGCGATGAGCCTGGCCGCTTTCACCGTCACCAGTTCGGGGTCGCCCGGACCGAGCCCGATGCCCCACAGTTTACCGGTGCTTTCGCTCATTCTTGTTCGCTCGCAATCGCGTTCAGTGCCGACGCGGTGATCGCGCTGCCGCCTCGCCTGCCCCGGACGGTGAGGTATTCGATACCGCCGAACTCGATCAGCGCCTGCTTGGATTCGGCGGCGCCGATGAAGCCGACCGGGATGCCGATGATCGCGGCCGGGCGCGGCGCGCCCGCATCGAGCATGTCGAGCAGGTGGAACAGGGCGGTCGGGGCGTTGCCGATCGCCACCACCGCGCCGTCGAGTTGTTCGGCCAGCAGCTCCAGCGCGGCCACCGACCGGGTGTTGCCCAGGCGCGCGGCCAGTTCCGGCACCCGCGGGTCGGTCAGGTTGCACAACACGGCGTTGTCGGCGGGCAGACGCTTGCGGGTCACCCCGGCCGCGACCATGTTCGCGTCGCAGATGATCGGTTTGCCCGCGCGCAGGGCGGTGCGGGCGGCGGCGACCACATCGGGGGTGTAAGCGATGTCGCCGGCGAGATCGACCTGCCCGCACCCGTGGATCATGCGCACCGCCACTCGCTCGACGTCGGCGGGGAAACCGGCGAGATCGGCTTCGGCGCGGATCGTCGCGAACGAGCGCCGGTAGATCTCGGCGCCGTCGGTGAGGTAGCTGGTACGCACATCGGACATGCGGACAACCCTAGAACCTGGCTCCGACGTGGTGTTCGGCGCGGTCGGCTCCGGAGCGCGGTCGGCTGAATCCCCTCGTGTGGTCGCTGGTCTTTGTGCGACGACTGCCGCGGTTTCGTTGGTGCTCTCGCTAGCGGGAGTTCGTCACGGCGTGTGGGTGGCCTCGATGCGGTAGCCGTGTTCGGTGGCGACGACATCGGTGACGGGGCCCGTGGGCCGCCCGCAGCGACGATCGCAACCCGACCAGTGCTGACGGCCAAGCACCGCCACGTCCGCCGCGTCGAACAAGGGTGCCGAATCGTCGGACGCAGCGGGATCGGTGGTGCGTGGTTGTGCGCCGAAGGTGGTGTCGGCAGGCGGTATGCGACCGGATTCGACGGCCGCACTCAGGTCGGCGCGGACGTCGGTGCGCGATTTGGCGCACCCGGGGCGACCCGCACACGCACTGGCCTGTAACCACGGCGACTTCGCGTCGAAGATCAGGCCCATCGGGGCGAGCACCCGCACCACGGTCTCGGCCGGGCCCTCGTCGAGATCGGTGATCACCAGGCTGCGCCACGGGGTGACGAAGACGGGCCGTTCGATGGCGGCGAGGAACTCGGCGGTCCGCGCGGGCAGGGTGCCCAGTGGCACGCCCGCGCCGAGCGTGACCAGGCCGTTGTCCTGGTCGAGCCAGCCGATCGGAACGTCATGGGTCGCACCGAGTTCCAGTGCTGCGCCGGTGGGGGAGCGGTCCAGCGTTTCGGTGACTGTTTCGGCACCACCCGGGATCTCGTGGAGGCGCCACTGCCCGATCTCACCCGCACCGCGCAGGTCGAGGAACCCGTGCGCGGCGTCGAGCATCACCCCGACCGCTTCGCTCGCGGTGACGCGCACCCCGATGCCGGCCCCGGCGAGCACCAGCGCGAACTCGTCCTCGCCGAGGGCGTGGATGCCGATGTCGCCGCGCAGCGAGCTCACGTCGCCGCGACCGTCGTCAAGGGTGAACAGGACGCGACCAGGAAGCTCCGCCAACCGGGCGTCGGCCTGCAACCCCGCGTCCAGGCGCGCCGCCAATCCGTGCACATCAGCGAACCCACCGACCCGCCCGGACAGCGGGGAGGCGACGATATTGCGCACCCGCTCATGGGTTCGGCTGGGCAGCAGGCCCGCCGCGTCCAGGCGCACCGCGAGCGCGGCGGCATCGCTGACCTGGCGCAACTGCACATTGCCCCGCGAGGTGAGTTCGAGCGCACCGTTACCCAGCTCGTGCGCCGCCTCGGCCAGCGCCTGCAGCTGCGCGGGTTCGAGTCGACCGCCGGGCACACGGATCCGCGCCAGCGGGCCGTCGGCGGCCTGATGCAACCGCAGAACCCCTGGACAAGAATCGGGAGTACTCCTGCTCATGATCTGTCCAGCCTACGACCCTGTTCACGCACGGCGGTGGCGCGGCAATGGCCGACCGGGTGATGGCGGCGTTGCGGTGCTGCCCGGCCAGGTGATCGACCGCGTTGGGGCCCGGTGCTGTGGGCCCAGCGGTGGGTCGCTGGCAGGGCGGTGGGGTGCTGGCGGGGTCCAGCGGTCGGGCGCTGGCAGGGCGGTGGGGTGCTGGGCTCGGTGGTGGGGTGCCTGCTCGGCTCGGTGGTGGGGTGCCTGCTCGGCTCGGTGGTGGAGTGCTGCTGGGCTCGGTGGTGGCCGGTGTTGCCGTTGAGCCCGGTGGTGCGCACGGGCTGCCCGGCCCGGTTCGTGCGCACGGTGGGTGACCTGGCCCGCGAGAGTGGAACTCGCTGTGACGAGGCCGACTCGCTTGACCGGGCGGTCCGGGGTACTCGCCTAGGGTGAGTGGCGGATCTTTCGCCAGAAGAACGCTGACAGGAGAGCCCACCGTATGTTGCGTGAATTCGTGGACAAGCGCGTTGTTCCCGCCCTCGACAGGCTCGCGCACGCGCAAGCGCCGGTGGTGCACCGCTACGTGGACTGGCTCGGCACCAGGCACCCGCAGGATTCGCCGGTGCAGATCGTGCAGCGCCTGTCCCGCCAGTACCTGGTGGTGGTCACGGCCAGTGGCGTGACGGTGGGTCTCACCGCCGCGGTGCCCGGGATCGGCACGTTGATCGGTCTGGCCGCCACCGGTGTGGACACGGTCGTGTTCGTCGAGGCGTCGTCGGTGTTCTCCGTCGGTGCCGCCGCGGCCTACGGCCTCGACCCCGCCGATCCGCGGCAGGAGAAGCTGGTGTCGAAGGTGGTGCTCGGCGAGGAGGGCACCAAGGTGCTCGATCAGACGGCCGGACACACGAAGGGCCAGTGGCTCTCGGTGGTCACCGACCACATCCCCGGCCTGAACAGCATGCCCGACTCCCCGGCCAAACGGTTCATCGTCAACTACGTGGTCAGGCGCGGGCTGCTGGTGTTCGGCACCCTCATCCCGGCCGGAATCGGCGCCGTCATCGGCGGCTACGGCAACAACACCCTCGGGCAACTGGTGATCGCCAACGTCTACCGCCACCTGGGCACGGGCTCCCCGGACATGGTCGCGGCAGGTACCACCGAAACGCGGTCTTGACCTTCGACTCGGTCGAACCCCGAGGATGAATCGGTGCCCGACAACGACCTGATCACCATCGGATCCTTCGCCCAGGCGCTGACTCTCACCGCCACGGACCGCTACCGGCTGACCACGAGAACACTGCGACCCACCGCCGCATCCGCCGCGGCATGGACGGTCACCGTCGATGCCGGCGATCTCCGTTCGTCGCTGTCCTGGCTACGTCGCCGGCACAGCGTCGAGATCCGGCCGAGCGCGTCGCACATCGAGTTCCGTGCCGTCACACCGGATCCCGCACCCCACGCGGTACCGGGATCGACGAAATCGGCTCTTTCAGATGTGCCGCACCCCGCGCCCGAGGTCCGACGTTGTCGTCGCTCGCCCGAGGACTTCCCCGACTACCGTGCCATGCTGACCGCCCTGCCACCGGTGCGTACCCGGGTCGTGTTCGCTCGCACCACCCTGCTCGACGCGCTGGAGAGCAGCCCCTCGCCGGCAGTCTCGCTGCGAGTGGATCCCACGGGCAGTGTGACCATCACGTCCTGCGAGCTGGTCCCCTCCGACGACCTCCATCGCTCTCGGTCAGTGGCGGCCGGCGGCCAGCCCTCGCCGGCGCGCGACCCCTGGCGATCAGCGGCTGCCGACGATCCACGACCATCTGGGGCGACGAGCAGTGTTGCGCCGGCGGCGGTTGCTGACGATTCGCGATCATCTGGGGCGACGAGCAGTGTTGCGCCGGCGGCGGTTGCTGACGATTCGCGATCATCCGGGGCGACGAGCAGTGTTGCGCCGGCGGCGGCTGCTGACGACCCGCGATCATCCGGGGCGACGAGCAGTGTTGCGCCAGCGGCGGTTGCTGACGATTCGCGATCATCCTGGTCGACCGGCAGTGTCGCCCCGTCCACGGCAGGCGGTGACCGGTCGAACTGCCACGGAACATCGCCCACGGTGTTCACCTACCCGCCGCACTCTCTATCGGCGACCGTCAGCGGCCCGGCGACGACGAGCCACTTCATCGTCACCACCCTGTACCCGGCGGTGGCGAGCGCGATCGGTCCCGACGTGATGCTCGACCTCACCGCTCCCGACCTGCCCGTCCGGATCCGGTCCGCCGACGACGGCGACCTCCTGACCCTGGCCATGCCGTGCGAACCCACCCCTGCCCCGGACCGCCCGAGCTGAGATCACCGTCGACGCTCCGGCGCCGCACCCACTGATCAAGATCATCAGGCTGCTGTGCAGAAACGCTCTCGGGCGATGGTTACGCCAGCGCCTGATGGTCGGTTGTCCAGGTGTGGGAGCGGGCTGGAAAGTTGTGGGTGGGGTGGGGCCAGTACGATCGGCTTGCTCGGCGGGTGACGAGGAAACCGGTGGAAATCCGGTGCGGTCGCGCCACTGTGAACAGCCAGACCCTCTCCGGCGAGCACCGCAACCCCCGATGGGCGCGTCAACCCGAGGAAGGTCTCACCCTGTGATCCTGCTGCTGTCCACCTCCGACACCGATCTGCTGAGCGCGCGCGCGAGCGGCGCCGAGTACCGGTGGGGCAACCCCGCCCGGCTGCTGGTCGAGGATCTCGCGGAGCTGCTCGACGGCGCTGACCTGGTGATCGTGCGCATCCTCGGCGGCAAGCGGGCCTGGGAAGATGGCCTGGACGCGGTACGGGCCAGTGGGGTGCCGATGGTGGCGCTGGGCGGGGAGATCGCGCCCGACGCCGAACTGATGGAGTGTTCCACCGTGCCGGTCGGCGTCGCCGCCGACGCGCACAACTATCTGGCCGCCGGTGGCGCCGACAACCTGCGCCAGCTCTACAACTTCCTCTCCGACACGGTGCTGCTCACCGGCCACGGTTTCGAACCGCCCGTGCAACTGCCCACCTGGGGCGAGCTCGAGCGGTCGGCGCGCATCCTGGAACCGCACGCCCCGACCGTCGCCGTCGTCTACTACCGCGCCCAGCATCTGGCGGGCAACACCGGCTACGTCGACGCCCTGTGTACCGCGATCGAAGCCAAGGGCGCGCGCGCCCTGCCGGTCTACGCGGCGTCGCTGCGCACCGCCGAGCCCGAACTGCTCACCCTGCTGGGACGCGCCGACGCCTTGGTCGTGACGGTGCTCGCCGCGGGCGGCAGCAAGCCCGCCACCGCCTCGGCCGGTGGCGACGACGAAGCCTGGGACGTGGCCGCCCTGGCCGCCCTGGACGTGCCGATCCTGCAGGGCCTGTGCCTGACCAGCGGTCGCGCGCAGTGGGAGGCCAACGACGACGGCCTCTCGCCCCTCGATGTCGCCACCCAGGTGGCGGTGCCGGAGTTCGACGGCCGCATCATCACCGTGCCGTTCTCGTTCAAGGAATTCGACGAGGACGGCCTGTCCACCTACGTTCCCGATCCCGAACGCGCCGCCCGTGTCGCCGGGATCGCGGTGCGCCACGCCCGCCTGCGCCACATCCCGAACGCCGACAAGCGGATCGCGCTCATGCTCTCGGCCTACCCGACCAAGCACGCCCGGATCGGCAACGCCGTCGGCCTCGACACCCCAGCCAGCGCCATCCGCCTGCTCACCGAACTACACACCGCCGGTTACGATCTCGGCGATCTCGACGAGATCCCCGGCCTGGTCGCACGCGACGGTGACGCCTTGATCCACGCCTTGATCGCCGCGGGCGGCCAAGACCCCGACTGGTTGAGCGCCGAACAGTTGGAGGGCAATCCGATCCGCATCGGCGCCGTCACCTACACGCGCTGGTTCGATTCCCTGCCCGCCGACCTGCGCGAGGCCGTGATCAAGGCGTGGGGCCCGCCGCCGGGCGAACTCTACGTCGACCGCTCCGCCGACCCGAAGGGCGAGATCGTCATCGCCGCCCTGCGTTTCGGCAATGTGGTGCTCATGGTGCAGCCGCCGCGCGGGTTCGGGGAGAATCCGGTCGCCATCTACCACGACCCCGACCTGCCGCCGAGCCATCACTACCTGGCCGCCTACCGCTGGCTGGCGGCGCCGGACGGCTTCGGTGCCGACGCGATGGTGCACCTCGGCAAGCACGGCAACCTGGAATGGCTGCCCGGAAAGACCCTCGGTATGTCGGCGTCGTGCGGCACCGACGCCGCTCTCGGTGACCTGCCGCTGATCTACCCGTTCCTGGTCAACGACCCGGGCGAGGGCACTCAGGCCAAGCGCCGCGCCCACGCCACCCTCGTCGACCACCTGATCCCGCCGATGGCGCGCGCCGAAACCTACGGCGACATCTCCCGCCTCGAGCAGTTGCTCGACGAGCACGCCAACATCTCCGCCCTCGACCCCGCCAAGCTGCCCGCCATCCGCCAGCAGATCTGGACCCTGATGCGCGCGGCCAAGATGGACCACGACCTGGGTCTGGCCGAACGCCCCGACGAAGACGTCTTCGACGACATGCTCCTGCACGTCGACGGCTGGCTCTGCGAGATCAAGGACGTCCAGATCCGCGACGGCCTGCACATCCTCGGCCAAGCACCCGAGGGCGAGATGGAACTCGACTTGGTGCTGGCCATGCTGCGCGCCCGCCAGCTGTGGGGCGGCGAACAGAACGTGCCCGGTCTGCGCGAAGCCTTGGGGCTCAGCGAAGCGGGCGACGAGGCGCGGGTGCGCGTCGACGTGGTGGAAGCCCGTGCACGCGAACTGCTCGGTGCCCTGCAGGCGACGGACTGGTCGGTGGACGCGGTCGACGCCCTGGTCGACGACTACGCCACCGCCATTCTCGCCGGGGAAGTGGACGATTCCGCCGCCGCAGTGTTCGCTGCTGAGAGCGTGACGGCCGGCGCCGCTGAGAACGTGACGGCTGCCGCTGCCGAGAATGCGCCGAGCGACGCTGCCACGAATTCGATGACCCCCGCCGCTCCGGCCGTCCCCGGCAGCACCGCGGCGACGGACCGTGTTTCCGTGAGCGGGCGCCTCGATGCGGTGAAGGCGGTCCTGCGGTTCGCCGCGACCGAGGTCGTCCCGCGCCTGCGCGAGACCGGCATCGAGACCACCCGGGTCCTGCACGCGCTCAACGGCGGTTTCATCCCCGCGGGCCCGAGCGGCTCACCATTGCGTGGGCTGATCAACGTGCTGCCGACGGGCCGCAACTTCTACTCCGTCGATCCCAAGGCCGTCCCGTCGAGGCTGGCCTGGGAAACGGGTCAGGCGATGGCGGAGTCGCTGCTCGCGCGGTATCTGGCCGATCACGGCGAGTACCCGAAGTCGGTCGGCCTGTCGGTGTGGGGCACCTCGGCCATGCGGACCTCCGGCGACGACATCGCCGAGGTCTTCGCGCTGCTGGGCGTGCGGCCGGTGTGGGACGAGGCGAGCCGCCGCGTCACCGCCCTCGAGGTGATCTCCCTCGACGAACTCGCCCGTCCCCGCATCGACGTCACGGTTCGCATCTCGGGTTTCTTCCGCGACGCCTTCCCACACGTGCTGGCCCTGCTCGACGACGCGGTCCGCCTCGTCGCCGGTCTGGACGAGCCCGCCGAGTCCAACTACGTTCGCGCCCACGCCCAGTCGGACCTCGCCGAACACGGCGACGACCGCCGCGCCACCACCCGCATCTTCGGTTCCAAGCCGGGTACCTACGGTGCGGGTCTGCTCCAGCTGATCGATTCCAAGAGCTGGCGCACCGATGACGACCTCGCACAGGTGTACACCACCTGGGGTGGTTACGCCTACGGTCGCGATCTCGACGGCGCCCCCGCCGCCGACGACATGCGTACCGCCTACAAGCGCATCGCGGTGGCGGCCAAGAACACCGACACCCGCGAGCACGACATCGCCGACTCCGACGACTACTTCCAGTACCACGGTGGCATGGTCGCCACCGTCCGCGCGCTGACCGGCAAGAACCCCGAGGCCTACATCGGCGACTCCACCCGCCCCGACGCCGTGCGTACCCGCACCCTGTCGGAGGAGACCGCGCGGGTGTTCCGTGCCCGCGTGGTGAATCCGCGCTGGCTCGAGGCGATGCGCCGCCACGGCTACAAGGGCGCCTTCGAGATGGCCGCCACCGTCGACTACCTGTTCGGTTACGACGCCACCACCAATGTGGTCGCCGACTGGATGTACGAAAAGCTCTCCGAGAGTTACGTGTTCGACGACGTGAACCGCAAGTTCATGGAGCAGTCCAACCCCTGGGCTCTGCACGGCATCGCCGAACGTCTGCTGGAAGCGGCCGAACGCGAACTGTGGGAACACCCCGAGCAGGAGATCCTCGACAAGCTGCGCCAGATCTACCTCGAGACCGAGGGTGAACTCGAGTAGCTTGCCCACCGACTGGAAACACGTTCTACTGTGAGGATGTTGTTACAGCGTAAGAAGAGGTGGAGATGAGTACTTCCCCGGCGTATTTCACCCAGGTCGACGGTGTTTTCCGCCCGACGAGGTTCTCGATGAGCCTCTGGGCGCGCAACACCCTGTCCGGCCCACCGGTGTGCGGGCTGATCGCGCGGGAAGTGGAAGCGCACTACTGCACCGACGAGTTCGTCCCGGCGCGGCTCACCGTCGACCTGCATCGGGCCGTCCCCGCCGTGCCGATCACCGTCACCAGTGAACGGATCCGCGACGGCAAACGGGTCCGCTCGGTCGCGATCACGCTGCGCGCCGACGACACGGTGCTCGCCCGCGGCAGCGCGCTGCTGCTGAAGCGCTCCACTCAACCGCCGGGTGAGCTGTGGCGTTCCGACCGCGACCGGCCGGTGCCGCCGCCGAGCGCGCTGGCCGTACTCGACGACGCGCTGCACCTGTTCGGCAGCGACGGCCACGCCGACGGCTGGTCGGTGAAGATGACCGAACACCAGAACGACACCCGCAAACGCAAATGGGTGCGCAACATCCCCGTCGTCGACGGCGAACCGGCCTCTGCGTTCTGCTACGCCGCCATGACCGGCGAGCAGACCAGCCTGGTCACCAACTGGGGCACCGAGGGCATCGGTTTCATCAACACCGATGTCTCGATCACCTTCTCCCGGATGCCGATCGGGACCGACATGGGCCTCGAGGCCGACGCCCACCTCAGTGACGACGGCATCGCCGCGGGCGCGGCCGTCCTCTACGACGAACAGGGCGCCTTCGGTATCTGCACGACCACCGCGCTGGCCAACGAACACCGGCAGATCCGCGGCACGGTGATCGACGAACTCTCCGACGCGTTCACCGGGAGCCTCACGCCGGATCGAGGCCGGTGAACGCCAGCGCGACCGTCATCGCGCAGAGCAGGGCACCCGCCGCCGAGGCGCTGAGCAGGTAACCCACGGCGATCAGCCGGGCCGCCGGCACACACGCCAGCAGCGGTGCGGGTGTCAACAGCGCGGCCAGGGTCAACGCCCAGCTGAGCCAGTACGAGGTGGCGACCGGTTCGATCTCGGCGAAGGAGATCGCCCGGGGCACCGGCACCGACCAGGCGTTCTGCACCGCGAAGGTCGCCGGCACCAGGACGAAGACGGCGACGAACAACCCGGCCGCCACACCCCAGCCCGACCGCCACCTGACCTGCTCCGGCATCACACCGCTCACCAGCTCGCCCCTTCCGGCCACGCCCCTGCGGCGCTGTCGCCGCGACCCATGCTGCCTCGAGAAGTGCCCGGTTTCCGGTCAGGTGGGAGTCCGCGCCCCCGGTGTCGTCGCGAACGGCCTCGTCAGCGCAACGCCGCGCGCGGCCGCAACGTCATGCCGACGCCAGCGTGACGATCAATTCGTCGGCGATCGTTTCCGCTTTCACGAGCGAGTCGCCGAGGTAGAGCGTGGCCGCGCGGGGACGGCCGTCGGGCAACGGCACCACCGAGACCGCGTCGACCCGGCGCCCGGCGAGTGCGTTGTAAGGCGATTCCCCGGTCACGTCGAAAGCGGTGTACTTGCCCGACGCGGCGACATATTCGATGTTCACCGGATCGACCAGCGGTTCGAAGGGATCACGCCACGGCCTCGCCACGATCCGCAGGTCCGCTCCGTCCACCCCGGAATCGAGGAGCAGGGTGGAGCCGTTGTGAAAGGTGAACTCGATCGGGCCCTCGGAACGGTCCACCTCGTCACCCAGGACATAGAACATTCGGCGAACGGAGACGATGGCTCCGTCGACCGCGCCGTTGAGCGCGGCCCGGCCGTGCTCGTCGTTGTCGGACATAAGGCAATATCATGTCCTCGCGTCCCCACCCTGGCAACTCCGGGCGCGTTCACCCGGTCGGGGCCGCGGTGCTCGCACTCGTACCATGAATTCATGGAGGATCCCGCTGCGGCCGCGGTGCACCGCGCGGCCGAGCTGCTGGCCGGTCGCCGTATCGTGGCGATCACCGGGGCCGGTCTCAGCACCGACAGCGGCATCCCCGACTACCGCGGTCCCGACTCGCCGCCGCGCACCCCGATGACCTATCAGCAGTTCGTGGGCGACCCCGAGTTCCGGCAGCGCTACTGGGCGCGCAACCACATCGGTTGGCGGCGGATGGACGCCGCGCGACCCAACCGAGGTCATCGCGCGCTGGCCCGGCTCGAACACGCGGGCATCGTGTCCGGTGTGATCACCCAGAACGTGGACCTGCTGCACACCAAGGCCGGGGCGCGCCGGGTGATCGACCTGCACGGGACCTATGCGCGCGTGTGCTGCCTGCGGTGCACCGCGATGATCTCGCGCATGACCTTGGCCCAGCGGCTCGAATCCGCGAATCCCGGTTTCACCGACCAGATCTCGGGCAGCACGGGTATCGAGGTCGCCCCTGATGCCGACGCGGTGGTGGCCGATACCGCACGATTCCGGATGCTGGACTGCGCCAGGTGCGGCGGCATGCTCAAACCCGACATCGTCTATTTCGGTGAGTCCGTGCCCGCGAACCGGGTGGCCGCCGCCTTCGAACTGGTCGACCACGCGCAGGCCCTGCTGGTGGCCGGGTCGTCGCTGACGGTGATGTCGGGTCGGCGATTCGTGCGGCGGGCCGCGAAGAACGGTGTGCCGGTGGTGATCGTGAATCGCGGCCCCACCCGGGCCGACGACGTCGCCACCGTGCGCATCGGCGCCGGCTGTTCGGACACACTGTGCGCGATCGCCGATCGGCTCACCGTTTCAGCGCGAAACGAGCGGTAACTTGATCCCTCGGTGACGGCGGCGGATCCGACGTGAGTAAGCTCTGGCCACCAGTGCATGAAGAGTTCGACCCGCGGCGCAAAGTTTTCCTCGCAGCGGGGTTGTCGGCCCTCGTGTGGGCCGAATGATCGCCCCACCAGCCAGCCGATCAGAACCAGGGCTTCTCCATGACCGATACCGCTGTTGCCGAATCACGCCTCACGCACCGCCAGACGCTCACCATTCTGTCCGGCCTGCTACTCGGTGTGTTCCTCGCCGCGCTCGACCAGAACATCGTCAGCGTGGCGATCGTGCGGATCTCCAACAGCCTCGACGGTTTCGACGAACAGGCCTGGGCGACAACGGCATACCTGATCACCGCCACCGTCACCACACCGCTCTACGGCAAGCTCGCCGACATCTACGGGCGCAAACCGTTCTACCTGCTGGCGATCGCCCTGTTCGTCATCGGCTCGGCGGCCTGCTGTTTCGCCACCACCATGTACCAGCTCGCGGGGTGCCGCGCGTTCCAGGGGCTGGGTGCGGGTGGGTTGATGTCGCTGGCGTTCACCATCGTCGGCGACATCGTGCCCGCCCGCCAACGAGTCCGCTACCAGGGGTATTTCCTCATGGTCTTCGGGATCGCGACGGTGCTGGGCCCGGTGGTCGGCGGTTTCCTGTCCGATTACGAGAGCCTCGGCGGCATCGAGGGCTGGCGCTGGGTGTTCCTGGTGAACGTGCCGGTCGGGGTACTCGCGTTCCTCGTGGTGGCGAAGGTGCTCAACGTGGCGCCCACCCTGCAGCGCAGCCGGATCGACTGGTTCGGTGCGCTGGCCCTGGTGATCGGGGTGGTGCCGTTGCTGGTCGTGGCCGAGCAGGGCCGGGTGTGGGGTTGGACCACGCCGAAATCGCTGATCTGCTACGGCATCTGCGCGGCGGGGCTGGTGCTGTTCGTGCTCGTCGAATTCCTGATGAAGGACGCGGCGTTGATCCCGCTGCGGCTGTTCCGCAGTTCCACCTTCAGCATCGCCATTCTCGGCGGGTTCCTCATCGGCGTGGCGATGTTCGGCGCGATCACGATGGTGCCGCAGTACCTGCAGGTGGTGCGGGGATTCTCGCCGACCCAGGCCGGTTTGCTGATGCTGCCGCTGGTGCTGGGCATCATGGTCGGCGCCCAACTGTCGGGCCTGATCACCAAGGCCAGTGGCCGCTACAAGGTGCTGCCCGTGCTGGGTGCGCTGATCCTGGCGATCGGCTGCGCCCTGTTCGCCAGGATCAGCTACGACGGCCCGCTGTGGCAACCCCTCGCCTACAGCGCGATCATGGGTTTCGGGCTCGGCGGCTGCATGCAGACCCTGATCATCGCGGCGCAGAACGCGGTGGGCCGCACCGAGATGGGTGTGTCCACCGCGGCGGCGACCTTCTTCCGTCAGCTCGGTGGCACCCTCGGTGTGGCGGTGTTCCTCACCGTGCTGTTCGACCAGCTGTCCGGGTCCATCCTGGAAGCCTTCGGCGGCACGCTGCCGCCCGGATTCGATGCCGAGCAGCTCGCGGCGCTGCAGAGCGACACCAGTGGCATCGCCGCCCTGCCCGATGAACTGCGGATCCCGATCCTCGAGGGCTTCACCGACGCGATGCACAGCGTGTTCATGCTCGCCGCCGACCTCGCCATCGTCGCGTGCCTGGTGCTGGTGTTCATGAAAGAGATTCCGCTACAGGACGACCCGGTGCCCGAGGAACCGGTCGACGGTGACCTGCTGCGCGATGTGAGCCTGCACGACGCGCACGAGATGGCCGACAAGTTGCGTCCCGTCGCCACCGGCCGGGTGATCGCGGGCCTGCTGCGCCGCGACGACGCACGACCGGTGCCCTCGGCCACCCTCACCCTGATCGACCAGCACGGCCACCAGGTGGCGCGCGGCAACGGTGATGCCCACGGCGCCTATGTGATCGCGGCGCCCCAACCGGGCAACTATGTGCTCATCGCCGCCGCGGCGGGCCACCAGCCCGAGGCGGTGAGCGTGTCGATCGGGGATCGCGCCCAGCACGTCGACCTGACGCTGACCGGTGCGGGGGAGCTCACCGGCACCGTGCGCTCGGCTCGGCGCGGTGACCCGCTGTGGGGAGCCACCGTGACCCTGACCGATCCCGAAGGTGAAGTGGTGGGCGCCGCGATCACCGGCGAGGACGGCACCTACGTGTGCCGCGATGTCGTGAGCGGCACCTACACCCTGGTCGCGGTCGCCGACCACATGCGCCCCACCGCGGTCGCGCTCACCGTGCCCGAGACGGGCTCACTGCACCACGACATCGATCTGGAACCGATGGCGATCCTGGTCGGCTCCGCCCGGGTCGACGGTGACCGTCCCGTGGGCGACATCGAGATCACCGTCCTCGACGCCGGCGGTGATCCCGCCGCGACCACTCGCACCGATGAGCAGGGCCGCTACCTGGTGGCCGATCTGCCGGAAGGGGAGTACACGGTGGTCGCGCGTGGCTATCCGCCGGTGGCCAGCCAGGTGGCGGTGACGCGGGGTGAGATCGAGCACGACGTGACACTGGGCTACGACAACGACAACGAGGAGTCGGCGCACCGGCGCTGAGCCGTTCGCACCGCCACGTCCTCGCCGCCGGGCCCACGGATTCGACAATGCCCGCCGCTTCGTGGGCGACCGACGACGGCCAGGGCGGCGGGGAGCCGGAATCAGGCGGACTCGGCGACCTGTTCGGTGCGGTACGCCTCGGCCAACTCGGTGAGCGGGATCATCAGCGTCTCGGCCAGTCCGACGACGGTGCCGAAGGCGGGCGAGGGCAGGCGGCCCGACTCGATCTTGCGCAAGGTCTCCGGGGAGATCCCCGCGCCGTGCGCGACCTCGGTGAGTTCGCGGTCGCCGCGCGCCGCGCGGATCCGGCGACCCAGGCGACGGCCGGCTTCGACCTGCGCGGGACTGAGCGGGAGACGGACCATGCGACCGATGGTATGCGGTCGGCCGCCCGCCCGGCAACGGCCGCCCGCCCGGCAACGGCCGCCCGCCCGGCAACAGCCGCCCGCCCGGCAACAGCCGTGCGGGCGGCCGACGTGGTCAGGCCGGGGTGGTTTCGCGTTGGAGTTCCAGCGCGATGTCGATGAGCTGGTCTTCTTGCCCACCGACGAGTTTGCGTTCGCCCGCGCGCACGAGCATCTGCGCGGCGGAGACACCGTAGCGTTCGGCTTGGCGCTCGGCGTGTTTGAGGAAGCTGGAGTAGACCCCGGCGTAACCCATCATCAACGACTGCCGGTCGAGTAGGCATTCCTGGGGCATCACCGGACGGACGACGTCTTCGGCGGCATCGGCGATAGCGAAGAAATCGATGCCGGTACTGATGTCGAGTTTGTCGCAGACCCCGACCAACGCTTCGACCGGGGTGTTACCCGCCCCGGCACCGAAGCGGCGGGTGGACCCATCGATCTGGGTGGCCCCGGCCCGGATGGCGTAGATGCTGTTGGCGACGGCGAGGTCGAGGTTCTCGTGGCCGTGGAACCCGACCTGAGCATCGGTGCCCAACTCGGTGACGAGGGCGGCGACACGGTCGGAGACCTGCTCGAGGACCAGCGCACCGGCCGAATCGACGATGTAGACGCATTGGCACCCCGCGTCGGCCATGATCCGGGCTTGTTTGGCGAGGTTTTCGGGGGGTTGGGTGTGCGACATCATGAGGAACCCGACGGTTTCCAGGCCGAGGTCGCGGGCGTAGCCGAAGTGCTGGATCGAGACGTCGGCTTCGGTGCAGTGGGTCGCGATCCGGCAGATCGAGGCCCCGTTGGCTTGGGAGATCGCGATGTCTTCTTTGACCCCGACCCCGGGCAGCATCAGGAACGCGATCTTCGCGGTCTTCGCGGTTTCGGCGGCGATGGTGATGAGTTGTTGTTCGGGGGTTTTGGAGAATCCGTAGTTGAACGAGGACCCACCCAGGCCGTCGCCGTGGGTGACTTCGATGACCGGGACCCCGGAGTTGTCCAGGGCGGTGACGATGTCACGGACTTCGGTGGTGGTGAACTGGTGGCGTTTGTGGTGGGAGCCGTCACGCAGGGAGGTGTCGGTGACACGAATGTCGAGGTCAGCGGAATAGGTCATCAAATTTTCCTAACGTGCGGGGTGTTCACACGCGGGCGGTGTGGATCTGGTCGGCGATGACTTCGCCGACCTTGGTCGCTGCGGCGGTCATGATGTCGAGGTTGCCCGCGTAGGGCGGTAGGAAATCGCCGGCGCCTTCGACCTCGACGAACACCGAGACCTTCGCCAACCCACCCGAGACGACCGAGGGCGGGTCGAACTGGGGTTCGTTGAGTAGCCGGTAGCCGGGCACGTATTGCTGGATGTCGGCGACCATGCGGTGGATCGAGGTGGTGATCGCGTCGTGGTCGGCGTCTTCGCTGATGGCGCAGAAGATGGTGTCGCGCATGATCATCGGGGGTTCGGCGGGGTTGAGGATGATGATCGCTTTGCCGCGGGTGGCGCCGCCGATGGTTTCCACGCCGCGGCTGGTGGTCTTGGTGAACTCGTCGATGTTGGCGCGGGTGCCGGGTCCGGCCGAGACCGAGGACACCGAGGCCACGATCTCGGCGTAGGCGACCTCGACCACGCGGGAGACCGCGGCCACGATCGGGATGGTGGCCTGTCCGCCGCAGGTGATCATGTTGACGTTGGGGGCATCGAGCAGTGCGGCCAGGTTGACCGGGGGCACGACCGCGGGTCCGACCGCGGCGGGAGTGAGGTCCACGGCGCGGATGCCGAGTTCGGCGTAGCGGGGTGCGGCGGCGCGGTGGACGTAGGCCGAGGTCGCTTCGAACACGATGTCGGGTTTGTCTGGTTGGTTCAGGAGCCAGTCCACACCGTCGGCGGAGGTCTGCAGGCCGAGTTTGCGGGCGCGGGCGAGTCCTTCGCTGTCGGGGTCGATCCCGATCATCCATCGGGGTTCGATGGTGTTCGAGCGCAGGAGTTTGTAGAGCAGGTCGGTGCTGATGTTGCCGGATCCGACGATCGCGGCGGTGACGGTGCCGTGGGACACGGTGCCTCCTGGAGGGGGTTGATCAGCTCATCTGAATTGACTGGGGGCGGAACAGGATCCGCGGTGGGTGGGCCGAGGATGTAGCAGCTGGGGCAGACACCGCGGTCACGGGCGGATACCGTTGTCATCGACGCCGCTGTGACCGGGGTGGACGCTGTTCATCGGAACTGCAGATCCACCGTGCCCAGCCCGGTGAACTCGGCGTGGAAGTCATCGCCGGGGCGGGCATCGATGGCGCGGGTACACGAACCCGGCAACACGATGTCACCGGCTCGCAACCGCACCCCGAAGGTGGCGACCTTGCGCGCCAACCACGCCACCGCGATCACCGGGTCACCCAGTACCGCGTCGCTGCGGCCTTGCGCGATGACCTCACCGTTGCGGGTCAGGACCGCATCGATAGCGGTGATATCGATATCAGCCGGGGCGACGCGTTGCTTGCCGAGGACGTAACCGGCCGAGGAGGCGTTGTCGGAGATGGTGTCGGCCAACCCGATCTGCCAATCGGTGATCCGTGAATCGATCAACTCGATCGCGGGGGCGTAGGCCACGGTCGCGGCGAGGACGTCGGCTTCGGTGCAGTCCTGGCCGGGCAGGTCTTTGCCCAGGACGAACCCGACCTCGACCTCGACGCGGGGCAGCAGGTACCGGGAGGTGTCGACGGGGACGTCTTCGAAGACTTCCATCTCGGCGAGCAGGTGCCCGTAGTCGGGTTCGTCGACACCCATCATCTGCTGCATCGCTTTCGACGACAGCCCGACTTTGTGCCCGACGACCTTCGACCCGGCGCGCAACCTGCGTTGGATGTTGAGCAGTTGGATCTCGTAGGCGTCGACGACGTCGATGCCGGGGTAGCGGGCGACCAGCGGTGGCACCGCCACCCGATCGGTTTCGGCGCGCGCCAGTTCATCCGCGAGCTCGGTGCGCGCGAGGGGGCTCAGCATGCTGGCTCCGTCCTTGATGTCGTGATGACCAGAAGCGTGCGGTGTAGGCAACCGGCCGCACGCACCCCATGGTTGTCGGCACCGGACGGACCGGGCGGGCAGCCTCCCGCTGGCCGGAAAGGAATTCCGCGGGCTGTCCCAGCATTCGGGAGCGCGGTGGTCACGGATCGACGGTCTCGGCGCGCCGGGGCATGACCGTGCAGGCCAGGACCAGCACGACCGTCATCGCGGCACTGGCCACGAACACCAGATGCACTGCTGCGGAAAGTGTCGAGGACGACGGCGGGCCCGCGTCGCCGATCCGGGCGTTGACGATCGCACCGAACACCGCCACACCCACCGCGCTGCCCAGCGAACGCGAGAACATCACAGCGGAGGTGACCACGCCGCGTTCCGACCACGCCGCCCCGGTCTGTGCGGCGATCAGCGTGGGAGTCGCCACCAGGCCCATCCCGGCACCGACCACGAAGCACGACAGGGCGACCTGCCACAGCGGCGAGTGTTCGCCGATCAGCAGCGCCGAGGCCGCACCGAGCGCGGCGACGAGCCCACCGCTCACCGCGCACACCCGGAAACCCCAGCGCAGGTAGATCCGGCCGGCTTGGGAGGCCGCCAACGGCCACCCCAGTGTGAGCGCGCCCGTGACGAGCCCGGCGACCACCGCGCCGGTGCCGAGCACCCCCTGGTTGAACATCGGCACATACGTGGTGAACCCGAACAGCAACGCACCGCCCAGCATCGCGACGACACTGCTCGCGACGACCACCGGCCGGGTGAAGACCCACAGCGGCAGAATGGGCTGCGCCGCACGGGTTTCGACGAAGCAGAAGGCCGCGAGCAGCACGGTGCCGCCCACGAACACGCCGATGCCGATCGGGGAGTCCCAGGCCCAGGACCGGCCGCCCTCGAGCAGCCCGAGCACGAATGCGCCGGCGCCGACGGTGAGCAACGCCGCGCCGGTGTAGTCGATGCGCCTGCGTCCGCGTGGTGCCGTCTCGTGCAGACCGCGCGCCAGCATCCAGGCGGCCAGCGCCGCCAGCGGCAGGTTCACCAGGAAGATCCAGCGCCAGCCCAGATAGTCGGCGAAGATGCCGCCGAGCAGGGGCCCGGTCACCGACGCCACTGCCCACACTCCGGCCAGATAGCCCTGGATGGTGGCGCGTTCGGCGAGGTTGTAGAGATCGCTCGCGATCACCATGGTGGTGGGCTGGATCGCACCCGCGCCCAGTCCTTGCACGGCGCGGAACACCACCAGCGCGCCCATACTGGTCGCCAGTCCGCACAGCAGCGAACCGAGCGCGAACACCGCGATTCCGAACAGCATGACCGGTTTTCGGCCGAAAGTGTCGGCGAGGGCGCCGTAGACCGGGACGGTGACGGCCTGAGCTAGCAGATAACTGGAGAACAGCCACGGGAACAGGGCGAAGTCGCCCAGGCTCTCGGTGATGGCGAGCACCGCGGTGGCCAGGATCGTCGCGTCCAGTGCGACGAGCCCGGTGGCGAGCATCAAGGAGACCAGCACGGGCCCGCGCTCGGATCCGAACCCGACCGCTGTGTGCGCGGTATCGGTTGCCACAGCACCCCTTCCGGGTCAGAAGCGGATGCGGACGGTATCAGACTTCGGCCGGGCCTGACAGGCCAGCGCATAGCCGGCGGCGATGTCGTCGTCGTCGAGCAGGCCGCTCTCGCCCCTGGTGACCTCGCCGTCGACGACGGTGCAGGCACAGGACCCGCATTCGCCGGCCCGGCACGAATACGGGACGTCCAGGCCGCCGGCGAGCATCACGTCGACCAGGGTCCGCTCGCGCGGCCAGCGCAGCGCGTGCACCGTGCCGTCGAGCTCCACATCCACCTCGGCGGTATCGGCGTCGGCATCGTCCACGATCGGGTCGGGGTCGGCGAACGGGTCACCGGACAGTGAGACGAACACTTCGGTGGTGACCCGCTCGCGCGGCCGGTCGGCCAGGGCCTCGGTCACCGCTGCCATGAACGGGCCGGGCCCGCAGAGATAGGAGTGGTGGTCGGCGTACGGTGCCGCGAACTCGGTGAGCTGGTCCACGGTGGGCACACCCTCCCGTGACTGCAGCCAGTGCGTCACGGTGAGCCGCTCGGGATACCGCTGCGCGAGTTCGTCGAGTATCCGGTCGAAGATCACCGAGTCGCGATCACGGTTGGCGTAGAACAGCACCACCTTGCCCCGCCCGCGCACCAGTGCCGAGACCAGGATCGACAGCACGGGCGTGATCCCGCTGCCGCCTGCCCACAGCAGCAGATCCTCGTCGAGGGAGGCGGGGGTGAAGGTGCCCGCCGGTGGCAGGACATCGATACTGTCACCGACAGAAATGTTGTCGCACAACCAGTTCGACGCGTAACCACCCTCGGTGCGTTTGACCGTCACCTTCGGTGGTTCGCCCGTGCACGGTGAGCTGGCCAGCGAATAGCACCGCGCCACGGGTGGCTCGCCCGGGATGCGCAGGGTGAGGAACTGGCCGGGCCGGTAGGCGAACCGGTCCGCGGCGTGCTCGGGAACCTCGAACACCAGCGAACGCGCGGTGGCGGTCTCCTCGATCACCGCCGCCACCCGCAGCGTCACCACCCGCGCACCACGCGGCGCCTCGACTGTCGCCCTCGTCACTGGTGTCCTCCTCCGCTCACGAATCCGATCGTGCAGACCGTCTCAGCTACGCGCGGCGATGACGGCCACGGCTCCCGGTGGCCGGGAGGATCAGCGGCATTGCCCGCTGACCGGGAGAGCGCGCCGAACCGGGTGGGCGATGACCCTAGCGTCTGCCGGGTGGACACTCGATCAATCAGGAGCGCCCGATGAATCGCATGCAGAACACGGTCGCGCTGGTCACCGGCGCGGCCAGGGGGATGGGCCGGGCCCATTGCCTCCGGCTGGCCGAGGAGGGCGCCGACGTCGTCGCCCTCGACATCGCGGCCGCCGCGACGGAACTGGCGGCGACCAGGGCAGCGGTCGAGGCGGTGGGCCGGCGCTGCGTCACCGCCACCGCCGATGTGCGCGACCAGGACGCGCTCGACGCGGCGGTGGCGCAGGGCGCCGGTGAGTTCGGCCGCCTCGATGTGATCGTCGCCAATGCCGGCATCTACGCCGATCTCGCGCCGTCGTGGGAACTGTCGGATCAGGCTTGGCAGCGCACCATCGATATCAATCTGACCGGCGCCTGGCACACGGTGCGGGCCGGTGCCCCGCTGCTGGCCGACGGGGGGTCGATCGTGATCGTCAGCTCCGTGAACGGCCTCGTCGGGGCCGCTTCGGCCGCGCACTACGCGGCGAGCAAACACGCGGTGGTCGGGTTGGCCCGCACCCTGGCCAACGAACTCGGTGCCCGGGGTGTCCGGGTGAACACGGTGCACCCGGGCTCGGTGGCCACGCCGATGATCCTCAACGACGAGATCTACGCGAAACTGCGCCCCGATCTGCCGAATCCGACTCGACAGGATGCGGCCGAGGCACTGGCCCAGCGCACCCTGCTTCCGGTGCCGTGGGTGGAACCGGTCGACGTCAGCAATGCCGTGCTCTTCCTCGCATCCGACGAGTCCCGTTTCGTGACGGGAACCCAGCTCGTGGTGGATGCCGGACTGACTCAGAAGGTGTGACATGGGACGGGTTTCGGGCAAAGTAGCGATCGTGACCGGCGCCGCGCGCGGCATCGGCCGCGCCCAGGCGATCCGGCTGGCCGAGGAGGGCGCCGACATCATCGCCGTCGACCTCTGCGCGCCGGTCGAGACCGTGGTGACGCCACCGGCGATCATCGACGATCTCGATGAGACCGCGCGCGCCGTCGAGGCGGCGGGAGCAAGGGTCGTGACCGCCGTCGTCGACGTGCGCGACGGTGCGGCGCTGCGTGCGGCGGTCGACGCCGGTGCCGCCGAACTCGGCGGGCTCGACATCGTGTGCGCCACAGCGGGAATCAGCTCGAGCGGGGCCGCGCTCGAGCTGACCGAACAGCAGTGGCAGACGATGATCGACATCAACCTCACCGGTGTGTGGCAGACCTGCAAGGCGGCCACGCCGCACCTCATCGAGCGCGGCAGCGGATCGATGATCCTGACCAGCTCGATCGCCGGATTGCGCGGTCTGGTCGGCGTGGCGCACTACGTCGCGGCCAAACACGGGGTGGTCGGCTTGATGCGCTCGCTGGCGAAAGAACTGGCACCACACAGCATCCGGGTGAACACCGTGCACCCGACCAACGTGGACACCCCCATGATCCAGAACGACATGGTGCGCAAGGTCTTCCGGCCCGACCGGGAGAATCCGACCCGCGAGGAGTTCGCCGAGGCGGCCGTGACGATGAACATGCTGCCCATCCCGTGGGTGGAACCGGTCGACATCGCCAATGCCGCGCTGTTCCTGGCCTCCGACGAGGCGCGCTACATCACCGCGGTGACGCTGCCGGTGGACGCCGGCAGCACCCAGCGATAGACCCGATCGCCGCGCGCGGGGCCGCAGTGCACCCGCGCGCGGCGAGTCGTACCCCGGGCCGCTCGGGGCACCGAGATGTCTGCCGCGCTGACTACGGTCGCGCGGGCACGGATGCCGGCCGCGCGGCGAGACCGGTCAGTGCCTGCGGCAGCGGGTCGTGGTGAACGACGCCGAGACGCTGGGTCGCCCGGGTGAGTGCCACATACAGTTCGGCCGCACCGCGTGGTCCTTCGGCCAGGATCCTGCCCGGGTCGACGACGAGGACGGCGTCGAACTCGAGTCCCTTGGTCGCCGCGGCGGGCACCGTGCCGGGTACTCCGGGCGGACCGATCACCACACTGGTCCCCTCTCGACCGGCCTCGTCCCGGACGAATTCTTCGATCGCGGTGGACAACTCGGTCGCCTCTACCCGGCGCGACCACGGCTGCACGCCGCACGCGCGCACCGATTCGGGCGGGCGGACATCCGGGGCGAACTCGGTCAGTACCGCGGCGGCGACGGCCATGATCTCGGCGGGCGTGCGGTAGTTCACCGTCAACGACCGGTACAGCCAGCGACCGGGCACATACGGTTCCATCATCGTGTCCCACGAAGTCGCACCGGCCGGCGAGCGGCGCTGAGCGAGATCGCCGACCACGGTGAACGAGCGGCTCGGGCAGCGGCGCATCAGCACCCGCCAGTCCATCTCGGACAGCTCCTGCGCTTCGTCGACCACCACGTGCCCATAGGTCCACTCCCGGTCGGCGGCCGCGCGTTCGGCGAGTTCGCGGGTATCGCGTTCGAGGAATCGCTCGGCCAGGTCCTCGCCGTAGAGCATGTCCTGGGCGAGCAGATGATCCTCGTCGTCCATCAGATCCTCGCGGCTGATCAGGGTGTCCAGCACCCCGGCGGCGTAAGCGGCCTCGGCTTCGCGGGTGCGTTCGGCGCTGTCGTCGGCGGGCTTGTCGCGGCCCAGCAGGTCGACCAGTTCGTCGAGCAACGCGACGTCCGACACCGTCCACGCGGCACCGTCGGCCCGCCACAGCGCCTGATCAGCGCCCGCCGCGCGCAACCGGTCCGGCGACGAATACAGCTGTGACAGCAAGGTTTCCGGCGTCAGGATCGGCCAGCACTCGTCCAGGACGGCGGTGAACCCGGCATTGTCGGCCAGGTCGGCGACCAAATCGGCGCGCAGCTGCTCCCAGGCTTCGCGGTCGGCGCGCGTCAGCCATCCCTTGCCGATCCGGGCGATCGCGCGTTCGGTGAGTACATAGGTGATGATCTCGGCGAACACCGCGCGGGCATCGTTGTGCGGGCGTCCGCTCGCCCGCGCCTCCTCCCGCGCCCACTCCACCGTTGCCGCGTCGACGCGCACCGTCACATCGGCCAGTTCGATCGTGCGTGGTGTCTCGGGGAGGCGTTGGCGGTCGGCGATCGCCGCGGCGAGCACGTCGAGAATGCGCAGCGAACCCTTCAGCCGGGCCGCCGCCGGTGCGTCCTCGGCGGGGGCGTGCAGGCCCGGCAGGAGATCCGCGGTGGTGGCGAACACGACGTTCGTCTCGCCGAGCGAGGGGAGCACGTGCGCGATGTGGTTCAGGAACGCCGGGTTCGGCCCGACCACCAGCACGCCCTGGCGTTCCATCCGCCTGCGCTGGGTGTAGAGCAGGTAGGCCACCCGGTGCAGGGCCACCACGGTCTTTCCCGTGCCGGGACCACCTTCGATCACCGTCACGCCGGGGTGGGCGAGCCGGATGATCTCGTCCTGTTCGGCCTGGATCGTCGCCACGATGTCGCGCATGCCGTCTCCCCGCGGCGCGTTGACGGCTGCGAGCAGCGCCGCGTCGCCGCTACCGCCCTCGCCCCCGTCGGGGCGGCCGAGGAGTTCGTCGGTGAAGCCGAGCACCCGGCGGCCGCGCGTGTGGAACTGGCGACGTCGGCGCATGCCCTCGGGGTGGGCGGCGGTCGCGACGTAGAACGCGCGCGCGGCGGGTGCGCGCCAATCGAGCAGCAGCGGCTCGAACTCGTCGTCGGGGTCGAACAGGCCGATCCGGCCGATGTAGGACCGCACACCCGACACCGCGTCGAGCCGGCCGAAGCACAAGCCGTTGTCGGCCACATCGAGGCGCCGCACCTCTTTGCCGAGAGCGCGCACCTCGTCGTCGCGTTCCATGGGTGACCCGCCGGTGCCGCGCAGGGCGGCGCTGTAGCGGCCTTTCACCCGTGCGCGCTCGGCATCGAGCCGCGCGTACAGCCCCGCCACGTACGCACGCTCGGACCGCAATTGTTCGTCGTACCGCTGAGCTGACACAAGCCCTCACTTCCGCCATTTCCGCAGGTGAATTGCTGCGGCCGACGATTATGCGCCACAAAGGGGGCCTTGTGGCAAGGCCCCCTTTACGCTATATATTGAAAGTGGAGAGGCGCGCGGCTAGCGGGTGAGGAACGCCAGCACCGCCGATTCGAATTCTTCCTTCCGCTCGATCATCGCCCAGTGCCCGCAATTCGGGAACACGTGCAGTTCGGCGCGCGGGATCGTGCGCATCGGGATCAGCGCCATGTCCAGCGGGCTCACCCGGTCGTCGCGGCCCCAGGTGATGAGCGTCGGCGCGGCCACCTTGTGCAGCATGGCCCAGGGCGGGGCGGCGTCGGAGGCTTCCATCGCCCGCACCATCGCGGTGAACGCGGCCTTGCTGTACATCCGCCGCGCACTGTCCAAAGTCGCGGGGTCGGTGGCCTGGGCCCAACGTTGCTCGATGAGTTCCTCGGTGACCAGAGCGGGGTCGAACACCATCGAATGCAGCCACTGCACCAGGCGTTCCCTGGTCGGATCCTCGGTGAACTCCTGCAGCAACTTGATGCCCTCGCCCGGTCCGGGACTGAACAGGTTGCGTCCGATCCCGCCGATCGTCACCACCTTGCCGACCCGATCCGGTTGCGCGATGGCGTAATTGAGCGCCACGCCGCCGCCCATCGAATTGCCGATGACGTCGACTCGATCCAGACCGAGCGCGTCGACGAAACGGGTCACCGCGTCCAGCGCGGTCACCATCGGATGCCCGCCGAAGTCGTCGCTCACCCCGAAACCGGGAAACTCGAGGACCAGACAGCGGAACCGCTCGGCGAAGGTGGCCAGGTTGCCCCCGAAATTGCGCCAGCCGGTCACGCCCGGCCCGGAGCCGTGCAGCAACAACAGGGGTGGGCCGTCGCCGGCCTCGTGGTAGCGCAGCACCCCCGCGTCGGTGCGCACTTCGCGCAGTGTGTCGTCATGGGTGAGAGTCATCAGGCGTGGGTTCCCCCGTCGATACGGATCTCGGTGCCGGTGATGAACGAGCCGTCCTCCGACACCAGCATGGCGATCACGCCGGCCACCGCGTCCGGGTCGCCCATGCCCGCGCCACCGGAGGTCAGATCCGTCGGCAGCACGGGGGAGAGCTTGGCGAACAGCGACCAGTCGGTATCGGCGGGCAGATAGCCGCCGGTGGCCTCGGTGATACCGGACTTGATGCTGCCCGGCGCCACCGACACCGCGCGCAGCCCCTTGCCACCGAACTCGAGCGCCAGGGAGTGGGTGAAGGACTGGATACCGCCCTTGCTCGCCGCGTAGGCGGCCATGTACGGGTGCGCGAAAGCCGCCGAGGTGGAGCTGAAGTTCACGATGGTCGAGCGCGGGTTGGCCAGCAGCGCCGGCAGCGCCTCGCGGACCACCAGGAAGGTGCCGGTGAGGTTCACGGTGATGATCTGGTTCCACTGTTCCAGCGTGGTCTGCTCGGTGTGCGAGGCGCGCAGCATGCCCGCCGCGTTCACCAGCGAATCGAGCCCGCCCAGGGTGTCGGTGGCCGAGCCGATGCCCTCGCGCACCGATTCCTCGTTGCCGATGTCGATGGTCAAGGTGGTGAAACGGTCGGCGGTGCCGCGTTCGCCCGCCTGCTCGGCGGTGCTCGCGAGGCCGTCGGCCGACACATCGGCGCCCACCACCTTCGCGCCCTCGTCGAGCAGGCGCAGTGCGGTCGCCCGGCCGATGCCGGAACCGGCGCCGGTGACCAGTGTCCGATGGCCGTCGAGTCTGTGCATGGTCTTCTCCTTGGTTTCTCGGTCGCCGGCCGGCTCAGCCGAGGCGGCCGGGGACGGGTTCGTGGCGGAGCTCATCGGTGGCCAGTTCGCCCGCGGCGACGGCTCGTTCGATCGAATCACGCAGTGCCGGACAGGTGGGGATCCAGCTGCTCGGCTCGCCGAGGGCCGCCCTGCGGGCGAATTCGGGGCAGGCGGATTCGGCGTCGTCGAGCCACTGGATGCTGGTGTGGCTCGGGCTGAACTTCTCGGCGAGGACTCGGTTTCCGCAGCTGCCGCAGTGGATCGGTTGCACAGGTCGTTCCCGTCTCTCAGCGTGTGGCCGCGGCGTGGTGGGCGGCGACGTAGCCGAACACCATGGCGGGGCCGATCGTGGCGCCCGCGCCCGCGTAGTCGTTGCCCATCACCGCGGCCGAGGTGTTGCCGGTGGCGTAGAGCCCATCGATGACCGATCCGTCGGCGCGCAGCACCTGGGCGTCTTCGTTGTAGACCAGCCCGCCCTTGGTGCCGAGGTCACCGATCCGGATGCGCAGCGCGTAGTAGGGCCCGTGGTCGAGCTCATCGAGGGCGGGCTGGGGCAGGGTCGGATCGCCGTAGTAGTTGTCGTAGGCACTGACACCACGATCGAAGTCGCCGTCGTGGCCGGCCCGGGCGAAACCGTTGAAACGATTGACCGTCTCGCGCAGCGCGGTGGCGGGCACATCGATGGCCGCGGCGAGTTCGCCGATTCCGGCGCCGGTGCGCACCAGCCCGCTGTCGAGCCAGGAGGCGGGGAACTTCTGCCCGGGCAGCAGCCCCCCGATGGGGTAGCGGCTCTTGGCTTTCGCGTCGAAGATCAACCATGCCGGGTCGTGCGCGCCCGCCAGCTGGGCGTGGACGAAACTCACATACGGCGCCGACTCGTTGGTGAAACGGGCCCCGGTGCTGTCGACGATGATCGAGCGCGGGATGGAGCGCTCCGACACCAGCACCTGGTTGCCGCCGTCGGGGCGCTGGAACGAGGGCATCCACCAGGCGTCGTCCATCAGGTCGACCGCGGCACCGACGCGCTCACCCGCGACGATGCCGTCGCCGGTGTTGTCGGCCGAACCCGCGCTGAAATTGTCGCGCCCGCCGTCGGGCAGGTGCTGCTTACGCATCAGCTCGTTGTGTTCGAACCCGCCGGTGGCGAGCAGGACTCCGCCGCGCGCCCGGATACGGATCTCGCGACCGTCGCGTTCGGCGAGCACACCCACGACCGCGCCGGTGTCGTCGGTGATCAGCGACCGCAGTGGGGTGTCGAGCCACAGCGGCACCCCCGCATCGCGCAACGCCAGGCGCAACCGGGCGATCAACGCGCGGCCGAGGGTGTCCATGTGCCTGCGCAACACGATCGCCTTGATCGCACGCAACCCGGTGAGCAGCGCGGTCCAGCGTGCCTTCCAGGTGCGGGTCACCATGTTGAGCTGGACGAAGTCCTTGGAGGTGATGAACAGTCCGGGTGGGGTGGCCAGGGCGGCCGGGCGCAGCAGGTCCTCGTCGGGGCCGAGCTGTTTCAGATCCACGGGCAGCGGTTCGATCGACCGGCCCGCCGGCCGCCCGCCCGGCGCCTCCGGGTGGTAGTCGGAGTAGCCGGTGCACCACTGGAACCGCAGGTGCGGGCTGGTTTCGAGAAACTCCAGCATCTGCGGACCGGCGTCGATGAAGCGATCGAGATTGCGCGTCGGCACCCGGTCGCCCACCACCGCGTCGAGGTAGGCGCGCACGTCGGCGCGGTCGTCACGCAGCCCCTCGCGCAGCAGGGTCGGATTGTTGGGCACCCAGACGCCGCCGCCCGAGAGCGCGGTACTGCCGCCGTAAAAAGAAGCTTTCTCGATGACGAGGGTGTCGAGGCCACGTTCGGCGGCGGCGAGCGCGCCGGTGAGACCGCCCGCGCCGCTGCCGACGACGAGGAAGCCGACTTCGTGGTCCCAGTGCTGTTGGTTCGCAGTCATTGTCGTCTCTCTCAGCCGGTGACCATGTCGTCCTGCGACCAGAACGCGCGCATGCTGCTGATGCGCCCGTCCTCGTCGAAGGTCATCACATCGATCGGGTCGAGGGTGAAGGTCTGCTCGCCGAACCGGGTGACCACCCGGAAGCTGAACGCCGCGCTGTTGCCCGCGACGCGGATGCTGAACAGTTCGGTCGAGCGGTCGAGCGGCTCGATGGCCGCGTAGAACTCGGTGATCGCGGCGTGGCCGACGTGTGGTTCGGTACCGACCGGGTCTTCCACCGTCGCGTCTTCGCGGTAGAGGGCGACGATGTCGGCGGCCGTACCGGCGCCGACGGTCTCCACGTATTTGCGCACCGTCGCGCGAATGTCGTCCGCTGAAGCCATCGTGTTGCTCCTGAAAAGTCTGGGAAGGGGTGATGTGAACCGAACCACATTCGCGGCCCGGCGGGCGCCGGTCACTCCCGGTGACCGGGAGACCGGCGCGGCGTCATTCGCCGAGGATGTCGCGCACGGCGAGGTGGCTGAACAACATCGAGGCGCCGATCGGGTTGCCGCCGCCGGGGTAGACCTCGCCGCTGACGGCGGCCATGGTGTTGCCCGCGGCGTAGAGACCGGGGATCGGCTGCCCGTCGCGGCCGAGTACGCGCGCGGCGCTGTCGGTGCGCAGGCCGCCCTTGGTGCCGAGATCGGAGATGCCGAACGCGGCCGCGTGGAACGGGCCCTTCTCGATGCTGACCAGCGGCGGCTCACCGTTGGAGAACGCGCGATCGTAGGCTTCGTCGCCGCGCCCGAAATCGGTGTCGACCCCGGCGGCGACCATTCCGTTGAACCGTTCGACGGTCGCTTCGAGGTTCGCCGCGGGCACCCCGATCTTCGCGGCCAGCTCGGCCAGTGTGTCGGCGGTGTGCCACAGGCCCGCGTCGACGTACTGCTGGGTCTCGACCATGGACACGTTGGTGGCCTTGATCGGCGGCACCTCGCCTTCGGTGTCGTCGTAGATCATCCAGTACGGCAGGGTCAGCGAATCCTGGGCCATCCGGCGGATGACCTCCCGGCCGAGCCGGTCGTAGGGGGCGGACTCGTTGACGAATCGCTGACCGTCCTGGTCGACGAAGATGCCGCCGGTGAACCACAGCGCGAACGCCGAGCGCCCATCGGGATGGGTCAGCCCGGGCGACCACCACGCCTGGTCCATCAGATCGGTGTCGGCGCCCGCCGAGATCCCGGCCTGATGGGCCAGACCTCGGTTGCCCCAGGGCCCCATGGTGTCTCGCGCCTCGCCCGGCACACCGTAGTGCGCGCGCAACTGCTGGTTCTGCTCGAAACCACCGGCCGCGAGCACCACGCCGCGGCGGGCCCGGATCGCGGTGCGCTGACCGTCGCGCTCGATGATCGCACCGGTCACCACCCCGTCCTCCACGACCAGCTCGACCAGCGGTGCCGACAGGTGCAACTGAACGTGCGGGTAGGTCGACAGGGCGCGCAGGAACCGTCCGATCAGCGCCTGCCCGCCGATCAGCAGCTCGGGCAGGGGCGCGCCGAGCCGGTCGGTGTCGAGCGGCCCGCGCAGCGACGTACGCAGCGGCCCCAGCTCGGCGGCCGGTAGAGGTGTCGGCATGATGTGGCGCTGTCCGTCGAGCCGGGCTTTGGGCGCCTTGCCGAAGTAGTCCGGCCACGGCAGCATCTGGAAGTCGAAATGCTCGTCGGCCTCGAGGTACTCGATCAGGTCGCGGCCGCGCCGGACGTAGGTCTGCTGGAGGTGTTCGGGCGTGCGATCGCCGACGACGGCGCGGTAGTAGGTGAGCGCGTCGTCGAGGGTGTCGTCGGTGCCCGCGCGCTCGAGTACCGGATTGCAGGGGAACCAGACCCCGCCGCCACCCGAGTACGCCGTCGTGCCGCCGAACTTGTCGGTCGCCTCGACGACCGCGACACTGAGCCCCTCGCGGGCGGCGGTGTACGCACCCGCCAGGCCGCCACCGGAGCCCGCGACCAGCACGTCCACCTCGTCGTTCCAGTCCACCACTGTTCCTCCTGATACCACCTCGAGTTGGCTCGACGGTAGGCCCGCCACCGGCCGCAGTGCTGCGGATCGTCCCGATCACCGGGAGGCGACAACGATTCGGCGAATGTGCCGGTCAGCGGGAAGACCACCTGCTCGAACGGTCCGCCGGTCCCTACCGTCGCGGCGGAGAACCGGTCTCCATCGAAAGGTAGGCACAGTGAAGACCCCATCGTCACCAGGGAAGGGCCCAGCCGAGGTCGACGTGGTCGTCGTCGGCGCGGGCATCGCCGGGCTCTACGCCCTGCACAAGTTCCGCGGGCAAGGCCTCACCGTGCGCGTATTCGAGGCCGCCGACGGCGTGGGCGGTGTCTGGTACTGGAACCGGTACCCGGGCGCGCGCTGTGATGTCGAGAGCGTCGACTACTCGTACTCCTTCGACGAGGACCTGCAACAGGACTGGGACTGGAGCGAGAAGTACGCCACCCAGCCCGAGATCCTGGCCTACCTCGAACACGTCGCCGACCGCTTCGACCTGCGCCGCGACATCGAGTTCGGCACTCGCGTCACCGACATCGTGCTGGACGAGCCGACCTTGCGCTGGCAGGTAGGCACCGACACCGGTCGCGCGGTGTCGGCGCGGTTCGTCGTGCTGGCCACCGGCCCGCTGTCGAACGCGAACACCCCGGCGATCCCGGGCCTGGACACCTTCGCGGGCCAGATCCTGCACACGTCGCACTGGCCGCACGACGGCGTCGACCTGGCCGGGCAGCGGGTCGGGGTGATCGGCACGGGTTCCTCCGGCATCCAGACGATCCCGTGCCTGGCCGAGACGGCCGCGCGCCTGCACGTGTTCCAGCGCACCCCCAATTACAGTGTGCCCGCGGGCAATACGCCGCTCACCGAGGAGGATCGGCGGGCGCACAAGGCGGACTATGCCGAACGCAGGCGCCTGTCGATGGCCAGCGGCGGCGGCTCACCGCATCAGCCGTACCCGAAGCCGGCGCTCGAGGCGACCGAGCAGGAACGCCGCGAGGCCTACCAGCGCCGATGGGAACTGGGCGGGGTGCTGTTCAGCAAGACCTTCCCCGATCAGCTGATCACCCGCGAGGCCAACGACACCGCCCGGCTGTTCTGGGAGGACAAGGTGCGCGCGGTCATCGAGGACCCGGGGGTGGCCGAGGTGCTGATTCCGCGCGATCACCCGATCGGCGCCAAACGGATCTGCACCGACACCAACTACTACCAGACCTACAACCGCGACAATGTCGAGCTCGTCGACCTGCGCGCCACCCCGATCACCGGTATCGACGCCGAGGGCGTACACACCACCGAGACCCACTACGGGCTCGACACCCTCGTGCTGGCCACCGGCTTCGACGCGATGACCGGGTCGGTGTCGCGGATGAACATCGTCGGCCGCGGCGGCACCACCCTCAACGCGGCATGGGCCGAAGGACCGAAAACCTATCTCGGACTGGGCATGACGGGCTTTCCGAACCTGTTCAACCTCACCGGGCCGGGTAGTCCCTCGGTGCTTGCCAATATGGTGCTGCACTCGGAACTGCACGTCGACTGGGTGTCGGCGGCCATCGGGTACCTCGAGGCCAGGGGAGCGGTGGCGTTGGAAGCGCGGCCGGACGCGGTCACGGCGTGGGTGGACGAATGCGCGAACCGGGCGGCGGGAACGCTGATGCTGGAAGCGAATTCGTGGTACCTGGGCGCCAATATCGAGGGCAAGCCGAGGGTGTTCATGCCCTTCGTCGGCGGCCTCGGCGTCTACGGGCAGATCATCGCCGAGGTGGCCGCCGCCGGCTACAAGGGATTCGACGTACTGCAGGCGTGAACCGAACAACGGGGTGGTCGTCTCCGGACGGCCACCCCGTTGTCGTTCACCCGGCGAAGCCGCCGAATCCGCCCCGGTAGTACAGCAGCGGCCGCGCACCCTCGGTGGCCCGCAGGCCACTGATCCGGGCCAGCACCACCGTGTGATCGCCCGCGTCGTGCTCCACCGCCACCGACGCCTCGATCTGGGCCAGTGCGCCGTGCAGCGCGGGCGCGCCGTTGGCGCCCGGGCTCCACTCGACGCCGGCGAATTTGTCGCCGCCGCTCACCGCGAACCGCCCGCACACCTCGCGCTGGTCCTCGGCGAGGATGTTGATGCACAGCGTGCCCGTCCGGCGCAGCAGCGGCCAGCTCGTCGAGCTCTTGGCCGGACAGAACGACACATACGGCGGATCCAGCGACACCGAGACCACCGACTGACAGGTGAATCCCATCGGCCGCGTGCCGTCGTGGGCGGCGATCACCGCGACGCCGGTCGCGAAGTGCCCGAGTACCGCGCGCAGGTCGGCCGGGCTGGGGATACCTGCGTCGATGACGACGTTGTCTGCATTCATAGGGGCTCCTCCGAACGGATCGTGTCGACCCCCAGGATCGGGGTCGGGCGGTGTCGCGCTCAAGATGTCTTCCCGGTGAGTGGTTGCCGGCACGGCCGAGGTGAGTGTGCCGATTGGTAACATGCGCCGGTGCCGAACATCGACGAGGACTCCGGCGTGCCCAACCTGCCGCCGACCAGCTGGGCGGTCCTGGCGATGCTCTCGTTCGAAGAGGAGATCTCGGGATACGACCTGAAGAAGTGGGCCGACTGGAGTGTGCGCTACTTCTATTGGACCCCGTCCTACAGCCAGATCTACGCGGAACTGAAGAAGCTCGAACAGCACGGCTACGCCTCCTCTCGCCTCGACAGCGACAACGCGATGCGCGGGCGCAGGCTGTACCAGATCACCGAATCCGGCCGTGCCGCCGTCACCCTCTGGTGGAACAAGGCGCCGGTCGACCCGCCGGTGCTCAAACACCATGTGCTGCTGCGGGTGATGTTCGGCCATCTGGGGACCCCGGACCGGCTCAAGCAGATCATGCACGACCACATCGAGCAGGTCGACGGGCTCGCCCAGCGGGCCGCGATCGACGCCGAGGCCGCCAAATCCGAACCGGGGTGGGCTTATTCGCAGATCGTGCTGCAGTGGGCCCAACGGCACTACGCGGCCGAACGCGAACTCGCCCAGCAACTGATCGACGAGATCGACCAGGCCGCGACGGTGCTGGCCGGTGCCGAACACGACGAGCGCGCCGAGTACCCGCATCCCACGCCGGGGCGTTGGCGTGAGATCGAAGAGCGGGTGCGCGAGGCCGGGCGCCACCCCGACGCGACCGACCGACGAGGCAGCGCCCCGCCGGTCGATCCGTCGGCGGACTAGGCGGCGCCGAGCGTCTCGCGGATCATCGACCAGATCTGCGCCCGTGCGGTCCGGGTGGCCGCCAGCGCCGGGATCGTGAGAAAGCCGTGGAACAGGCCCGCGTAGCGGCGGTGCCGCACGGTGACGCCGTCGGCCGCCAGGCGCGCGGCGTAGGCGTCGCCCGCCGAACACGGCGGGTCCAGCTCGGCGGTGATCACCACCGCGGGCGGCAGCCCGGCCAGCGTCGCGGCGCGGGTGGGAACCAGCCGGACGTCGTCGGTGCCGTGCGGGGCGTACTGCTGCCAGTACCACCGCATCGCCCGGGTGGTGTTGTAGTGGCCCGTGCCGAAGCGCCGGTAGGACTCGGTGTCGAAGTTGTCGTCGATCACCGGGTAGATCAGGATCTGCGCCGCGACGGCCGGTCCGCCGCTGTCACGCACCGCGACGGCCACCGTGGCGGCGAGGTTGCCGCCCGCGCTGTCGCCGGCCAGCGCGATCCGTGCCGGGTCACCACCGTGCGCGCCGATGTGCTCGGCGCTCCAGCGCAACGCGGCGAGCATGTCCTCGTGCGCGGCGGGCGCGCGGTGTTCCGGGGCCAGCCGGTAGTCCACGGCGACCACCACCGCCCCGACGCCCGCGGCCATCGACCGGCAGAACTCGTCGTGGCTGTCGAGATCGCAGAAGACGAACCCGCCGCCGTGCGCGAACACGATCACCGGCAGGGCGCCACCCTCGTGGTGCGGCCGGTAGATGCGCAGGGGCAGGTCACCGCCCGGGCCGGCGATGGTCAGGTCCTCGGCCGCGCGCATGTCGGGAAGCCGTTGCGGTGCGGTGCGTCTGGCGCTGATCGCCGCCCGCACCTCGGCCGCGTCCATCGCGGCGACATCGGGAAATCCGGCGTCGAGCGCGGCGAGCACGGCCGCCACTTCGGGATCCGGCACCGCACCCGGTCCGGTGGTGGGATATTCGCGGACAGTCACTGACCCTCCTGCACAGCTGGAGACATGCTCGACGGTCGAGCGCGTCGTCCGGTCACCGTAGAGCGGGGTAGGGCGCGCGCGAACCCGGTTCTCCCGCTGGGCGGAACCATCGGGCCGGCGCACCGCGACGGGTGCCTACCGTCGGTCCATGGACACCGCGAAGGTCTATGTGATCGACACCGTTGTGACGCGACCCGGCCGGGCGAAGGAATTCGTCGACGCGTATCTGCACGGGTACGTGCCCGGCGCGCGCGCTCGCGGCATGACCCTCGAGCATCTGGTGGTGAGCCCACCGATCTGGTTCCCCGACGAGCCGAACACCGTGATCGCCACCTGGGTGCTCGACGGCGCGCCGGGCTGGTGGGCGATGACCTGGCAGGGCCGACCCGACGAGGCGGTGCGCCGGTGGTGGGCCGAGACCGAGCATCTGGTTCTCGAACGCACCCGCTCGACCGGCGCGGCGGCCGCCGACGTGGAAAGGCTCGGCAATGTTTGATGTCGTCGCTCTGCTGCACCGCTCGGCCGGGTCCGACACCGATCGGCTGATCGGCGAGCTGCGCACGGACGCGCTCGCGTCCGGGGCGCGCGAGGTTCTGGTCCAGCCGACCCTGCCCGGGGTCCGCAACGGCGGAGACATCCTGGTGCGCCTGCGATTCGACGACGCCGCCGCCTGGCGGGCGAGCAGGTGGTCCTGGGCGGCGGTGACCGGCAGGGCTGACATCGGCCACGTCGACGGTGTCGAGTACCGCGACGGTGTGGGTGGCACCGCCGAGCCGGCCACCGGATCGGTGTATCGCGTGCTGCTCCTGCGGGTCGCGCCGGGCACCCCCACCGCGACGATCGAGCGCTTCGAAGCCGACCTGCTCCGCATGCCGCACTACATCTCGACCATCCGGTCCTGGCGGCTGAGCCGGGTGGCCGGCGCCGTCGGGTCCTCGCCGTGGACGCATGTGTGGGAGCAGGAGTTCAGCGACCTCGACGGGCTCAACGGCCCCTACCTCATGCACCCCGTGCACTGGGCGCTGGTGGACCGCTGGTTCGATCCCGAACACCCGGACGTGATCGTCCGCGACCGCATCTGCCACAGCTTCTGCGTGAACGAGCCGCTGCGCGGGTAGTGCCGGAGCCCGGCCGACGGCACCGCGTCGGCCGGGCACCGGGACCGGTCAGGCGTAGTGGCGGGCTCGCTGGTCGGCCAGTGTGCGGCCGGTGGGGCCCGCGTTCAACGGCCGCGCGTGCTGCTGCAAGGTCGGGCGCACCCGTACCTGCCCGTCGTCGACGTGGCGCCAGATGTTGAGCGCCGTCGTGCGCACCGGCGCGCTGAGGCGGTGGTCGAACAGCATGCGGTCCAGCGGCCCGCACACCGACACCGCGGCCACCGCCGCCTGACCGATGTCACCGATCGGGGCGGCGATGCAGCCGAAGCCGGGCAACGACTCCTCCCGTTCCACCGCGACGCCGTGCGCGCGCACCTTGGTGAGCTCGGCGTCGAGCTGGGCCTTGGTGCTGATCGAGTACCGGGTCCGCGAACCGGCCTGTGCGGTGAGCACCTCGTCGAGGCGCTGTTCGCCGGCGTAGGCCAGGATCGCCTTGCCGACCGCCGTACAGTGCGCCGGGCGCCGTCCGCCGACCCGGGTGGGTATCGCCGCGGCCAGATCGCCGCCGATCTTGTCCAGGTACACCACGTCCGAGCCGTCGAGCACGGCCAGGTGTACGACGAATCCGGTCGCACGGTGCAGTTCGTGCAGGAACGGCAGAGCGGCGCGATGCAGCCGGTCCTGGTGTACCGCGAGCGAGCCCAGTTCCATCAGCCGGATGCCCAGCTCGTAGTCACGGCCTTCCCGGCGTAGCCAGCGCAACTGGACCAGCCGTTCCAGCATGCGGTGCGCCGAGGACCGGGGTAGGCCGGTGCGCCGCACGATCTGGGCGAGAGTGAGCCTGCCCGGCCCGTCGAAGGCGTCGAGCAGCAGGGACGCGCGGTCGAGAATCGCGCTGGGGGTGGTGGCCTCGGCCTGGATGACCATGAGCTCTCCATTCGGATCTACGAGCTGATGCCCACTCGCATATTTCGATTAGGCATATGCCTATTTATATCACCTGCTGTGGTCGCTGTCACATGAAACTTCCGAACACATCGCGAACACGCGAAAGCCCCCGGTCCGAGCGAGGCTCGGGCCGGGGGCCGAATGGTGCGGGGTGCCGGGTTACATCGCCGCGAGCGGCTCACTACCGGACCAGTCGTGGCCCCAGTAGCTGTCAGCGGTGATCTCCTCGGCGGTGTAGTACCGCTCGTCGACCCGCATGCCTTCGGTGCCGAACTCGATGTCCCACCCGCCGGGCGCGCGCACGTAGAACGACACCATCTTGTCGTTGGTGTGCCTGCCCAGGGTCGAGGACACCGAGAAGCCGTCCTTGCTCACCCGGTCCAGCGCTTGCCCGACCGCGTCGAGGCTGTCGACCTCGACCATGATGTGGATCAGGCCCGGCGCTCCATCGTGCGGTGCGGGGCACAGCGCGAGGCTGTGGTGGCGCTCGTTGACGCCGAGGAACCGGATCCGCACCGGCCCGAACTCCGGCGGCGCCGGGATACGGAACGCGCCGCGCGGCAGGAATCCGAGCACCTCGGTGTAGAACTCGAACGCACCGCCCAGATCCATCGTCGGCAGCACGACGTGGCCCAGGCCCTGCGCGCCGGTGACGAACTTCGCGCCGAACGGGGTCACCACGGGACTGTGGTCGAGCAGCGCGCCGTGGAACACCTCGACGGTGGTGCCGGTGGGGTCCTGGAAGGTGATGACCTCCTCGACGCGCCGCGCGTCGGCCTCCTCGGCCGACAGCGGCTTCACCGCGACACCCGCCGCGCTCACGGCCTCCTGCACCCGGACCAGGGCCGCGTGGTCGCGCACCTCCCAGCCGACGGTGACCACCGCGTCGGACTCACCGGGCACGATGACCATCCGCGCGGCGCGCTCGTCCATCCGCAGGTACAGCGCGTTCTCGTCCGGACCGCTGCCCTGCGCGAAACCGAGGACCTCGAAGGCGAACCGGCGCCAGCGTTCCATGTCGGCGGTCTGGATCTTGACGTAGCCGAGGCTCTTGATATCTGTCATTTCCGTTGTCCTTCTTCGGTGTCCGGTCAGATCATCGAGCGCAGGTTCGCGGGGGGCTCGAGGCCGAGCGAACTCAGCGCCGAGGCGTGATACACCGTGCTCGGAACGTGAATGGCGTGGTTGAGGCCGGCGTGCGCGTCCCGCCAGAATCGCTGCAACGGCTTGTCCATGCGCAGCGCGTTGCCACCGGAGCGGGCGAAGATCTGATCCACGGCCATCACCGCCCGCCACGCCGCGCGCACCTGGGTGCGCCTGCCCGCCGCGCGATCGGCGAAATCGACCTCCTTGCCCGCGTCCACCAGGTCCCAGACCCGGTCGACGTTGGCCAGCAGTTCCTGGCGGGCGGCGTTGATGTCGGCCGCGGCCTCACTGATCGCGAACAACACATACGGGTCGTCCTTGATCGCGGTGCCCTGCGCGCCGACCCGCTCGCGCTGATAATCCAGGTGCGCGGCCAGCGCGCCCTCGGCGATGCCGATCACCGCGGCGCTGATACCCAGCGGGAACATCGTCGACCACGGCATCTTGTACAGCGTCTCGGTGGCGCCGTACTCGCGTTGCGCGGTTCCGTCGATCACGTGATCGCCGTTCATCACCCGGTAGGCGGGCACGAACGCGTCCTTGACGATGATGTCCTTGGAACCGGTGCCCTTGAGGCCCACCACGTTCCAGGAATCCTCGACGATCTCGTAGTCCGAGCGGGGCAGGATCATGTGCAGCATGGTCGGCGGCAGGGCCATCTTGCCCTCGGCGTCGCCGAGCATGGCGCCCAGGAAGATCCAGTCACAGTGGTCGGTGCCGGAACTGAACTGCCAACGGCCGTTGAAGATGTAGCCGCCCTCCACCGGTCGCGCGATGCCGGTCGGCGCGTAGGGCGAGGCCATCCAGGTGTCGTTGTCAGCGCCCCACACCTCTTGCTGCACCTTCGGATCGGCGAAGGCGAGCTGCCACGGATGCACCCCGACGATGCCGCAGATCCAGCCGGTGGCCGGATCCAGCGAGGCCGCGGCCATCACCGTCTCGGCGAATTCGCGCGGGTGCGCCTCGAACCCGCCGTACTTCTTGGGCTGGAGCAGCCGGATCGGGCCCGCCGCCTTCAGCATCTTCGCGGTGGCGTCGGGCAGCTGACCGAGGCGCTCGGCCTCGGGGCTCTGATCGCGCAGTCGGTCGGCGATCGTCATGATGTTGTCGAGCACGTTGGTCATCGGTGGTGCTTTCTGTTCGGAGGGGCCGCGCCGGTCAGGCGGTGGTGTCGAGAATCTGGCCGCGGGCGATGTTGTCGGCCACTTCGGCCTCCCAGCTGTTGACGGCTCGTTCGGTGTCGATCTCGAATTCGAAACGCGTGGTCATGTCCTCGGTGACCTCGTCGACGTCGACGTAGAACTGCTTGTACCAGCGTCGCAGCTGATACACCGGCCCGTCCTCCTCCGACAGCAGCGGATTGTCGATGGGCGCCTTGTTCTGCCAGATCGCCACGTCCTGTTCGAAGCCCACTTCCACGCCGCGGGCGAACTGCGCGGCCATCGCCTCGGCGTCCTCGTCGGACATGCCCTGGGGCTTCTTCACCATCGCGCCGTACTGCAGCACGAACGAGTTCTCGCTCACCGGGTAGTGGCAGTTGATCAGGACCGTCTCGATCGTCATGCCATTGGCCTCGCTCCACAACCAGTCGATCATGTAGGACGGGCCGAAATACGACGCGTCCGAACGCAGGCTGGAGTTCGGGTCGTCGTAGCTGGTACCCACCTCGATGTCGTGGCGGGGGGTCGAGCGCATGTACTGAGTGGCGACGTGGCCCTCGAAGACGTTCTTGAAGTAGCGCGGGAATGCGTAGTGCACGTAGAAGAAGTGCGCCATGTCGACCACGTTGTCGACGATCTCACGACAGTGTGAGCCTTCGATGAGCATCGAGTTCCAGGTCCAGTCGGTCCACTCCGGGCTGCCGTAACCCTCGATTTCGGGAATGGTCACCTCGTCGGTGGGCTTGTTGCCCTGCGGGTCGTGCCACACATAGAGCTGACCGTTGCGTTCCAGCGTCGGCCACGACCGGGTCTTGGCCAGCGGCGGAACACGGCGGGCGTAGGGAATGGCGGTGCACTTGCCGTTGCCGCCCCAGCGCCAGTCGTGGAAGGGACAGGCGATCGAATCGCCCTTGATCGTGCCGTGGGCCAGATTGCCGCCCATGTGCCGGCAGAAGCCGTCGAGTACGTGCAACGCACCATCGGATTCGGCGGCGAACACCACCAGGGTGGTGCCGAACGCCTTCACCTCGTGGGGCTCGCCGTCACGGAACGACGAGAGCAGCCCGAGGCAGTGCCAGCCGCGGGCGAAACGGGTCGGTGCGGCGGCGGCCTCGATCTGCCGGTATTCGGGTGTGGCGGGCTGGGTTCGGCCGTTCGGCGAGTTCTCCGGCATCGAAACCTCCATGGTCGGACGGAGCGGGGGATGAGCTGCGCCGATGGTGTGCCCCGCGAGCGCCGGTGTGGGGCCCGCGTCCCGGTCAGCGGACATGTTTTCGGTGTCGGCACCGCGCCGTCCCGATCAGCGGGAGAGGTGCCGGTCACTACCGGCGCCCGCGGCCTAGTTTGGCTGCTCAGGCACACCGACGACAGGAGTGATCGTGAGTGACATCGCGGTGGCGCGAACACCGGTACACATCGAGCTCGACACCGACGACATCCGGGTGTTCGCCGCGGCGGCCCAGTCGCTGAACCCGGCCTACCGGTTGGCCGAGCACCCGGTGGTGCCCCCGACCTTCCTGCCCGCCGGCGGGCGCATCGCGGCCTGGCGGACCGAGACCGATCACCGCTTCTTCGGCCCACCCCCGCGTGCGGGCGACCGGTTGACCGCCATCCGGACCCTCGACCGCGACGGTGCCGGACCCGACGGGCCGACCTCGGAGTCGCTCACCCAGTACTTCGATCGCACCGGTGGGCTGATCGCCGAATCCTGGTCGAGCACCGCCGGGGCGCCCGAACCGGTGGCCGACCAGGCGGCGCCGCGCGCGGTGGCCCTGCTGGCCACCTACGCCACCGACTGGCTCGGGGCCGAGAACATCCGCCGGTTCCGCACCAGAGTCCTGCGGCCGCTGCCGCCGGCGGCCACCGTGAGCTGTGTCGGACACATCACCCAGCACTACGTCCAGGACGGTGAGGCGCGGGTGGACGTCACCCTCGCCGGGGCGGACGCGGCCGGCGAGGTCGTCGTTCGTGGCTGGGCCAGTTTCGCCCGCGACTGACCTCCGGTCCGGCACCACACACTCGCCGGTACGCGCCGATTGCTGAGCGGCGCGGCGATTTCGCATCGCGCGGCGGTCGGGAGTGGTGAAGTGTTCATCATGCACAACGAGGTTCGGAGGTCGGATATGGCACGGCGGTTCGAGGGCAAGGTCGTTTTCGTGACGGGCGCGGCGCGCGGGCAGGGCAGGGCGGAGGCGGTGCGCTTCGCCGAGGAAGGCGCCGATGTCATCGCGATCGACGCGTGCGCGGAATTCGCCAGCACGAGCTACCCGGGCGCCACCGAGGACGACTTGGCCGAGACCGTGAAGCTGGTCGAGGCCACCGGCCGCCGGATCCGCGCGAGCAAGGTCGACGTCCGCGACTTCGCCGCGTTGTCGGCGGCGCTGGCGGCCGGAATCGAGGAGTTCGGCAGGCTCGATGTGGTGGTCGCGAACGCGGGCATCTGTTCGGCGGCGTTGTCCTGGGAGATCACCGCCGAGCAGTGGCAGGAGACCATCGATGTCAATCTCACCGGCGTGTTCCATACCGCCAAGGCCGCGGTGCCGCATCTGATCGCGCAGGGCACCGGCGGGGCGATGGTGTTCATCAGCTCGGTCGGCGGGCTGAAGGGCATTCCGTTCACCGGGCACTATGTCGCCACCAAACACGCCATCACCGGCTTGGCCAAGACCATGGCCAATGAGCTCGGCGGACACCGGATCCGGGTCAACACCGTGCATCCCGCGGGCGTCGCGTCGGGGATGAACATGTCGGAGATGGCGCCGTTGTTCGAAGAGCACGCGGCCACGCTGGCCCCGATCTTCATGAACGCGCTGCCCAGCTACATCTGCGAGCCGGAGGAGATCGCGGCCGCGGTGGCGTGGTTGTGTTCGGACGAGGCGGCACAGGTCACCGGGGCGCAGATCCCGGTGGACATGGGCAACCTGAACCGCTGACCGCTTCGTTGGTATTTTTATACCGCCACCGTTAAGGTCGGTATAAAAATACCAACTGGAGGCGTTGAATGGTGGAGTTGAAGACACCCGCGGAGATCGAGCGCATGCGGGTGACCGGCCGGTTCGTGGCCGATGTACTGGCCGGCGTGCGGGAGCGGGCGCAGGTCGGCGTGAACCTGCTGGAGCTGGAAAAGTATGTGCGGGAAAGGATCCGGGAACGCGGCGCGGTGTCGTGCTATTGGGACTACTCGCCTTCGTTCGGCCGCGGGCCGTTCCGCAACACCGTGTGCCTGGCGGTCAACGACGCCGTCCTGCACGGGCTTCCGCACGACTATCGGCTACGCGACGGCGATCTGCTCACCGCCGACCTGGCGGTCTCGATCGACGGCTGGGTCGCCGACTCGGCCCTGTCGGTCGTCGTGGGCACCCCGGCCGCCGATGATCAGCGGCTGGTGCGAGCCACCGAGGAAGCCCTGGCCGCCGGGATCGCCGCCGCGCAACCCGGCAACCGCGTCGGCGACATCTCCGCCGCCATCGCGCATGTCGCCCGCGACTACGGATACCCGGTGAACACCGAATTCGGCGGCCACGGCCTCGGCCGCACCATGCACGAGGACCCGCACGTCTCCAACAGCGGCCGACCGGGCCGCGGCTTCCCCCTGCGACCCGGCCTCACCCTGGCCATCGAACCCTGGTTCGCCGCCACCACCGCACAGGTCTACACCGACCCCGACGGCTGGACCATCCGCTCCGCCGACGGCTCCCGCTGCGCACACAGCGAACACACGATCGCCGTCACCGCCGACGGCCCGAGCATCCTCACCTTGCGCGACTGAACAGGAAGATCAGGCGTGCCGATCGGTGAACGCGCCGTCGACCAGGACCGGGACGGTGCTGTCGGCGTCCAGTTCGGCGGCGATCGTCACATCCGCGGCGAATCCGCCGTAGCGGAGCTCGCGACCGGACACGCAGTTGTCGAGAGATTCGGCGAGATCCGGCATCGCACGGAATGCGGCCGGCGGTGACGTCGTGTCCGGGCGCATTCGACCCTACGAACGATTCCGTCGTCCTGCCATGGTCTTTCGCGCACCGCTAGGGTGGGGCCATGACCAACCGGCTGGGCGAACTGGCGACCGCGAATTACGTACTGCTCACTACCTTCCGCAAGGACGGCACCCCGGTGGGGACGCCGGTGTGGGCGGTCAGCCGGGACGACAAGCTCTACGTCTGGACGGTCACCGACAGCTGGAAAGTGAAGCGTATTCGACGCAATCCGGAGGTGACGCTGCAACCGTGCAGTGCGCGCGGGGCCGCACACGGTGCCGTTGTCGCCGGTACCGCGCGTGTGCTCGATGCCGCCGAAACCGAGCAGGTTCGGGCAGCGTTGCGCCGCAAGTACTGGCTGACCGGCCCGCTGGTGATCCTGGCCAGCAACCTGCGCCGTGGGAAGACGGGCACGATCGGCATCGAGATCACCCCGGCCTGACGGGCTGCGCCGAACCGGTACCCAGTACCGATGGTATCGGATACTGTGGGGGTCCAGTGGACCATCCGAAGGGACCCCCATGGCCGAGAACCGCCGCCGCGCCGTCGTCGTCGCGGGTGCCCGCACCCCGTTCGTGCGCGCGTTCACCGACTTCACCCGCCTCGACAGCATCGCTCTCGCCGATGCTGCCGTGCGTGGCCTGATCGAGCGCACCGGTATCGCACCGGCCGCGATCGAATCCATCGTGTGGGGCGGCGTCGTGCTGCCCAGTCACGCACCCAACATCGCGCGCGAGATCGCCCTCGACCTCGGGCTGGACTACGGATGTGAGGGGTACACGGTCACGCGGGCGTGCGCGTCGGGCCTGCAGGCGGTGACCTCCGCGGCCGCGGCGATCGAACGCGGCGAATACGACATCATGATCGCCGGTGGCAGCGATTCCACCAGCAACGCCGAGATCAAGCTGCCGCAGAAGGTCGTGCACGCGGTGGCGCCGGTCGCGCTGGGCAAGCCGAAACCCAAGGACTACCTCGACGTGGTCCGCCAGCTGGCGCCGTTCACCGACATCCTGCCGCGCCAGCCCAAGATCTCCGAGCGCACCACCGGTGAGGTGATGGGCGAGTCCGCGGAGAAGATGGCCCGTATCAACGGCATCTCGCGCGCCGATCAAGACGCCTTCGCCGCCCGTTCGCACCAGCGTGCCGCCGCCGCGATCGCCTCGGGACGTTTCGACGACGAGGTCGTGCCGGTCACCACGCCGTCGGGCCGGCGAATCGACACCGACGGACTCGTCCGCGCGAACACCGGTGTCGAGAAACTCGCCACGCTGAATCCGGTCTTCGCGAAGAACGGCACCGTCACCGCCGGCAATGCCAGCCCGCTCACCGACGGCGCGTCGGCGGTGTTGCTGATGAGCGAGGAAAAGGCGCGTGCCCTCGGGTTCACCCCGCAGGCCGCCTTCCGGTCGTGGAGTTTCGTCAGTGTCGACCCCGCCGACCAGGTCCTCATCGGACCGGCGATCTCCATGCCGCGCGCACTGGACAAGGCCGGTCTGACCCTGGCCGATATCGACCTCGTCGACATCCACGAAGCCTTTGCCGCCCAGACCCTTTCGGTCCTGCGGATGCTGGAGAGCGCGGAGTGGGCCAAAACCCGCCTCGACCGCGACGAAGCCGTCGGGTCGGTCGACATCGACAGTCTCAACGTGCACGGCGGCTCGATCTCGCTGGGGCATCCGTTCGGGGCCACCGGTGCCCGGATGGTCACCACCATGGCCGGTGAGCTCGCGCGCACCGGCAAACAGACCGCGCTGCTGGGCATCTGCGCGGCCGGTGGCATCGGCGCGTCGGCGGTGCTCGAACGCGTGTGAGCGTCTCGGGCGCACCGCGGCGGGGACGGTGCGCCCGGAGCGCTCGACCGTCAGTGGCGCAGGATCGCCCGGTACCGGCTCAGTGCGGCGGCGGCGTCGAGCATGGAGACGCCCCGGTCGGTCAGCTTGCCCTGCCACCGGTCGAGGGCGGTCGCCAGCGCCTCGGTGCTGCCGGCGGCGCGGATCTGCGCTGTCACGGCGGCGATGTGGTCGAGGCGGTAGTGGCCGCGGCGCAGCAGATGGGCCAGTTCGGCGTCGCGGACCTCGGCCGGACCGTACCGGCGGTATCCGGTGGTCCGGTCGCGCTCCGGGGTGAGGATCCCGGCGTCCTCCCAGGCGCGCAGGGTCGCCGAGGTGACCTTCAGATGGTGGGCGAGTTCGCCGATGGTTCTGGTTTCCTCCGCGAGGGCCGAGCGGTAACCGGATTCGTCCGTCAGATGGTCGACGGCCCGGCGCACCGACGCGAGGGTTTCACGATCCCGCAGTAGCTGACTGTGCCCGCGATCGATGATCACGAGGGCCTTGTCGAGATCATCGTCGTGCAGCGCCCGCATGATGGTGCCCGCGCCGGCGTGGCCGAACGCGGGAATCAGGCTGAGGTAGGTGCGCAGCGCGCTCGCGTGCAGTTCGGTGTAGATGCGGTACCCGCTGGCGGTGCGCTCGGCGGGCGGCAGGCAACCGTCGCGCTCGTAGTTGCGCACGGCCTGGGTCGAGATCGCGTGCTCATGGGCCAGATCAGCGGGGCGCAGAGTTTTCACTGGTTTGAGACTTTACGACACGTACAGGCAGAAGTCCGAGGTGAAGTCTCCACCGTTGTTTCAACGATACGATTGATACACATGAGTCAGAAAATTCGCGACTTCGTCCCGATGTCCTGTGAACTGCTCGCGTTCGGGGAACCGACGCACAAAGAGCCCGGATTCGCCGCGATCCGCAACGAACTGTTCGGGCAACTGGTGGAAAGCGGGTTCCGGTCGATCGCGCTGGAAACGGACCGGGTCGCCGCCCTGACCGTGGACGAATTCGTACGCGGCGGCGAGGGCACGCTCGACGAGGTGATGCGCACCGGCTTCTCGCACGACTTCGGCGAACTCGCCGGCAACCGTGAGTTGGTCGCCTGGCTGCGTGATCACAACACCGGCCGCCCACCCGCGGAACAGGTCGGCTTCCACGGCTTCGACGGTGCGATGGAAACGATGAGCGCGCCCAGCCCGCGGCCCTACCTCGAGTACGCCCGCGACTACCTGGGTCTCGACCTCGACATCAGTGGCCCGGCCGGCAGCGACGAACGCTGGAACCGCACCGAAGCGGTCCTGGACCCCGAGGTGTCACCCGGCCTGACCCGCGAGGCCGAACAGTTGCGCGTGCTGGCCGATGACATGCTGACCGCCCTCTACACCCGCGCCCCGGAACGCGTCGCGGCCACCTCACCGGCCGAATGGCGCAGGGCCGAAATCAATCTCACCACCGGCCTGGGCCTGCTCCGCTATCACCGGCAGGCAGCGCAACCGGCCGCCGACGAGGTGCGCTGGAACAGTCTGGCCGCCACCCGGGACGCACTCATGGCCCAGAACCTGCTCGACATCCGCTCCGTCGAAGCCCGCCGCGGGCCGACCCTGGTGCACTCGCACAACCTGCACCTGCGGCGCAGCTCGAGCATCATGCGGATGGGACCGTTGGAGCTGGTGTGGTCCGGGGCGGGCGCGATCGTCGCCGCACTGCTGGGGGAGCACTACCGGGTGATCCTGGGCAGTCTGGGCCGCAGCGACGGCCTCGACCTCGGCGAACCCGCACCGGGCACCTATGAGAGCGCCCTCCAGAACCGGATCGGCACATGGAGTCTCATCGCGTCGGCAGATGTCGAGCCCGGGCGCACTCGCACCGATATCACCCGGGAACAGGGGTACTTCCCGTTGGACCCCGACACGGTGGCCGACGCGGACACGATCCTGCACCTCAGTGTGGGACGGGCACCGACCTCGGTCAGCTAGCGTCGCCGCGCCACGGCGCGCGCACCAGTTTTTCCAGGTACGCGGCGACGCCGTCCGCGTCGTTGGGTGGCAGCACCCGGTCGGCGAGGGCGATGACCTCGGGTACCGCGTTGGCCGGCGCCAGCGCGGTACCCGCCCACGTCAGCATCGCGACATCGTTGAGCGCGTCGCCCGCGGCCGCCACCTGCGACGGGTCGATGCCGTCGAGTGCGCACAACCGGGCCAGCGCACTGGCTTTCGACACTCCTTCGGCGGCCATCTCCACGTACGCGGCACCGGAGTGGGTGAGCTCCACACCGGTGATCCCGACCGCCACCGCCGTGCGGTACAGCTCGGCGCCGGGCAGTTCCGGATGCCGCGCCACGATCTTCACCATCGCCTCCGGACCGGTCGGCAAGGTCGGCGACACGTCCATCTCGTGCGGGTGCCGGTGATGATCGGCGAACTCGCACAGCGCGGCATAAGCGGGTTCGGCGACGAACCGGGTGGCGCCGACATTGGCGAACACGACGCCGGGGATCAGCTCGCGGATCTGCGCCATCGCGGCCATCGCCCGAGCCGGCTCGATCGACACCGTGTCGATGATCTCGGCGGAGCCGTCGGCGAGGTCGAGCAGCACCGCGCCGTTGGCGCCCACCGCTTTACCGCGGAACCCACACGACCGGGCCAGCTCCTGCACCGAGTGCCGGGCTCGCGCCGTCGCCCACACGACCTCGATACCCGCCGCCCGCGCGCTCGCCATCGCCGCGGCGGTGCGCGCCGACACGGTGCGGTCCGAACGCAGCAAGGTGCCGTCGAGGTCGGTGGCGAACAGTCGAACAGCACTCATCCCGTCATGCTGTCATGTGCCGCCGGGCCGGTGGACCGTGCGGTGCCGCACCGGCGAACAGGCCGGGCCGGACGTACCGTCAGGTCGCCCGGCTCACCGAGGACATGTGGAAGTCGGGGATCCGCAGCGGTGGCATGGCGGTGCGGGTGAACCAGTCCTTCCATTCACGCGGCAGGGTGATCTCGGTGGCGCCGGCCTCCGCGACCCGGCGCAGCAGATCGAGGGGGCTCTCGTTGAAGCGGAAATTGTTGACCGCGCCGGTCACCGCACCGTCCTCGACCAGGTACACACCATCGCGGGTCAACCCGGTGAGCAGCAGGGTGGCCGGGTCCACCTCGCGGATGTACCACAGGCAGGTGAGCAGCAGTCCGCGCTCGGTGCGCGCGATCATGTCCGCCAGCGATGCTGTGCTGCCGCCGGTGAGCAGCAGGTTCTCCCCGGGCACGGTGGCGGTCGCGCCGAACTCGGCGGCGGTGGCACGCGGATAGACCAGCGACTCGATCACCCCGTCACCGATCCAGTCGACCCGTCGGGCCGGCAATCCGTTGTCGAACACCGACAGCGACTCCGATGACGACGGGGTGGCCACGAACGGCCGGTACTCGAGGCCGCTCGCGCTCGGGTCGGAGTAGAGGGTGAGCGGAATATCGGTGAGCCGCTCCCCGATGCGCGTTCCGCCCGCCCGGGAGAACGCACTGTGTCCTTCGTGGGCGCCACGACCGCCCATGCTCCACGCCAGGTAGATCATCAGATCGGCGACCGCGGACGGCGGCAGCAGCGTTTCGTAACGGCCGGCGGGCAACTCGACGCGGCGCCGGGCCCAGTCGAGCCGCTGTGACAGCGTGGCGAGCAGACCGGGGGTGTCCACGTCGGTGAAATCGGCGGTACCGACACCGGCCCACGCGCTCGCCAGGTCTGCGCCCGCGCCACGCTTGGCGTTGATCTCCACCGAACCCGTCGGCTGGCTGAACCGCCGCCGGATACCGGTGGAGGTGCCCAGCCAGGTGGTGTGCACCTGGTGGTGGGCGAAGCCGTAGAGGCGGTCGGCGCCGTCGAAACCGGTCGACAGGTCGCTCGCGAGCCCGGCGAACACCTCGATCTCGGTGGCGCCGGGCGCCCGGTCCCAGGTGGTGGTGTCGTCGTCGGTGGGCTCGAGCAGCGGCATCGCGTCGCGGGCGGGGGTCGCCGTGCGGGCGGCGTCCTCACCGGCGCGCACCACCGCCTCGATATCGGCGGGGTCGACGCTGGTGGAACTGACGCTGCCCACCCGTGCGGCATTCGGGCCGTCCCGGAACACCGAGACCACCGCCCACTCCCGCGAGACCGAGGAACCGTTGGTGGTCATCGAATTACCGGCCCAGCGCAACGACGCCTCGTGCGCGTCGGTGACGATCACGATCGCCTCGTCGGCCCGCGACGCCGCCAGCGCCCGCTCGACCACCGCGCCCGCCGGGAACACTGCCTCGCTCACTGACCGCCCTCCGTCCGGGTGTTGAGAATGTCGACGCCGCGCACCAGCACCGACGGGCAGCCGTGGCTCACCGCCGCCACCTGTCCGGGCTGGGCCTTGCCGCAGTTGAACGCGCCACCGAGCTGCCAGGTACTCGGCCCGCCGACCGCCTCCATCGAACCCCAGAAATCGGTGGTCGTCGCCTGGTAGGCCACATCACGCAGCTGCCCGGCGAGCTCCCCGTTGCGGATTCGGAAGAAGCGCTGGCCGGTGAACTGGAAGTTGTAGCGCTGCATGTCGATCGACCACGACTTGTCGCCGACGATGTAGATGCCGTCCTCGACGCGCGAGATCAGCTCGGCGGTACTCGTGTCGTGGTGCGGGTCCGGCTGTAGCGACACGTTCGCCATTCGCTGGATCGGCACATGGTGGGCCGAATCGGCGTAGGAGCACCCGTTGGAGCGGTCCAGGCCCAGCCGGGGTGCGAACGCCCGGTCGAGCTGGTAGCCGACCAGAACTCCGTCGCGCACCAGATCCCACCGCTGACCGGCGACCCCTTCGTCGTCGTAACCGACGGTGGCCAGACCGTGGCGCTGGACGCGGTCGCCGGTGACGTGCATGATCGGGGTGCCGTAGCGCAGGGTGCCGAGCTGATCAGGGGTGGCGAACGAGGTTCCCGCATAGGCGGATTCGTAGCCGATCGCCCGATCGTATTCGGTGGCGTGCCCGATGGACTCGTGGATGGTCAGCCACAGATTCGTCGGGTCGATCACCAGATCGGTGGCCCCGGCGACGACGCTGGGCGCGCCCACCTTCTCGGCGAGCCAGTCCGGGATCTGCGCGAGTTCGGCTGCCCAGTCCCAGGTTCGGTCGGCGCCGGTGACGTATTCCCAGCCGCGGCCCACCGGCGGAGCCAGCGTGCGCATGGTCTCGAACACCCCGGCCTCGGTGTCCACGGTGACCGCTTCCAGTTGCGGATGCAGCCGCACCCGCTGCTGGGTGATCGCGGAACCGGCGGTGTCGGCGTAGTAGGTCTGCTCCTTGACCTGCAGCACCGAGGCGGTCACATGGTCGACACCGGCGGCCGCCGACAGTTGCGCCGAATAGTCTTGCAGTAGCGCCACTTTGTCGGTGGTCGGTATCGCGAAGGGGTCCAGGTCGTAGGCCGACACCCAGGACGCGTCGTCGTAGCGCGGTTCGTCGGCGAGTTCCACGCGCTCACGGTTGAGCGCGCGCAGCGTGGTCGCGACGGTCACCGCGCGGCGTGCCACCGCGGCGGCGGTCTCGGGGGTGAGCGCGGCATGGGAGGCGAATCCCCAGGTGCCGTCGACGAGCACGCGCACCGCCAGTCCCAGCTCGGTGGCATCGGTGACCGCTTCGACCCGCGTGTCGCGCAACCGGATCGACTGGGTCACCAGCCGGTGCACCCGCAGATCGGCATGCTCGGCACCCGCGGCGCGGGCGGCCGAGAGCGCGGCCTCGGCCAGTGCGCCGAGCCCGAGCGCGCGGAACTGTTCGTCCACATCTCTGGATGTCGCGGTACTCACCTCGACCACGCTAGCCGGTGGCCCCGACATCCGGCGCTCGCGCGCGCGAAAACCGGGTTCCGGCAGCGAAAACCGTGACGCGCGGACGCCGAGCGTCCCGCCGGGGCCCGTACCGATGCCGTAGGGTGCCCGCCGTGCCGCCATCTGCCCTGCGAGATCGAAAAAGGGAACGAACCCGTCGTGCGATCCTGTTGGCCGCCGTCGAATTGTTCGAGGCCAACGGTTACGAGGAAACCACCGTGGCCGAGATCGCGGCCGTGGCCGAGGTCGGCACCCGCACCTTCTTCAACTACTTCGCCAGCAAAGAAGAACTGCTCTTTCCCGAACCCGACGAACGGGTGCGCGCGGCCGTCGCCGCCATCGCCACCCGGCGCCCGGGGGAGCGCCCCGTCGAAGTCCTGCTGCGGGCGTTACGCGCGGCGGGTGACAACCCCGGCGAACACCTCGTCGACGATCTGGGCGCCCGGGTGACCGCACTGCGCGCGCGGGTTTCGCGGACCGTGCCCGCGGTGAGCGGTCGCGCCGCCCACGCCCAGCTCGTCGCCCAGCGCGAGATCGCGCGCCAGCTGCATCACGCCTTCGCCCACGAGCTCGACGAGGTCGGCGCGGCCGCACTGGTCGGCGCCGTGGTGGGGGCGGTCTCGGGCGCGCTGACGGTGCTGTTCCAGCAACCTCAGCACACCGTCGACGACGGTGAACGCCTGCACCGCAAGATCCATGAGACCACCTCCCGGGTGCTGCAACCCTGGCTCGCCACCCCGGCGGAACCGGCGCGCTAGCCGAACTGCTGCCAGCCCAGGCTCACCACCATCACCATCACCACGACCAGCAACACCACCCGCACGAACCCCGCGCCCCTGACCAGCGCCATGCGCGAACCGACCAGCGCGCCCGCCACATTCGCCACCGCCATCGCCGCACCCAGCGCCCACAGAATGTGCCCAGTGGCGCCGAGGAACAGCAGCGCGCCCACATTCGACCCGCAGTTGATCACCTTGGCCATCGCCGCCGCCCGCACGAACTCGGTGCCCAGCAGCGTGGCGAAGGCGATGATCAGGAAGGTGCCGGTACCCGGCCCGAGCAGACCGTCGTAGAGGCCGATCAGTCCCGCGGCCAGGGCGACCACCAGGATCACCCGGCGCCGGGTCGGCGGGTGGGTGGCCATCGTCAGACCCACCGCCGGGCGCAGGGTGACGAACACCGCCACCCCGACCAGCACCACCATCACCAGCGGGATGAACAGCGCGCGATCGATCAGTGACACCGCCGCCGCACCGCAGGCGGCGGTGATCGCGGCGATGACCGCTCCGGGCAGCAGGGCCCGCCACTGCATCGGGACCTTGCGGGCGAAGGTGATGACGGCCGTCGTCGTGCCGGCGAGGGCGGCCAGCTTGTTCGTGCCGAGCGCGGTCTGCGGGGCGATGCCGGGGGCGACCAGGAACAGCGTCGGCAAGATGATCAGCCCGCCACCGCCGACCACCGCGTCGACCCAGCCCGCTGCCGCCGCGGCCACCAGCAGGACCGCCCAATCTCCGAGTTGCACCCGCTCAGGCAACCAAGATCACGGCCGCATTGCCAGCCGGGGCCTACGCTGGGCCGGTGCGCCGGTTCAGCCTTTGGCTACGCGGACGGCCCGTCGTGGCCGACTCCCTACTCGCGGTTTCGCTGCTGATCTTCGACGTGTTCGGCGTCGGGGACGAAGCCGACAAGCTCGTCTACCTGACCTTCTCGGTGCTGTTGCCGCTGCCGCTGGTCCTGCGCCGGGTCTACCCGCGCGCGATGGCCGCGGCGATGCTGGTGCTGTCGCTGGTGAACACCCTGGTGGGCTATCTGGTCGCCCCGGGCAGCACCGATCACGTGGCGCTGATCGGGGTGGGAGTGATGCTCTACACCCTGGTGGCCTACGTCGGGCGGCGCGACGCGTTGATCTATGTCGGGTTCATCGTGCTGGATCTGGTGCTGACGATCGTACTGCTGCACGAACCGCGCGGCGGTGATCTGGCGCTGCTCGTGGTGATCTACGCGCTGTGCTGGACCCTGGCCGAGTTCAACGGCGCCCGCCACGCCTACGACGCCGAGGTCGCCGCCCGCCTGGCCGTCGCCGACTACGACAAGGAACGCCGCGCCCACGACGCCGTCGCCGCCGAACGCACCCGCATCGCCCGTGAACTCCACGATGTGGTGGCACACGCGGTGAGCGTCATCATCGTCCAGGCCGACGGCGCCAAGTACGCCCTGCGCCACGACCCGGACACCGCCGAACGCGCGCTGGCCGCCATCGCGGGCACCGGACGCGACGCGTTGCGCGAACTACGCCGGACTGTCACCCTGCTGCGTACCGAGCACGCACCGGAACTGCTGCCCCAGCACGGCAGCGCGGGCATCGCGGCACTGGCGCAGATGATGCGCGAAGCCGGGGTTGCCGTCGACCTGGAGCTCACGGGTGAACTCGACGACATCACCACCGAGGTGAGTCTCGGTGTGCACCGCATCGTGCAGGAATCACTCACCAACACCCTGCGTCACGCGGGGACCAGCCCCAAAGCGGTGGTGCGGGTGCACCGCCGCGACGACGAAGTGTTCGTGGAGGTGACCGACAGCGGCGGTGTACCGGCCCAGGTCAATCCGGGCACCGCGATGGCCGGCACGGGGATGGGACTGGTCGGCATGCGCGAGCGGGTCGCGGTCCTCGGCGGCATCCTGAGCGCCGGCCGCCTCGACGACGGCCGCTGGCAGGTGCGCGCGACGCTTCCGCTGCGCGGCGACACCGACTGAGCCGCCACTAGGGTGAGCCGATGCCGATCAGTGTGCTCGTAGTCGACGATCAGGAACTCATGCGGATGGGCCTGAAGATGGTGCTGGGGGCCCACCCGGACCTCGAGGTGGTCGGCGAAGCCGGTAACGGCGACGAAGCCGTGCGCCGCGCGGGTGAGCTGCGCCCCGATGTGGTCCTCATGGATGTGCGCATGCCCGTGGTCGACGGCGTCACCGCAACCGCCCGGATCGTCGCCGCGGGCGACGGGGTGCGCGTGCTGGTCATGACCACCTTCGACCTCGACGAGCACGCCCTCGGCGCGCTGCGCGCGGGCGCGAGCGGATTCCTGCTCAAGGACACCCCACCCGAGGACCTCATCTCGGCCATCCGCAGCGTCGCCGCCGGTGACGCGGTGGTCTCGCCGAAAGTCACCAAACGCCTGCTCGACCGGCTCGTCGCCGCGGACCCGACCGAACTGCGCGACCCGGGCGTCCTCGATGTGCTCACCACCCGTGAACGTGAGGTGCTCGAACAGATCGCCGCCGGTCGCAGCAACGCCGAGATCGCCGCCGCGCTGTTCCTGTCCGAAGCCACGATCAAGACCCATGTCGGCCGGGTGCTGACCAAACTCGGGCTGCGCGACCGGGTGCAGGCGGTGGTCCTGGCCTATGAGACCGGTCTGGTACGACCGGGTGGCTGAGGGCCCGGGAGAAAAATCGCCCGCTCGTACGTTGGACGAACAGATCGTCCGAAAGGATCGCCATGACCGCCCTGCTGTTCGTGCTCTACCTCGTCGTCGAGATCGCCGCCCTCGTCGGTCTCGCCCAGCTGATCGGCGTCGGCTGGGCGCTACTGGCACTCGTGGCGGTGTCCGGGGTGGGTCTGCTGCTGCTCGGCGCCCAGGGCAGACGCGTGTTCGACCGGTTCCGGCGGGCCGCGCGCGGTGAGGTGAGCGCCGAGAGCGCCGTTGCCGACGGGGTGCTCGTCGCCACCGGTTCGGTGCTGCTGTTCGTGCCCGGCCTGGTCACCGGACTGATCGGCCTGCTGACCCTGTTCCCGCCGACGCGGGCGTTGCTGCGGCCGGTGCTGGAGAAGCTCGGCACCCGGCGCTTCGGTCCGTTGCCGTCCTTCGCGCCCGCGCCGTATCGCGGGATGGTCGTCGACGCCGACGGCGATGTGGTCGACGGTGCGGTGGTCGGGCAGTGGTACGACGACGGCCACCCCGGTGGCCCGCGGGCACTCGGCCCGGCCTGAGCCCGCGCCGGGACCCGACGGCCTGCCGAGGAGACGATTCGCCGATACGGCAGACTGGGGCACCGTGAGTACCCAGTTGCTGATCGGCGGCCGTTTCTACAGTTCCAGCTCCCCGGACGCGACCGCGATGGCGGTCACCGACGGCACCGTGGTGTGGCTGGGCGCCGAAGCTCCCGGACGGGCCCTGCACCCCGATGCCGAGATCATCGACCTCGACGGCGCGTTCGTCGCGCCCGCGTTCGTCGACCCGCACGTGCACGTCACCGCGCTGGGGCTGCAACTGACCGGTCTCGACCTCAGCGGTGCCACCTCGCCGTCCGCCGTGCTCGATCGGGTGCGCGCGCATGCGGCGGCCCACCCCACCGGCATCATCATCGGCGAGGGCTGGGACGACACCGTCTGGCCCGAGCAGCGCCCGCCGACAGTCGCCGAACTCGACGAGGCGGCGGGCCCGGGCCGGCTCGTCTACCTCGCCCGCGTCGACGCGCACTCGGCCGTGGCCTCCTCGGCGCTGCTCGACGCGGCCGGTGACCTGGGTGACGGTCACCTGCGCGGCGCGCCGTTGCGTGGCGACGCCCACCACCGGGTGCGCACCGTCGCGCTCGCCGAACTCGATCGCGCCCAGCGCGACTCGGCCCGCGCCGCCGCCCTCGACGCGGCCGCCGCGCAGGGCATCGTGGCCGTGCACGAATGCGCTGGCCCCGACATCTCCGGTCGCGACGACGTGCGCGAACTGCTCGCCTTCGACCACGGTGTGCAGGTGCGCGCCTACTGGGGCCAGGCCGTGCGCACCGCCGACGAAGCGCGCGCCCTGGTCGGCGAACTCGGTGTACACGCCCTCGGCGGCGACCTGTTCGTCGACGGTTCACTGGGTTCGCACACCGCGCTGCTGCGCGACCCGTACACCGACGTCGCCGGCTGCGGCAAGAGCTTCCTCGACGTGGACGCCGTCACCGCTCATTTGCGCGCCTGCACCGAAGCCGGCATCCAGGCCGGTTTCCACGCCATCGGCGATGCCGCCGTGGACGTGGTGGTCGCCGGTTTCACCCGGGTCGCCGCCGAACTGGGCGGACCGGCCGTAGCCGCGCGCGGGCACCGCGTGGAACATGCGGAGATGGCCGACACCACCGCCATCACCCAGCTGGCGACCCTCGGGGTGATCCTGTCCGTGCAGCCCGGTTTCGACGCCGCCTGGGGCGGGCCCGAAGGCATGTACGCGACCCGCCTGGGCGCCGAACGCGCCACGGGCCTCAACCCGTTCTCGGCGATGGCGGCCGCGGGCATCTCCCTGGCCATCGGTTCCGACGCACCCGTCACCGCCATGAACCCGTGGGAGCAGGTCCGCGCGGCGGTGCAGCACCGCACCGCCGGGCACGGTCTGTCCCCGCGTGCCGCGTTCGCCGCCGCCACCCGCGGCGCCTGGCGCGCCGGTGGTGTCCGTGACGGCATGGCGGGCACGCTGGTGCCCGGCGCCCCGGCCTCCTACGCCGTGTGGGATGCCGGTGACCTGGTGGTCGCCGCGGCCGCCGACACCGTGCAGCGCTGGTCCACCGACCCGCGTTCGCGCGTCCCCGGGCTCCCGTCTCTCGCTCCGGGCGCCGACCTGCCGACCTGCCTGCGCACCGTGCACAACGGCACCACGATCTACACGGCCTGACCGCACGCGTCAGCATCGAATGACGGAGCCCGCCACCATGATCGACCCCGCCATCGACCACCGCTCGGAATCGTCCGACGCGGACGACTCCTGGCCGGCGACCCGCGCAGTGCCGGCCCGGATGCTGGCGGCGATCGCGGGCGGACTGCTGTTGTTCGGCAGTTTCCCGCCGCGCCCGTTCTGGTTCCTCGCGCCGGTGGCCATCGCCCTGCTCACCCTGGCGGTGCGCGGGCCGGGCAGGCTGCGCGCCGGGTTCGGCTACGGCCTGCTCGGTGGACTCGCGTTCTTCGTGCCGTTGCTGCCGTGGACCGGGATCTATGTGGGGCCGGTGCCGTGGCTGGCGCTGTCCACCGCGTGCGCGGTGTTCTTCGGACTGTGGGGTGTGCTCGCCCGGTGGCTCGGCGCGCTGCCGGGGTGGCCGTTGTGGGTCGCGCTGGCGTGGACGGCGACCGAGTGGGCGAGATCGAACGTGCCGTTCGGCGGATTTCCCTGGGGGCGCATCGCTTTCGGTCAAGCCGACGGCTGGTATCTGCCGCTGGCCGCCTACGGTGGCGCACCGCTGATCGGTTTCGCGGTCGCCCTGACCGGCACCGCGCTGGCCGCACTCGTCCTGCGTGCGATCGCGTGGACGCGCACCCCGGCGCCTCGGCGCACCACGCGTGCGGTGGTTGCCGGATTGGTCGGCGCGACAGCGGCCGTGGCCGTGCTGCCGTTGGCCGGGTTGCTGCTGCGGCCGACCCTGCCCGCCCCGGATGCGGGGGAGCGGACGGTCACCGTGGCCGCCATCCAGGGCAGCGTGCCGCGATTGGGCCTGGACTTCAACGCCCAGCGCCGTGCTGTGCTCGACAATCATGTCCGGCGCACCGTGGAACTGGCCGACGATGTCGCCGCCGGCCGAGTCGCCCGGCCCGACGTCGTGATCTGGCCGGAGAACTCCTCCGATATCGACCCGCTGCGCAATGCCGACGCCGCCGCCGAGATCACCAGGGCCTCGGCGCGGATCGGCGCGCCGATCCTGGTGGGCGCGGTCCTGGTGAACGGCGACCGCACCACCACCAACTCGGTGATCGTGTGGAACGGGGCGCAGGGGCCGGCCGATCGTCATGACAAGAAGATCATCCAACCTTTCGGCGAGTACCTGCCGATGCGTAGTTTCTTCCGTTTGTTCTCTTCCTATGCCGACCGCGCGGGATATTTCGTGCCGGGCGATGGTGACGGAACGGTCACGGCCGCCGGTGTGCCGATCGGCGTGGCCACCTGTTATGAAGTCGCCTTCGATCGGGCATTTCGGGAATCGCTGGCCGCGGGCGCGCAACTGCTCACCGTGCCGACCAACAATGCGACCTTCGGTACGAGTGAAATGACGTACCAGCAACTGGCGATGTCGCGGGTGCGCGCGGTCGAACACGGCCGGGCGTTGGTGGTCGCAGCAACCACCGGAGTCAGCGCGATCATCACCGCCGACGGCGAGCTCGCGCAACAGAGTGCCCAGTTGGTCCCCGCGGCGCTGGTCGCCCAGCTACCATTGCGCGACACGACGACGATCGCGACCGGGATCGGCGCGGCGCCCGAACTGGCGTCCGTTATCCTGTCCGCGATCGGCGTCGGGCTGGTGTATTACCGGCGCCGCCGAACGAATCAGGCGCGGACTTTGCGCAGTTCGGACAATTCTGAATAAGCGGTTTGTTTCAGCCCGGGGGAAGCGGCCGAAAGTTGCTGCTGCAGGGGTGTAATCCGTTGAGCGGAAAATAAATCAAGATGGCAGCCATCCGGCTGCCGCGGTACTCCGAATCAATGGGCGTGGATAGCCACGCCCTGGGCCGTCGTGCGCCCGGGCGCTGCTCGGGGAGTTGTGACACAAGGCAGAACGGAGTGCTTGATGAGTTCATTGGCCACCGACCGCGTCAACTCATGCGTCACCGACGGGGACTCGGGCCAACCGTTCGCTCTCTCGCCCGGCCAGACGGCGCTGTGGTACGCGCAACGGATTCGGCCCGACATCCCCCTCACCATCGCCCACTACGTCGAACTGCACGGCGATCTCGACCCGGGGCGGCTGCTGTACGCGATCGAGCGATTCGGCGCGGAAACTCAGGTGGGCAACGTGCGCGTCCGCGAGATCGACGGTGTGCCCCAGCAGCAGGTCGACCCCTCCTGGCGCCCGGGCTGGGCCCGGATCGACCTACGCGGTGAACCGGATCCGCGCGCGGCCGCGCTGCGCTGGATGACCGAGCACGCCAGCACCCCGATCGACATGGACCACGAACCGCTCACCATCAACGTGGTGCTGCGCATCGGCGATCGTGTCTGGTTCTGGTACGAACGCGGACACCACATCGTTATCGACGGTTACGGTGCGATGAACGCCCTCGCCCGCACCGCCGAGATCTACACCGCCATCGGCGAACAGCGCGAACCGTCGGCCTCGCGCGCCGCCGCCCTCGTCGACCTCTACGCCGACGAATCGCGCTACCGCGAGTCGAGCCGCTTCCGCGCCGACCGCGAATACTGGATGCAACAGCTCGACGGCGTCGGCGAGCCGATGACGCTGTCCTCGGTCACCGCCGCGGGCGACACCACCGATCCGGGCCGCCATCGCGCCAGCGCGGTGCTCGACCCCGACCTCGACACCCTGCTCGCCGACGCGATCGCCACCCACGGTTCGGCCAACTCCGCGCTCATCGTCGCGGCCCTGGCCGCCTATGTCCGTTCGGTCACCGGTAACCCGGATGTCGTACTGAGCCTGCCGGTCTCGGCCCGGACCACCGTCGCGCTGCGCCGCTCGGCCGGTGTGGTGTCGAACGTGGTACCGCTGCGGGTGCGTTTCGACGAGCGCACCACCGTGGCCGATGTGGTGCGCCAGACCGAACTGCAGATCACCGGCGCACTGCGCCACCAGCGCTACCGCTCCGACGACATCCGCCGCGACTGCGGCTACTCCCGCGACGCGCGCGGATTCTTCGGTCCGATGGTCAACATCATGCTGTTCCACGACGAACTCAACTTCGGCGACATCACCGGCCGGCTGCACGTGCTGGCCACCGGGCCCGTGGAAGACCTGTCGGTGAACATCTACAACGGTGACGGCGGGCGCATCCAGCTCGACTTCGAAGCCAACCCGAGGCTCTACGGTGAGGTCGAAGTCGCCGCCCACCACGATCGCTACCTCGACTTCCTCGCCCGCTTCCTGGCCGCCGAACCGGCCACCCCCGCGCACACCCTCACCGCGATCACCGCCGCCGAGCACACCAGGGTGCTGCGGGACTGGAACGCCACCGAGATGCCGGTCCCCGTGGCGACGCTGACGTCCCTGTTCACCGACCAGGTGCGCCGCACGCCGCACGCACTTGCCCTCGAATTCGGTTCCCACGCACTGAGTTACGCCGAACTCGACCGCCGGGTGAACCAGCTCGCCCGCGAGCTCGTCGCCCGCGGCGCCGGTCCCGAGACCACGGTCGGTCTGTGTCTGCACCGCAGTGTGGACCTGGTCGTCGGCATGTACGCCGTGCTCGCCACCGGCGCCGCCTACCTTCCACTCGATCCCGAACATCCGATCGACCGCATCGAAGCGGTAGTGGCACAGGCTCGTCCGGTGTGCGTGCTGACCGCCGCCAGGGATGCCCTGCGACTGCCGGGCAACGTGATGCGCGTGGACCTGGACACCCTCGACGTGACCGGCCGCGACACCACCCCGCTCACCGACGCCGATCGACCGGCCCCACTGCGGCCCGAGCAGCTGGCCTATGTCATCTTCACCTCCGGCTCCACCGGCAAGCCCAAGGGTGTGGGCATCACCCACGCCGCCATCGTGAACCGGTTGCGCTGGATGCAGGCCGAATACCCGCTCGACCAGACCGACGCGGTCCTGCAGAAGACCCCGGCCACCTTCGACGTGTCGGTGTGGGAGTTCTTCTGGCCCCTCCAGGTCGGCGCACGCCTGGTGGTCGCGGCGCCCGACGGGCATCGTGATCCGGGCTACCTGGCTCGGATCATCGCCGAGAAGTCGGTGACCACAGCCCACTTCGTGCCGTCGATGCTGTCGTTGTTCGTCACCGACCCCGGCGTACGCGGCGGTGCGAGCCTGCGCCGGGTGTTCTGCAGTGGTGAGGCACTGCCCGGGGCCCTGGTGACCGACTTCCACGCCGCCCTGCACGGGCCGGCGGGCGGACCGGAACTGCACAATCTCTACGGCCCCACCGAAGCCGCCGTCGACGTGACCTACTGGCCGTGCCCACGCGCGGTGAGTACGGTGCCGATCGGTTCGCCGGTGTGGAACACCCAGACCTATGTGCTCGATCCGGAACTGCGGCCCGTGCCGCCCGGTGTGGTGGGGGAGTTGTACCTGGCGGGCGCGCAGCTGGCCCGCGGCTACCTGGGCAGGCCGGACCTGACGGCCGACCGGTTCGTGGCCAACCCCTTCACCCGTGGTCAGCGTATGTACCGCACCGGTGACCTGGCCCGCTGGCAGATCGACGACGGTGTGCTGGAATACCTGGGGCGCACCGACTTCCAGGTGAAGGTCCGCGGCCTGCGGATCGAACTCGGTGAGATCGAGTCCGCGCTGCTCGCCCAGGACGGCATCGCCCGCGCGGTCTGTGTGGCCCGGCGCGGTCGCACCGGTGACGACGACCTGTTCGCCTATGTGGTCGCCGCGCCCGGTGCCGCCGTCCCCGACACCGCCGCCCTGCTCGCGCGGCTGCGCCGGGCCCTGCCCTCCTACATGGTGCCCTCGGCGCTGGTGGTGCTCGACGAACTGCCGCTCAGCGCCAACGGCAAGGTCGACCGCCGAGCGCTGCCCGAGCCCGCCGCCGAAGTGCGGGTGAGCACCGGCGCCGCGGCGCCGCAGACCGAGCTGGAATGCGCGCTCGCCGAGATCTTCACCGAGGTCCTGGCCCTGGACGCCACCACCATCGGGGTGGAGGACAACTTCTTCGATCTCGGCGGCAACTCGCTGGTCGCCGCGCGCGCGGTCGCCAGGATCAACACCACCCTCGAGGCGAACCTCACCATCCGCGAGCTCTTCGAGACCTCGACCATCGCCGCGCTGGCCGCCTACCTCGCCACCCACCGGACCGAAGCCTCCACCCCGAAGCTGGTCCCGGTCGCCCGGCCGGAACGGGTACCGCTGTCGCTGGCCCAGCAACGGCTGTGGATCCTCAACCGGTTCGCCGAACACGCCGCCGCCTACAACATGCCCCTGGCGCTGCGCCTGACCGGGCAACTCGATCTCACCGCCCTGCGTGCGGGCCTGCTCGACGTGCTCGATCGGCACGAGAGCCTGCGTACCAGCTTCCCCGACGGCCCGGACGGGCCCTACCAGCTGATCCACCCGGCCGCCGCGGTCGAACCCGAACTCGTCGCGATCGACGCGGACACCGCCGAGATCGCCGAGCTGGTCACCGAGGTGGCCGGGCGCGGATTCGACCTGCGCACCGAAACCCCGCTGCGGGTGGCGCTGTACCGGATCGGTGCGGACGAGCACCTGCTGGTGGTGGTGCTGCACCACATCTGTGGTGACGGCTGGTCGGTCGCACCGCTGGCCAGAGACCTGATGGTGGCCGTTGCCGCCCGGGCCGGGGGCACGGCGCCACAGTGGACTCCGTTGCCCGTGCAGTACGCCGATTTCGCGCTGTGGCAGCGGGAACTGCTCGGCGAGGAAACCGACGACGAAGCGCCGCTGGGCAAACAGCTCGGACACTGGCGCACCGCGCTGGCCGGCCTGCCCGACCAGCTCGACCTGCCGCTGGACCGGCCGCGTCCGCTGCGCCGCACCACCGGCGGCGACACCGTGGCGTTCACCATCGACGCCGAGACCCGCCGCGCGGCGGCCGAACTCGCCAGCAGCCGCGGGGTCAGCATGTTCATGGTGCTGCACGCCACGCTGGCCACCCTGCTGGCCCGGCTGTGCGCGAGCACCGATGTCACCATCGGCACGCCGATCGCCGGCCGCTCCGACCCGGCGCTCGACGAACTGGTCGGCATGTTCGTCAACACGCTGGTGCTGCGCACCGAGATCGAGTTCGGGGCCGGCTTCGACCGGATGCTCGACCGGGTCCGCGAAACCGATCTCGACGCCTTCGCCAACCCCGATGTGCCGTTCGAACGCCTCGTCGAACTGGTCAACCCGGATCGCTCGACCGCGCGGCACCCGCTGTTCCAGGTGATGCTGTCCTACGACCGCACTCCCGAGCTGAACATCGAATTGCCCGGTGTCGCCGCCGAACTCGTGCCCGTGGAGACCGGTGTCGCCAAGTTCGACCTGCAACTCGAGGTCCGCGACAACCACGACAACGGTCCACTGCTGGCCGAATTCGGTTTCGCCACCGACGTCTTCGATCGCCGCACGGTCGAGGCCATCGCCCGGCGCTTCACCGCGCTGCTGGCCGCCGCCGTCGCCACGCCACAGGTGGCGATCGGTGACCTGGAACTGCTCGACCGGCGTGAGGTCGCCCGGCTGGTGCCGGTCTCGGGTGCGCCCGCCGAACCCGCCGGGACGCTGGCACAACTGCTCGGCGCCACCGCGCAGCGCCTGCCCGAGGCGGTGGCCGTGCGCTACCTCGGTTTCGACACCACCTACCGGGAACTCGACGAACGCTCGAACCGGCTGGCGCGCAGTCTCATCGCCCACGGCGCCGGCCCCGAATCGGTGGTCGCCGTGGCCCTGCCGCGCAGCCTCGAATCCATCATCGCCATCTGGGCCGTCGCCAAGTCCGGCGCCGCCTATGTGCCCGTCGACCCGGCCTACCCGGCCGACCGCATCGCGCACATGATCGGCGATTCCGGCGCGGTCCTCGGGCTCACGCTGCCCGAACACCTCGCCGCGCTGCCCACCACCACCGGCAAACACCACCGGGCGCCGCAGTGGCTGGTGTTCGGTTCCGCCGACTTCGAGGCCGACTGCGCCGCCCGCTCGGTCGCGCCGGTGCGCGATGGCGAGCGCAGGCACCCGATGCGACCCGGGCAGCCCGCCTATCTCATCTACACCTCCGGGTCCACCGGCACGCCCAAAGCCGTGGTCGTCACCCATGCCGGCATCGCCTCGCTGGCCAGCGAGCAGACCCAGCTGTTCAAGGTGACCGACACCGCGCGCACCATGCACTTCTCCTCACCGAGTTTCGACGCCTCGGTACTGGAACTCCTGCTCGGCTTCGCCGCGGGCGCCACGATCGTCATCGCGCCCGCCGACCTGTACGGCGGGGCTGAACTGGCCGGATTCCTGCGCTCGGAACGGATCACGCACGCCTTCATCACCCCGGCGGCACTGGCCACCGTGCCCGCGGGGGACTTCCCGGAACTGGGCACCGTCATCGTCGGCGGCGAGGCCTGCTCCGACGAACTCGTCAGCACCTGGGCCGACCGGCACCGCATGCACAACATGTACGGTCCGTCGGAGGCGACCGTCGCGGTCACCGCCAGCGCGGCCATGGTGGCCGGCGATCCGGTGCCGTTGGGTACGCCGGTGCGCGGCATGCGGTTGTTCGTGCTCGACTCCCGGCTGCACCCCGTGCCGCCGGGGACACCGGGCGAACTGTACGTCTCCGGGCCGGGTCTGGCCCGTGGGTATCTCGGTAAGCTCGCGCTCACCGCGCAGCGATTCGTCGCCAACCCGCACGGCCGCATCGGCGAGCGGATGTACCGCACCGGTGACCTGGTAGTCGTCGACAGCGGCGGCGGGCTGCGCTTCCTCGGGCGCGCCGACGACCAGATCAAGATCCGCGGGTTCCGGATCGAACTGCGCGAGATCGACCACGTGCTGCGCGAGCATCCGGGCGTGCGCTCGGCGGTGACCGTCGTCCACGTCGACGAGCAGGGCCAGCAGCGGCTGGCGTCCTACGTCAGCACCGACGACCCGGTCGATCCGGCCGCCGTGCTCGAGACCGCACGCGGTCGGCTGCCCGGTTACATGGTGCCCGCCGCGCTGGCGGTGCTCGACCGCATGCCGGTGACGCCCGCGGGCAAACTCGATCGAAAGGCGCTGCCCGCACCCGAATTCGCGGCGGGCGGCGGCTCCCGGGCGCCTCGCACCCATCTGGAGATGCGGGTGGCCGCGGTGTTCACCGAGATCCTGGGCCGACCGGTCCCGGGCGCGGAGGACAGCTTCTTCGACATCGGCGGCAATTCGTTGCTGGCCACCCGCCTGGCCGCGGCCCTGCACGCGGACTTCGCGGTGGACCTGCCGGTCCGGCGCATCTTCGAGGCGCCGACCGTGGCCGGTATCGCCGGGCTGATCACGGAAGCGCCCCGGACGCAGCGGGCGGCGCTGGCGGTACACACCCCGCGCCCGGGACGCATACCACTGTCGCTGCCGCAGCAGCGGCTGTGGTTCCTCAATCGATTGTCACCCGAATCCAGCGCCTACAACATCGCGTTCGTCTTGCGAATCGGCGGAGATCTGGACGTGACCGCCCTGCGGGCCGCGCTCACCGACCTGGTGGAGCGGCACGAGGTGCTGCGCACGGTGTTCCCCGAAGACCTCTCCGGCCCCCAGCAGGTGGTGCTGCCACTGGCCCAGGCGGTCCCGGTGGTCCAGGCCGTCGACGCCGATCCCGAACAGGCCCGCGAAGCGCTGACCGAGCTGGCACGCGAGGGCTTCGATCTCACCGGCCAGACCCCGCTGCGGATCTCGTTGCAGCGCACCGGTCCCACCGAGCACCTGCTCGGTGTGGTCGTGCACCACATCGCCGCCGACGGGTGGTCGCTCGGCCCGCTCACCAGGGACCTGGCGCTGGCCTATGTGGCCCGCACCCGGGGCTCGGCGCCGGTGCGTGAACCGCTGCCGGTGCAGTACGCCGACTTCAGCCTCTGGCAACGCGCGATGCTCGGCGCCGAGGACGACCCGGACAGCATCGCCGCCACGCAGCTCGCCTTCTGGCGCGCGGCGCTCGCGGAGCTGCCCGACGAGCTGCCGCTGCCGTTCGACCGGCCGCGCCCGGCGGAGCCGACCGGGGTGGCGGGCACGGTGGTCTGCCCGGTCTCGGCGCCGCTGCAGAGCGCCATGGACGAGCTCGCACGCGACACCGGGGTGAGCCTGTTCATGGTGGTTCGCTCGGCGCTGGCGGTGCTGCTGCGCACCGTCACCGGCGGTCGCGACATCCCCGTGGGCACCGCCGTGGCCGGACGCACCGACATCCAGCTCGACGACCTCGTCGGCATGTTCGTCAACACCCTGGTCCTGCGCTCCGACGTGGACCCGGCCCGCAGTTTCACCGAACTGCTGCACGCCGACCGCGATTCCGAGCTGGCCGCGCTGGCCCACGCCGACCTGCCGTTCGAGCGGGTGGTCGACGCGCTGGGCCGTGACAGCCGGGCCAACAACCGGCACCCGCTGTTCCAGGTGGCGCTGAGCATGCAGGACGACCGCACACCGGAGCTGGAACTGCCCGGCCTGCGGCTCGCGGCCGAAGAGCTCGACATCGCCCGCGCCAAGTTCGACCTCGAACTGCGGGTCGCGCCGGGCGCGGACGGCACGCACCGCTTCGAATTCGTCTACTCCGCCGAACTGTTCGACGCCGCCACCGTCGAAACCATGGCCACCCGTCTCGTGCGGATCCTCACCCAGGTGACCGCCGACCCGCGGCAGTTGGTGAGCGAGCTCGACCCGCTCACCGTGGCCGAACACCGCGCGCTGGTGCCCGCGCAGGGGCCCGCCGTCGTTACGCCCGTCGTCCTGTCCGACATCATCGACGGGTCAGCGGCCCGGTTCCCGCACCGCCCCGCGCTGCGCTGGTACGCCGGGGGCAGCGCCGCCGGCGAGGTCGGCGAGCTCGACTACGCCGAGGTAGCGGCCCGCGCCCACCGGCTGGGCCGGGCGCTGATCGCGCGCGGGATCGGCACCGGCGACCGGGTGGCCGTCGGTCTGACCCGCTCGCTGGAGTGCGCACTGGCCATCTTCGGTGTCGCGGCCAGCGGTGCCGCGTTCGTCCCGGTCGATCCGCGCTATCCGGCCGACCGGGTGCGGCACATGCTCACCGACTCCGGGGCCCGTGCGGTCCTGACCACCCGCGCCGACGAGGCCGCGCTGCGTGCAGCGGCGGGCCCGCTCGACACCCGGTGGCTGCTGATGGACGACCCCGATCTGCACGCCGAACTGGCCGGCTACGACGAGGCCCCGATCTCCGACGCCGAGCGGGTACGTCCGGTACGGACCGCCGACCTGGCGTATCAGATCTACACCTCCGGCTCCACCGGTCTGCCCAAGGGCGTGACGGTCACCCACGGTGGCCTGGTGAGTCTGGCGCTGGACCTGCGTGAGCGCATGGGCCTGGACCGGTTCTCCCGGACGTTCTTCTTCTCCACCCCGAGCTTCGACGTCTCGGTGCTCGACATGCTGCTCGCGGTGTACTCCGGCGCCGAGATGGTGATCGGCCCGATCGACATCTACGGCGGCGACGAGTTGGGCGAGCTGCTCACCCGCGAACAGGTCACCCACACCTTCCTCACCCCTGCCGTGCTCGCTTCGGTGGACGCCGAACGCTGGCCGCTGCCGCAACTGCGCGGCCTGATGGCCGGTGGCGAGGCGGTGCCGCCGGACCTGGTGCAGAGCTGGGCACCGGGCCGCCGGTTCGTCAACGCCTACGGGCCCACCGAGTTCACCGTCATCGCCGCGATGTCGGAGCTGCGGGTGGGTGTCCCGGTGACCATCGGCACCCCCGTGCGCGGTGCCCGTGCGCTGGTACTCGACGACCGGTTGCGTCCCGTGGTGACCGGTGTGCCGGGTGAGCTCTACATCGGTGGGGCGGGCATTGCCCAGGGCTACCACCAGCGATTCGGCCTGACCGCGGGCCGCTTCGTCGCCGACCCGTCCGGGCCGGCGGGCAGCCGGATGTATCGCACCGGTGACGTCGTCCGCTGGACGGCCACCGGCGAACTCGACTATCTCGGCCGCAGCGACCACCAGGTGAAGGTGCGTGGATTCCGGATCGAACTCGGCGAGATCAGTGCCGTGCTCGGTGGCCACCCCGAGGTGCGTTTCGCCCACACCGAGGTGCGCCGGATCGCCGGTGACGACCGGATCGTGGCCTGGGTGCAGCTGGCCGAGGGCACCGATCCGACGCAGTTGGCCGAGGTCCGCAACCACGCGGCGCAGCGGCTGGCCGGGCACATGGTGCCCGCTTCGCTGAACCTGCTGGACCGGGTGCCGCTCACACCGGTCGGCAAGCTCGACCGGTCGGCCCTGCCCGAACCGGAGTTCACCGCCACGGCCGGGCGGGCGCCGCGGACCGAAGCCGAGCGTCTCGTCGCCCGGGTGTTCGCGGAACTGGTCGGCACCGACGAAGTGGCGGCGACCGACAGTTTCTTCGACATCGGTGGCAACTCGCTGCTGGCCACCCAGTTGGTGGCGCGGCTGGCCGCGGCCAGCAATGTGCGTCTGGAAGTGCGCACCGTGTTCGCCTCACCGACCGTGGCCGAGCTCGCGGCCCTGCTCGACTCGGGGCCCTCCGGCGACGACGACCGCCCCGCGCTGCTGCCCGGGCAACGGCCCGAGCGGATTCCGCTGTCGGCCGCACAGCGCCGGTTGTGGTTCCTCAACCGGTTCAACGTCGGCGGTGAGGGCCCGGATCAATCGGCCGGGGCCTACAACATCCCGGTGGTGCTGCGTCTGCACGGTTCGATCGACCTCGATGCACTCATTGCCTCCTTGCACACTGTGCAACGTCGGCACGAGACGCTGCGCACGGTGTTCCCGGAAACCGCGGGCGAGCCCGAGCAGCTGGTGCTCGACCCCGAGGTCGCCGCCGTCACCCTGTTCCACGCGACCGCCGCACCGCACGAGGTCGACACGGCGGTGTCACGGTTCTGCGCGCCCGGTTTCGACCTGTCGACGTCGGTGCCGATGCGCGCGGCGCTGATCACCGTCGACCGGACCGGCCTGCCGGTGCCCGCCCAGGCCGCACTCGCTGTGGCGGGGTCGAAGGAACACGTGCTGGTGCTCGTCGTGCACCACATCGCGATGGACGGCTGGTCGCTGGAACCGCTGGCCGCCGAAGTCGCGGCCGCCTACCGCGGTATCCGGGCCGGGGAACCGCTGGGTGAGCAGATCCCCGAGATCCAGTACGCCGACTACACGCTGTGGCAGCGTGCGGTCCTGGGCGCCGAGGACGACCCGGACTCGCTGATCAGCAAGCAACTCGGCCACTGGCGCGACACCCTCGACGGGCTGCCCGAGCTGCTGGCCGTGCCCGCCGACCGTCCGCGCCCGCCGGTGCCCTCCTACCGTGGCGGCACCGTGGACTGCGCGGTCGACGCCGCCACCCACCGGGCGTTGCGCGGCCTCGCCACCGCCAACAACGTCAGCATGTTCATGGTGCTGCACGCGGCGCTGGCCGTGCTGCTGCACCGGGTGACCGGCACCGACGACATCGTCGTCGGCACCGCCAGCGCGGGCCGCGGCCATCCCGAGCTCGACGCGATGATCGGCATGTTCGTCAACACCCTGGTGCTGCGCACCGAGGTCACCGACGAACGCGCCTTCATCGACCTGCTGCACACCGTCCGCGATCGCGACCTCGACGCCTTCGCCCACGCCGATCTTCCCTTCGAACAGCTCGTCGAGGTGCTCAACCCGGCGCGCTCGCAGGCGCATCACCCGCTGTTCCAGGTGATGCTGTCGGTGCGCAACAACCCCGTGCGGATGCTGGAACTGCCGGGCCTGCGGATCGAAGCGGTCGAGGCCGACGCCGGCATCGCCAAGTTCGACCTGCAGTTCACCTTCACCGAGACCCAGACCGGCGACCGGGTCGGCGACGGCATCGACCTGGCCGTGAACTACGCGGCCGACCTGTTCGACGAGGTCACCGCGCGCCGGCTCGGCGACCGGCTGGTCCGGTTGCTCACCGCGGTCGCCGCCGACCCGAACACCGCCGTCGGTGATCTGGCTTTGCTCGACGCCGTCGAGTGGACCGCGCTGGCCCCGGTGCACGGTGCCCGGGCCGAACCTCCGGTCACCCTGCCCGCGGTTTTCGCGGCCGCGGTGGCCCGGGCCGGGGACGGGGTCGCGCTCAGCGCGGGCGACACCGTGGTCACCTACGACGCCCTCGATCGCTGGACCAACCGGCTGGCCCGGGTGCTCATCGGTCGGGGCATCGGTCCGGAGAGCCTGGTGGCCCTGGGGATCCCGCGTTCGGTGGAATCGGTGGCGACCATGCTCGCGGTCGCCAAGGCCGGTGCGGCGTTCGTGCCGGTGGACCCGAACTACCCGGCACAGCGGATCAGCCACATGCTCACCGACTCCGGCGCGGTCATCGGGCTGACCCTGCTCGCGCACCGTGACCGGCTGCCCGGCGACACCCATTGGCTCGTCCTGGACGACCCGCACACCCGCGCCACCGTGCTCGGTGCCGACGACACGCCGATCACCGACGCCGACCGGATCCGTCCGCTGCGCTTGGGTAACCCGGCGTACGTGGTCTACACCTCCGGGTCCACCGGTACACCCAAGGGCGTGGTCGTCACCCACGGTGGGCTGTCGAACTTCGCCGGGGAGACCGCCGACCGGTTCGACGTGCGCCCGGGCAGCCGGGTCCTGCACTTCGCCACCCCGAGCTTCGACGCCGCGCAGCTCGACATCCTGTTCGCGCTCGGCGGCGCGGCGACGCTGGTGATCTCGCCGGCCGGGGTGGTCGGTGGCGAGGAGCTGCGGCAGGTGTTCATCCGCGAGCGGATCACGCACGCGTTCATCACCACCGCCGCCCTCGGCACCGTCGACCCCACGGGCATCCGGACCCTGGCCCACGTCCTCACCGGCGGTGAGGCGCTGCCACCGGAGCTGCTGGCCCGCTGGGCGCCGGGGCGCAACTTCTACAACGTCTACGGCCCCACCGAGACGACCATCGTCACGTTGATGCCGCAGCCGATGACCCCGCAGGGGCCGATCACCATCGGCGGTCCCATTCGTGGTGTCGCGGCCACCGTGCTCGACCGGCGGCTGCATCCCACCCCGATCGGTGTCACCGGCGAACTCCAGCTCGCCGGATCGGCACTGGCCCGCGGCTACCACAACCGGCCGGGACTCACCGCGCAGCGTTTCGTCGCCAATCCCTACGGGGCGCCGGGGGAGCGGATGTACCGCACCGGTGACCTGGTGCGCTGGCGTGACGGTGCCAAGTCCGCGTTGGATGTGGAGTACGTGGGCCGCACCGACCACCAGGTCAAGGTGCGCGGGTTCCGGATCGAACTCGGCGAGATCGACGTCGCGTTCTCCCGCCATCCCGAGGTCGAGCTCGCGCTCACCATCGGGCACACCACCCAGGCCGGGGTCACCGCGCTGGTGTCGTATGTGAAGGCCCGCGCGGGCACGACCCCGTCGGTGGCCGGGCTGCTCGAACACGTGCGCTCACAGGTGCCCAACTACATGGTCCCGCAGTCGGTGATGCTGCTCGACGAGGTGCCGCTGAGCCCGGTCGGCAAGCTCGACCGGTCGCGTCTGCCCGAACCGGTGTTCACCTCGTCCGGGGGTTACCGTGCTCCGGCGACGCCCACCGAGGTGGCGCTGTGCACGGTGTTCGCCGAGGTGCTCGGGGTCGAGCGCATCGGTGCCGACGACGGCTTCTTCGAACTCGGCGGCAACTCGCTGCTGGCCACCAAAGTGGTTGCCGCACTGCGTGAACAGGGCTACGAGATGCCGGTGCAGATGATGTTCGGTGATGCCAGCCCGGCCGGTATCGCCGCGCGGCTCGACGGCGCCGACCCGGGGGCGGCGATGGCCGCGGCACTGGACCCCGTGCTGGCGATCCGGCCGTCCACCGGTCCGCACGACACCCCGCTGTTCTGCGTGCACCCGGCCATCGGCCTGTCCTGGTGCTACGCCGGGCTGCTCGCGCACCTGGCACCCTCGCGCCCGGTGTACGGGTTGCAGGCGCCGCACGTGTCCGGTGAGGAAGGGTTCACCTCGATCCCCGAAGCCGCCGGTCACTACGTCGCCCACATCAAGGCGATCCAGCCGCACGGCCCCTACCATCTGCTCGGGTGGTCACTGGGCGGTCTGATCGCGCAGGAGGTGGCGGTCCAGCTGCAGGAGACCGGGGAGGACGTCGCCGTGCTGGCCATGCTGGACAGCTATCAGCTCGGCGACCGCTGGGCCGACACCGCGTTGCCCAGCGTCGCCGACATCCTCGGCGAGTTCGGCGCCGACCTCGTCGACGGTGCGGCGCTACCCGCCGACCTCGACCTGCACGAAGCGGCGGATCTGCTGCGGGCCCAGCCGGGCCCGTTCGCCGCGCTGTCGGTGGAGAACCTGCAACGGCTCTACACCGGCTACGCCGACGGCACCGTGATGGCCAACCGTTTCCGGCCACGCACCTTCGACGGCGACCTGCTGTTCTTCACTGCCGCGGCCGACGAGATCAACGCCGCCGACCCGGCACGGCGCGCCGAAGCCTGGCAGCCGTTCGTCACCGGCAACATCCACAACCACGACCTGCCCTGCAGGCACGCGGCGATGACCACGCCCGAAGCGCTGGCGGTGATCGGCCCCGTGCTGCATCGCCACCTCGACGCGGTGGGCGACATCACCCTGTGCGGCGGCGCCCAGAAGGAGATGCGTCCGTGAGTTTGGCGGTAGAAGTACGCGGCCTCGCCAAGAGTTTCGGCAAGGTCCACGTGCTCAAGGAGATCGACCTCGAGATTCCGGCGGGCACCGTACTGGGCCTGCTCGGACCCAACGGGGCGGGCAAGACGACCACCGTCCGGATCGTCACCACCCTGCTGCGTCCCGACGCGGGCTCGGTGCGGGTGGCCGGGGTCGACGTGCTGGCCGACCCGGCCGCCGCGCGCACCCGCCTCGGATTGTCCGGTCAGTACGCGGCGGTCGACGCGAACCTCACCGGTTACGAGAACCTGCGGATGGTGGCCCGCCTGTACGGCATGTCCCGAAAGCAGGCCGCCGAGCGTGCCGAGCAGCTGCTCACGGCGCTGGGCCTCGATCACGCGGCGAGCCGCCGGGCCGGCACCTACTCCGGTGGGATGGCGCGGCGCCTGGACCTGGCCGGGTCGCTGGTGGCGCGGCCGCCGGTGGTGGTGCTCGACGAACCCACCACCGGTCTGGACCCGCGCGGGCGCCTGGACATGTGGAAGGTGATCGGTGACCTCGTCGACGACGGCACCACCGTACTGCTCACCACCCAGTACCTGGAGGAAGCCGACCTGCTCGCCGACCGGATCACCGTGATCGACAAGGGCACCGTCATCGCCCGCGGCTCCGCCGACGAACTGAAGACCTCCATCGGCGGCGACCGGCTCACCGTCACCCTGGCCGCCGGGCAGAGCCCGGGCCTGGCGGTGTCGGTCCTGGGGCAGGTGGGCATCGGCGAGCCGATCCACGAACCCGGCACCGACGAGGTGTCGGTGGTGGTGGGCAACGGGTCACGCACCATGGTGGAAGCCTTGCGCAGGCTCGACGATGCCGGTGTCTGTGTGCTCGACGCGGTGGTGGTGCGCCCGACCCTCGACGACGTGTTCCTGTCGCTCACCGGTACCCCGGCCGAACCGGTCACCGAACCCGAAACCGACGATGTGCCTGAGGAGATCCTGTCGTGAGTGTGTCCCCCGACGTCGCGCTGGAACACGACACCCGCGAAATGCCGATTCCGGCGGCGACGCCGCGCCCCGCGGCCCCCGCGCAGATGCAGCCGCGCGCCCGGTTCCTGCGCGACAGTGCGATCGTGGCCCACCGCAACCTGCTGACCATCCTGCGAGTGCCCACACTGCTGGTCACCGCCACCATCCAGCCGCTGATGTTCGTGTTCCTGTTCGCCTACATCTTCGGTGCCTCGCTCGGCGGCGACCAGTACCGCGAGTTCCTGCTCGCCGGCATCTTCACCCAGACGGTGGCGTTCAACGCCGCGTTCACCACCGTCGGCCTGGCCGGTGACCTGCAGAAGGGCATCATCGACCGGATGCGGACACTGCCGATGTCGCGGCTGGCGGTGCTGATGGGACGCACCTTGTCAGACCTGGTCGTCAACATCCTGAGCCTGGGCGTGATGGTGATCTGCGGTTACATCGTGGGCTGGCGTATCCACGGCAGCGTCGCCGACGCCGCCCTCGCCTTCGCCATCATCCTGTTGTTCGCGTTCGCGATGTCGTGGGTCGGCGCGCTCACCGGGCTGATCTCACCGACCGTCGAGGTGGCCCAGAGCGCGGGCCTGATCTGGATGTTCCCGCTGTCGTTCATCTCCTCGGCGTTCATCTCCGCCGAGACCCTGCCCGGTCCGCTGCGCACCATCGCCGAGTGGAATCCGATCACCGCGGTGTCGGCAGCCGGGCGAAAACTCTTCGACAACGACGCCCCGCCGTCGTTCGCCCCGGCCACCGGATGGGCCGCCGACAACTGCATCCTCTACGCCGTCATCTGCTCGTTGGTGATCTTGTCGATCGCCATGCCCGCAGCGCTGTTGCAGTACCGCAAAGTCGCCAGTCACTGAGCTGGAAACGGCGAAGGCCGCCTACCCGAGTGGGAGGCGGCCTTCGCCGTGTGCTGGTCTCGCTCAACCGCGCCGGCGGGCCTTGAGCAGGTCGAGGCGCTCCTTGAGCAGTTCCTCGAGCTCTTCCTTGCTGCGGCGTTCGAGCAGCATGTCCCAGTGGGTGCGCGGCGGCTTGACCTTCTTGGTCTCGACCGAGGTGCCCTCCATGAGCTGACCCTCCTGGCCGTTACGGCACAGCCAGGTGGGCGGGATCTCCGCGTCGTCGGCGAACGGGACGTCGAATTCCTCACCGCTGTCGGTGCGGTAGCGGGCGATCCGGCGCGGGGCCAGGTCGTGGTCGCGATCGGTCTCGTAGCTCACCGCTCCGAGCCGACTGCCCCGGAGTACGCGATCTGCCATGTGTGCTCCCTGTGATTTGGCGGCTGGTGCCGCGAGTCCGCGAACTGGTCGTGGTCCTACCGTTAACGCGCGGGACGTCGTAACTGTTCCATTGTAATCGCATGCTCGCGGGGCACCGGAGACGGTGATGTCGGAGCTGGTGCCCGCTCAGCGAGACCTGGGCCGCCGGTGGCGCCGCCGGACCGATAGGGTTTCGCAGCATGTCGCGCAGTCGCCTGCTGTCCTGCTCGTGGTGTGGGCGGGAGATCGTGGATTCCGAGTCGGGTCGCCGTCGCCGCTATTGCCGCCAATCGTGTCGGCAACGTGCCTACGAGCACCGCACCAGCCTCAAGGGGACCGGGATTCCGGAGGACGCGGTGGTGTTGTCCGCCCAGGAAGCCTCCGATCTCGCCGATCGGTGGTTCGCGGCGCGCTGTGCGGCCGAGGACGTGGCCACCGCGGTCGACGAGGGGGCCGGTCCCGCTGAGCTGGCGCAGCTGAGTGCCACGCTGCTGCAGCTCACCCGTGAAGCCGAGCGTTTGCGCTGAAACCCTGTGCGCGCCAGCGGGAGTGGTCTCACTTGTGGCCCTGGGGTCAGGGGTTCGCGACCGTGGTCGGCGCTTCCCTGGAGCGTCGGTACACCGCCGTGATCGCGCCGGCGACGAACACCGCGAGCACGCTCGTCGCGCCCGCGGTCGCGAGGTCGGGGCCGGTGAGCGGCTGACCGCGCAGCGCCTGCCAGAGCACCAGCGTCAGCAACCCGCAGTAGCCGAGGGCGGCCACCCCGAGCAGGGCCGCGCGGGTGCGCTCGGTGCGCAGCCAGTGGTAGCGGGTTCCCAGTGTGGCCAGGGCGACGGCGAGTACCAGCAACACCTGGATGCCGTGCAGCCCGATGAAATGGGGTACGCGCAGGTCGCCCGCTGTGGTGCTCCAGTGCGTGATCGGCATGGCCGAACCGGCCCCGTCACGTGCGGCATCGGCGGGCGCACCCGGGCGCACGGTGTGACCGGCCATGAGGCCCACCACGGTGCCGTCGGACTGACGCACGAGCTGAGCTCCGGTGTAGCCCATCAGATATCCGAGCAGCATGCCGGTCAGCGCCAGCCACAGCCCGGCCTTCAACGCGATCCGGGTCGGACGGTCGGTGAGCCGCTGCCACGAGATGATCAGCGCCAGCACCAGATTGGCGAAGAACAGGGCGGGCACCCCGGAAGTGAACACCTGCTGGCCGAGTTGATTGATCGGGTCGGTGGCGGTGTTGAAATGACCGAAGGTGCCGCGCGCGGCCTGCACGGCGATGAACGCGACATCGGCGATGCCGGCGACTGCGAAGACGGTGCCCAGCCACCAGGTGGCGCGCCGCCCGCGATGCGGTAGCCGCAGCATCCAGGCCAGCGTGACCCCGTAGAGCGCGAACCCGAACCCGAACTCGGCGGGCTCGAGCCACACCGATTCGCCGAGCAACTCCCGGTCGTCGACCAGCATGGCGAGCACCGACACCACGACCAACGCAGCCATCAGCCCGGCATTGATCAGCAGCGGACCGTGCCACGGTGGCCGCTGCCCGCTCGCGCCCAGCGGCACGGCGCGGAACCGGATGCGGGACAAGGTGTGGTCGAGATCGAGCGTCGCCATGCACCGAAGGTAGAAATACGGTGTGCCACCGCACGTCCCGCTGCGGAACGGTTACCACCCCCTACCGGCGTACCGTCCCCGATCCCACCCCTGATCCGGACGGGTGATGCCCCTCAGATCCCCAGGCGCCAGATCATCGCGTCGACGGCGCGAGGTGAGACGGTGGCGATGGTCTGCAGGACGCGGGTGTAGCGGGGATAGAGTTCGACCGGCCGGGTCCGGATCGCGATGCGAATCCATTCGGCGGCCTGTTCGGCGGTCAGTGCGGCCGCCTCGTCGTAGGCACCGGTGGGTGCGATCATCTCGGTGCGCACCAGCGGGAAGCCGACGGTGCTCACGTGTACGCCCTGCGAGCGTGTCTCGGCGCCGAGGCTGCGTCCGAACGCGCCGAGCGCTGCCTTGGACGCGTGATAGGCGGTGAACTTGGGCATCGATCCGGCCGCGACACCCCAGGTGGCGACATTGACGATGTGCCCGGTGCCCGCGTCGAGCATGGCCGGGAGCAGGCCCATGGTGAGCCGGGCCGCTCCGAAGTAGTTCAGTGCCATGGTGCGCTCGTAGTCGTGGAAGCGGTCGGTGGCATCGGCGGCGCGGCGGCGGATGGAGCGCCCGGCGTTGTTCACCAGCACATCGACGGTGCCGAACCGTTCCAGTACCGTCGCGGTCAGGGCCTCGGTGTCCTCGGCATCGGCGAGGTCGCAGGTCAACGCCTCGGCCGTGCCACCATCGGCCAGCACCGCGTCGCGCACCTCGGCCAGCGGCTCGGCCTTGCGGGCGACCAGGATCAGCCGGGCGCCGTCGCGGCCCAGCGCGTACGCCGCGGCCTTGCCGACACCGGACGACGCGCCCGTGAGCAGGACGGTCTTCCCGGCGATCTCGTGCCGCTCGCCGAGCACCGCCCGAGCCAGCAGCCGGGGGAGTGCGGGCGGATTGAGGACCGCGGACTGCACGATACGGGCGAGCACGACGACTCCTGTCATGGGAATTGGCTCAATGGTAGGGAAGGGCCCGCGCCGCGCTGTCTCCGCCCACCGTCGCACCGGGCTCGGGGAGAAGTTCGGCCAGCGATGCCGACCATTCGTACCGGCGTTCGGGGAAGCAGCGGTCCAGCAGCTCGCGCATGATCGACGGCGCGATCGACGCACCGGGCGAAGCGCCGAGCAGCCCGGCGATGGACCCGTCCGCGCCGGTCACCAGTTCGGTGCCGAACTGCAGCACGCCGCCGAACCGGCCGTCGGGCTTCACCAGCTGGGCGCGCTGCCCGGCCTGGATCAGTTCCCAGTCGGCCGCGTCGGCGGTGGGGTAGAAGCGCTGCAGCTGCGCGAACTTGGCGCGCCGCGAGGCCGTCAGCTGGCTGAGCAGATACCGCACCAGGTTCAGGTTCCGCAGGCCGGCGGCCACCAGCGGCACGATGTTGTGCGGGCGCAGGGTGGTGAACAGGTCGGTGAGCTTGCCGTGGCGCAGCAGCCGGGTGCTGAAGGTGGCGTACGGCCCGAACAGCAGCGAGGTGGCGCCCGCGACCTCGCGCCGATCCAGATGCGGCACCGACATCGGTGGGGCGCCGACGTCGGCCTGGCTGTAGACCTTGGCGTGGTGTTCGGCGACCACCTCGAGGTTGTCGGTGCGCAGGAACTGCGCCCCGAGCGGGAACACCCCGTAGCCACGCACCTCGGGCAGCCGCGCCCGTTGCAGCAACCGCAGCGCGTACCCGCCGGCACCGACGAACACGAAGCGGGTGCGCACCCGGAATTCCCGGCCGGAGTCGAGGTCGCGCCCGCGCACCGTCCACAGTCCGTCACGGTCGCGGGTGAGCCCGGTGATCTCGCGATGCAGCCGCACCGCGTTGCCGGCCTCGGCCATCGTGGCCAGCAACGACCTGGTGAGCGCACCGAAGTCGACGTCGGTGCCCGCGGTGTGCCGGGTGGCGGCCATCGGCTCGTGGTCGGCTCGACCGCGCACGAGCAGTGGTGCCCATGCGGCGATCACCGCACGGTCCTCGGTGTACTCCATGGAGCTGAACGCGGGCAGCTCGCGCAGTGTCGCGAAGCGTTGCCGCAGGTAGGCGATGTCGCGTTCGCCGAAGACCGCGGTCACATGCGGTGTCGAGGTGACGAAGGTGTCCGGTTCGGCGAGCGACCCGCGCCCGGCCAGCGCCGACCAGAAGTGGCGCGAGAGCGCGAACTGCTCGGCGATGCCGGCCGCGGTGCTGCCGTCGGCCGGATCGGGCATGTAGTTGAGTTCACACATCCCGGAATGCCCGGTGCCCGCGTTGTTCCAGGGGTGGCTGCTCTCGGCGGCCGGTTCGCCGAGCCGTTCGAACAGCGCGATCGACCAGTCCGGTGCCAGCGTGCTCAGCAGTGCGCCGAGCGTGGCCGACATGATGCCACCCCCGATCAGGACCGCATCGAGAACATCGTCGCCGCAACCGGATTCGCGTCGGGTGGGTGTGGTGTCGGACATGATCGGACCTCCCGTGAGCTGTGTACCGCCATCGTCGCGCCGATCGGAGTGATCCGTCCAATACCGAACCAGCGAAGTTATGATCCGGATATGGATGAGTCCGACGATGTGGGCGCGCGGGCACTGGCTCCGTTGCTCGCCGCCTTCGACGCGGCGGCCGAGGAGGGGCACTTCACCAGGGCCGCGCAGCGACTGGGCGTATCGCAGTCCTCGCTGAGCCGGCGCATCAAGACGATGGAGCACACGCTCGGGGTGGCGTTGTTCCAGCCGATCGGCCGGGGCGTGGCGTTGACACCGCAGGGGCGTGACCTCTACGAACACACCCGCGGGCTGGTGCGCGCCCTCGATGACGCGGTCCGCCGGGTGCGCGCCGACGCCGACCCCGACAGCGGCCTGGTCCGCTTCGGTTTTCCGCTCACCCTGGGACCGGTGAGCATCCCGGCCCTGCTGGCGCAGTTCCACACCCGCGCGCCGCGCATCCGGCTGCACCTGGTGCAGGCGCACGGTGAGGCACTGGCCGAGCAGGTGCGCGAGGGCCGGCTCGATCTCGCGGTGATGATCCCGCCCCCGGCTGACCTGCCGACCGTCGCGCTCGGCAGCCAGCGCATCGCCCTGCACGTGGCGCGCACACATCCGCTGGCGGGGCGGACCCACGTCGAACTCGCCGAACTGGCCGGGGAGCCGTTCATCGCGAATCCGCCGAGCTACCAGTTGCGCTCACTGCTCGACCACTGGTGTGGGGCGGCCGGGTTCCGCCCGCGTGTGCTGTTCGAGATCACCGAGTTCGAAACTCTGCGGGCGCTGGTGGCGCTCGGTCTCGGGGTGGCGTTGCTGCCCGCGGCCGAGACACCGCACCCGGATCTGGCGGTGGTGGGCATCGATGGCGAACGCGACCGCGAGATCGGCCTGGTCTCGGGAGACCATGGGTCGACGCTCGCGGTCGCGCGGCTTCGGGATTTCCTGATCGCCCGGCGTGCGGAGATCAGTGGGTGGTGAGGGTCAGGCCTGCGGAGCGCCGACGTCGACACCACGCGCGGCGAGCCACGGGTGCGGGTCGATCGGAGCGCCGTAGAGCGAGCCGTCCGGCACGTGCACCTCGTAGTGCAGGTGGGGGCCGGTGGACTGGCCACGGTTGCCGACGGTGGCGATGACATCACCGGCGTTGACGTGCTGACCGGGCTGCACGAGGATCTCGTTGACGTGACCGAACACGCCGATGGTGCCGTCGTCCTGCTGCATGCGCACCCACAGGCCGAAGCCCGAGGCCGGGCCGGTCTCGATGACGGTACCGTCGGTGACGGCGAAAACCGGCGCGCCGATCGGGTCACCGAAGTCGATGCCGTTGTGCGCGGCGCCCCAGCGGGGGCCGTAGTAGGAGGTCAGCCGGCCGTTGACCGGGCGTACGGTCTGCGGGCGCGGCGGCGGGGGCGGTGCGATGAACGGCATGGGCGGCATCGGCGGCAGTTCGAGCGCGACCGCCTCACGGTGCTCTTCCCAGGCGACCGGGGTCGCGGTGGGGCTCTGGTCCTGCGCGGCCGGGGCGTCGGCGGTGTGCGCGGTGAAGCGGTAGGGCGACTGCCCGGCGCCGATGGCGTCGGCGGCGTCGGCGGCAACCACGGCGGATACGGGGCTCTCGGGCTCACTGAATGCGGCAGCAGAGGTTCCCACGAGTGCGGACAAAGCCACCGCACCCGCGACAACGCCTCCCCAACGGCCGGCAAAGGCGTCGGAGACTCGAGCAGATAACGGGTTGGTCACGAACATGTTTCGAACGTAGCTAAGCCGTGACCTGTGCGGTTAATCCTGTGGCTGTGATCACGAGCGGCTATAACCGCAGTTGATCTATAACAATACTCTAACGAAACCGGCACTTTCGCTGGGCGACCGGGGCGAATATCCGGGACGCAAGATCATTGCCGGGCCCGGCTATCGGGAGCACACTGGTTCAGTGGACGCTAACGGAGTTCGAGCGATCATGGCGTTGTCGGACCCCACCCGGCGCGCGATCTACGAGTCGTTGCCGCAGGGGCCACGCTCGGTGTCCGAGCTGGCCGCGAGCACCGGCATCACCAGCTCGGCGGTCTCCCAGCATCTGCGGGTGCTGCGCGAAGCCCACCTGGTGAGCATGCGCCGCGATGGCAACCGTCACCTGTACTCACTGGACCCGCGCGGCCTCAACGACGCCCGCGACTACCTCGACCAGTTCTGGCCCAGTGCGCTGGCCGCCCACGCTGCGGCGCTGCGCGCCGCCGCCGATCCCGGTACTCAGCCCACCCGGCGATAACGCGAACGGCTCGACTCGGCCCAGTCCTGCTTGTCCAGCTGACCGTCCACGGCCGCGACCACCTCGGGCACGCCGATGCGCAGCAGCCCCGCGTCCGGGGCGCGGCCCTCCGGGTCCCCGACCTGACCGGCCCACAGCACGGCGTGCCGGCCGAGCAGATGCGCGGGCGGCCCGCCCCGGCGCGGCGGCGTGGGTCCGAACAGCAGCACCGTGCGGGTACCGAACGCGGTGGCCAGATGGGCGACGCCGGTGTCACCGCTGATCACCAGCGCGGCTCCGGCGACCGTCGCGGCCAGATCGGTGAGGTTCTGCCTGCCCGCCAGCACGCGGTCGTCGGGCAGGCCGGCCTGTGCGGCCACCTGCATCGCGATCTCACGTTCGAAGGGGTCGCCGGTGAGTACCACGTCGCGCCCGAGTACCAGCAGGTGCCGCACGACCGCGGCGAAGCGCTCCGGCGGCCAGCGTCGCGCGGGGGCGCCCGCGCCGATGTGCACGACCACACAGTCGCGGCGGCTGATCGAGGCCACCGGTGGCACCAGCCCGAGGTTGCGGCGGTCGGCGGTGATGCCCTCGCCTTCGAGCAGCTGGCACCACCGGTCGGCCACGTGGGCGTCGGGGTCCCAGCGGGGGCCGGCGAGCTTGGGCAGGGCGGGGGTGCGGTGCCCGATGATCCGCTTGGCCCCGGTATCGGCGAGCGCGCGCGCACTCGCGGCGTCGGGGCCGTGCAGGTTCACCGCCAACTCGGGGGCGGGCCCGTCCCAGATCAGGGCGGCCGGATCAGCGGTGGCGACCAGCTCGTCGACCGAGGAGATCAGATCGACGATCTGCTCGAGGCGATGGGGCGCGGCCAGCACGATCCGGCTCTGCGGTTCGGCCCGGCGTAGAGCACGCAGAGCCGGGACCGCGGCGAGGAGATCACCGAGGCCCCGAGCTTGCAGCACGAGTACAACCGACACTCCCTTCTCCTACCCGGCGCCGGAACGCGCCAAACGTTTGTCGAGGCAATGACGTGTCGCGCGCCACCGACCACGGCCCGGCGCCCGGTCAGCGCGATGGGCCGGGCAGCGACACGATTACAGCTCCAGCTAATTTCCAGAAAATGAGAGCACCCGGGCATAACATCTCGTCATGACGACAAATACCGTGCTGGAGAGCCCAATAGCGGCTCTTGCCAAGAAAACCTGGCAAACAATGCTGGTCACCGGCCTCCTCGCGGTGATTCTCGGCATCATCGTGCTCGTGTGGCCGGGCGCTTCGCTGCTCGTGGCGGGAGTGCTGTTCGGTATCTATATGGTGGCCAGCGGCGTCTTTCAGCTGATCGCCGCGTTCACGCATCTGCCGAGCACCAGCTTTCGGGTGCTGGCCTTCATCAGCGGTGTGCTCTCGCTGATCATCGGCATCTTCTGCTTCCGGGACGACCTCACCTCGATCGTGCTGCTGGGCTTGTGGATCGGCATCAGCTGGCTGTTCCGTGGCATCGCCCTGCTGTTCGCCGCGCTGTCGGAGTCGAATGTGCCCGGGCGCGGCTGGCAGACCTTCTACGGCATCGTCAGTGCCCTGGCCGGTGTCGTGCTGATCGTGTGGCCGATCAGTTCGGTCGCGACCCTGGTGTGGGTCGTCGGCATCTTCCTGATCGTCATCGGCATCATGGAGATCTTCACCTCGTTCGGCGTCCGAAAGGACGCGCACATGCTGGATCAACCGGCGCACTGACCACAGCGAGAACCCGGTGAGAAACGGCCGCTGCCTTCGGGTACCGGCCGTTTTCCGGTTCTACTACGCTCGCTGTTCATGGAGTTCGTTTACAACCTGGTGGTACTCACTCATCTGCTCGGCATGGCCGCGGTCGTCGGCGGCTATGTCGCCGCGCGGCCGGTGGTCTCGGAGCTGATGGTGTGGGGCGCGCGCGCCCAGCTGATCACCGGCGTGATCCTGGCCGGTATGGCCTCGGGGATCGATTCGCTCGACAAGGAACCCGACACCACCAAGCTGGCCGTGAAACTCGTCATCGCCGTGGCCGTGGCCGCCTTCGCCGAGATCGGGCGCGGCGATGCCAAGCGGGGCAAGCAGATCGACTGGATGACCGACGCCGCCGGTGGCCTCGCCATTGTGAACGTCTTCGTCGCCACCCTCTGGGTCTGAGATGGTCGGCTTCCTCGGTGTCCACCACGTCGCGATCATCGCCACCGATTACGTCCGCTCCAAGCGGTTCTACACCGAGACCCTCGGCGGCAGCGTCGTGGCCGAGCACTATCGGGCCGAGCGCGATTCCTGGAAGCTCGACATCGCGCTGCCCGGTGGTTGTCGCGTAGAACTGTTCTCGTTCCCCGACCCGCCACCGCGCCCGACCCGCCCGGAGGCGGCGGGCCTGCGTCACCTCGCCTTCGTGGTCGACGACGTCGCGGCCACGCTCACCGAGTTGCGCGCGCGTGGCGTGCGGACCGAGGAACTGCGCATCGACGAGTACACGGGCAAGCGCATGGCGTTCTTCTTCGATCCCGACGAGCTGCCGCTGGAGCTCTACGAGGCCTGATCGGCCGCGGCACGGGCCCGGCGCGCCAATTCGACGGTGGCCGCCCGCAATTCGGCGACCTCGGCGATCGGTGCGGCATAACCGACCCGGGTGCGTGCCACCCCGCGCGGTGACTCGACCCGCAGTTCGAGCCCGTAGCGGTCGGCGCGTTCGCAGCTCGCGGTGGTGGCGTCGGGGAACCCGCCGAGGCGGCGGGCCATCGCCAGCAGGGCCGCGGCGTGGTCGGCGTTGAGGTGGGCGATACCGGGTGCGGCGTGCGGCACGATCGGATCCGGCTGGGCGGCAAGGTAGTCCGCCGCCGAGGCCGAATCCATCCGTCCGTACCCGCCGACCCAGCGCACCCGCTCCACCCGCAACACCCACAGCGTGAAATCGCTGTAGTCGATGTAGTGCCTGGCTGCCGGGATCGCCGCCAGATGCGCCGCCCGCGCCGCCTCGGCCTCGCTGCCGGTCGGTCGCTCGACGTGCCCGGCCAGGGTGATCCGGGTACCGGCCAGCGGATCGGCCGGGATGTCGGGTGTCACGATCGCGATGCTGGCGCGCGGATCGGCGGCCAGATTGCGCCCGTGCTCGGCCAGGCGCGACACACTCAGCACCGGGGCGCCGTCGAGCAGCCCATAGGTGATGAACGACGCCCACGGTGCGCCGTCGGCCGTCAGGCTCGCGAGGGTGCCCGTATTGGTCGCGGCCGCAATCGTTCTGGCTTCTTCGGCCGCCGAAGGGCGCGCGTCGTTGGCCAGGGGAGTGGTCGGCAGCGGGATGGCCGGTGCGTCGCCGGGGTCGCCGTGGTCGAGAGTCATGGAACCAGGGTATCCACCTGGACCGGGTGGCGGGGCCGACCCGACAACCAACCGCGCAACGCGGCATACACGGCTTCGTGGTTGAGCAGGCTGAAATGATTGGCGCCGGGCACGTGCAACCCGTTGCCGGCCTCGAAGCCGATCCGGCGGGTGCGTCCGACGCCCGAACCGCTGCCGGTGAGCACCATGCCGTCGCCGATGACCAGGCCCAGCGGGTGCTTCGGGCTGTGGGTGACCGTGGCGGTGACGAAATAGTGCTCGGCGCCCGGGATCAGCGGGACCTCCCGCACCGCGCGGGCCCGCAGGGCGTCGACGTCGAGATCGCGCCAGTCCTCGTCCACGAGCGAACCCTGCCGCAGATCACGGATGCCCGCGCTGCGCCTGCGCAACAGCTTGCTCAGCGGCCGCGTCTCCGGCAATCGGTCCAGCGCGGCCGCGGCGTAGTGGACGAACTGCTCGAGCGGCGCACCCAGGTGCGGCGAGCCGAGGCAGACCACCTGCCGCACCGAGCGCACCCAGGCGTGGTCGGCCTCGTCGGCGAGGTGGCAGGCCGCGCGGGCCACGAGCCCGCCCATCGAATGGCCGACCAGGCAGATCTCGTGGACCGGCAGCGGCCAGTTCGTGACGAGCCGGGTGAGCAGCTCGTCGAGTTGGGCCGCGTTCTCGGAGATGTGCAGGCCGGTGTTGTAGCGGAGGAAGACCGGGGTGTAGCCGAGATCGTTTTCCAGGCGTTCGCCGTAGGTGGGGCGCCCGCCCAGGCGCCAGTGGTGTTCGGTCTCGACCAGTCCGTGTAGCTGGACGACCAGCCGGGTGGTCGGCACGGCGACGTGGGCGGCCAGTAGTTCGGGCGGGATCGGTTCGCCGTCGAGGCGGATGGTCATGGGGGAGGCCAGGATCGGGGTGTCGTCCTGGAGGGCGTCACCGATGAGGCCCTGCAGGGTGGCCAGCACGCCCGCGCCCCACACGGTGCGCGAGGGTGCGGTGGCACCGGGTAGTTGTACCGCGCTCGCCACCTCACCCACGACATAGCCGGTCCCGCCGACCACGGCGTAGACGCTGTCGGTGATCGCGTCGTGCACCGCCTTGACCGGGTCCGCGGCCGGGCCGACGCCCAGCCGCACCGCCGCGAACACCCGGTCGGAGAGGGCCCGATGGATGTTCGCGATGCCGTCGACCGCGCCGACGAACTCGTCGCCGGCCAGTCGTGTGAGCGCCTGTACTTCGGCGTGGCGTTGGGGGAGCTGCTCGGTCACACGGCTGAGAGTACAACTGTGCACTCAAATGTTGGGCCGGAGGGACGGGTTCGGGACATATGTCGAGCTTTTGCTCCCGTGGCGGTGGCGCCGCACAAACCATTGTCATACTCGGATATGCGCATTTATATATGTAAATGCTCCATGGCGATCTCTTGGAAAAGACCGGCTCAGGACGGCGGGGGAGTGCCCGCCGTCCTGATGACAGCCCGAAGTCACGGCAACTGGGTGATCGCGTACCAGAGCCCGGCCATCGCGCCGAGCACGAACAGCGGTGAGAGCACCCAGGTCTCGACCCGGTTGCCGGTGCGCTCGATCACGGGCACTCGTGTGCGCATCGGCAACGGCCACAGCAGTGGGCAACCGCGCTCGGTGAGGCAGTCGCCGATCAAATGGGCCAGGCAGCCCAGGCCCACGCAGATCGGCAACCAGGCCGGCCGATCCACGATCCAGTGGTCGACGGCGAAGGTGCCCGCCCCCGCGAGGACGACGACGGTGCCGTAGGTGCGCACGCTCTTGCCGGGCGGGCACAGATGCAGCGACCGCACGGCCAGCGCGAGCAGGAAGAACACCACGCTCAGGGTGAACGGTCTGCCCAGCCAGTGTTCACCCGCCCAGGTCGTGGCCACCGCGGCCACCACGAACAGCAGTGAATGGGTGCCGTGGCGATGTCCACCCGAAACCCAGGAGATGAACCGGCACAAATGGTGGGTGACCGGTCCGAGCACATGTGAAATGGTTCCGTGGGGATGGTCCGCGTCCGGCAGCAGCGCGGCGCCCGCGGTGAGCAGCGCGCCCATGATCAGTTCCGCGACTCCGAATCGCGGTGCGTCGTCGGCGAACAGGGGGAAAGCGGCGACGGTGAGCGGTAACGCCGCGGCGGTGCCCGCCCAGGCGAGCGCTCCGCTCGTCGCATGAGAATGTCCTAGCACCCCGTAAAGTTAGTGGAACAAACGACTTTGACGCATATGCGGAGGCGAGGCCCGGAGCGCGCGGTCTACGGGAGTCCGGTGACGACCCACCCGATCGGTGCCCGTGGGCTGTGAAGTGTGCCATGGTCTACCCGGTGAGTGAGCGCGTCGGCTACCCTGCCGGAAGTCCGTTCCCCGAACGAAGGTGATCCATAGTGACTTCCGTGGTCGATGCCCCTGATACCGCGTCCAAGGTAGGGCACTACTACCGGGTGGAGGAGGTCTACGAGGTCGGCCGCGAGAAGGTGCGTGAGTACGCACGGGCCGTCCAGGACTTCCACCCCGCGCACTGGGAGGACGAGGCGGCCGCCGCGCTCGGGTACTCCGGCCTGGTGGCCCCGCTGACCTTCGTCTCCATTCCGGCGATGGCGGCCAACCGGCACCTGTTCGAGGCGGTGGTCATCGGCTACGACATGTTCGTGCAGACCGAGCAGGTCTTCGAGCAGCACAAGCCGATCGTCGCCGGTGACCGGCTGCGCGTCGACGTGGAGCTGTCCTCGGTGCGCCGGATCGCGGGCAAGGACCTGATCACCGTCACCAACACCTTCGCCGACGAATCCGGCGAGACGGTGCACATCATGCACACCACGGTCGTCGGGATCACCGGCGACGACGGCGTGGACCCCGAGATCACCCGCGCGGTGGAGAACGTGATGGTCCACGGCGTGAAGGTGTTCGGCCGCGACAAGGACGAGACGCCTGCGGCCGAGACCGAGAAGCCGGTGCGCCCGGAAGGTCGGATCCAGCTCTCGGCCGCCGGTGCCGCGCGGGTACCGGGCACCACGATGTCGTTCGACGACCTGACCGTCGGCGACGAACTGCCGCTGCGCGATGCCCGAGTGTCACGCGGTGACCTGGTGAACTACGCGGGAGTGTCCGGCGACAGCAACCCGATCCACTGGGACGAGCGCATCGCCGAGCTCGCCGGCCTGCCCGACATCATCGCCCACGGCATGCTCACCATGGGCCTGGGCGCGGGTTTCCTGTCCACCTGGTCGGGTGATCCGGGCGCGGTCACCCGCTACGGTGTGCGGCTGTCGAACTACACGATCGTCGACCGTGAGGGCGGCCAGATCGAATACACCGGGCGCGTGAAGTCCCTCGACCCGGCCACCCGCACCGCCGTGATCGCCATCGTGGCCAAATCCGGTGGTCGCAAGATCTTCGGTCTGGCGACCGCGGATCTGCGCTTCCGCTGATCCGGCCGCGAGCTGCCCAAGGCACCGCCGGGTCCGCCGTTCCCGCCCCGGGGTTCACCGGGGTGTGGCGGTGACCTCGGGTTTCCGTCCCGAGGCCGGGTCCTCGCCCGCGCTCGGGCGTACCCGCACCCAGGTGTTGTTGACGGCCGAGGTCCCCGACAGCGGGTCGGTGCGAGCCGGGTCGTGCAGCAGGTTGACATTTCGCCCCGGCAGCGCGGCGGCGACGGTCCACCCGACGCCGGGCTCGCGGTGGCCCCATCCGTGCGGGACGGCGACCACGCCGACGCGGATGTCATCGCGGATCTCGACCGGCACCACGATCGCGCCGACCGCGGACTCGACGCTTGCCGGGTCGCCCTCGGCCAGGCCACGCGCGGCGGCGTCGTCGGGGTGCATGAGTACTGTGCAGCGGTCGCGGCCCTTCACCATCGCCGGGATGTTGTGCAGCCACGAGTTGTTGCTGCGAAGATGACGTCGGCCGATGAGTTGCAAGTCGTAGCCGGGTTCGGTCGGCGTGGCCGCGTCGTCCAGGACGGTGCGCACCGCGGCCAGGAAGTCCGTGGGCGCCAACTGGACCTTCCGATCGTCGGTGCCGATGAGTTCGGGCAGCCGTGGGCGCAGCGGACCGAGATCCACGCCGCCCGCGGTGTCGCGGATCTTGCCGAGCGTCAAGCCCTTTCGGCCGCGGCGAAGCACGCCGTAGGGCCCGGCCGCGATGGCCGCCGCGGTCAATCGAAGTGGACTGAGCTGGGCGAACACGGCGTTGAGCGCGCGGCCGGTGAGGGTGCGTGCCGGCAGCGGAACTACCTCGGTCACCAAGCGCGCCAAGATCTGCCAGTCCTCGAGCCCGTCGGCGGGCGGCTCGAAGACCCTGGCGTCGTAGCGGGCGTTGTTGCGGACGCTGAAGATCGGGAACAACAGATTGAGTTCCTCGCGTTCCAGCGCCGAGATCGGCGGCAGGATGATGTCGGCGTGGCGGGTCGTCTCGGTGACGTACATGTCGACGGCCACATAGAACTCGAGCGATGCCAACGCGGCGTCGAGGGTACCGGCTTGCGGGGTGGACAGCACCGGGTTGCCCGCGTAGGTGATCATCGCCTTGATCTGACCGGGTCCGGGAGCGTTGATGTCGGCGGCGAGCGCCGCGACCGGTAGTTCGGTGCGGAACGACTTGTGCGTGCCGGATCGATCGGTCCACGCGCCGTGCCCCATCGGCAGATACTTCGCGTAGCGGGCGGCATCGACCACCGGCGTGGCGAACATCTGCCCGCCCGCGCGATCGAGGTTGCCGGTGGTCGCGTTGATCGTGTTCACCAGCCAGTGCGTGAGCGTGCCCGTCACCTGCTGGCACACGCCGATCCGTGCGTAGATCACCGCCGACGGCGCGGCCGCGTGCTCGCGGGCCAGCCGCCGGATGGTGCCGGCGTCGACGCCGGCCAGTGGGGCCATCCGATCGGGTGTCGTCGTGGCGACCAGGGCGGTGATCTCGTCCCAGCCCGCGCACTGCGCTCGCACGGCCCGCTCGTCGCACAGCGCCTCGCTGACGAGCACATGCAGCATGGCCAAGAGCAGAAACACGTCACCGCCGGGCCGCACCGCCACATGTTCGTCGGCCAGCCGGGCGGTTTCGGTGCGCCGTGGATCGATCACGACCACCGTGCCGCCGCGCTTGCCGACCTCGCGGATGCGCAGTTTCGCGCCGGGCATGGTGGTGATCGACCCGTTGGACACCGCGGGATTGGCGCCGAGCACCACCAGTCGGTCGGTGCGGTCGATGTCGGTGACCGGCATGAGCACGTTGGAACCGAACATCCGCCAGGCGGCGAATTCCTGCGGGAACTGATCGATCGAGGACGCGGTGAAGAAGTTGCGGGTCAGCAGCGCGGCGCGGAGCAGTGCGCCGTACATGACCGAGGAACTGTGCGCGGCCGGATTACCCAGGTACATCCCGATCGCGCTGGGTCCGTGCGCGGATCGGATCGCCCGCAATCGCTGCCCGATTTCGCGGAAGGCCGCGTCCCAGCTGATCGGTTCGAACGCGTCGCCGACGCGGCGCACCGGGGTGCGTAGCCGGTCCGGGTCGTGGTGCAGGCCACCCATGGCCGTCGCTTTGGGGCAGATGTAGCCCTTGGACAGTACGTCGTCGGGGTTGCCCTCGATGCGGGTGACCTCCGAGTCCCGCACTGTCACCAGGATTCCGCAGTGCGCCTCGCACAGGGTGCATTGTCGTGCGATGGTCTTGTCCATGGCTTTCCCGCCTTCTGCTGAACCGGCTCCCTCACGCTAGCCCGATCGCGTCGCGCGCGGACCCGTCCACGGGCGGATCTTCTCCCGCGAGGTCACTTTCGGGGCGCGGCCGATCCGGGCCGGTTGGCTCGCAGTCCGCGCAGCGCGTATTCCACGACGTGATCGGCGAATTCGGCGGTGAGCGGGCCGGTGCGCAGCAGCCATCGGTCCACGAGCGGGCCCCAGATCATCGCGATCGCGACGTCGAGGTCGAGGTCTTCGGCCAGTTCGCCCGCTGCCTGCGCGGCGGCGAGCCTGCGGCGTTTGAGGTCGTCGACGGGGCCCTGTAACCGTTGCACGTACGCTTCGGCCAGCACTTGATCGTGCATGATGGCGCTGGTCAGGCCGCGCAGTGGGAGATCGAAGCGGGGATCGGCGAGTTCGGCCACCGTGGCGCGCAGGACGAGCTTCAGGTCGGCTTCGAGGTCGCCGGTGTCGGGCAGGGCCGCCTCTTCGTCGTCCGCTTCGCTGAGCATCAGGAACGCGTCGAGCAGGACCGCGCCCTTGGACGGCCACCATCGGTAGATCGTCTGCTTGCCGACGCCCGCGCGGGCGGCGATCGCTTCGATGGTGAGCTTGGCGTAGCCGGTCTCGCCCGCCAGTTCGAAGGCCCCGCGCAGGATCGCGCGGCGGGAGTCTTCGTTGCGCCGGGTAGCGTCCGCCGACTGCCGGGCCGTAGGTTTCGCCTGCTCGCTCATGACCCGCATGCTACCAAGAAGAGACGAGACGTTGCGTCTTGACAAGTCGGCGGAGCGGAGGCATCTTTGTAGGCACAAGACGAGACGTCGCGTCTCGTCTGGACAAGGAGGACCGCTATGAACACCGCCGGCAACACCACCCCCCGCATCTGGTTCATCACCGGCGCCAGCCGCGGCCTCGGCCGGGCTTTCGCCGAAGCGGCGCTGGCGGCCGGCGACCGGGTCGCGGCTGCGGCACGCACCCGATCCGCGCTGGACGAGCTCGCCGCCGCCCACCCGGGCCGGGTACTGCCGCTCACACTCGATGTCACCGACCGCGCCGCGGTCGTGACCGCGGTGGACGCCGCGGTCACGCACTTCGGTCGCCTCGACATCGTGGTCAACAACGCGGGCACCCTGTCGATGGGCATGATCGAGGAATTCACCGAAGCCGAAGCCCGTGCCCAGCTGGAGGTGAACTTCTTCGGCGCGCTGTGGGTGAGTCAAGCGGTGCTGCCGCACCTGCGTGCCCAACGGTCCGGACACCTCGTGCAGGTCTCGAGCATCGGCGGGCTCGCCGGGTTCCCGCTGTCGGGCATGTACGCGGCGAGCAAATTCGCCCTCGAGGGCATGAGTGAGGCCCTGGCACTGGAAGCCGCCGAATTCGGTGTGCGGGTCAGTATTTTGCAGCCGGGCGGGTACTGGACCGAGCTCTACTCCGCGATGCACAACACCACACCGGTCGACGCCTACGCGCCGTTGCGCGCCCAGCTCGAAGCACAGTGGGCCGAGGGCTCGGTCGACAGCGAACCCGCACTCGCGGCCGAAGCGCTGCTGCGGCTCGTCGACGCCGAGGAACCGCCACGGCGGCTGCTGCTCGGCGACATGGTCTACGACCTGGCTTTCGACCTCACCCGGGCCAAGATGGCCACCTGGTCGGCCTGGGAGCAGACGAGCCGAGCCGCGGAACGGGCGGTGGCCGCGCCGGGCTCGGCGTAGCGCACCGCCCGATCTCAGGTGGTGACGGGGGTGCGGGTGGCGCGATCGATCAGGTACTCCACCAGATGGGTCAGCACCGCCTTGGCCGAGGGGCGATCGCGCGCGTCGCACAGGATCACCGGGGTGTTCGGACCCAGGTCGAGTGCGTCGCGCACCTCTTCGACGGTGTAGCGCGGCGCGCCGTCGAAGCAGTTCACCGCGATCAGGAACGGCAGCGCGCGACGTTCGAAGAAGTCCACGGCGGCAAAGGAATTGCTCAACCGGCGGGTGTCGGCGAGCACGATCGCGCCGAGGGCGCCACGGCACAGTTCGTCCCACAGGAACCAGAACCGGTCCTGGCCGGGCGTACCGAACAGGTACAGCACCAGGTCGTTGTCGATGGTGATGCGGCCGAAGTCCAGGGCCACGGTGGTCGTGGACTTCTGCTCCACCCCCGACAGGTCGTCGACGCCGGAGCTGACCTCGGTGATCAGCTCCTCGGTGCGCAGCGGCGCGATCTCACTGATCGAGGAGACCATGGTGGTCTTGCCGACACCGAAGCCGCCGGCGATGAGGATCTTGACCGAGGCCGCCAGATGCTGGCCGCCCACGGACGTCGGGTCAAAGTTTTCGGATGCCATCCAGAACCGCTCGCAATATGTTGAGGTCACCGGCACCGGCCTCGGCCGCTACCGGAGCCCGGAAGATGAGATGACCCTCGCCGATGAGATCACCGACGAGGATCTTGGTCACCGCCAGAGGGAGTTTCAGCACGGCCGAGACTTCGGCCACCGACTGCGGACTCTTGCACAGTCGTGCGATCGTCGCATATTCGGGTTCCGGACGACGCAGGGTGGGGGCGGGGTGTACGGCCACCACCACCGTGAGCATGTCCAGGTCGTGCGCCGCACCCATGGTGCGGCCGCGGGTCACCGCGTACGGCCGGACCAGGGGTCCGGCCGCGTCGTCGAACCACGGATCACCGAGTCGAGTCATGTTGACGCTTCCTATAGCTCCGCAAGTCCGTGCCGCGGTTCGGTCGACAGATAGCTGCCGACCCGCTGCACGGTGAGATTCATTTCGTAGGCGACCATGCCGAGATTGGCCGACTCGTTGGCCTGCAGTGCCAGGCAGGCGTTCTCGCCCGCCGAGGTGACGAACAGCACGGCACGATCGAGCTCGATCACGGCCTGGCGCACGCCACCGCCGTCGAAACGGCTGCCCGCACTGCGCGCCAGACCGTAGAGGGTCGACGACATGGCGGCGAAGTGCTCGGCGTCCTCGCGCTTCATCTGCGAGGAGCGTCCGAGCAGCAATCCGTCGGTGGACAAAACGACCGCGTAGCGTACCCCGGCCAACCGCTCGACGAGATCGTCGAGCAGCCAGTTGAGATCACCTGTCTGGGGAGAGTTCACCTCAGCCTTCCTGTTCGTCCTGATGCGTTGTGTTGTGGGGCTTTCGGCCCTGCCTGGTGCCGTTCTCGATCGCGGACATGATGTCGCGCGCCTGCTCCGGCGAGCGCGGGCGCTCGGGCGCCGCGGGCGTTTCGTCGACGGGTTCGGCGAGTTCGGGCGCGAGGTTGGCCTGCCGGTTGCGGCGCGGCAGCGCGGGCCGCTCGTCACCCTCGTAGGTCGGCGCAGGGCGGTTCTCCTGGGCCGGCGCCGGGCGCGTCGGCGGCTCGGCGACCAGCGTCGCCACGGGGGCGGCCGAGTCTTGCGCAGCCGTCGCGGGGTCGCTGTCCTGGGGTGCGGGCAGGCCGCGGCGCAGCGGGCCGGTCATCGCGGGCGGCAGGGTCGCCGTGTCGGGCGCACCGGCGAGCAGCTGCTGCGGGATCAGCACGATCGCCCGGATGCCGCCGTAATCGGATTCGCTCAGGCGCACCGAGACGCCGTGCGCGGTGGACAGGCGAGCCACCACGAACAGGCCGAGGCGCGAGTCCGACGACAGCGTGCCGACACCGAAGTCCGGTGGGTCGGACAGCATGTCGTTGTAGCGGGCGAGGTCCTCGTCGCTCATACCCATGCCCTGGTCGGTGATCTCGACGACCACGCCCTTGCCGACGATGTTGCCGCCGGCCTCGACCCGCGACTGCGGCGGGGAGAAGGCGGTGGCGTTGTCGACGAGTTCGGCGAGCAGATGCACGAGGTCGGCCACGACGGTGCCCACGACACTGACCTCGGGCAGCTTGGTCACCCGCACACGGGCGTAGTCGAGCGTTTCGCCGATGGCACTGCGCACCACGTCCATCACCGGAATCGGGTTGCGCCACTGGCGTCCCGGCCGGCCGCCGCCGAGGATGATCAGATTCTCGGCGTTGCGGCGTTCGCGCGTGGCCAGGTGATCGAGCCGGAACAGGGTTTCGAGCAGGGCCGGGTCTTCTTGGCGGCGTTCGGCTTCGTCGAGGATCTCGAGCTGGCGGTGCACCACGATCTGGCTGCGGTGGGCGATGTTGAGGAACACCGCGCGCACGCCTTCCCTGGTGCGAGCCTCGTCGACCGCCGCACGCAGCGCGGCCGAGGCGGCGTGCTCGAACGCCTTGGCGACCTGGCCGATCTCGTCGTGCCCGAAGTCGAGCTTGGGGGCGGTGTCGGCCGGGTCGACCTCGCCGCCCTCGCGCAGGGTGCGCATGGTGGCGGGCAACTGTTCGTCGGCCAGTTTCATCGTCTCGGTGCGCAGGCGGCGCAGGCGGCGGATGATCCGATTGGCCAGCACCAGCGCCACGAGGAAGACGAGCAGGCTGAGCGCGATCACGCCGCCACCGGCGGCCGCGGCAGTGGCCTCGGCCCGCTTGGCGGAGTCCTCGGCGATCTTCTGCACATGCCGGTTGTGCGCGGTGTAGGTGTCGAGCAGGCCGCGGCTGACCTCGGTGGCCGCGTGCTGCCATTCGGCAGTGGCCAGCGGCAGCTCGGGCGTGCTGGTCTGCCTGCTGCTGGACCCGGTGCCGGTCGTTTCGGTGTCGGCCCGCGCGAAGCGCTGCACCAGCGCCGACTCCATCGCGCTGAGCTGCTGCCAGCTCGTCGAGGCGGTGAGCGCTTCGATCTCGGTGCGCTGGGCTTCGTCGAGTTCGGCGGTGACGTTGGCGATTTCGTTGTGATAGAAGCCGGCCTGGCGGGTGAATTCGTCCAGCCCGATGGCGGTGGGACCGTCGGCGGCGACCATCGCCATCGCGAGAGCGTTGCTGCGCGACATCGCCTCGGCGGCATTGAGCACGCGCATGCCCTCGGCGACACCGGAGGCCACCATCGCGTCGGGTGCGGCGCGTTCGGCGACCTTGGTGCCCTCACTGAACACATCGAGGAGCCGGTTGTAGAACATGTAGGCGTCGGGTGCGGGCAGCATGCCGGCGTTGGCACCGTCGCGGACGCCGGCCAGATGCGTTCCGAGGGTGGCGAAGCCGCCCTTGTCGTCACCGATATCGGTGTCGTCGACCGCGCGGATACCTTCCGAGATCTCCATCAGGCCGAGAAATGCCGCGTCCAGGCGGGTGCGGGCGGGACCGAGCGCGCCCATCGCGGTCTCGTCACCGGCCAGATGCGCCAGCGTGAGCTGACGCTCGGACTGGACCGCTTCGATCAACTCTCGGGTGTAGGGCACGGCCGCCTGCATCTGCGACGCCCACTCCTTGGCCTTGTTGCTCTCTTCGACCAGGTAGCCCGCCGTCCCGACGCCGACCACCGCCAGGGCCAGACTGGGTATGAGAGCGATCGCCAGAATCCGGGTGCGAACACCGAGTCTCGCTAAGAACATCGCCATAACGTAACGGAATCGTTGCAGTGTTGTCGTGTCTGTCTCGCTGAGCGAGACCGGATTTGGAGATCAGCGAGCTCGCCCCGCCGGCTGAGCCACAATGGGCCTAGTCGGCGGGGGCTCGCCGTGGCCTGGTCGTGCCGGGAAGGGTCGGCCAGGTCAGGTCTGGGTGGCGCCGCTACAGCGTGCGGTCGGCGCCGGTTCGTGGGGGCGGTGCGGCGGCCAGCGCCGCGTTCTCCGCCTCGGTCAACTGCCTGGCGCGCAAGACGAATCGCAACCCGTGCCCCGCCTCGAGCGACTGCTCGACCGCTTGGCCGCGCACCACGTCGACGGTGAAGTGAGTGTTCTTCCAGGATTCGAATTGTTCCGGGGTGACCCAGAACTCGGTGTGCCAGCTGAGTCGCCCGAGCAGCACGTCGGCCTTCTCGATCGGGAACTGTTTGGCGGACAGGCACACCGGTGCGCTGTCGTACTCGCCGGCCTGCCGGAACAAGACCGGGCCGTTGTCCTCGATCAGGCGGCGCAGCAGGGTCTGGGCGCGTTCGGTGATCTCCACACGGTGGATCCGGTTCTGCATCAGAACATCCCGAGTTTCGTCGTCGAATAGCCCACCAGCAGGTTCTTGGTCTGCTGATGATGCTCGAGCGTCATGCCATGGTGCGTGGGGTGGCCGGGACAGCAGTTGGTCCAGACCCGGCGCGCGCGCACCGCGCGGCCGATCCGGTAGGCGGTGTTCGTCTCGCGGGTCCACACGCCCGCACCGAGGCCGTGACCGGTGTCGTCAGTGATGCGGACCGCCTCGGCGACGGTGTCGAAGCGGGTCACCGCGACAACCGGTCCCAGCAGCTCGGACCGGAAGATCCGCATCGTGTCGTCACCGGAGAAGACGGTGGGTTCGATGTAGTACCCACCCGGCAGTCCGTCGACCTTGCGTGCTTCCCCTCCAGTGAGCACGCGGGCGCCTTCGGCTCTGCCGATGTCCAACAAGGACAAGATCTTCTCGTACTGGTCGTTGCCGACCTGCGCGCCGATCATCGTCTCGGTGTCGAGTGGATGACCGGACACGACGGCCTCGGTACGGGCGATGCATCGGGCGAGGAACTCGTCGTGGATCGACGAGTGGATCAGTGCCCGTGCCGGGCACGTACACACCTCGCCCTGGTTCAGGGCGAACATCACGAACCCCTCGACGGCCTTGTCGAGGAACTCGTCATCGGCCGCGAGTACGTCGGGCAGGAAGATGTTGCAGCTCTTGGCGCTCACGTCCAGCGACACCGGGACGAGGTGCTCGCTCGCGTATCGCATGATCAATCCGGCGGTGGCGGCGTCGCCGGTGTAGGTGAGTCCGTTCACCCGCGGGCTCGACGCCAGTGGCTCGTCGATCTCGGCACCGAACCCGTTGACCACGTTGAGCACTCCGGCCGGCAGCAGGTCGGCGATCAACTCGACGACCAGCAGCAGGGAGGCCGGTGTCTGCTCGGCCGGTCTGAGCACCACGCAGTTGCCCGCCGCCAGCGCCGGTGCGAGATGGCAGGCGGCGGTCAGGATGGGGAAATCCCATCCGATGAGCTGGCCGAGGACGCCGAGCGGTTCGTGGAAATGGTAGGCGACCGTGTCGGCGTCGAGCTGGGAGATGCCACTTTGCTGGGCGCGCAGCACCCCGGCGAAGTAGCGGAACCGGTCGATGGCCAGTGGCAGGTCCGTGCTCAGTGTCTCGCGAACCGGTTTGCCGTTGTCCCAGGTTTCGGCGACGGCCAGCGGTTCGAGGCTGTTCTCGATCCGGTCGGCGATGGTGAGCAGGATCTCGGCCCGCTGCGCGACCGAGGTGGCCGCCCAGTCCGGGCGGGCCCGGTGGGCCGCCTCGAGAGCCATGTCGATGTCGGCGGCGGTGGAGCGGGCCACCGCACAGAACGTCTCGCCGTCGACCGGCGAGGTGTTGTCGAAATAGCGCCCCTCGATGGGCGCGACCCAGTCACCTCCGATGAAGTTGTCGTATCGGGCGGCATAGCTCACTATGCCGGTGTCCGATCCGGGTTTGCCGTAGATCATGCGCCTCGTTCCTCGCGACCAGTGCGTGGTGGCACACACTATGGTCGGCCAAGGTTGGTACGAGGTTGGTGACGGTGTTCGCCCAGGTCAGCCCTGGCGCGCGGTGTACAGACGGGCGGTGACCACCGCGCGGCGGACGTCGTCGCGGGGTAGCAGGCGCAGGGCGTGCTCGTGCACGGCCACATCACCGGGGCAGCGCTGCCCGAACGCGACGGCGTGCTCGGGCCGGTCGCTGCCCAGCACCGCGTTGCGGATGCCGACATCGAGGTGGGCGCGCCACTGGTGCACGCCGGGCAGATCCGAGCCGGGCAGCAGTGGCCCCCGATACAGCCACAGTGCCGAGGTCAGGTCGCCACCCTCGACGGCGGCCAGTAACTCCACCGCATCGCAGGACACGGGCCCGGTGAGCATGTAGCGGCGGTTGGCGATGTCGCCGCGGGTCGCCCGGCGCAGATGCGAGACATCGGCTTTGAGGGTGTTCAGCGACACTGCCCGGTCGCCGTAGACAGCGGCGTGCAGTTGTTCGGGGGTGTACCCCTCGGGCTCGAGGGCGAGCAGGGCCAGGATCTCGAGTTGGCGCGGCGGCAGCGGCACGGGTCGACCGTCGCGCAACAGCCGGGCCGCACCGAGACATTCGAGTCGCACGCCCGGCGCGGGTTTGGGGGCTTCGGCGCGCAGCATGGTCTCCACCGCTGTCACCAGCGCCCGCACCGAGGTCATCACCATCGGATGTGACCGTTCCCACGACGAGGACAGATCCAGCACGCCCACTTGCCTGCCGTCGGGGCCGTGGATGGGTGCGGAGTAGCAGACCCAGCCGTGCAGGGCGGCGACGAGGTGTTCGGCGGAGAACACGGTGCAGGCCCGGTCGTCGTGCAGGGCCAGCGACAGACCGTTGGTGCCCATGTGGCTTTCGTCCCACACCCCGCCGGGCGCGAAGTTCACCTGCTCACCTTGGCGGCGCAGCTTGCGGTCGCCCGCGGTCCACAGGATGGTGCCCGATTCGTCACTGACGACAGCGAGGTATCCGGAATCCTCGGCGATGCCGCGCAATTGGCCGGCCAGCTCGGTGATCGGCCTGCGCAACGGGGATTCCGACCAGCGGTCGCTGATGTCATTGAAACCCGGGGCCACGGTCTGGCCGGGGTCGACGGTGTGCAGGGACCGCTGCCAGGACCGGGCGACTTCCCGGCGCACCGGCCCGGTGTCGCCGGGGACCTGCACCAGGCGGGACGGCGTGGTGAGGCGATTCCACTGCTTCTCGATCGCGCCGCGATAGTCGGCGAGGCGGTCGGGCGGCGCGGGCGGTTCGGCGATCGGGTCGTCGTGTGCGCCCACGGTCCACTCCCTGCTCGTCGGTGACGCACCGGCTCGCACGCGAATCCGGTGTGGCGCTTCCTGTTTATCAGGTGCGCGACCGTCGTGTGCGCTGTTTGCCCGCGACCGCCGGGTCGGCGCACCGTGGGCTGTCGCGCCGACTTGACGTGCGGTCGGTTACTTGTTCAGGAACAGCCCGGCGATGTCGGCGTTCTTGATCGGGGTGTCGATGTTGCGCTGACCCGCGCACAGCAGGTCCACCTGGAAGATCATCGCATCGACCTGGGTGCCCGAGGGCTCGTTGTCGGTGGCCGTGCGCTCCTTGATGGCCTTGGTGATCGTGATCCGCTTGGTGTCGGGTTCCTGGTTCACGTAGTCGCGGCACGGTGTGTCACCACCCTGATTGAGCAGCCGCTCCACATCGGTGCAGCCGCTCACGAGTGCCGCCAGCACCGCGAAGCCCACCGCGACGGCGCCGGTTCTGGTGTTGGCGTGCATGGTTCCTCCTGAAAGTCTCGCTCGGCGCGTCGACGCACCGAGTCGGCTACAGACTAGGGGGTGGGTCCTCAGCCACAGTGAACGCGCAGCGGTACGAGCAGTTCGGCCGCGGTGAGCGAGCCGTGATGACCGGCCATCATCGATTGCAACGGTTCGGCACCGCTGCGCACGACACCCCCGTCACCGCAGGCCAGGACGACGAGGTCACCGATCCGGGCGAGGGCATCGGGAGTTACCCGCGGCCCGAACCAGCCCGCCCCGACGGCCTGATCCCGCGTCCGCACCACGAACTCGTCGCCGAGCACCTCGGCCCAGATGCTCGCGACGGCATCGGCGGCACCGTCGGCGGTGTAGACGTGGCGGGCGCGCGGTTCGCCGCCGAGCGCGACCACACCCTCGGACAGGCGCGGGTGGGTGTCGAAGTCGATGCGGGTGACCAGTTCGACCATCCCGTGGTCGGCGGTGACCAGCAGCGCCGAACGCGGCGGCAGCCGCGTCGCGAGTTCGGCGGCGATCCGGTCGACGTTGGCCAGCTCGAACCGCCAGGCCCGCGAATTCGGCCCGCGCACGTGCCCGGTGGTGTCGAGCTCCGAATGATAGGTGTAGACCAGCGTTCTCGGTGCCGAGGTGAGGGCGTTCAGCACACCGTCGACGAGATCGCCGACCGAATACGTCGGGCGGAAACCGCCCCCACGCCACCCGGCTCTGGTCAGCCCCGAACCGTCCTGATAGCTCGGCGCCACCTGCATCGCGGTGATCCCGGCGGCGGTGGCGCGTTCGAAGACGGTGCGCTGGGGCTGGATTCGCTCGGGCGGGAAGGCGGTGAGCGCGTCGACCGCCGGGCCCTGCCCGGTCAGTTGCCAGCGCAGGGTGTTGAACAGGCGTTCCTGTTCGGGCAGGCGCAGCAGATAGCCGAGGATGCCGTGTTCGCCCGGCGGCGTGCCGGTACCGAGGGTGGTCAGGCTCGTCGCCGTGGTGCTCGGGAAGCCGGCGGTGAGCGTGGTGGGGGCCGAGCTCGACAGGAACGGTGCCGCAGCGGCTTCGGCGGCCAGCGCGGTGGCGCCGAGACCGTCGACGAGCAGCACGCAGACGTGATCGACATCCAGCGCGAGCCCGAGCCGGTCGGTCTCGCCGGGTACACCCAGACAGCCCAGGACCGAGGGCAGCAGATCGGCGAGCGAACCGTCGCCGTAGCGCGGGGTGAGTAGTTCGCCGCTCACGCCTGCCCGGTCTCGAATCGGCTGATCAGCCCGTTGTCGACGACGAAGCGCCAGGTGGTGGGCAGCGAACCGCCACGGCTGTTGGTGAAGTCGGCGGCGAAGGCCAGTCCGTCCTGCTCCACCGTGTCCACCTCCAGATGCCCGTTGCTACTGAAGATCTCGGCATCGGCCCAGGGCGCGATATTGTGTTCCACGCCGTTGTCGGACATCGTCGCGTCCTCGGCCAGCACGCCGTAGAACCGGTCGGCGTCCTGGGCGTTGAGCGCGTCGACGAACACTTCGACCACAGGATCGAGTTTCGCGGTGGCAGACATCGGGTCTCCTGCTCGAGTCGGGCACGCATCGGTAAGTCAGTGTTACCCACTGTAGGTGAGCTGTATCACCCACTGTGGTTTCGATCGTGGTCAATGCCATTCCTGACGCTGCAGGTTCAGGATCACCGGGTGCATCATCGTGGAGACCGGCGGGTCGGCCGCGCGGCGGTCGGGGGCGAACACGGTGGCGGCGTCGAGAGTGCGCGCGTCGAGGGAACGCAGCGGGTGTGGTGGCCGCAAGGCGGGCACGGGCGGCCGTGCTGGGGCGGCCAGCAGGAAACCCCAGTCACCGAAACTCGGCACGTCGACGTGGTAGGGCGTCGTCTGCAGGCCACCGGCGCGCACCGTGGCGTCGATGGTCCAGAACGAGCGCGGCGCGAAGAACGGGGAACCGGCCTGCACGACCATGCGGGCGCCGGGTGCCAGCACATTGGCGGCCATCGCGTAGAACTCCTGGGAGTACAACTTGGCGACCGAAGTCTGGTCGGGGTCGGGCAGATCGACGATCACCGCGTCGAAAAGCCCGGGCGCACCGCGCAGCCAGCTGAACGCGTCGGCGGTGACCACCTGTACCCGGGGGTCGTCGAAGGCGTGCCGGTTGAGGCCGGTCAGCCGCTCGTGGGTGCGGGCCAGCTCGATCATCGCCGGGTCGAGCTCGACCAGCGTCACCCGCTCGACGTCGGGGTAACGCAGGATCTCGCGTAGCGCGAGCCCGTCACCACCGCCGAGCACCAGCACCGAGCCACGCGATCCGGCCAGCACCGGATGCACCAGCGCCTCGTGGTAGCGGTACTCGTCCACCGAGGAGAACTGCAATCCACCGTTGAGGAACAGCCGGGTGTCGGTGGTGCCGAACGGCGAGAACGACTCGGTGAGCACGATCTGCTGATACGGCGTGCGCGATTGCCACACGATCGGATGCGCGAACAGCGCCTGCTGCGCGGTGGCCTCGAAGCGGTCGGCCAGGACGTAGGCGCCCGAGAGCCCGCACGCGACCACGGTGGTGGTGGCGACCAGCAGATGCCGTACGGTGCGCGTCATCCGGTCGCGAAAGAAGAAGAACGCCAACGCCAGACCGGCGACGGCATTGACCACACCCACCACCAGCGAGCCGCGGATCTGCCCGAACACCGGCAACAGCAGGAACGGGAACGCGAGACCACCCAGCAGCGCACCGACGTAGTCGGCGGCGAACAGGTCGGCGACCGCGCTGCTGGCCGCCTGCTTACGTACCTGCTGCAACAACTCCATCAGCAGCGGGATCTCGGCGCCGACCAGCATCCCGATCACCGCGGCCGCCAGCACCAGCGCGGCGGTGTAGATGTTGAGCCAGGCATAACTGGCGTACAACGCCGCGACGGACAACCCGCCGACCACCGCCAGCGCCAGCTCCACCGCCACGAACGCCGCCGCGGCATGCGGCCGCAGCGGCTTGGCCACCAGCGCGCCCACACCCATCGAACACACCATCACGCTCAGGGTGATCGAGGCCTGCGCCGCGGTGTCGCCGATCAGATAACTGCCGAGGGTGACCAGTGACAGTTCGTACACCAGACCGCAGGCGGCGCAGACGAACACCGTCGCCAACAGCGCCGCCCTGGCCAGGCGGTGCGGTGGCATCAGGTCAGGCTCGCGGCCACCACCAGCGCGACCGCGATGTGCGCCGCCGCGGTGACCCACACCGCGGGATGCGGTTCGGGATCGGCGACCACGGCCCGGAAGTCACCCGGGGTGAGCGCGTCGAGCAGCACGAACGCCAGCGCCATCGCGGCCAGGCCGATCACCCCGTAGATCGCGCTGGCCAGCAGGGCCTGGGCGATCTTGCCCTCGGAGGTCCAGATGGCGGTGGCCACGATGATCCCCACGCCGAACAGGTTCGACGCGAGCAGGATCGCGGCATTGCGGTTGCGCTCGAGCCAGATCTGGGCGCGCAGATCGCCGGGCGTGAGCAGGTCGACGAGGCCGAAACCGACGGCCATCAAAACGATTCCCACCAGGGAATAGGCGAATGCGGCGCCCGCGTCCGCTGCCAGGTCGGCGAGCATGAGTGTCCTCCTGTGCTGTGGGGGCTGTGCTGTGTGGGCTGTGCCGTTCGGCGCGAACGCCCCGGAACGATCTACTTACCGCCGCTGTCGCTGCCGCCGCCGCGGTAGTCGCCCGCCGCTGAACCGCTGGTCCAGCCGTAGCCGCTGACGTGCTTGTGATTGCGGCGCGACCCGTTGGCCCAGCTGTCGACCAGCACGAGGGCACCACCGGCGTGCGGGGACACCGCGATGAGGTCGTCGTCGAAACGCAGGTAGTGGAAGTCACCGGTGGAGCGGCGGTCCCGCGGATCGGTGGCCTCGGCGATCGTGGCGGCGACGACGGCCGGTGCGGCGGTGGCGGTGTAGGCGAGCCCGTCGTTGGCCTGATCGAGCTGGCGGGCACGCAGATAGCGCTCGGCCACGAACTCGCGCGGGTCGTCGTCACGCAGCGCGACGAACACCGCGACCGAGACGATCACGAGGAAGACAGCGGCGAAGGCGCCGTACACGATCCATTTGGTCCGGCTCGTTGTCACCGTGGCTCCCCGAACCCGATGCGCCGCAGAACCGTCGGCAGTGCGTTGATGAGACTTCCCTCCCCGTCGAAAAACTGGCCGGACTGTATCACTGGAATGTTGGCTCCCCGCACCGGGATTCGGCTCGGTGCGATTCACATCACAATGCGGGCAGCCAGTCGCGGCCGGGGTCGTGTTCGAGCCACCGGCGCTCGCCCGCCGCGTGCGCCAGAGCCGTGAGCAGCGCGTCGAGCTGGGGTGTGCGGTGCTGCGTGCGCCAGAGCAAAGACCACGCGTAGAGCGGAGTCGGGTCGATCAGCGGCACCGCGCGCACACCCGGCACCTCGGGGAAAACGATGTCGGCGGGCACCAGAGTGCAGCCACGCGGATCGGTGACGAGCCCGGCGAGCAGCGGGGGCAGGCCCAGATTGGGCGCGGTGCGGTGCTCGGACAGCTGGAACCGTTCGGCGAAGCGGGCCAGAAAATCGAGTCGTTCCAGCGGGGCGGGAGTGTGCAACACGCTGTCGCGCAGCTGGTCGGGCCGCAGTGCGGTGGCACCGGCCAGCGGGTGCGCGGCGCTCAGGACCACGTCGACCGGTTCCAAGCGGATCAGGCGGTGGGTCAGCGCGGCGGGCAGCGGCGGATGGACCCGGCCGAACCCGGCGTCGACATCGCCGCGGACCAGCGCGGCCGCCACCGTGGGCAGGTCGCGGCCGTGGCCGGTTTGCAGCGTCACCGCCGGTGCGTCGGCCACCTGGGCGAGAGTGCGCAGCGGGGCGTAGAGATGACCCCATACGTCGACGCGCACCGGCCGCCGGCGCGGGTTCAGGGCCGCGACGGCCCGATCCGCGCTTGCCAACGTTTCGTGGGCGCCGGGGAGGAACCGGGTGCCGGCCTCGGTGAGCCGCACGCCGTCGGGGCCGCGGTCGAGCAAGCGGGCACCGAGCGTGGACTCCAACCGGGCCAACCGCTTGGACAACGCTTGCTGAGTGATTCCGAGCGCGGCGGCCGCGCGACCGAAATGGCGTTCTTCGGTGGCCAGGACGAACGCGCGCACAGCCGCCAGGTCGAGATCCACGTCCGCACCGTAACCCGCTGCTCCGATGACCGCGCCGACCGGCCACGACAACCGGGTGTTGTCGATCCCGGCGTCCGGTTGTTGGCCCGATGCCGCCGCGCGGCGGTTGTATCGCGGCATGCACTCTTCTAGACAGACCGTGGGTGGTGCGTGATGGGCACCGAACTGGTCGAAGCGATGTTCAGCCGGGCCACCGGCGCCGGGATCGACCCGCACGACTATCACCGGGCACTGGCCGGTGTCGCCGCACCGGGCGACTGGGCACCCGCCTGCGCGGCGGCCGCCGACCGGCACCGCGACGCCCCGGCGGGTTCGGCGATCACCCGCGGGGACCACCTCGTGCTGTCGGCCCGCTGGTCGCATCTGGCCACGCTCGTGCCCGACGCGCACCACCTCGACCACGCACGCGCCGCCGATCTCACCAGCGAGCAAGGGTTTTCGCTGCTGAGTGCGGGCGTGCGCCGAATCGATGGCCGCGACTTCACCGGCATCCTGCGCGAGCCGAACGGGCCCGCAGTGGGAACGGTGATCGTGGTACCGGGGCTCGACTCGAGCAAGGAGGAATTCCATGTGCTCGCCGACGCACTGATACGGCGCGGCGCGGCGGTCTTCGCGATGGACGGTCCGGGGCAGGGCACGCGGTTGGCGACGACGACGCTTTCGGCCGCCTATCCCGACGTGATCAGCGCGGTCATCGACGAGCTGGGGATCGAACGAGCCGGAGTCGTCGGACTGAGCTTGGGCGGCTACTACGGCGCCGCCGCGGCCGCCGCTGACCCGCGAATCACCGTGGCCGCCAGCGTGAGCGGACCCTCCCGGCTGGACTGGGCGCACCTGCCCGGCCCGGTGCGCGAGCTGATGGCCCGCCGTGCCGGGTCGTTGCGGGCCGCGGCTGCCTTCGCGGCAACGGTGGACCTGTCGGATTCGGCGGCCCACGTGCGGTGCCGGCTGCTCGTCGTCGACGGCGGCGCCGATGTCGTTCCCGGCGTCACCGACGGAGCGCTGCTCGCCCAGCGCGCGCCCCGGGGCCGCTACCTCCGCATTCCCGGCGGTGACCATCTCGTGGGCAACGACCAGCAGGCGTGGCTGCCCGCGGTGGCCGATCACCTCACCGGCGGACTCCGGTGACAGGTCAGGGCACGGGGCCTGCGAACGTTCCCGGCGCGCGGTGCTTTTCGGTCGATCAGCCGCGGGTGCGTAGGTAGCCGGAGAGCCAGTCGGCGAACTGGGTGAGGTCGTCGAGGACGACGTCGGCTCCCGCGTCGCGCAGGCCGTCGGCATCGTAGGGGCCGGTCGTCACCCCGACGGCCAGGGCGCCGGCGGCTCGGGCGCCGCGCATGTCGCCCGCGTGGTCGCCGACGAAGACCTGGGCGGATTCGCTGCGCAGCACCTCGGCCTTCCCGGTGGCCCACAGGTCGCCGGCCACCCGGTCGACCTGCCAGCCGAGGTGGTCTACGTGCAGGCGCGCGTGCGGCTCGAACTTGCCGGTGACCACCAGGGTGCGCCCGCCGCCGGACCGGACCACGTCGAGGGCCTCGTCCGCACCGGGCAGTGCGGGGATGCTCGCGATCACCGCGGGGTAGAGCTCGCGATACCGGCTGACCAGGTGCGGAACGAGATCGTCGGGCGCGCCCGCCGCGCCGAGCAGGGTCGCCAGTGGCGGTCCCAGACGCTCGGCGAAATGCGCGCCGACCATCGGCAGATCGAATTCGCGAGCCAGCGTATCGATGGCCACCGACACTCCGGGACGTGAGTCGATCAGCGTCATGTCCAGATCGAATCCGATGGTGAGGGGCACCCGCCGAGCGTATCGGGGGCGGGTCGCGTGGCCGCCGCGTGAGGGTGAGAAGCGCTGGTAGAGGCATGATTCACGTGGAACCCCGGGTGCATCCGGTGCCGAAATCGGCTGGGCCCCAGCGACGCTGACTGCGAGTGTGCACCGGGTGCATGTCTGGTCGCCGCGCAGATTCCCAGGTCATCGCATGATCGCGGTGCTCCCGCGGCACAGATTGCGCAGTTGCATCGACTGCCGACAGGATGTGTGATCCTTATGGCGGGCGTCACGATGTCCCGGGCCTCCCGACACGCCACCGGGCACCCGGATAACTAGACGTAACCATGCGAAACACGTAACCTCGAAGAGAGGCTCGGGCGACGGTGCTCGAGTGGCGACCCTACGAAACGAGTTTCCTCAATGACGCGGCATGTCGACGTACTGATCATCGGCGCTGGCCTGTCCGGAATCGGCACGGCCTGTCACCTCACTCGCGAGCAGACCGGACGCACCTACGCGATCCTCGAGCGCCGCGAGAACATCGGTGGCACCTGGGATCTGTTCAAGTACCCCGGTATCCGCTCCGACTCCGACATGCTCACCTTCGGCTTCGGTTTCCGCCCGTGGATCGGCACCAAGGTGCTCGCCGACGGTGCCAGCATCCGCCAGTACGTCGAGGACACCGCCAAGGAATACGGCGTCACCGACCACATCAACTTCGGTCGTAAGGTCGTCGGCGCCGACTTCGATCGCTCGAGTGCGCTGTGGACCGTGACCGCCGTCGTCGAGGCCACCGGCGAGACCGAGACCTGGACCGCCAACTTCCTCGTCGGCGCCAGCGGCTACTACGACTACGACAAGGGATACCAGCCCGAATTCCCCGGTCAGGGCGACTTCAAGGGCCAGATCGTGCACCCGCAGCACTGGCCCGAGGATCTGGACTACGCCGGCAAGAAGGTTGTCGTCATCGGCTCGGGCGCCACCGCGATCACACTGATCCCGTCGATGGCCGACACTGCCGCCCACGTCACCATGCTGCAGCGTTCGCCCACCTGGATCCAGGCGCTGCCCTCGGACGACCCGGTCGCCATCGGTTTCAAGAAGACGCGCGTGCCCGACCAGATCGCCTACAAGATCGGCCGCGCCCGCAACATCGCCCTGCAGCGCGCCAGCTTCCAGCTCTCGCGTACCAACCCGGAGCTGGCCAAGAAGCTGATGCTGGCCCAGGTGCGCCTGCAGCTCGGCAAGAAGGTGGACCTGCGCCACTTCACCCCCAGCTACAACCCATGGGACCAGCGCCTGTGCGTGGTCCCCAACGGCGACCTGTTCAAGGTACTCAAGAGCGGCAAGGCCGACATCGTCACCGACCGCATCGCCAAGTTCACCGAGAAGGGCATTCTGACCGAGTCGGGGCAGGAGCTCGAGGCCGACATCATCGTCACCGCGACCGGTCTCAACGTGCAGATGCTCGGTGGAATCAAGCTGTCCGTCGATGACGAGCCGGTGAAGTTCAACGAGACCGTCGCCTACAAGAGCGTGCTGTACTCCGACATCCCGAACTTCCTGATGATCATCGGCTACACCAACGCGTCCTGGACGCTGAAGGCCGACCTGGCCGCGGCGTACCTGTGCCGGGTCCTCAACATCATGCGCGACCGCGGCTACACCACCTTCGAGGTGCACGCCAACCCCGAGGACTACGCCGACGAGTCGCTCATGGGTGGTGCCCTGACCTCGGGCTACATTCAGCGCGGCAACGACGAGATGCCCCGCCAGGGCGCGCGCGGCGCCTGGAAACTGGTCAACAACTACTACCGAGACCGCACGCTGATGCACAAGGCACCGGTCGAGGACGGCGTCCTGCGGTTCAGCAAGGTCGGCACCGCCGTCGAGCCCGGCGCGAAGGTCGCAGGCGCCTGAGTCGACGATCGAAGGGCCCGTCACACCACGGTGTGACGGGCCCTTCGCGCCTGCGGGCACATCGGCCCGCCCTGCCGTAGGATCGGCGATCGAAGACACCGCCGGGGGAGAAGAAGGAGGACGGTGTGCGATCTCGCCAGCCATCGGCCAGGGGCGCCACGCGGACGTCGGCGGAAATCTCGTCGGCACCTCGCGGCCCGGCCGACCACGGCCCCGCTCGGCCGCGTGCGGCGGGCCGGCGGGGTCCGGCCGCACGCACAAGCGCTGCCCGAGTGCGCATGTCGGCCGCTCCGCCGACGCGGAATCGGATCCGGTCGGGACAGTGTGAGGGTGCACCAGGCAAGCTGTGGGACGTGGATTTCACCGAACAGGGAGTGCGGACGGGGTTGGAACGATGCTTGCGGACATCGGCGCACGAGGCCGACCAGATGGGGAACCGCACCGGGTCGGTGCATCAGTCGAACACGCTGTCTCCCAGGACGACTCGGTGACCGCCCCCGGTCACCCGGACGGTGGGTCGGCCGCGCCGGACGGGCAGGCGCCCGCGGTGCGCAGAACAGCTGTGCCGGTCCATGATCCGGTCGCCACCGCGCAGTGCTCCACCTGCGGGGAGCGGCGGTACGAGGCCGGTTCCTGCGTGCAGTGCGGCAGCCCTGAACCGGCACCGGACCGTTTCGAGGACGACCTGGGCTCGATCTGTGTCGTGACCGACCGCGGAATCTCCCACTCGCGCAACGAGGATGCGGTCGCGGCCGCGGTCCGCGAGGACGACGGGACCCGGGTGATCGTCGTCAGCGACGGGGTGTCGACCTCCCAGGACCCCCAGGCCGCCTCGGGCACCGCGGCTCGCACCGGCGTCGACGCGGTACTGGCCGCGCTCGCCGACGGACTCAGCGCACCCGACGCCGCGATGGCGGGCGTGGCCACCGCGACCGCCGCCGTGCGCGCGATGTCGCGCACCCCCGAATACGCGCCGTCGTGCACCTACGTGTCGGCGGTTCTGCGTGAGACCGCCGAGGGCACCGAGATCACCGTCGTCAATGTCGGTGACAGCCGCGCGTTCTGGCTCGCCGCGGGCAACCCGACGGCCTCGCGCCGGCTCAGTGTCGACGACTCCTGGGCGCAGGCTCTCGTCGACGCGGGCGCCCTCGACGAGGAGGCCGCGATGCGCGATCCCCGCGCGCACACCCTGCTGCGCTGGCTCGGTGCCGACGGTGGGGAAGCGCCGTGGTCGGCGCAGTGCCTGCAGCGCATGGTCGCCACCGAGCCGGGCACGCTGCTGCTGTGCAGCGACGGGTTGTGGAACTACCTGCCCGATCCCGTCGCCCTGGCCGGGTTCACCGTGGAGACCTCCCCGCAGGCCGCGGCCCGTGCGCTGGCCGACTTCGCGGTGAACAGCGGCGGCAGCGACAACATCACCGTCGCGCTCGCCCCGGTGCCCGCGCCCGGTGTGGTGCCGCCGGACCCGGCAGAATCGTAGACGTAGTTGTTCACCAAACCGTAGGGTCGGGACCATGACGAAGTTCGACGGGAAGACCTGCTTGATCACCGGCGCCGCCAGCGGGCTCGGCCGTGCCACCGCGTTCGCGGCCGCCGCCAAGGGCGCCGGTCTCGTCCTCACCGACATCAGTGCCGACGCGCTCGCGGCCACCGCCGGGGAACTGCGCGCCGCCGGCGCGACGGTGCATCTGGCCCACGCCGCCGACGTCAGCGATCATTCCGCCGTGGTCGGCCTGGCCGCCCACACCTTCGATGCCGTCAGCCACGTCGACGTCGTGATGAACGTGGCCGGCATCGCCACCTGGGGCACCGTCGACCGGCTCACCCACCAGCAGTGGCGGCGCACCGTCGACATCAACCTGATGGGCCCGATCCACGTCATCGAGGAGTTCGTGCCGCCGATGATCGCCGCGGGCCGCGGCGGGCACCTGGTGAACGTGTCCTCGGCGGCCGGGCTGTTCGGATTGCCCTGGCACGCGCCCTACAGCGCCACCAAGTTCGGTCTGCGTGGTGTCTCGGAGGTGCTGCGCTTCGATCTGCGCCGGCACAAGATCGGGGTGAGTCTGGTGTGCCCGGGCGCGATGGCCACCCCGATGGTCGACACCGTCGACATCGCCGGCGTCGACCGTGACAACGCGGCGCTGCGCAAGGCCATCGGCCTGTTCATGCGGCACGCGGTGACACCCGAGCAGGCGGCCGCCGCGGTGATCCGTGGTGTCGAACGCAACAGGTACTGGGTCTACACCTCCCACGACATCCGCCTGGCCCACTGGGGCCAGCGCTACTTCCCCTTCGGCTACAACCTGGCCATGCGCGGGCTCAACTCCGCGATGACCGGCTACGCCACCAAGAACGCCCTGGTCCGCTGACCCGCCCTCACCCCAGATCCCCGGGGTCGGTGTTGGCTCCGCACAGGATCACACACACTCGTTCCCCCGGCTCGGGCCGGTAAGCCGCGCCCGAACCGGTGTCGAGCAGCGCGGCCATGGCTGTGGCCGCCCCGTATTCGACGACGATGCGGTGTGCGTTCCACAGGTGCGCGCGTGCGGCACGGATCGTGTCGTCCTCGACCAGCACGGTGCGCACGGTGTCGTGCTGCGCGGCGGCCAGGGCCATGGCCGACACGTTCGGCGCACCGAGCGAATCGGCGGCGATCGAGTCCACCGGTACCTCCACCGGCCGTCCCGCCGCCAACGCGGCGTCGAGGGAGCGGCAGTGCACCGGCTCCACCGCCACCGTGCGCACCCCGAGGTGCTGCGCGGCGACAGCGGTCCCGGTGAACAGCCCCCCGCCGCCGACCGCGACCAGCACGGTGTCGATCTGCGGCAGACGTGCGTGGATCTCGCGCATCAAGGTGCCCGCCCCCGCGGCGATGAGCGGGTGATCGTAGGCGTGCGCGGCCAGCGCGCCACTGGTGGCGGCGAACTCCTGGCAGGCCGCCAGCGCCTCCCGATACTGCGGACCGATCAGTCGTACATCGGCGCCGTGTTCACGAAGTCGACGGATTTTCACCGGGGGAGCGGATTCGGGCAGGAACACTGTCGCCGGCACGCCCGCCGAGCGCGCCGCCCACGCGCAAGCCAGGCCGGCGTTGCCCCCTGAGGCGATCGTCACACCGGCGTCGGGCAGGGTCCCCGCCGCGGCGTGCGCGCGCACGAAATTCTGTGCGCCCCGCGCCTTGAAAGAACCGGTGAACTGCAAGAACTCCAGGGCGAAGAAAAGTTGCTCAGCCCCAGGTCCGGCGGGGGTAACGGTGACCGGGCGGACCGATCCGGCGATGCGGTCCGCGGCCGCGATGATGTCGTCGAAGGTGGGTTTCACAGTCCGACTATGACACCGGATCGTGCGCCTCGCGCCGGGCTCCCGGCGGTCCGGACGGGCGCTGAATTGTTACGACGGGTTTACGCGTCCGGCAAACTGGGTACATAACAAACCGGTAACAAGCTCGAAGGCGGGATGTCGTGTCGGACTGGGGACGCGAATTCCCCAGGTGTACCGGCGCACGCACCGGCGTGTCAGCAAAGGATGTGCACATGAGCGCGAACCTGATGATCGTGGACGACGACGTCCAGATGCGTGGCGACCTGCGCCGCGCCATGGAGGACGAAGGCTACGCGGTGGCCGAGGCAGGCGTGCCCGAAGACGCCCTCGACCGCCTGCGCAGCGACGGACCACCCGATCTGATGATCGTAGACCTCATGCGCGGAGCCACCGACGGCTTCGACTGCATCCGCGAGATCCGCCGCGACCACGACGTGCCGATCATCGTGATCAGCACCCGCTACGACACCCACGACGTGGTGGCGGCCCTGGAGGCCGGTGCCGACGACTTCGTCAGCAAACCGTTCGAGATCAAGGAGATCACCGCCCGGATGCGCGCCCTGCGTCGCCGTGCGCGCATCACCGCCGATCGCGACTCCACCCCCGAGGCCGTCCTCGACGCCGACCCGGACAGGCCCCTGATCCTGGCCGCCGACGCGGGCGCGGTTCGCCGGGGTACCGAGGAGATTCATCTCACTGTGACCGAATTCCGACTGCTCTGTGAGCTCGCCGAGACACCGGGGCGCGTACTGAGTCGTTCGGTACTGCTCGAAAGGGTCTGGGATCAAGGATTTTTCGGCGACGAGCGAATCGTCGACGTCCATGTCCGCCGGTTGCGCACCAAGATCGAGCGCGATCCGTCCGATCCGCGCATTGTGGTTACGGTGCGTGGGCTCGGGTACCGCCTCGATGTGCAGCCGCAGTAAACGATTCGTCATACAACCGCAATGAGCTCGACACATAGACCGCAAAGTCGGTTCGCCACTGTGGAATGTATGCCGAATCCGACTATGTCCAACGAGCCGGCCGCCACTGCGGCGGCAAACGGTTCGGAACCGATTCTCCGCCACCCACGTTCGGGTGACGGGGCCCAATTGTGGCGCATCGTCCGAGATTCGCAGGTGCTCGACGTGAATTCGAGCTACGCGTATCTCCTGTGGTGCCGCGACTTCGCCGCGACCTCCCTGGTCGCCGAAAGCGACGGGCAAGTAGTAGGATTTGTCATCGGATATGTTCGCCCGGAAGCGCCGGAGACGTTGTTCGTCTGGCAGATCGCGGTGGACACAGAGTTCCGAGGGCGCGGTATGGCCGCGAAAATCCTGCACGGCCTGCTCGATTCGGTGGCCGATGCGGGTGTCACCACCTTGGAAACCACGATCTCGCCCGGAAACACCGCCTCCCAGGCGTTGTTCTCCGCGGTGGCACGCGAGCGTGGCGCTGAATTGCGCACCGTCTCATTGTTCGAAGCGAACGATTTTCCAGATTCCCACGAAGCCGAGCAGCTGTACGTTATTTCACCAGCTCAGCGCCAGGAGGCATGACAATGATCACGACCACCGATACCAGCATTTTCGAGGCGATGGAATCGAATGTGCGCGGATACTGCCGTGACTGGCCGTCCGTGTTCAACACCGCCGAAGGTGCCTGGATCCGCGATGAGCAGGGGCGCGACTACCTCGACTTCTTCGCCGGCGCAGGTGCGCTGAACTACGGTCACAACAACCCGGTGCTCAAGGCCGCGCTGCTGGACTACATCGGCAGCAACGGCATCACCCACGGCCTGGACATGTCCACCGTGGCCAAGCGCGAACTGCTCGAGACCGTCCGCGACACCCTGCTGACGCCGCGTGGCTTCGACTACAAGGTGCAGTTCCCTGGGCCCACCGGCGCCAACGCCGTCGAGGCCGCGCTCAAGCTCGCCCGCAAGGTGACCGGTCGCAAGACCATCCTCAGCTTCACCAACGCCTTCCACGGCATGACCCTGGGCGCGCTGGCGGTCACCGGCAACGCGACCAAGCGTGCGGGGGCCGGCGTGCCGCTCGAGCACTCCACCCCCATGCCCTACGACGGCTACTTCGACAACACCATCGAAGACTTCGGCTGGATGCAGCGGGTACTCGACGACAGCTCCTCGGGCTTCGACCGCCCCGCCGCGGTGATCGTGGAGACCGTGCAGGGTGAAGGTGGCGTCAACCTGGCGCGCGCCGAGTGGCTGCGTCACCTGGCCGACCTGTGCGCCGCGCGCGACATCCTGCTGATCGTCGACGACGTGCAGATGGGCTGTGGCCGTACCGGCCCGTTCTTCTCCTTCGAGATCGCCGGCATCACCCCCGACATCGTCACCCTGTCGAAGTCGATCAGTGGCTACGGACTGCCGCTGGCCCTGGTGCTGATCAAGCCCGAGCTCGACCAGTGGGCCCCCGGTGAGCACAACGGCACCTTCCGTGGCAACAACCCCGCCTTCATCACCGCCAGCGCCGCCCTGCGCGAGTACTGGTCCGACGACAAGCTGGCCAAGCAGACCGCGGCCAACGGCGAACACCTCAACAAGACCCTGTCCGCTGTGGCCGACCGCCACAACGGTGTCAGCACCCGTGGCCGCGGCATGGTGCACGGCATCGTCTTCGACGACCCGTCACAGGCCGGCAAGGTGTGCCGCACCGCGTTCGAGCAGGGCCTGCTGGTGGAGACCTCGGGTTCGATGGACGAGGTCGTGAAGCTGCTGCCGCCGCTCACCCTGGGTCGCGACGAGCTCGACCGTGGTCTGTCGGTGCTCACCAACTCGATCGACACCGTCTGTGGTGGTGCCGCATGATCGTGCGCACCACCTCCGAGATCACCGATACCGAGCGCGATGTGGCCGGCCCCGGCTGGCGCAGCAAGCGGATCGTGCTGGCCGGTGACAAGGTCGGGTTCTCGTTCCACGAGACGACGATCGAGGCGGGAACCGTCCACGAGTTCCACTACCAGAATCACATCGAGGCCGTGTGGTTGGTCGAGGGCGAAGGCACCTTGACCGACCACGACAACGGGACCGTCTACGAGCTGGCGCCGGGTTCGATGTACCTGCTCAACGGTCACGAGCGTCATCAGGTGAGCGCACGCACCAGGCTGCGCATGTTGTGTGTGTTCAATCCGCCGGTTACCGGCCGCGAGGTACACGACGAGAACGGGGTGTATCCGCTGATTATCGAGGAGGATGCCAGTGTCTGACCGGTTCGACCGCTATCCGACCCGGTTGAGTGAGCCCGCTCCGCACATCGAACGCACCGATCCGACGGTGTGGGGCAAGGTCACTTCGCCGGAGCTGGAGGGCTTCGAGGCGAACGGTTTCGCCACGATTCCCGACCTGCTGAGTCCGGATGAGGTCGCAGCCTTCGGTGCAGAAGTCGGCCACCTCGCCGCCGACCCGGTGCTCTACGGTGACGAACGCGTCGTCGTGGAGCCGGTGGCCGGGCAGGTGCGGTCGGTGTTCCAGGTCCACAAGTTGAGCAAGCCGATCGCCGGGCTGCTGGCGGAGTCGCGGATCGTCGGTCTGGCCGAGCAGATCCTCGGTTCGCCGGTGTATCTGCACCAGAGCCGGGTGAACTACATGCCCGGTTTCGGCGGCAGTGGTTTCGGTTGGCACTCCGATTTCGAGACCTGGCATGCCGAGGACGGAATGCCGGCCCCGCGTGCGGTGAGCCTGTCGATCGCGTTGACCGACAACTACCCGTTCAACGGCTCGCTGATGCTGATGCCCGGTTCGCACCGCACCTTCGTGCCGTGCATGGGGGAGACCCCGACCGCGCATTACCGCGAGTCGTTGCGTGAGCAGCGGATCGGTATCCCGAATGCCGACGACATCACCTTCCTCGCGGCGCGGTACGGCATCACGCAGTTCACCGGCAAAGCCGGCTCGGCACTGCTGTTCGATTCCAACGTGATGCACGGCTCGTCGAACAACATCACACCGTTCCCGCGTTCGAACATCTTCCTGGTGTTCAACAGCGTGGAGAACGCGCTGGCGGAGCCGTTCGCGGCACCGCAGCGGCGCCCGGAACACATCGCGGCGCGTGAGTTCACCCCGGTGCGAGAAGTACCGGCCGCCGAATACGCCGATCAGGTGCGCTGAGCGCGCTGAGGTAGTTCGGTGAGCAAGGCCGCGGCCCGCGGATCATCGTGGGCCGCGGCCTGCCACCATTTCTGGGCAGTGACGGTGTCGCCCGCGCGCAGCGCCGCCAGGCCGAGGTTGTAGGCGGCACCGCTGTGTCCGGCCGCGGCGGCCCTAGTCCAGAGGCTGCGCGCGGAATCGTGTTCGCCGCGCGTGTGCATCACGGTGCCCAGTTCGTGCAGTGCCCGCCCGATGTCCTCGGCGCTGTGCCCCGGCGCTCCTACGGTGGTTAGTTCGACGACGAGTTCGTTGAAGTCCGGCGCACCCGGCCCGGTGCTGCACCACAACGTGGCCCCCTCGGGCAGCAGGTCCACGACCATGCCGTAGTTGCCCGTCCACGACTGGTACGCGCCCGACCCCGCCACCCACACCGGGGTCAGGGTGAACAGCGCTTCGGGAGATTCGGCGGTCACCGTGAGGTCGACCCCGGTGCCGAGCGCATCGGCCCAGATGTCGACCCCGCCGAGTGCGCGTCCGCCCAGATCGACGTGCCCCGCCGTGACGGTGAGTCCCAGGCCGAGCCCGGACACTTCCGGTGGCGCCAGCACCGACAGCGCACGCAGGTGCAGCGCGGTGGTGCCGACCGGTAGCGCCTCGGAGTACATCGGATACACCGCGGCGCCGCACCAGTCGATCGGATCCGCGCCGGTGTACCGCTGGTCGAGCCGAACGTGTTCGCCGGGATCATCCATCGGTGCAGCCCACCCTTTCCGCCGTTCGATCCCTTGCGCGACCGGCCGTCCCCTCGGTTGCGCGCGCTACACCGTACTCGCCGCTACGCGGCATCGCGGCCGATTCACGACAACGCCCCGGCATCCTCGCCGACCTGCTCCGGATGTCGCATTCCGGGTGGTCGCGGCGGGATTCGCCGGGGCGGTGCCGTAGGTGGAAAGCCGGCTCAGACCGCGACCGATTCGCCGATCTCCTCCTCGATCGCGTCGCGCTCGACCGGTGCGGGAGTGTTGCGTGCTTCGTAGTTGCCCGCCACGAGGATCAGGATCACGCCGGCGAGCAGCCAGCCGAACAACGAGAGCAGCCGGAAGCCGAATCCGGCGCCGCCGTCGAAGTAGAGCAGGCTGCGCAGCCCCTCGACGAAGCCCGCGCCGTTCCAGAACGAATGCAGGGCACCGAAGAAGCCGTTCTGCAATTCGGGCCCGTAGACGCCGCCGGAGGTGGTGAAGTTCAGCATCACGAACAGGGTGATCAACGCGAGGGTGGTCCAGCGTTTGAGGAACGTGTGCAGGCCGATGCCGATCAGGATGATGCCCGAGCTGTAGAGCCAGGCGATGCCGAACACGCTCATCAGGTCGCTGTCGATCACACCGAACACCGGGCCGGCCACGAGCACGCCGATGAGGCTGACCACCAGCGCGGTCACCACGCCGATCGCGGCACGCACCCGCATCCGCAGCGTCGCACCGGCCGCACCGATCACCGCGACGCTGCCGTAGGCGCCGACGCTCAACGCCACCAGCAGGAAGAACACGCCCTGACCGGTCGGGTCACCATGTGCCTTGCCGGTGACGTCGGTGACCACCAGCGGCACGCCTTGATGGTCCGACACCGACCGGAAGGCCACCTCCGCGGCTATCGCGCTGGTATCCGAGCTAGCGGTCGCCACGAGCAGTTCGGGCCTGGTCGCGTCTGGCACGTAGGCGCCGACGAGTGCACGCTCGTGCAGCGCGTCGACCGCGGCGTCGCGGGTGGGCACGGTGATGACGTCGAGGCCGGCGCCGCCCTTGTCCTTCATCGTCTGGGCCAGCACCATCGCCTGCGGTGTATCGCCGACCACCGCGAGCTGCATGTTGTTCGGTTCCGGTTGGTGGAACGCGCCGAGATAGGCGAAAGCCATGCCCAGGCACATCAGCAGGGGAGTGAGCAGATGCCCGGCGATGTGCCGGAACTCGGTGCGAGTCATCGAGGCGGATCTCCAAACGGTTGGTAATTGCAACTATTATCGTTGTAGGATACAACCATGCCTGATCCAGACGCAAGAACCGAGGCAGTGCGCACGATCCAGCGCGAGCTCACCGCCTTCTCCCGGCGCGCCCGCGGCCGCGCCGCCGAACTGCACCCCGGGCTCAGCCTGGTCGCCTACAGCATCCTCGACCTGATCCTGGAACGAGACGGCTGCCAAGCCGCCGACCTGGCCGAACAGTTCCTGCTCGACAAGTCGACGATCAGCAGGCAGGTCGGGGCGCTGGAAAAGCTCGGCTATCTCGAACGGGAAGTGGACCCCGGCAACCGGCGCAACCACATCCTGCGCGCCACCGATACCGGCCGCAGCGTCGCGCTCGAGGCCGAACGCAGGCGCCGTGAAGCGTTCGACACCCGATTCGCCGACTGGTCCGACACCGACGTGCGCGCCCTGGCCGGCTATCTCGTCCGCTACAACCGCAGTGCCTGAGCCGCCCCGCCGCGCTATCGCGCACGTCACTGCCACCGGCGGGCGATACCGCAGTGGGTGCGGCGAGTCGGTATAGTCGCCGCGGATGAGTAGTGATACCACCCACCCCGTGCAGCAGAGCTCCCCGCGCCCCACCCATCGGGCGTGGTGGCTGGTACTGGTGCTGCTCGCCGTCGGCTCGCTCGTCTACTACTGGACGCCGCTGTGGCCGTTCGACCGCTATTCCGGCGGCTTCATCGACCTACAGGTCTACCGGCTCGGCATCGAGGCGATGCGCGACGGTGGCGACCTGTACGGCGAGCTCCCCAAGACCTCCGCCGGGATCGGGTTGCCCTTCATCTACCCACCCTTCGCCGCGATCGCGCTGGCCCCGTTCGCGCTGCTGCCGTGGGGCCTCGCGAAAATCCTCTACGTGGCGGTGTCGATCGCCGCGGTGGCCTGGACCCTGTATCTGGTCGCCCTGCGCTACCACCTGCAGAGAAAGCACGCCGCGATGCTGGTGGCCGCCTGCGCCCTGCCGGTGGCGATGCTGCTCGAACCGGTGCGTTCCACCATCGACTTCGGTCAGGTGAACCTCCTTCTGATGGTGCTGGTCGCCACCGACTGCCTGCTCCCCAAGACCCGCTACCCCCGCGGCATGCTCATCGGCCTGGCCGCCGCGATCAAACTGACCCCCGCCGCGTTCGTCCTGTTCTTCCTCGTACGCAAGGACTACAAGTCCGCCGCCACCGCCGCGGCCACCGGCGCGATCGCCACCCTCGTCTCCTTCGCCCTGCTGCCCACCGAATCCGTCCGCTACTGGTTCGGCGGCCTCGGCAACGTCTCGGGCCTGAGCGGCTCGGCCTTCCACACCAACCAGTCCATCCAGGCCGTCCTGGCCCGCCTGCACATCACCGGCCTCCCGTTCGACGCCCTGTGGCTGATCTTCGGCGCCCTGCTGCTCGCGCTCGTCGTGGCCGCCATGCGCAAAGCCGTCGACGCCCCCGCCATCGCCCTGTCCCTCAACGCCGTGTTCACCCTGCTGCTGTCGCCGATCTCCTGGTCGCACCACTGGGTCTGGATCGCCCCCGCCCTGCTCGCCATCGCCTGCCACGCCCGCACCCTGCCCGCGCGCGCCGCCGCCGGCTGGTACACCACCGCCGCAGTGGTCACCGCCGTCTTCGTCATCGCCCCCCACGACTTCCTCCCCGACGGCGAACGCCGCGAGACCGCCTGGTCCTGGTGGCAACACTTCGTCGGCGACACCTACGTATGGCTGGCCGTCGTCCTCGTCGTCCTGTACATGGTCACCGGCCGCCGCCGCACCCCACCCGCCGCCACCTCCACCGAAAAACCCGACCAGGAAGCCATCCCCGCCTGACCGGCAACCCTCAACAAAACAGCAGGTCAGGCAGGCGATTTGGATTACTACGCAACGTCAGATAATCTTTCAGCACACCAGCAAGTCCGGGTGGCGGAATGGCAGACGCGCTAGCTTGAGGTGCTAGTGCCCGTATTAGGGCGTGGGGGTTCAAGTCCCCCTCCGGACACCAGTGCTAAACACAACTATGTGTGCACATATATGACTCGATGCTCCAGGGGCGAATACCGCACCTGGAGCATCAGTGTTTCGTAGAGTTCCTTCTTATGCACTGGCGCACCGTTGGCCAGCACGAGCCGAACATCGCCAAGTGATCCGATGAGCTTGCGGATCTCGGTCTCGGTCAACCGTTCGGTCTTGGGCAGATTGTTAATCTCCACCTCGGCCGATGCCTTCTCCGCTTGCGCGGTGTTGAGAGCGTCGACGACGACCTTGGGGTCCACGCCCGCTTCGATCGCGGTGAGATGCCGTGTGATCTTGGTTTGAGCCTGCTGAATCTTGTATCGCAGCGCTGCGCGTTGGGTGTCGGCACTGTCGTCGTTGTTCGCCGCGAGCAGCGCGGCGACAGTGGTGTCGAGGTGTTCGCGATCGAATAGGGTAGCCAGCCACTCGTCGACGGGTTCGACAATCTGGTCTTCGCGCAGGTTCACTGTCCGTGGGTGCTGTTCGAGTTTCGGACTACCGGGTGCGAGAGTCGCAGCGCGGCACCGGTAATACACGGCTCCCCGCACGAGCTCGCCTTGCATCTTGCGGCTGCACAGATCACAGCGGACACGACTGCGAAATAGGTAGGGGGCGCTCGAGTGGGTAGAGCGGGTCCGCTCGAGTCGGCTGCGGGTCTGGTTACTCATTCCGGCGCGCTCGTGGCGTTTGAGGGTTGCTTCGGTGAAGGTCTCTACGGAAACGATCGCTGGATGAGCGGGTCGCCGGGATCTTACGATCCGTTGAGTGGGGGAGCGTTTGAAGCGGACGACGTGGCCGGCTGCGACGTCGTCGGGGTCGAGGAGTTGTTCGTGTTTGGTCCATCGTCCGAAGAATGCGTAGCCGGTGTAGCGCGGGTTCTGCAGGATCGCGGCAATCGTGGAGGCTTGCCACCCATCGCCGGAGCGGTGGCGGTTCTGTTCGGGCCGATGCGCCGACGGACACGGGATTGCTTCCCGGTTGAGTTCCATCGCGATCGCCTTGTCGCCGCGGCCTTCGATGTATGCGCGGAAGATCCGCTGAACCACCGGTGCCGCAGCGGCATCGAGGGACAGGATGCGCAGCTTGAGATTGTCTGCGGCCCGATGGGGGTTGGGGTGTGGTGGTCCGTCGACGACGAGGTAGCCGTAGGGCGGCCGTCCGCCCTGGTGGCGTCCCTCGTTGAGGACCTGGGCATCCATGCTGGCGCGGGTGCGCTGCTGAACATGTTGGCGTTCGGACTCACTGAGCCCACCGAGCATGCTCATCATCATCATCATCGAGTGAGTGACGTTGTTCGGGTCGAACCTGCCGCCGAGCTCGGGAACCCAGATGGAGACGCCGTAGGCGTGGATGCGGGGAGCGACGAGGCTGAACTGGTTCCCGAACCAGCATCGAGTTCCTTCCCCGACAAGAACCCCACGGCCTCGCGGCGGTCACGACGATCCTGTAGAACCCGCAGGTGTGGTACTACTGCGCGGTCTACACCTGCATGATGATCGGCTTCTACTGGGGTGACCACTGCCTCCCGCAGATAACCAAGCACAAGATGGACATAGACAACGTTCAGGCAGGTTTGCTTTCAGCGATTCCATGGGTCGTCGCGACGATCGCGCTCGGTGTCGAATCCAGGTACACATCTCGCCACGGCAAGCGTGGTCCGGTGCTGACAATCTTCCTGCTGGTCAGTGCCGCAGGCATGCTGATCTCCTCGCTGGTCGGCGCACCGGTCATCGCACTTATCGGCCTCTGCCTCGGCGCATGTATCCAGGCAGCGGTTCCGCTGCTGTACTCCTTTCCATCACAGCACTTCCCGGGAGCGATGGGCGCCGTCGCACTGGCCATGGTCAACTCCGCCGGCAACATCGGAGGCTTCTCTGGCCCTACATGCTCGGCTGGCTGCGCGAAGGCACTGGTACGGACACCGCCGGTCTATTGGTGCTGACCTCGGCGTTCGTTGTTGCTGGTGTTCTCTCGACCGGCCTGCCACGCCAGCTCCGCAAGTCTGATGCCTACCAGCCGACACGGCTCCGTTGTGTGCTCCGTTGTTCCATTCGCACAGCGCTGACCGAACTACTAGAAGCGACCGGTGTCACAGACGCTGCCGGAAAACCGTTGTACTTCCAAACGCACGACCTGCGCCGCATTTTCACTACCGAAGCGATCATGAACGGGATAGCGCCGCACATCGCGCAACTGTTGTTGGGCCACAAGGACATCAACACCACCATGGGCTACAAGGCGATCTATCCGCAGGAAGCGATCGAAGGCCATCGTAGCTTCATCGCCCGCCGCCGCGCGCTGCGCCCGGGAGAGGAGTATCGCACTCCAACCGACCTCGAGTGGGACGAATTCCTCGGCCACTTCGAACGCTGCAAACTCGCTTTGGGCGATTGCGGCCGCGCTTACGGCACCAGTTGCCAGCACGAACACAGCTGTGTCCGGTGCCCGGTACTGCGGGTCGACCCCGCCCAACGGCACCGGCTCGCCGAAATCCGCGACAACCTCACCATTCGGATCACCGAGGCGAAACAGGCCGGCTGGGTCGGCGAAGCCGATGGGCTGGCGGTGAGTTTGGCCGCCGCCGAAGACAAGCTCGCCCAGATCGATGCGCGTGCCGCGCGTGCCGCTACGGTACATCTGAGCCTGCCGAGCTTTCCCGACATTGCCGCTCGGTCAGCCGCACTACCCATCCGCCCGGACTGAACCGGGCGGATGGCCAGCATCGGGCTGCGGCGACGCAGCGAGGCGGCACAAAGCCCCGACCCACTGTCTCCTGGGCGCCTTCTACGGCACCAATCGTGTCATCAACCAGGACCCGTTCCTCGTGCAAGCTCAAGGAGGTTCGTTGCCACCAGCACCGTGACGCGCCATCAACAGGGGCTAGAATCTTGGGCACCCGACTGGCTAGAAGTCAACGTGCGGAAGAAAGTAGTCGGCGCCAATGTGCTAGGCGCGATAGCTGTGGCTGGCGCCGTTCTCGGCATCGCACGTTCAGGGGATCACGGCATCCCCACAACACCGATCACAGGACAGGACGTGAGTACGGTGACCAATGAACCCGAACCCGTTGACGACGACGAGGACGATTACGACGTCAACCTGGAGGAACCAGTGATCGAGCCGGGCAAACCCACCAACTTGGAGGAGTTCGCCCGAGACTCGCAAGAGGGAGTAACGCCCGGATACACCGAGGACGGCGCGCAAGGGGTTGAAGGCGAGTGGGGACCTGAGGGACTGACCTTCCGGTCCCAGTCAAACCCCTGACGGGCGAGGGGCTCAGACCGTGGGAATGGCCTGAGCCCCAACGGCCACGCGTAGGCCTGAGCTAACAGCAGGGTTCGTCCACCCCGGCGGTGCGGGTGGTCGGGGTTGTTTCAGCACCCGGTGGGCTAAACACAACGTGGCCCGCCACACCAGAGGACACAAGCCCATCCACCACCCCGCCGTCGGGACGACGGTCCTCGCCTACAACGACTTCGCCCTGCCCGGCGATCCTCACATCGCGATCACCACCTACACCGCAGACCCCAGTACCCCAGCGCTGACGCTCTCACACTCTCATCGCGACCTGGGCAGAAACGCAGAAGCAGCACCAGACCGTCAGCGACGACGCGCTCCATCCCCGCCACCGGTAGCTGTTCGGTCCGCTCTGCCTGCCCTTCCAAGGCCCGTGGTCTACGACGACAGCACGGCTTGAAGCTGCACTCGCTGTGTGGGAGACGGCCTGCGACGGCCCGCCGTCAGTCACCAAGTTGGGATCTCGGCCCGCCCACTCGGGATGTGGTAGTTCAGAGAAGGGCGTACGAGCTCAAGCACGATGGGATCAGGGCACTCGCCTATGTCGATGATCAATTGCGGTTGGAATCGCGCAACGGCAACGACATCACCCCGGCCTGGCCTGAACTGGCCGGGCTCGCCCCAGCCGCACCCTGCTTCGTCGTCGACGGTGAGATCGTCGTCGAAGTCGCCGGCCGGTCCTCGTTCCGGGCATTGGCCCCGCGGATGCACCAACGTAACCCCGCCACCATCCGCGCATTGGCCGAAACCTCACCGGCAATGTTCATGGTCTTCGATCTACTCCACATCGGGGACCGATCTTTGACCGAGCTGCCCTACACCCAACGCCGTGAACTGCTCGAACTCACCGCACTGATCGGACCGCACTGGCGTATCCCCGGCCTGCTTCCCGGCCCCGCCACAGACGCCCTGGCGGCGTCGAAAACGCTGGGGGCCGAGGGGATCATCTGTAAACGGCGCGACAGCTGGTATCTGTCCGGGCAACGCAGCCCTGCCTGGACGAAAGTCAAAAACGTGACCCACCAGGAGGTCGTGGTCATCGGGTGGAAAACAGGGACGGGCCGACGGGCAGGGATGATCGGATCACTGCTGGTCGCCGTCCCCGACGACCGAGGCGCCCTGGAATACGCGGGCAGTGTCGGTACCGGGTTTACCAGCGGGATGCTCGCGGATCTGTACGAACGTTTGGCGCCGCTGCAACGCCCGGACCCACCGGTGCCTGGAGTCGGGTCGACCCCGGCTGGGGTGGTGTGGCTCGAACCTCGCGTGGTGGGAGAAGTAGCGTTCACTGAATGGACCGGCGACGGTCGGTTCCGGCACCCGAGCTGGAGAGGGCTGCGACTGGACAAAGATCTCGACGACATCGAAACCCCGGTCGGACGCCCGTAAGGCTGTCCGGAGACCCTACTTTTCCGCAGTGAGTGCATTCCCGGTTCCACTTGGTCACCTGCCAAAGTTTCGTCGGTGGCCGACCGTCGCTCGACACCGCGAACGATGCCGGTGGTGCGGTGCGGGCGGTCGGGCCGGCACAACAGCTATCGACGACGCCGATGGTCAGTAGGGCTGGTCATTCCAGTAGTCGAGCGGTGGGGGCCGGCTTTCCGCGCCCGCGAGCAGGTCACGCGTGCGGTTCAGCACGGCTGCCGATGATTCGCCGGGCGTGCATCCGACGTGCGGCATCGTGAGGAGGTCGAGCACAGCGCGCACGTCCGAAGGCTCGGTGGGGTGGACAAGTCCGCGACCAAGCGACGGTGCACGTTTCGGCGGTGATGTCGGTATCGGGCTCGATCTGATCGATCACCAACGCAACGATCGCTGCCTGCTCAGCGGGGATCGGATTGCCATCATCGGGGACCGCAGTGATCAGGGTTGTCCGACACATGGCATCGGTACGGTCGCCGCGGTCCGGGGTTCAGTCGTCGACGGTCACCATCAACGTCGTCGAGGCTGGCCACGGGTATGTGCCCGGGGTGTCGTCGACGGCATCGACGAGTACCTGTTCGGGATCGCCCTGGTAGTCGACTTCGAGCACCTTGAACACCGTTGCGCCATTGGGGTGTAATCGCATCCGCGCGCCAGCCTCGAACCTTATGGGGACAAGCTAACCGGATCGGTGGGCAAGTTAATCCGCCGCATACTCCTCGGTCCGTTTCGGCCGGTGGAAGTGATGGTTATCGGGCTCTTCGCAGTTGAGGGTGTAGTCCGGTCGGCGCGTCGGTGGCCGGGTAGGGGTCGAGGTCTCCCGAGGATGGGGGTGACATGATCTCGGGCTCGAAGTGCTCGGGCAGCGATTGGAGCCCGATCGGGCGATTCTCCGGTGCCGGGTTGTCGAGCCCGACAAATGGTGTCGTCGCTGCGGATGCCAGGGCGCGGCCAGGGACACCGTGGTCCGGCGGTTGGCGCACGAGCCGTTCGGGTGGCGGCCCACAATTTTGGCGGTCAGCCTCCGCCGATACCGTTGTAACGCCGCCTCCGACGACCCGGAACACGGACCGACGACGCGCCGCGAGCCGTCAGTCGCCGACGCTGCCGTCGATCATCTCGCGCAGGATGTCCGCGTGGCCCGCGTGCCGGGCGGTCTCCACGATCACGTGCAGGTACATCCACGTCAGCTCCCTGCCCCGCGGTGTGGTGACGGCGTAGTCGAGGCTGTGCTGGGCGGCGATCTCGCGGGAGCGGTCGCACTCCGCCTGGTAGGCGGCGATGACGTCGTCGAGCTTCTCGTTCGGCTCCAGCCGCAGGTCGGCCTCCGGGTCTGCGTCGGTCCACGGCGGCGTGGGCAGCTCCGCGGCGGGGATCTGCCCGATCTGCTGGGCGAACCCGCCCAGTTCCACCCACCGCAGGTGTTTGATCAGGCCGCCGAGGTTGGTGCCGGTCGGCACCGGGCTGCGCCGGGCGTCCTCCTCCGACACCCCGCGGGCCTTGCGCACGACGGCGTCGCGCAGATAATCCAGGAACGTCTCGAGCTGCTCGCGCTCGCTGGCGGCGACCACGCTGCCGAGGATCTCACCGGGTCTAGTCATGGCCGGAACATAGCACGCGGGCCGACCCTCGCACCGGGGCTATTTTTGGGCTCTTCGCAGTCGCAGTTGAGGGTGTAGTCCGGTCGGCGCGTCGGTGGCCGGGTAGGGGTCGAGGTCCCGAGGATGGAGGTGACTATGCCGTCCATCTGGAAGACCTCGACGTGTCTGACGCTACCTTCGCCCGCCCTGACCTGACCACGTTCGTTCGTCTTGATGATCTCTGGCTCGAAGTGCTCGGGCAGCGGTTGGAGCCCGATCGGGCGATTCCCCGGTGCCGGGTTGTCGAGCCCGACAAACGGTGTCGTCGCTGCGGATGCCAGGGCGCGGCCAGGGACACGGTGGTCCGGCGGTTGGCGCACGAGCCGTTCGGGTGGCGGCCCACGGTTTTGGAGGTCAGCCTCCGCCGATACCGGTGCACCGGATGCGGTCACGTGTGGCGCCAGGACACGTCGCGGGCCGCCGAGCCGCGGGCGAAGGTGTCGCGACGTGGCCTGTGGTGGGCGCTGGAAGCCCTGGTGTGCCAACACCTGAGTGTCGCCCGCGTCGCCGACGCTCTGGGGGTCTCGTGGAACACCGCCAACGACGCGGTCCTGGCCGAGGGCCGCCGGGTCCTGATCGACGATCCGCACCGCCTCGACGACGTGCAGGTCATCGGCTTGGACGAGCACGTCTGGCGGCACACCCGGCGTGGCGACAAGTACGTGACCGTGATCATCGACCTGACGCCGATCCGCGACGGCACCGGGCTGGCGCGGCTTCTGGACATGGTCGCCGGCCGCTCCAAACAGGCGTTCAAGGCCTGGCTCGCCGAACGGGACTAGTCCTGGCGCGACAATATCGAGGTCGTCGCGATGGACGGGTTCACCGGGTTCAAGACCGCCACCGCCGAAGATCTACCCGACGCTGTGTCGGTGCTGGACCCCTTCCACGTCGTCCGTCTGGCAGGCGACGCCCTGGATCAGTGCCGGCGCCGGGTCCAGCAAGCCACCCACGGGCACCGAGGCCGCACCGGCGATCCACTATATGCCGCGCGACGCCCCCGCGCACCGGCGCCGACCTGCTCACCGAGACCCAGCAGCACCGGCTGACGGAGCTGTTCGCGGCCGACCCCCACGTCGAGGTCGAAGCCACCTGGGGCATCTACCAGCGGATGATCGCCGCCTACCGTGAGCCCGACCGAACCCGGGGCCGCGAGCTGATGAGGCAGTTGATCGAGTCGATCAGCCGAGGCGTCCCCAGCCCGTTCAGCGAGATCATCACGCTCGGCCGCACCCTGACCAAGCGCGCCGCCGACGTGCTCGCCTACTTCGACCGGCCCGGCACCACCGAAGCGATCAAACGGCCGCCTCGAACACCTCCGCGGCTCCGCCCTCGGGTTCCGCAACCTGACGAACTACATCGCCAGATCACTACTCGAGACTGGCGGCTTCCGACCCCAACTACACCCTCGACTGTGAAGAGCCGGTTATCGGTCGAACGGTGAGGTGGCTGAGCTGAAATCGATGGAGTAGGTGCCGCCGGGAATCACGGTCAGGATCAGGATCGCGCCGCGAGCGGCGTGGTGGCGGATCAGCTCGATCAAGGTGATGCCGTCGTGCTCTTCGGTGAGGGAGATGTGTTCGGCGAAGTCGTCGCCGCCGACCGCGGTGTCGGTGAAGTTGAAGTAGCTGTCGTAGCCGACCGCGTACACCACCTGTGAGGAGCCGTCGGGTTTGGCGGGGTCGGCCAGCAGGCGCGGTACTCCGTTCGACAGCAGGTAGGTGCCCTGGTCTTTGGCCCACACCAAAGCTGGCGGGACCGGGTCGGGTTTGTCGTCGTCCCAGGTGGGCCAGGAATGCTCGGTCGCGGCCATCGCGTGTTCGGCGATCGTGCTGACCTGGCTCAGCGGGAACCACAACTCGAATTCGCCGATGCGTATGCCCATGATCGTCCCTTCTGTCGGTGGATGATTGAAGTACGTAGTGGCGGGTTGGGATACGCCCGCCGGAGCCGCCATTGCGCCGGCAAACTCCGTCGATGCCCAAGGCGTGCTCGACGGACACGGGACCAAGGTGCGCGATGGCGGGCCTTGGATGTGGTGCAGGACCAGCCCGGCCGGTTCGCCGAGACCGGGCAGATCGACTTGCTCGGTGCTGCTGACCCGCAGATTCTGAGATGACCGAGATCGACTGGCCGCGCGATCTCGCGGTGCCGTTGCTCATCGTCCCGATCGCAGGACGGCGGTCCCGGTTATGAAGGGGGACTATCGCTCCTGCCCGATCGGACCTTTGGAAAATCAGGCCGTGTCATCGAACCCACATCACCGAGCTGCCGCAGATCAGCAATCCCGCTGAGTCGCTGCCGGTTCGACGTCGCGGCTCCTCCGCGGGTGCGTGCCCGTCGTCCTACGTGCGGGTCCGATCAGTGTCGCGAAGACGCCGATGGGTTCTGCGGGGACAGTGCGTGCTGGGGGCACCACTGTTCGACCGGGAGACGCCCCTGACCGTTCCCGGTGGGCATGGTAAAGGCCACAAGCCCGAGCCACGTCCCGTCAGAGACTCGCGCCCAGGCGTGCAGGAGCCCCGGGGTGGTGTCGGCCAATCGGAGTCCTCCTTGGCGGACCCGAAGTTGTATCGCATCGGCCCGGAAGTGGGCTGGTCGGTAGTGATGGCGACGTTGAGGTCCACGGTGACCTGTTGCGGTGGATTCGCCACCATCCGCATCGGCGGGGAGAACTGCTCGGGCCAGGAGTCGAACGCCGACGCCGTCATCGCCCCTCCCGCTGCCGGTAGCTCTGGCAACCGATCCGCGACCGGGGTTGCAGGCGCGGCGGCGACAACCGGGCACCGCGCTGTCACCGAGCCTGGCCTGCAGTTGGGCGGTCAGGCGCGCCACGAGGGTGTCGACCTCGGCGTGGCTCACGTTCACACCGAACGCGGTCGCGTCGAGTAGTTGCCGGCGGACCGCGACCAAGACGGTCGCGGTCCAGTCCGGTTGGGCCAGCATGTCGTAGTTTGTCACCAGGCGTAGCCACTGACCACAGCATTCGATCACCGGCGCAGGCGATAGTTGTCACCGATATCAGATTGCTTCTGTCACTACCCCGGGGCAAGGGCGAAGCGAGTTGTCGCCGTCGCTTCGAACGTCCGGAAATGCCGTTTTCCGAGTGTCTGTTGTGCACAATCTCGGGCCCGTGGCGGTGTGGTTCTCAGAATGAGAGCGCTGCTGCCGTAGCGTCGATGGTCGCTGCCGGGTATCGAGCCGAAGGAGAGTTCGAATGTCAGATCATCTCGCTGGAGCTTCATTCACCACCCAGGACCTCACCGACGCCTACATCTATATCCTGGGCCGATTCCTGGTCATCCGGCAGGAAAGCATCGACCTGGCCGAGGACGGAATCGACTACAACGTCCTCAAGCACAATCAAGCCGTCGGCGAGGCGATGGCCCAGGGTTCGGCCCCGACGTTCGTGAATCCGAATCTCGACACGATCTACTCCGAAGCATGGATCGCCGTCGACGAACACACCCCGGCACTGCTGACCATCCCGGCAGTTCCTGCGGGCCTTTACTACACCGCCCAGATAGTCGACGAGTGGGCCGAGATCACCCACAACATCAACGAACGCAACTTCCCCGACCACCCTCACGGCCTCTTCGCGATATGCCTGACGGGTTCGAACCCCGACATCCCCGTGGATGCGCTGCGGATCGATATTCCCTCCACAAAAGCAAAAATGCTGACCCGTGTGCAGATCGCCGACGACGCCGCGCGGGCGAGGCAGTTGCAGCACAGCTTCGCGCTGACCTCGGCCGGGGTGCCAGAGACGCGCGTAGCGATCCCCGAGTTCACCAACAGCGCACTGCCCGGCGCGGAGATCTTCGATCAGCCCACCCTCGACCACGCGCTGACTGCCACCGACGTGTGTCCCGAAGCCACGCGGATGCACCCACTGCTGCGCCGAATCGGTGAGTACGTCGCCGCCGCCCCCGCTCAGCGCGGCGCGGTGGAGGACGTCGTCCGGTCGCAGGCAATTCCGGCGTTGAACGAGTTCATGTCGACATTCGGATACCACACCAACGGGTGGAGCTCGACCGCCCAATACGACCGCTTCGGTGCCGACTACTACTTCCGCACCACCGCCAACCTCGGTGGTATCTGGTGGAATTCGGCCAAAGAGGCGGTCTACATCATGGCCCACGTGGGCACCGACGGCGCACCATTGACCGGCGAGAACGCCTACGCGGTGAGCTTCGCGGCCGACGCGTTGCCCGATAGCGCGCAGCACTGTTTCTGGTCACTGACGGTGCTGAGCAAACCCGACTACATGCTGGTCGCCAATCCGGCACACAAATACGCGGTCAACAGCTACACCGACCTGCAGCACAACCCCGACGGGTCACTCACCCTGTACCTCGCGGCCGAACGACCACCGCAGGCGCCGGAAGCGAACTGGCTACCCGTGCCCGCAGGCGCAGAGTTCACCGCCACCTTGCGGCTGTATCTGCCGACCGAGGCCGTCCGCCGAGGAACGTGGAGTCCAGGACCGCTGACCCTGCTGTCCTGATGCTCCCTCAGGACAGGTTGAGCACGCCGACAACCTATCTCGTGTAGGCGCACGCTCATGCCGCTGGGCGTGCGTTCCGTCCGGTGACGTTGCCGCCTGCATGTGACAACTACGACCCGTCGTCACACCGGTCGCGACATCTGGGCCATGTTAGGAACCCTACAGTCATTTGAACATATTCGGGACTGCTGGCTGTGGTCCGCGCTGCACCGAGTCACCAACCCTGACCCACTCGCTGCCGCGATCGGCGCCGCACACACCGCTGTGGGCCACGCAAGCGCCGACTTCTTCGCCGAAGCTCGCGCTGTGCTCACCGATTCAGAACTCGACGTCGACACGACTCCCGGGAGCCCCACCGCTCGTAATCTGTTGCACCTGAGGTTGTTTGAATGAGCCCGATCTCGCGTAGGCTGATTGTCTCCACGAAGACGGAGCGTCTAGCGTGAGGGCGTGAGCGTGTATCGGGATCCCGTGGACGGCAGCGAGTACCGCTTGGATGAACCCCGGTGGCGGTCTGCGGCGGGGCGTCCGCTGTGGATCGACCCGGGATCGGGACTCGACCGGTCTGATATCGACGTCGCCGCACGGTCACTGTGGCGGTACCGAGCAGCACTACCGGTCGTCTTCTCGGATCCGATCTCGCTGGGCGAGGGCTCGACGCCGCTGCTGGAGCGCGAATGGGAACGCGGCGGGCGACCGCTGTTCAAGCTGGACTTCCTCAATCCGACCGGCAGTTTCAAGGACCGCGGCACGAGCGTGATGCTGTCCTATCTGCGCGATCGCGGCATCCGGTCGGTGCTGGAGGACAGCTCTGGCAACGGGGGCTCCTCGGTCGCGGGCTACGGGGCTGCGGGCGGTCTGCGGGTGAAAATCTTCGCGCCCGCCTCGACGTCGTCGGCGAAGATCGCACAGGTTCGAGCCTTCGGCGCGGAGTTACAGCTGGTGGAGGGCCTGCGGGAGGAGTCGGAGAACGAGGCGATCCGCCAGGCCCAGGGCGACGCGTTCTACGCCAGCCACAACTGGCAGGCGTTCTTCCTGCAAGGCACCAAGACTCTGGCCTACGAGCTGTGGGAGGACCTCGGGTTTCGCGTACCCGACAATGTGATCGTCCCGGTCGGCGCGGGCAGCAGCCTGCTGGGATGCTGGCTCGGGTTCCGCGAACTGCTCGGCGCGGGGCAGATTCAGCGGATGCCGCGCCTGTTCGCCGCCCAGCCGCTGAACTGCTCTCCCGTGGACGCGAGCTTCACCGCAGGCACGGACGATCCGGTCGAGCGCCCGGTGTCGCCGACCATTGCGCAAGGCACGTCGATCGCCCGTCCGCTGCGTCTGACGCAGATGATCGCGGCGCTGCACGACAGCGGTGGGTCGACGGTCGCGATCCCCGAGGAAGACATCGTGCATGCGTTGGACCTGCTGTGCTCGAACGGTCTGTTCGTCGAGCCGACCAGCGCGTCCGCCGCCGCAGCTTATTCGGCCCTGTTGACGGCGGGGCGCATTACGCGAGCGGAAGAAACCGTGGTCCTCCTCACCGGTTCGGGGTTGAAGGCCGCACCCACGGTGGCCGACTTGGTGGACGGGATACTCCGATGAGCGGCATCGGGAGCGGTTGTCACATTGACAGGGGCCGCCGATCGCGTCGAGGCGTTGCTCGGCGTCTTCCCGCAGTCGCGGGCCTCCGATGTAAGCCCAGACCTCCGGGCCGGTCTGCAGCTCGATCAGCCCTTCTCGATCAGCGTCGCGAGCCTTCCGCAACAACACCCGCTCCGCTCTGATCTGAACGACGGACAGCATCGGCACCCTCGGGAGCGGAATTCCCTCTCGACTCTTCAGGTCGGCACACTTGCACTACGCCTTCCCAACTGAAGTCACGAATTCCGTCAGCCACTGCTCGAATGACGGTGCCAGAAATTCCGGCTCTTGATGTTCGTCAAGCTCATGATCTCACAGGACTGTGCTCGCATTCCCGCGACCTTTCACCACTGACTCCACGTCAAATGATATGAGATTTCCCGCGCCATCGTTCATGATGCAAACAAATGTCGGAGGAAGAGGTACGGCTGGTTCGGACCTCTCGCAGATCGTCATTTCCACAACATCGCGATACTTCGGGATACCGCAGCCAAGCCCATACACTTCCCAACAACCGAAGGTCAACCATCCGAACTCCGAAAGGAAATACTTGTAGTCGGCAGGCAGGGGCCCCAGCGCATCCTCCGCTCTCCCGATGTCAACGGCCGACACTCCACCTCCGGACTCCCAGCTGTGATGTGCGAGCTTGTCCCTGAGATCCGGGAAATATGTATGGAGCATTGCACAGTCCTACCTGCCACATGTCGGACACGGCGGATGGTTATTCCGGTAGTTTTCTCCGAGCCGATGGTCAGTGCGATCCATGAAGGCAAGATTACTCGGATCATTCGTGCCGCCTTGCGATAGCTCGGCCGGCGCCGATCTCACTGGCACGGTCTTGATCGGCGTCGACCTCACTATCGCCCGCGGCTGCACGGAGAGCCAGGTGGCCGCCGCAGTAGCCACCGCGACTCCGCACTGAGCGCCATGTCATCGAAACCGGCACCGACTCCTACCGGCTTGCGCGCACCGCGCCCAAGCCAAAGCTGCTGCCAGTGGGTGATGTCGATATTCACCGATAGTTCCCCGGTCAGAACCCAGAAATCGCCAACACGGGTCGGACCGGGAATTGAGTTACGTCATGTCGAACCCGCCAAAAGCGAGTAGGCAGCATCCAAAACGTCAACTTCGGCGAATAACCGCAGCTCAGACCGTCCTTCCTAGCCGCGGGTGCGGCGCAGAACGCGAGTTGCGTCGGCCACTCGCTCGATCAATTCTTGAGGTGTGGAACACATCGGATACGAGGAAACAGTGACACAGGCTGAACGAGCCTCGGCTGAACGTCGTGTGCTCGCCGCGATCGGCATCGCGCGGATCGTATGGGGCGTAACCACCGCATTCGGCTCGGCACGTGTCCACCGCGTTGGTGGCGTCGAGTACCCAGGGCCCGACGGAGGCGTCTGGATCAAAGCCTTCGGCGTTCGCGATGTCATTCTCGGGGCAGGCGCGCTGCATTCCGACGAAACAGTCCGGCGCGCGACGCTGAAAGCGGGAATCGCGATGGACCTCTTCGATGCCGGAGCCGTGCTCTTCGCCGCCAGGCAAGGAATGCCCCGCCGTGCCGCGCGCATCGGTGTACTGATGGCCGGTGGTACGGCCGTCTTCGCAACCGCCGGGCCGAGGCTGCTCCGCCTGATCGAGAACCAACGGTCCGATCGAATCCAGCCGCCTATTGCAAAGTGACTGTACGACAACCGGTCCGCCCATCCACGACACAAGGAGACCTGGCGATGCCTACCGCTACCCGGATCGTCCATCCGCCAGAGTGATCTCGGGGGTGAGTCTCTGCACGAGCTCCATAACCTGTTCGGCAGTGATCGGGTCTCGAGTAGGCACCCGATGGATCTGCGCATCGACGACATGGACCAGTGTCCGCGCCGTCAGGGCCGCATCGTCGCCACCACGGCCACATCGTTGCAGGTGATATCCGATTTCATCGACGAGATAGTCTTCGAAGGCACGCAATGCCGCGAGCTCTCCGGGCAGCCGTGCGGCGACACGATGCATGAGGGCGTGTAGCGCGGGCCGGTCGCTGTGCAGGTCGATGATGACGTCGACAATCGCGCGCATGGTCTCCTCGAACGGCGGCTCGGTCTCCCGGAGTCTGATGAACACCTGACCGAGTTGCTCACCGCCCCCGAGAAGATGCCGCACGGCCAACTCCTGGAGTATCGCGTGCTTATTCGGGAAGTACTGGTAGAGCGTTCCGATCGAGACTCCGGCACGCTCGGCGATCCGGTTGGTCGTTGTTGCCAACCCCTCACGGCTGAACATCTGCGCGGCCGCTTCCAACATCACGTCCACTGTGTCCTTGGACCGCTGCTGCCTTGGGCGTTTGCGGATGGCATCGCTCATCGATCGCCCCTTTGTGTCGTCCCCACGCCAGTCACGCTACCGGCGTCGAGCCAGGTGCAGGGAAGACGAATCGGCCGATGACACCGCTGGCCGGTCCTCCGGCCTACCCGGGAGGCCCGCCTGGTGGCGTCAGAATTCGCCGATCGGATCGGGCCGGGTCGATTCGAGGTTGAGAGCCGGAGACATTAACCGATAAACGACGTCAGAATTCGCTGGCACAACCAAATGCGCTATACGCAGCTAACCTGCGCTTATTCTTTGAACACATCAGAGCCGCGCAGCGCACCCGCAATGTCGATCCGAGGACAGGACGTGAGTACGGTGACTAATGGATCCGAAGCCGGTGACGGCGAGGACGATTACGACGTCAATCTGGAAGAGCCGGTGGTTGACCCGGGCAGACCGACGACCCTGGATGAGTTCGCCCGGGACTCGCAAGATGGGGTAATGCCCGGATATACCGAGGACGGACCGGTGGCGGTTGAAGGCGCGCAAGGACCAGAGGGACTAACCTTTCGGTCCCAGACAACCCACTGACGGGCCGCGCAGAATAGTCGGTCGAACAGGGCGCTTAGTCGAAGAGAGCCGGACAAGAACGAGTCAACCCCCTACCCGTCTGCACAGGTAGGGGGTTGTTCTTGGTGCTCCCCATCGGACTCGAACCGTCGTACTTCACGATTCGTAACCCACTCGAGGCTGCGGCTTCGGTACCGCTCTGACCCACTCGGTGCCCAGAAGATCAGTCTGTCTTTAGGGCAGTGTTCTGATTGGCGGTGAGCATCCAGGCGCCGTCTTCTTTGGTCATCACATACATCGGCGTCCCCTGGCCCCACAACTCGCCGTCGAGCGTGAAACCGCTCTGCCGGACCTTCACCGCGGCGACATCCGGCCGCAGGAACAACACGTGCTCGACCTCATAGGTCGCCCGGCCTCGTGCGCTGGCACCGGGCAATACCTGGGCGGTGAACTCGGCGATGGCCGGGCGGCCGAACAGGCGGCGGCCGTCGCCGGTGGTCCAGATCGCATCGGCGCGGAAAAGCGCACTGAATTCGGTGACCAGTTCGTTGGCCTGGGCGTGCTCGACGGACGCGACGACGGCGCGGATGGCGGCGAGTTCTGTGTCGAGATCGTCGGGGGTCTGTCCGGTCACGGCGGCTGTGTCATTGCTCATGACGCCACTCTGCAACCTCGACTTGGCTTCAGGTCAATGGCTGGTGATGCACCACACATGATTGCCGTGGCCCAGAAAACAATTGGTCGCCTTCGGTATGCGCCTGCGGCGCGCACGCGCCACCGCAGGCGCCTTGACCGGACAGCGCCCGAATAGGTTCTTTCGCGGCGATGGTGTGAGGTCGATTGCCGCCGCGACTGCTGAGAGGATTCGGGGAGTCTGGCACGAAGGCGTAGTAGTAAACCACAGTGCCGAGGAGCTTCATGCTGGTTAGCAGCGTCGACTCGCGCCGCCGGATCGGTCACCGCTGCGAGGTACTGATCTGTCATCGGATTTCGTCTCCGACATTGATCGAGACCTACCGGTGGCGACCAAGCCCGTGGTACCTGAAGTTTGGACCCACTTCACTTGTGGGGCAGTGCCATTCCGCGCACGATCGCCTACACTGCTGTCGTGCCATTGAGGGGGGTGTCGTGAACGACTTCGCCGTGCAGGTTGGCGTTCTCGATGGATTTGGGTTGGATCTGCAGGAGGTGGGGGCGAACTTCTCGTCGAACGCCTCACGAATGCTGTCGGGGCTCTCGGTTCCCAGCGGCTCAGCTGGGCTGCTCGCCTCGCTGAGTACGCCGTTCGAGAATTTCAAGGCGACGCTGTCCGCGGCGCATCAACAAGATCTGACGACCCTGGCGTCGTGCCAACCAACCTTGCCACTGCTTCCCGCAAGTTTCAGGGAACGGATCACGACTCCGCGCAAGTGATTTCGACCTTATCGGCAAGTGCGCCGAATGACCTCGCCGTAGCGGGGACCAACCTTGTCAGTGGAGGCGTGACCCGGTTCACCGGACTTCAGTTGCCGACGCTGCCCCTGTTCGAAGACGAGCAGTTCACAGTGCGAAGTAGCGGAAGAACGTCCGTTTCGAGATCACCGTGGTCGGTCACCTGTTCGCGCACAGTTCCACCCTCTCCGTGTGTCTCGGAGCCCATTGCTGATGTGCGTCTACCTCGGTGCTACGGCGTGGGCTGCGGTGCGTATGCGGCAAGCAGGGTGGTCGTGATGAGTGTCGCCGCGTTTCGGTCGGTCAGTCGGCCCGCGCTGATTTCGGTGGCCGCGGTGTGTGTGACGCTGTGATATACCGCGACCATCCACGACACGGGTAGGTCGTCGCGGAAAACGCCTGCGGAACGGCCATTTTCGATGATCCGTCGTACGCGTCGCAGGGGGCGGTCGTGGGCGGCGCGAATCCGTTCGCTCGGAATGTGGTTCTGCGCCGCGAGGAGCAGCGCGCGGAACTGGTCGATGATCTTCCACGATGCGGCGACGAGGCGACCCAGTGCCTGCCCGGGATCGCCGTCGATGTCGACCGCGTCGAGAATGTGGTCGCTCTCGGTGACCGCGCGAGTGAAGACCGCATCGATCAGGTCGGCGCGCGAAGGGAAGTGCCCGTACAGGGTGACTCGGCCGACGCCCGCCCGCTTGGCGATCTCGGAGATGTTCGCGTCGGGATCGGCGACCAGGCACTCCTGTGCGGCGTCGAGAATCGCGGCGATATTGCGCCGGGCGTCGGCCCGCTTGCGGCCGGGCGGCTCGGTATCCGCTGACGTTGTCACTTCACACCTCATTTCGAACATGGCCGTACGGGTTGTGTCGTCAATATATCGCGAGCCGGCCGGTTGGGAGGTGAGTGGCGCGACCCCTGTGCAGGTCTTCTCGAACACGTGTGTTCAGGTTATGGTGGGACATAACTCGAACACTAGCGTTCAACTTAGGAGGCTGTCATGCAACCGCATGCGCCCGCTCACCACTCCGACGACTTCACCCACACCGCCGACCCACGCAGGTGGTGGGCCTTGGCTGTCCTCGCCGTCGCCCAATTCATGCTCATTCTCGACATCACGGTGGTGACGGTCGCACTGCCCGACATCGGCCGCGATCTCGAACTGAGTCGCGCCGCGACGACATGGGTCGTCACGGCCTACACCCTGCTGTTCGGTGGGCTGATGATCCTCGGTGGCCGCGCGGCGGATCTGTTCGGTGCTCGTCGCATGGTGGCACTCGGCCTGATGGTGTTCACCGGCTCGTCCCTGGTCGCCGGGTTGGCATCGAACGCGCCGATGCTGGTGACCGGCCGGATCGGGCAGGGGATCGGCGCGGCGTTGCTGTCGCCGGCGGCACTGTCGATCCTGACCATGATTTTCCGAGGGGCGGAACGCAATAAGGCGCTCGGCGTGTGGGGCGCGCTCGGCGGCACCGGAGCGGCGGCCGGGGTGCTGGCAGGCGGGCTGCTCACCGCCGGACCGGGATGGCCGTGGATCTTCTTCGTCAACGTACCGGTCGGCATCGCGCTGTTGGCTGCGATTCCGCGCGTGGTCCCTCTGCGTCCGGCGCAGCCCGGGCATCGACTCGACGGAGTGGGCGCGGTTCTCGCCACGGCTGTCGTCGGCGCGGCGATCTACGGCCTGATCACCGCGGGAGACGAGGGGTGGGCCGACCCGCGCACGCTGGGCTCGCTGGCGGCGGCCGTGGTCCTCGCGGTGGTCTTCGTCGTGTTCGAGCGCTGGACGACCGAGCCGCTACTCGACCCGGGTCTGCTGACGCAGCGCCCGATCGCCGCCGGTGCGGTGCTGATGCTCGTGGCGACCGGTTTGCTGATCACCGGGTTCTTTCTCGGATCGTTCTATCTGCAGCAGGGACAAGGTAATTCGGCGCTCGTAACCGGCTTGTTGTTCATTCCGATCGCGCTGGGCACCATCATCGGCGCACACAACGCGGGCCACTTCATCGGCCGCTTCGGCTATCGCCCGGTCGGTGTGGCAGGTCTGGCCATCGCGGCAGCGGGCGCGGCCGTGCCCGCGATCTGGGACGGCACCCCCGCATTGATCCTCGGCCTCACCGTGGCAGCCGTCGGACAGGGCGCGGTCATCGTCACCGCGACGACGACCGCACTGGCCGAAGTCGATCACGCCCACGCCGGGGTGACGTCCGGGCTGGTGACCACTTTCCACGAAATCGGCTCGGCCCTCGGCGTTGCCGTCATCTCCACCGTCGCGGCCGTGAGTCTGCGGACCGGCGGCGCCGAACTCGGCGGATTCACGAATGCCTTCACCTTCTGCGCGATTCTCGCGCTGATCGTCGCGGCGGCCGCCGCGGTGTTCGTCCCGGCGGGTAAGCCGCCCGTCGGCATGCGCGTCAGCGCCCACTGAGCGCACAGCTGCCGTCGGACCGAAGGGAGTAATGACATGGTGCAACTGAACGAGGTGCAGGACAGCGACACGGTCGTGCCGAGTCGGCTGCGGCGCAACCTGATCCTGGTGGTGATGTGTTCGGCGCTGGTGGCCGTGATGGGCATAATGGCCTCGCTCATGGTCGCAGTGCCCGAGATGGCCGCGGATCTGCGGGCGACGGAGTCGCAGTTGCTGTGGATTCTCAACGCCTACGGCATCGCCTTCGCCGGCCTGCTCATGGTCGCCGGAGCGCTCGGAGATCGCTATGGGCGCAAGGCAATGCTGGTCGTCGGACTGGTGATCTTCGGCGCATCGTCGGCGGCGGTGCTGATATTCGACGATATCGACACGATCATCGGGTTGCGTGCCTTGGCCGGCGTCGGTGCCGCGGCGGTGATGCCGACGACGCTGTCGATCATCACGCACGTGTTCCCACCCGACGAGCGCGGCCGAGCTGTGGGTGTCTGGTCCGGCGTCGCCGTCGGCGGCGCACTGATCGGACTGCTCACCGCGGGCGGGCTCCTCGAATGGTTCTCCTGGCGCTCGATATTCGCCTTCAATGTGGCGCTGACCGTGGTGACGCTCGTCGCCACCGTGCTGGTGCCACGCCAATCGAAGTCGGGTCGTGAGCGCGTCGATGTCGGTGGTGGATTGCTGTCGGTGCTGGCGGTGGCCGCACTGGTGTTCGGGATGATCGAGGGGCCGGAGCGGGGCTGGAGTTCGGTGCCGGTGGTCTCGGCATTCGTGCTCGCCGTGATCGGGACGGCCGGATTCATCGGCTGGGAATTGCGACACCCTCGGCCGCTGCTGGATCCGCGGCTTTTCCGGCAGCCCGGCCTGGCCTCCGGGTCCATCGTCATCACCGCCGAATCCCTGGCGATGTTCGGGTTCTTCATCGTCGGCCTGCAGTACCTGCAGATCGTCAAGGGCTACTCGCCGCTCGAGGCCGCATTGTCGATGCTGCCGCTGGCCCTTGCCGCGATGGTGTTCTCGCCGCTGGTTCCCGTCCTGCACCGCAAGTGGGGGTACTGGCCTGTGGTGATTCTCGGAATGTCGTTTATCGCGACCGGTTTGGCGATCATGAGCGTCGCTGGTGCCGAATCCTCCTACCTGCCGATCGGATTCGGAGTGTTCTTGCTCGGCAGCGGTATCGCGTTCGCGGCGACACCGGCCACCGAGGCCCTTATGGCGGCACTGCCGCCGGAGAAGCACGGCGTCGCCTCGGCACTCAACGACGTCACCCGTGAACTGGGGGCCGTGCTCGGGATCGCTGTGCTGGGCACGGTATTCAGCAGTGTCTACCGCGACAGTGTCGCCGACTCGGCCGCGCAGTTGCCCAGCGACATCGCCCACCGTGTCGAGGCTTCCGTGGCGGAGGGTGTTGCCATCGGATCAGCGCCCGGCGCACCACCCGGACTGCTGGACAGCGTGTACGACAGCTTCCGCACCGGCATGTCCGCCGCCCTCATCTCGGGCATCGTGGTCGTCGCGCTCGGCACCGTGGCGGCGTGGGTGTCCGGTCGTGGGCGAGCAGTTCGCAGCACCGAGTCACCGGGAGGCACTGTCACCTAGAGATTTTGCCCAGAAGGTGTGCCGACGTTCGCCGGAGAGCCGCCGGGAACGCGCCGGCGGTGGTGAATCCGACGGTGTGCGACCCGGAAGACCGGCTGTCGCGGCCCGGAAACCAGATCCGAAAAGGGCGACCTGGGATCGCCGCCGCACGCCGATACTTCGACGGGCGGCGGCGGTCCCAGTCGAGGACGACGGCCTACGGCGCGTAGCCGCTGGGCATCGGCTAGTTCCCTCCTGGGCGGGGTCGGCGATCCAGTGGGTGCAGGTGATCGCGTGTCAGGCGCGATCGCGGTTCTGTGGCGGGTCGACGAAGATGTCGAATTCCAGATCGCCCGCACCACCGTAGGGCGAGAGATCGGTGATGCCTTCGGCGCGTAGGACGTCGACGTCGAGGAACGTGTTTCCGGTGACTGTGCGCGCGTCCTTGCGCAGGACCGCGACGGCGGCATCGGCCACGATCTGCGGGGTGCGGGCTTTGGCGATCGCGTCGTCGCCGCCGAGGAGGTTCTGTACCGCGGCGGTGGCGATCAGGGTTTCGGGCCACAGGCAGTTGGCCGCGACGCCGTGTTCGGCGTATTCGCCGGCCCAGCCCAGGGTGAGCAATGACATCCCATACTTGGCGAGCATGTAGGCGGGGTGGGCGCCGAGCCATTCGGGTGCGAGATTCAGCGGCGGGGACAGGCTCAGGATGTGGGCGTTGTCGCTGCGGCGCAGGTGCGGCAGGCATGCGCTGGAGAGCAGGTAGGTGCCGCGCAGCTGGATCTGCTGCATCAGGTCGAATCGCTTGATCGGCAGTTCCTCGGTGGGGCCGAGGGCGATCGCGGAGGCGTTGTTCACGCAGTAGTCGATGCCGCCGAAACGCTCGACCGCGCGGGCCACCGCACCGGCTACCGATGCTTCGTCGCGCACGTCACCCACCACGGCAAGCGCCTGCCCGCCGGCGGCTTCGATCTCGGCGGCGGCGGTGTGGATGGTGCCCGGCAACCGGGGGTCCGGCTTATCGGTCTTGGCGAGCAGCACGATATTGGCACCTTCGCGGGCGGCGGCGACGGCGATCGCCAGCCCGATGCCGCGGCTGCCGCCGGACATGATCATGGTGCGCCCGGCCAGCGGGAACGAGGAGGTCGTGGATGTGCTCGTGGTCATGACATGAGACGTTACATTTGTAAGACAGTCGCGGCAATAGTGAAATATGTAGACTCGATCCCGTGAAATCCGCTGTTACCGGCTTCGACATGCGGGTTCGTCCGGTGTCGGCCCGGTCGGCGGTGCTCCGGATTCTGATCGCGGCTGATTCGCCGACGATGACCTCGAGCGAAATCTGCGCCGCGGCCACCGCGGTCGGCTATCCGGAAACGACGGTGCGTGTCGCGGTGTCACGGATGGTGGCCGCGGGCGAGCTCGAACGCGAACATCGCGCCTACACGCTCGACCCGGCTTTGCGTGCGCGTCGGGCCGAGCTCGCCGCGCCGCCCGTTCGGCCCTGGGACGGCGACTGGGAGCAGGTCGTTATCACTGCCGCCGGCCGACCGTCGGCCGAGCGCGCGGCCCTGCGCCTCCGGCTGCTCTCGCTTCGTCTGGCCGAGCTTCGCGAGGGAGTCTGGCTGCGGCCGGCCAACCTCCTGCGCACGGAGTCGGCCGACCTCCTCGCCACCACGCTCCGATTTCGATTGCGGCCAGTTGCGGACCCCGCCGACCTCGCCGCCGAGCTCTGGCCACTGTCCGATTGGTCGTCACGCGCTCGTGTCCTGCTCGATGCCATCGAAACCCCTGAGCCGACAGCACGATTCGCCGCCGTGAGTGCCGCGCTGGACCTACTCACCACCGATCCGGCACTGCCCGAGGTGTTGCAACCCGAGAACTGGCCGGTCGATGATCTGCGTGCAAAGACCTCGGCCTATCTCGCCTGGCTCCGGAGCCTCGGCCGGTAGTCCGACGGATCGTGGACGCGCCGACCGTTATGCCGCGGGTGCGGTTCGCAGTCGGGTTGGTGTAGCGGTTGATGTGACACCCGAGATTGTGGGCGCATTCGTTGACGGCGGGTGGTGAATATCAGGACTGGCGTGCTCTTCTGCGATTCCTTGACGAGTATCTTTCTCGTCAGGACCCAGTCGTCAAGAACATCATCTATGCGTCCTTCTTGCTGCAGCTGCCATCGGTCGGAGAGCGCGGCCATGGGCTGATATTCGAGTTGCCGTCCGAGTTGCGCGAGGCATTCGAGGTGGTCAGCCCAGGTTGCCGCGATTCGGGCGGACACGCTGTCGCTGCTGCGCCGCGCCGATATCGCTGCGGTGAAAGCCCGAGCTCTCGGCGTCCAAGGCAACCACCGCGAATGTGTTCGCGCGCTCACCGAAGCGGAGTCGCTGTTCAACGAAGCTGGCGACGAAGACCACCCCGACCTGGCGCACGAAGGATTCGCCACCTACTACAGCGAGAAGCTGCTCGCTTTCGACCTCACGCATGGACTGTTCACTCTGTCCTTCAGCGAGGACTCGAAGTCGGCCCGACTATGACCAAGCTGGAGTCCGCGCGAAACCTGTCCGACGCGCACGCACGGTCCCGACTGCGCAGCACCGCGCAACTGGCCGCCCTGCATCTGCGCCATGGCGAAGCCGAACACGGTGTACGCCTTGCTCGCGAGGCCATCGCCGACGCACGCGGCACTACCTCGGCGCGAGCGGTCCACGACATTTGCCGCATTCACCGGCTCACCACAGAACCTCGGATCAAAACCAGCGGCCCTGTCGCCGAACTCCGCGAGGAAACCTCTGCGCTGCTGGATAGTCTCTGATTCACATGTCGGCATCTAACAGGAGGAACAACTGTGCTCGCAGCATTTTCAATCACCCCAGTCGGTGCCGGTGAAGATGTCGGCGCTCACGTCGCGGCCGCGGTCCGGGTAATCCGTGACAGCGGGCTGCCGCACCGGACAGCGGCGAGCTTCACCGAGATCGAAGGCGACTGGGACGAAGTCATGGCCGTCATCAAAGCCGCCACCGACGCCGTCATGCAGACCGCCGGACGCGCCAGCATCATCATCAAAGCCGACCTGCGCCCCGGGCATACCGATACGCTCAACACCAAGATCCAATCGGTCGAACGGCATCTTTCTGAATAGCGAGGTATCTGGGCGAAACGGTCCGCCAACCTTTCGCTGCTCTAGCTGGGTGACCGAACGTGCGCTGCATTCAGCTGGTGAGGGCCCCGAACAGTTCAAGGGCACGGCCCGAGAGGTGCTCGTGGCGGGTTTTCGTGGGCTTTTGGATGCCTGCTGTTCGGCGTGCCGCTTTGCAGCCAGCTTCTCGGCAGGCGATTTCGGCTGGATCCGCAGCGCCTGATACTGCGCCTGGAAACGAGCCTCCCGCTCTGCCGCCAACGCTTGGTCGAGTGGGATCGAACCTTTGCGGTACTTCGGCGCCTGACCTCACACACCCGGACCCCGCCTTGGACAGCGCTGACCATGCCAGCGTCGATACCGGTGACGACCCGCCGACATGCGCCGCATCTGCCGGTTTGAGCCGGTTGTTGCGGTGGACGCTGGAGGCCTGGGTGATCCGTTTCTGTGTGGCATCGGCGACGTTCATGTTCAACGAGCCGCTATCAGGGCGGATGTGCTCGTCGATTTTGTGTACGAGCTGCCAGTCGCCGAAAAGGACCATGGCGAGGATGAGGATCTTCGGCGTAGATCGAGTCGCTGCGGAGGACAAGGCAGATGATGAAGTCGATCATCGTCAGCGCGAAGCTGTCGGCCGCCTGCGCGGTGAAGGTGGTGATCTCGTCGATTACACAGCTGTGCGCCAAGTGTGTTTTCCCATGTAGGAGCCGATCGCGAAGCTGATCAACCCGCTCAAGAACAGGCAGAACAGGATTACGCGTCAGACGATGGTGATGACGGCCAACGTCAGCAGCATGACCGCGACCATAATCCTGCCGATCAGCGAGGAGCCGGCCTGGATGAGGCGCTGAAGGCCGTTGCCACCGGTGTAGGCGTACTGGGCTGACACGTAGCGCGACAGCCATACCTGAATCCAATAATTGCTTCGGGTGGGACATGCTGATGGATGAGTACTTCGGGAATGCTGCACGATCGGGTCGCAGCGGCCCTGCCGCCGCGTCAGTCGTGGCAGAGTTGCAGTCGCCGGGGATGTCGCGACCAAATTGTCGGTCAAAGCCGTGAGAGCGTCCGAGCTCGGCCGGCTGAGCTGAGCTGTTCTGCGCAGGCTTCGATGTGGCGCAATCGGGGCTGTGGTGGGGGAGGGAACTCACGTCGTGTACGACCTGAAATCTAGCCTCAGGGCAGGCCGGTCACCAGGACGTTGGCGGCCTCCAGTGCGCGGGTGCACGGATCGGGTGGGTTGTGTGCCGCAGGGCTGTCGGAGGCTCGGATGTAGACCGAGCCGGTACCGGCAGGAAGGAGGATCTCGCATTCTCGGTCGGCCGTGCGGTCCTGAATCCCGGTGCGCCCGCCCACCGTGGTCTCGGTGGCTGAGGGTTTGGCCTTCCTGATGGCCTCGAGTGGGAAACTCGTGGAGAGAATGCCGAGGTGGTAGGCCCAAACCGCTTTGGAGTCCTGCCAGGTGCAGTACTTCCAGTCGGGTTTCTCGGTTGTGGTGGAGGTCTTGGTGTCTGCGTCGATACCCATCTGTCGCAAGTGGTCTGGCGCGATCTCTGTACAGGGGTTCCACAGGGCAGTGGCAGCGGATGTGGTGGATTCGTCGGGCTGGTCGGATGTCGATGTACATGCGCCGAGAGCAAGGGCCAGCGCTGCGATGAGTACTGGTGCTGTCGTTGATTGCACGTACGGTCCTTCTGCGGGTGCGGTGACGTGGGGCGAGGGCTGATCCGGTGCGCGTGCCGACTATCCGGCTCTAGTCGGCCGGTTTCGCCAGTGCTTGGTGGCTTGCTTGCACGTGTAGGGGTCGCGCGCGGTCCGCGTCGGCTGTCGTTGCCGACGCGGACTCGCAACTATCCGCTCAGCGCAGCGCCTCCGCCGCGGCGACGAGGTTGCGCAGGGATGCTTCCACCTCGACCGGTCCGCGGGTCTTCAGGCCGCAGTCGGGATTGACCCACAGGCGTTCGGCGGGAACAGCTTTCAACGCCGCGTTCAGTGAGGTCGTGATTTCCTCGACGGAAGGTACGCGCGGGGAATGGATGTCGTAGACACCCGGCCCCACGCCGAGATCGAAACCCGCGGCGTTGAGGTCGTCGAGAACCTCCATATGCGAGCGAGCCGCCTCGATGGAGGTGACGTCGGCATCGAGTCCGGCGATCGCGCCGATGACTTCACCGAACTCCGAATAGCAGAGGTGGGTGTGGATCTGGGTGGTGTCGGCGACGCCGGCGGTGGCCAGGCGGAACGAGTCCACCGACCAGGCGAGGTAGGCGGGTTGTTCGGCCGTCCGGAGCGGGAGCAGTTCGCGCAGTGCGGGTTCGTCGACCTGGATGATGCGTGCGCCGTTGCGTTCGAGATCGGTGACCTCGTCGCGGATGGCGAGCGCGACTTGGCGGGCGCTGTCGGCGAGCGGCTGGTCGTCGCGGACGAAGGACCAGGCCAGGATGGTGACGGGTCCGGTGAGCATGCCCTTGACCGGTTTGGTGGTGCGGGACTGGGCGTAGCCGATCCAGTCGGTGGTCATCGGGGTCGGCCGGGTGACGTCGCCGAACAGGATCGGGGGGCGCACGCAGCGGGTGCCGTAGGACTGGACCCACCCGTTGTCGGTCACCGCGAAACCGTCGAGAAGTTCGGCGAAGTACTGGACCATGTCGTTGCGTTCGGGTTCGCCGTGAACGAGCACGTCGAGGCCGAGTCGTTCTTGGAGGGCGATCACGTCGTCGATCTCGGCGCGCATGCGGGCGACGTATTCGGTCTGGTCGATCTCGCCCTTGCGCAACGCCGCACGGGCCAGCCGGATCGCGGAGGTCTGCGGATAGGAGCCGATGGTCGTGGTCGGCAGCAGCGGCAGCTCCAGGTGTGCTCGCTGCTCGATCCGGCGCTGGTCGGCAGGGGCGCGTTTGATGTCGGCCGGGGTGAGGGCCGCCAGCCGTGCGCGGACGGTGTCGTGGTGCAGACGGGGGTCGGTGCGGCGCGACTGTGCTGCGTCGTGGGCGGTCCGCAGTTCGGCGGCGACGGCAGCGGTGCCCTGGGTGAGTGCCGTTGCCAGAACGCGGATTTCGTCGACCTTCTCGGCGCCGAAGGCCAGCCAGGACCGCAGCCGGTCGTCCAGTGTTGTTTCCGGGGTCAGCGAATAGGGGACGTGCAGCAGCGAGCAGGAGCTCGACACCGCAACTCGGGTCGCGCTGCCCAGCAGTGCGCCGAGGGTGCTCAGCGCGGCTCCGAGGTCGGTGCGCCAGATGTTGCGCCCGTCGACCATTCCGGCGACCAGCAGTTTGCGCGACAGGGCCGGAACCGAGGCGACTGCGTCGACGGTGGTTCCCGCGGTGAAGTCGAGTGCGACCGCTTCGACCGGGGTGGCGGCGATCTCGGCGAGGGCCGCGTCGGTGTGGCCGAAGTAGGTGGCGAGAAGGATCGCGGGCCGGTCGGCGGGCGAGGCGAGCTCGGTGTAGGTGGCACGGACGGCGGCCAGCTCGGTGTCGCTGAGGTCGGTGACCAGGATCGGTTCGTCGATCTGGACCCATTCCGCTCCGGCGGCCGCGAGCCGGGTGAGCAGGTCGCGGTAGAGCGGGACGAGCTCGGCGAGGCGGTCCAGTGGCGCACCGACGGCGTGCTTGGCCAGCTTCAGGAAAGTGAGCGGTCCGATGACCACGGGCCGGGCGGGGATGCCGAGGGCCTCGGCTTCGGCAAGCTCGGCAAACAACTTGGCCGGGTTCAGGGAAAACTGTGTCGCCGCATCGACTTCGGGGACGAGGTAGTGGTAGTTGGTGTCGAACCACTTGGTCATCTCGAGCGGGGCGATCGTGTCGGTGCCGCGCGCGGCGGCGAAATAACGGTCGAGCGGGTCCGCGATATCGGCGACTCGCGCGGGTAGGGCGCCCAGCAGCACGGCGGTGTCGAGCACTTGGTCGTAGTAGGAGAAGGTGCCCACAGGAATCGAGTCCAGCCCGGCGGCGGCGAGCGCACTCAGATGGGTGTGACGCAGCTCGGCGGCGACGCTGTGTAGGTGGTCTGCGTCGGCTCTGCCGGCCCAGTAGGCCTCGGTGGCGCGCTTGAGTTCGCGGTTCGGCCCTACTCGGGGCAGCCCGAGAACGGTGGCGGTGAAGGGGGTGGGCGAAATGGACATGATCATCGTCTCCGGTGCAGATGCGGATAGCCATCGCCTGTCGCGGGAAGCACCGACCGCCGACCACGCGAACGCGCAGCTGTGCCCGCGTTCGTTCCGGACCGAGTCCGGTGGGTCGACGAGTTGTCGGTCCGTGCGCCCAATCCTCGAGGCGGAGGCCGCCGGACACGGCGTGTCCGGCACAGCGGGCAGGTCTTCGGACTTGTGGGCACCGGCCTGATTCGGCCGACCTAGTGGCCGTCGCTTCCCAGGCGGATGCCCAGTGCTCGATGACGGCGGTCGTTCCCACTCACCGCTGCGGGACAGTCCCGGATTCTCACCGGGTTCCCTCTCGCCGGATACCGGTATCCCGGTGTCCGGTTCGACACGATCACTGAAGTTCGGGGCTCCGACTCTGCACGGTGAACGTGAACCAGCTGCGTCTGCCATCCTAGTCCAGGAGCTCCACCCGCCGGTGGGCTCCCATCAGATGACGCTCGTCGTCAGCGAAGGTGGTGTCGTACTCCGTCGGTGCGATAGCCCGCAGCCGCCCCGCGGGGGCGGACCGGCCCGCGGTCACCGCTGAACCGGCGAGGACTGCGGATCTCCTTGGTGGTGAGCGTGGCGGGCCGGCGAGACGGTGGTGGCGACTACTTCGCGGGCGCTGGAACCGCCAAATTCTCGCAGTAGGCGCCGGGCACGGCGCGAGGATCGTCGAGAAGTACTGGTAGGCCGAGACCGGCGCGAGCGGGCCACCGACGGTGATGAGGCCGCCCAGTGCGCCGAGCGTGGCTGCGCTGAGCACGCACCCGGCCACCGTGGCACCGACCCACGGCCCAGCAGCATGATCACCGGGCTGGCGATCGCTGCGCCCGCGGCTCCACCTACCTGTGTGCAGTCTCCAACTCTGTCCAGCGGTAGGGGGAGTAGGGGACAAGCGTGATTCGAACCGGACCCGCTGTCGCGAAATCGGGGTCTGTTGCTGATCACTCACCCGCGCAGCAGGTCGGCCATACCGAACGGGTGGCGCCGGGCCGGGTTCGTGAGCCTTCGCGCCCCCGCCGCACAGTTTGAATTGAGTTCAGAAAGCTATTGACCGGCTTCGCTGAGACCCCTACTCTCAACATTACTGAATCTGATTCAAGAACTGGGAGGTGTGATGGTCAGCAACCGGCGTGGCGAGGCCTCGCGGGCGGCACTGCTGGCGGCGGGCAAGGTCGCGTTCAGCAGTGACCGCTACGAAGAGGTCTCGATCGTTGACCTGGCACGTTCGCTCGGGGTGGCCGCGGGGTCGATCAGTTACCACTTCGGCGGGAAGCGGGGCTTCTACCTGGCCGTTATCGAACAGGCGGCCGAGGAATTCTGGGGCAGCCTGCTTGCCATGCGCGGACCCGCGCTGGAGCGGTTGACCCGGGGCATCGACCTCCTTCTCGATGAAGCCGAGCGGCAGCCGCGGGCCTTCGAAGCGCTGTTCGCCGATGTGGCCGACGCCGAAGTGCGCCAGATCCGCGACCGGCACCGAACCCGACTGACCGACGCCCTGGTCATCGAGGTGACCGGTTCGGATGCCTCACCGGTATTGCGTGCCGCGATGAACGGCTTCGCGTCGTTCATCGAGGGGCTGGTTCTGCACTGGATGCATACCCGTGACATCAGCCGCGAGCAGGTCAAGGACCTGGTCGTCGGCAACGTGTTCGGCACGATCCTGGCCGCACTGCGTACCGACCCGAATATCGAACTGACCCAGCGGGCCGTCGACGCCGCGCTCTCGGATCCTCAAGCCGTGGCCTTCCTCGGTTCCTTGTCCACCATGTCGAAGACGACGGAGTGATCATTGATGTCTGCAGTTCTGCCCACCGGTCCCGCGCGGATCGTCGAGACACCGTTCGCCCGAGCGGTCGCGTGGGTCATCGGTCCCCGGGGGTTGCGCAGCCGAGCCGCGTTGCGGCGCGAGGTCGAGGGCAAGGTGGTCGTGATCACCGGTGCGTCGTTCGGTGTCGGCGAGGCGACCGCGCGCTGGTTCGCCGCCGCCGGGGCCCGGGTGGTGATCGCCGCCCGAACCATGGATCGACTGCTTGAGGTGGCCGAGGAGATCAATGCCGCCGGCGGCGAAGCATTTCCGTACCGACTCGATCTCACCGATGAGCAGTCGGTGGCCGAGTTCGCCGAGGCGGTGCGGTTCGACCTGGGGGAAGTCGATGTGCTGATCCACAACGCGGGTAAGTCCCTGCGTCGTTCGATTCATCTTTCCTATGACCGGCCCAAGGACATCACCGCGACAACGGGCGCGAACTATCTCGGTCCGATGCGGCTCACGCTGGCGTTGTTGCCCGGGATGCGGGCTCGCGGCAGTGGTCACATCGTGAATGTCTCCACGGTCGGGATCATGTTCCCCAACGCCCCGAAGTGGGGTTTCTACCTGTCGTCGAAGCTGGCCTTCGACTGGTGGTTGCGTGCGGTCGGAATGGAAGCGCGCGCGGACGGGGTCACGTTGACCACGTTCTACGGTGGGTTGCTGCACACCCGCATGAGCGCGCCGAGTCGTTGGATGCGGGTGCTGCCGGGCCAGACCCCCGACGATGCGGCGAAGGTTCTGGCGAAGGCGGTAGTGAAGAAGCCGCGCACTATGACGCCGCTGTACGGGTACCCGTCGGCGATTTTCGCGACAGTGTTCCGGTGGCCGCTGGAATTGCTTGTCGAGCGGATCTTCCGCAACTTGGGCGACACCGAGGTCTCGCTGTCGCGGTTGAAGCCACCGGCCCCGGCGGCATCAACGCCGCCGCTGGCGGTGGTCACCGATCCCCTCGGCAACGGGCAGGTGAGCGCCGATGTCCGCTGATCTGTCCCACAGTGTGCGCCAGTGGGGTTCGGCAGTACCCGCGGTACTCGCTTCGGGAATGTTGGCTCCGGTCGGCCCGCGCAAGGCAGCGGCGTTGGCGCGAAGTTTCCACCGTTACGGTCCGACTCCGGCGATGCTGTTGGCTGCCACTGCGATTCGGCACCCGGACAAGATCGCGATCATCGACGACTCTGGGCAGCTGACCTATCGACGGCTGCAGCAACGTGCCGAAGCGATCGCCGCGGCACTGTATGCCGCGTGCCCGACGCCACCGAAGTCGGTTGGCATCATCTGCCGCAACCATCGCGGGTTCGCCGAGGCGATGGCCGCCGGCGCGCAACTGGGCGCGGAGCTGATCTTCGTCAACACCGAACTGCCCGCCCCACAACTGCAGGCCATCCTGGCCCGGCACAACCCCGATGTACTGATCTACGACGACGAATACGCCACCACCGTCGAGCAGGCGAACTTCGCCGGCCTGCGCGTGCTGGCCTGGCACGAACGCAATGCCGACCCCGCCGGCCCGCCGACACTGGACGACCTCGCCACCCGAAACCACCCGAAACCACCGCGGGTACGGCACGCGGTGAAGATCACCTTGCTGACGTCGGGCACCACCGGCTTGGCCAAGGGTGTACCGCGTGCGATCAAGCCCACCGCGATCGTGTTGCTGACATTGACCGCTATGGCGATCCTGCGCCTACGGGGCACCGACCGGGTGCTGGTCGCGCCGCCGATGTTCCACGGTTTCGGGCTGCTGTCGCTGCTGGGTCCGCTGGCCTTGGGCGGGACAGCGATCTGCCGGCGCCGGTTCGACGCGGCGACCGCGCTCGACGACATCGCCCGCCATCAGGTCACCGTGGTGATGGCAGTTCCGGTGATGCTGCAACGCTTACTCGCTGTGCCCGGTCTGGCCGAGGGCCGGTCGTCGCGGTCGTCGCTGCGGGTCGTGGTGACCGGAGCGGCACCGATTTCGCCGACCACGGTTTCGAAGTTGATCGAGGCCTTCGGTCCGATTCTGGTCAACGGGTACGGCTCGACCGAGGCCGGTCTGGTCACGATCGCCACACCGGCCGATCTCGTCGTCGCGCCGGACACGATCGGACGTGCCGCGCTCGGGGTTTCGGTGCGGATCCTGCGCGCCGACCGCACCGAGACCGCCGCGGGGGAGATCGGGGAGATCTTCGTGCGTAGCGGTCTCGAATACACCGGCTACACCCCGGATCCCGCGGCGAAGGTCTCGTCCAAAGAGGTGATCGACGGGCACGTTTCCACCGGGGACATGGGGCATTTCGATGCCGAACGAAGACTGTTCATCGATGGTCGCGCCGACGACATGATCGTCTCCGGCGGGGAGAACGTCTTCCCCGGCGAGGTCGAAGACCGCCTAGCCACCCACCCCGACATCACCGACGCCGTCGTGATCGGCGTCCCCGATGCCGAGTTCGGGCAAGTCCTCAACGCCTTTGTCGTGCTCGCACCGGATGCTGCCGCGCCGGGGGAGGAGGCACTCAAACAGCATGTGCGCGACGGCCTCGAGCGCTACAAGGTGCCCAAACGGTTCATCGTGCTCGACGAGATTCCCCGCAACGCCAGCGGCAAGGTCCTGCGGGCGAAACTGCACGCCCCGACTGGTTCCTGATCCGGCACCCTGCTCGAAAGGCGAAAACTGATGGCAACGAAGCTCATTCGTGCGCCGAAGATCATCATCATCGGTGCCGGTGTCGCCGGGATCGCCGCGGCGGTCACGTTCAAGAAGGCCGGTTTCGACGATTTCGTGATCCTCGAAAAGGGGGCTGATGTCGGTGGGGTGTGGTTCTGGAACCGCTACCCGGGGTTGACCTGTGATGTGCCCTCGCAGCTCTACCAATTCGGCTTCGCGCCCAAACCCGATTGGAGCCGGGTCTGGGCCACCGGCCCGGAGATCCAGCGTTACCACGCCGAGGTCGTGGACAAGTTCGGGTTACGCGAGCACGTGCGCCTGAACAGTGAAGTCACCGACGCGGTCTTCGACGGCCGCGGCTGGGTGGTCACCGTCGCCGACGGCACCGAGTTGACGGCCGATTTCGTGATCGCCGCGACCGGGGTCCTGCACCACCCGTTCACTCCGGACCTGCCGGGGCTCGACAGTTTCGAGGGGTCTGTCGTGCACACCGCCCGCTGGGACGATTCGATCGGCACCGCGGGCAAGCGGATCGCCGTGGTCGGTTCGGGTTCGACCGGGGTACAGGTGGTTTCGGCGCTGCAACCCGATGCTGTCAAGCTGACCCAGTTCGCCCGCACGCCGCAATGGGTGCTGTGGGCACCGATGGGGGCGGGCCAATCCCCGGTACTGGCAAAGCTTCTGGCGGCCTCGCCGGAGTTGCACGGTCGGGTGTACGCGGTGTCGCTGTGGGCTTCGGGAATCCTGGCTGATGTGGCTTTGCGCCCGACCTGGCGTCGGCGAGCACTGCAACGGCTGGCGAAGTTGTCGCTGCGTGCCCAGGTTCGCAACAAGAGCCTTCGAGAAGCCTTGACACCGGACTACCAGCCATTGTGTAAACGGCAGGTCATCTCCGGTACGTACTACCAGGCCATCCAGGCCGACAATGCCGAGCTGGTGACCGACAAGATCACCGAGGTCACCCCGACCGGCATCCGCACTGCCGACGGTCGCGACCACGACATCGACGTCATCGTCTTCGCGACGGGTTTCCACCCGCACAATTACATGCGCCCGATGAACCTGCGCGGCCGCGACGGACTCACCATCGACGAGGCCTGGGCGAAAGGCCCACGCGCCTACCGTATGACGGCGATCCCCGGGTTCCCGAATCTGTTCACCGTGCTCGGCCCCAACTCGCCCACAGGTTCGATCTCACTGCAGTACTCGGCCGAACTGACCGCCCGCTACATCACCCAGTGGCTGCACCGGTACGCCGCGGGCGAGGTCGACACCGTCGAAGTCACCGAGCAAGCAACGGCCCGGTTCAACGACGCCGTCGCCGAGGCGATGGGTCCGACGGTGTGGAACACCGGCTGTAACTCCTGGTACTTCACCGACCAGAACACCATCGACCTGTGGCCCTTCGACCGCAAGACGACGACGGCCATGCTCACCGAGCCAGACGACCGCGACTTCCTCATCGGCTCGCCCGCACGATGTGGCGCCGTAGCGGAGTCGACCACCGTCTGAAAACCGAACCAGGACAAGGACAACGATGTCTCACCATTCCCGAATCGACCTCAACGGTGCTGTCGTCGTGATCACCGGCGGCGGTCGCGGCATCGGTGCCGCCACCGCACAAGCGTTCAGCGCCGCAGGCGCCCGCGTGTGGATCGGCGACATCGACACCGATGTCGCCGCGGCCACCGCCGCCTCGATCCCGCACTGCCACAATGCGCGCTTGGACGTCACCAGCGTGGAGTCGTGGCGTGGATTCCTCACCGAGGTCATCTCCGCCGAAGGGCGTCTCGACGTCCTGGTCAACAATGCCGGGGTCATGCCGCTGGGCAGCTTCACCGAAGAAACCGAAGCGACCACAGACTTGATCCTCGACGTCAACGTGCGCGGGGTCATCAACGGCATGCGCGCGGTATTGCCCGGCATGGTCGAGGCCGGGCGCGGCCACATCGTCAATGTCGCCTCCATGGCCGGGATGATCCCGATCCCGGGCATGGTGACCTACAACGGTTCCAAGTTTGCCGCGCTCGGGTTGTCGCTGGCCGCGCGCCGCGAATACGCGGGCACCAGTGTCACCGTCACGGCGGTACTGCCCTCGGCGGTGCGCACCGAACTGTCGTCGGGGGCGACCCTGGGCAAAGGGATGCCCACCGTGGATCCCGAAGATGTCGCCCGAGCCGTCGTCGACAGCGTGCGCCGCACACCGGACACCGTTTCTGTCCCCGGCTGGTTGGCGCCGGGCTGGTCTGCCGTGCAGGCCCTGGTACCCAGTTTCGTCGAAAACGGTGTGCGCCGGCTCGTCGACGACCGCCGGGCGTTGACCGGTCTCGACGTCGAAGGCCGTCGCGCCTACACCGAGCGCATCGAACGCCACGCCAACGAACACACCATCACCGCATCGTCGACGCCGCCGAAACGGGGCCGCAAGGCCGGTTCCCGATGACCTCGCGCGCACTGGTGATCGGCTGCGGCGGCACGATCGGTGCCACCTGGATCGGCCGGCAATAACTCGACCACCCCGCAGCCCGGACGGTCGCACCTTTATCGATGGTGGTGCGGCCTCGACCGCCCTCACCACCTGAAGCGGAACTCGCCTGGTTCGCCGGGCGCAGCGGTGACCAGCGTGGCGCTCAGCTGTGCTCGCCCAGGACTTTCAGGATTTTGCGGGTCTTGTCGTCGCGGACCTGTTCGCGGCGTTGATAGGGCTGTTCGCCGGTTCCGTAGGCGGCCTCGACCTGCTCGATCACCGCCGGGATACCCGCGGGGTCGGGTGCGCCGATCTCGAAAGTCATCTGCGATCCGACGTTGTCGAGCAGGTGCGCGATACCGCCGGGCCCGCCGCCGAGGTTCATCCCCTCGAACGGGCCGACCGTGGCCCAACGCAACCCGAGCGACGCGGTGACCAGGTCGTCGAGGTCCTTGGCCTCGATCACGCCCTGCTGCACCAGATACATCGCTTGGTCGTTGAAAACTTTCTGCAGCCGGTTGCCGACGAATCCCGGAATCTCGCGTTTGAGCCTGATCGGGGTCTTACCCAGATCACGGTAAACCTGCATCGCTCGGTCGGTCGCGGTGGAGGTTGTGCGGGCGCCGGGCACCACCTCGATCAACGGCATGAGCTCAACCGGGGTGAACGGGTGCCCGATCAGGATGCGCCCCGCCGCAGGGATGGCTTCGGCGATCTGGGTCGGAAGCAGCGACGACGAGGACGAAGCGAGCACGACATCATCATCGGTGGCCTCGGCGAGCTCGGCGAACAACTTGTGCTTGAACTCGATCCGCTCTGGACCCGCCTCCTGGACGTAGGCGGCGCCTTCGGCTGCCTGGCCGGCGTCGGTGTAGGCCTTCACCGCCAGTCCGTGCAGTTCCGTGTCGATGATCTGGTCGAGGTCGGGGCGCGGATCTGCCAACGCGACAGTCCACCCGCCCGCGGCGAACAGCTTCGCCCACCCGATCCCGATCACACCTGCGCCTACGACGGCAACTCTGGACATGATCGTCTCCCATGATCGGACTTCGTGTCTCTGGGTCGAACGAGAGGCTACGACGCGGCGGCACCGCCTCGACCAGGACACGCCGCCGCGCCGAGGTGATCGCGATCGTGCCTCGGTCTCGGCCCGCTCGACACCCAGGGTGGCCACGAGCCGTCGATGCAGCTCTCGAGTAGATGTGACCGTTGACACTCGTCTACTTGCATGGGAATCTGAATCGGATTCATATTGAATTCAGTTCAAATAAGGGGAGCCGATGTCCACAGACACGATGAGGTCGACGCGAATGCGAGCTCACAGCTGGCACAGAAGGTCGCTGGCGATGCTCGGTGCGGTGATCCTGGGTGCCACGGCCGTGCTGACCGTCGGCGCCGGACCAGCCACTGCGGCACCGGGCACCGGTTCAGCCTCGGGTTCGTCGCAGGGCGGAGACTTCTATCTGCCGCCCACACCGCTACCGGACGGCGAGCCAGGCCAGATTCTGCGCAGCGAGCCGTATTCGCTGGCCTGGGCCATCCCAGGCCAGGCCGGCCAGGTACCCGCCAACGCCACCCGCATCATGTACCTCAGCGCCAACACCCACGGCGAACCTGCCGCAGTCACCGGCACCTACCTCGAGCCCACCCTGCCGTGGAACGGCCCCGGGCCCCGCCCACTGATCGCGGTCGCGCCGGGCACCCAGGGCCAAGGCGACCAGTGCGCACCGTCGAAAACCTTGGCCGAGCTCGTCCACTACACCTTCCCCCTCGACATCTGGGTCAGCTACGAGATGATCACCGCTTACGCGCTGCTCGCGCGCGGCATGGCCGTGGTGATGACCGACTACCACGGCTTGGGCACCCCCGCCGTGCACGACTACGTCAACCGGGCCGCCGAAGCCCACGCCGTTCTCGACTCCATCCGTGCCGCCGAAGCGCTGACCGGAATCTCACGTCCCAGTGGCATTTTCGGCTACTCCCAAGGCGGCGGAGCCGCAGCCGCGGCCGCCGAACTGCAGGGCGAGTACGCTCGCGAACTGGACCTGCGTGGTACGTACGCCGGAGCTCCGCCCGCAGATCTGCGCGATCTCATGCTCAGCGCCCCTGCCATCAACGGGATCATCCCCGGTGTGATCGGCGGTTTCGGAACGGGATTGCTGGGCTATGTGCTCAACGGAATCGTCGCCAACCATCCCGAAACAGCCCCGATCATCGACGCCGCCACCAACCCCGCCGGCAAGCAGATGATGGCTGAGCTGGCCAACGCCTGCGTCGCCGAAGCCGTTCTTCGCACCATGCTGCGGCCTGCCACCTGGTACACCACCGGCGGACGCACACCCGCCCAGATCATCGACAGCTCACCGGAACTGTCGGCCATTGTCGACGAGCAGCGCATCGGCCGCCGCAAGCCCGTCGCACCGGTCCTGATCGCCGCCGGCACCAACGATGATGTCCTGACCTACCCACAGGTCCGCCAACTCGCCGTCGACTGGTGCGCGCACGGTGCGACCGTTCACCTGGACACGACCGCCTGGCTGCCACCACTGTTCCCCAGCACCGCGATCGGTCACCTGTTGGCGTACCTACCCGCCACCTTCGCCGCCCACGACTGGCTCACCCAACGCCTCGCCGGTGAACCCGCCCCGAGCAACTGCTCGGCACTGCCCTGAGACACGTGGACGGCAGCCAGCTGCCGAGACGCGACTTGACGACGAGGGTCCATCAGGCCGTCGAGGCGGCCGGACTCGGCGAGCTCGTCGACGATTGAACCGCACCCGCTGGGGGTACGCGCGTCGTGGCGACACGAGAGATTCCGAGCGTGACCGACTTGGAGGCGCAATCATGTCCCAGCCTGCCCAACAGCAAACCCCTCCCGGTGTCACCGGTGAGATGAACCCGAAACCCGACCACGGCGAACACAGTTCCCGCGGCTCTGGCCGGTTGAACGGGAAAGTCGCGGTCATCACCGGCGGCGACAGCGGCATCGGACGGGCGGTGGCCATCGCCTACGCCCGCGAAGGTGCCGACGTTCTGATCGCCTATCTCGACGAACACGAGGACGCGGCCGAAACCGAGCGGTGGGTGGTCGACGCGGGCCGCAAGTGCGTGCTGATGTCCGGTGATCTGGCCGATCCGCAGCATTGCCGGGCAGTCGTCGACAAGGCCGTGCAGGAATTCGGCCGGATCGACGTGCTGGTGAGCAACGCTGCCTACCAGATGACCCGCGATTCGATCACCGACATTCCCGACGAGGAATGGGACCACACCCTGGCAGTCAACCTCAGCGCCTTCTTTCACCTGACCAAGGCGGCGGTACCGCACATGCGGTCCGGCTCGTCGATCATCGGATCCACGTCGGTGAACTCCGATGTGCCCCCGCCGACGCTGTTGCCCTACAACGCCACCAAGGCGGGTATCGCCAATATGGTCGCCTCGCTGGCCCAGATGCTGGGTGACCAGGGCATTCGGGCCAACAGTGTGGCGCCCGGACCGATCTGGACGCCGCTGATCCCGGCAACCATGCCGACCGAGCAGGTGGAAAGTTTCGGTTCACAGGTACCGCTCGGGCGGCCGGGTCAACCCGCCGAACTCGCACCGGTGTACGTCTTGCTCGCCTCCGACGAAGGCAGCTACGTTTCCGGTGCCCGGGTCGCGGTCACCGGCGGCCAACCGATCCTGTGACCGGCCGCGGCGAGGCCGCGCTGTATCCGCTGCGGCTCAGTATCACCACCAAGCCATTGGTGTTCGGTGGGCACGCGATCAGCCGCCGCCTCGGCAAGCCCGGGATCCCGGACTGGAGTATTGCTGAGACGTGGGAATGCAGCGATGTCGACGGTGAAGGCGCACAGGCGACCAACGGTCCGCTGGCGGGATACTCGCTGCGCCGCTTGATCAGCGAGTATCCCGAAGAGCTGATGGGCGTGGGATGGTCCGGCGACTACTTTCCGGTCCTGACCAAGTTCATCGACGCGGCCGGAACCCTGCCGGTGCACCTGCACGCCGACGACGCAACAGCGCGACGGGTGGAGGGTCAGCGCAACGGCAAGACCGAGGCCTGGCACATTCTGGCCGCGGCCCCGGGCGCCACCGCCCTGTGCGGGGTTGTCGACGGTGTCGATCGCGAGCAATTGCGCCGTGCGCTGCGTGCTCAGGATTTCGACGCGGTCCTGCGCCGGCTGCCGGTGAGCGCGGGCCAGACGATTTACGTTCCAGGCGGTACTCTGCACAGTTTCGGGCCGGACACCCTGATCTATGAGATCGAGCAGACCTCCGATATCCAGCAACACGCCATGCACTGGAACATGGAGGACGGCTCGCCTGTGAGCGACGAGCAGTTCGACACCAATATCGATCTGCTCATGCAGGAGGTCTGTCTCGAGCACCGGCCCGATTTCGAGCCGGGCTTGAAGATCGCTGTCGACGACGGGGTGCAGCGAAGGTTTCTCTGTGCCGGACCGTATTTCGCGCTCGAGCGGTGGCAGGCCGGCACCGTGCGGCCGGTGCGGCACACCTTCACCACCGCGCAGATCCTGACCAATGTCGGCGCACCGGTGCGGGTGCGAACCGGTGATTTCGACGAGGAACTCACCAGTGCGCAATCACTGCTCCTGCCGGCGATATGCGGGCAGGTCGAGATCGCCGGGCCCGCCGATGTCCTGTTCGGTTATCTGCCCGATCTCGCACGCGACGTGGACACCCCGTTGCGTACGGCGGGCTATTCGCAGGCCCTGATCGCCTCCCTCGGTGCGGGCCGCCCCGAGACCCCATGAGCGGAGCCAGGTATGAGTTCGATGCCGCTCGACTATTCGGTGAACCAATTCACCACCACCCCATGGACCTTCGAGCAAGACGTGGCGCACTATACCGAGGCCGGAATCGGAGTGATCGAGGTTTGCCAGGACAAATTGGACGCCTACCGTGGTTCGTCACCAATACCGGGCCCGCACCGGGCGGTGACATGGTCGAAGCCATTGCCCGGACTGTGTCGGGACATCGCGAATTGGCTGCCATTGCTGCCGATCACGGGGTTCGGATCGCGTTGGAGCCGCTCAACCCGATCTCGCTGAACCAGGAGAGCGCGATCTGGACGCTGCGACAAGGCCTCGACATCGTCGACGAGATCGACCGCGACAACGTCGGAATCTGTTTCGACACCTGGAATCTCTGGCAGGACGGCAACGTGCTCGACAGCCTGGATGCCGCGGGGGACCGGATCTTTCTGTTGCAGGTCAGCGACTGGCGCACCCCCCGCTCCGGTGCGGACCGTCGCAGCGTCGGGACTGGTGAGATTCCGACCGGCCAGCTGTTGCACGCGGTATACGACATCGGCTACCGGGGCCCCTGTGTGCTCGAGATCCTGTCCGAGGATGTGCCCGACTCCGTCTACGACACCGACCTCGATGAACTTCTCCACGCCAACCGCGCCGCTCTGGACAAGAGCTGGCTCAACGATTGAGAGCCGCGATGGGATTTGCGCGAGCTAATGACGGAACACGGTTGCATTACGAGGAATCCGGGTCGGGCCCACCGCTGGTGATGATCCACGGGTGGACATTCAGCGGCCGGTTCTTCGACCGCAACGTCCCCGCCCTGGCCGAACACGCCAGGGTGATCACCATGGACCTGCGCGGCCACGGCGACTCCGGCAAACCCGGGCACGGCTACCGCATCGCCCGTCTGGCCAAGGACCTGCACGACCTGCTGGCAGTACTGGAGCTGCACGAGACTACGGTGCTCGGTTGCTCGCTGGGCTGCCCGGTGATCTGGAGCTACCTGGAAATGTTCGCCTCCGACCGGCTCGCGGGTGCGGTGTTCGTCGAGCAGACGCCGCGCCAGTACTACGCGGTGGACTGGAAATACGCCCACAATGCCTGCTTCGATGACGCCGCCCTGGCCGCGTTGCAGGCCCAGGTCAGCGCAGACTCCGCAGCCCAGGACCGCCAACAGCTGGCCACCATCATGCTCACCGAACCCACCGCGGACGAGCACGCGATGTTCCTGACGGAGATGGCCAAATGCCGACCACCGGCCCGCAACGCCGTCATGGCCGATCACACCCGTGCCGACTGGCGCGACCTGCTACCGACCCTCGACCTGCCGACCCTGGTGTTGGTCGCCCGAAAGGACCAGGTCTTCGATTGGCGCGGTCCGGCCTGGGTCGGTGAGCACGTACCCGGCGCTCAGACTGTGTTCTTCGAACACAGCAGTCACGCACTCTTCTTGGACGAACCGGAAAAGTTCAACCAGGTCGTCGCCGACTTCGTAGCCCACCAGCGCGCGTAGCCCGGCGTCACGGCGCCCATCTGTCGGCCGGCGAGTAGGCAGGACTGCCGGTTCGCTCTCGCGAATCAGGTGCGGGCAGACGGTCGCGACACTGGTGGTCGACCTGCATGCCCGCACCCTGGTTCGGTATCTATTTTGTGGGGGCGGGCTGGTTGATGGTCGTGAAGTACTGGACTGCGGCCATGATCGCGACCGGTGCGGTCACCAGCAGTTGGCCGGCGACTGTTCCCAGCGCGCCGACTGCGACGATACCGCCGAGGCATTCGATGGCGGCGGCGGGAATGAACGGGCCGAACAGCCCGATGATCGAAGCTGCTGCCACGGTCGCACCGGCGATACCCCCGAGCACGCAACCTACCGCAGCGCCGCCGAGGCCGCCGACGAGCGCGCCGACCGTGCCCCCCATTCCGATCGTGCTGGTGAGCCGGCTCCATGCGGCCTGCTCGCGCTCGTACTCGCTCTTCCACGGCGCCTGGTTCTCGTACGGCAGGGCGACGGGCCGGTCCACCGCCTTCTGCAGGTCGAGCTGCGGGGTCAACACAGCCCGGTTCTCGGCAACTTCGGCAGCGATCGGGAAGACGAAATCGTCGACTCGGAACAACAATTCGGTCCCGCCCAGTACTGGTCCGCCGTTGCGTGGTCGGATCGTCAGCGCACCGTTTTCGGCCGCGATTGTTCCCGCGGAGTCGATTTCGATGACAGCCGAGGTCTGTGTCAGTGACACGTTGTAGCCGACGGGGGTGGCCTCGCCTGTGGGATCGGCGGTGGCTGTTGCGCAGCTGGCACCGATGGCGGCGGCAACCTGTATGCCTCGCTCAACGCCGGGTAGGTCGCGGCGTGGTTTCACCAAGAGGAGGTTCTCGAGGGCGACACCCGTTTCGACAATTTCGTCAGCGGCGAAGCGGCGGCATGGTCATCGCCTGCGGTCGCACTCGACCCCTTCGACGACATCTCCGGACACCACGCCGGAGCTGCATATCCACCGTGCGCCGTCGTCGGGGCGTGTCACCACGAATTCGCCGTCGATAGCGCGGCGAGCTGGGCATTCAGGGGCGACACGCGCGCGCTCAGCCGACCACCAGATCCGCGGTCGGCCGTAGACCCGCGACACTGCCGGCGGCGATCACGGCGAGGTCGTATGTGTGCCCGGCCGGGAGCTGCCACTGCCCACCGGCCAGCGGCACGACCGCGACGCCGGGCACCGGTCCCGAGGTCCAGTCCAGTCGGCCAGCCATGGACTGGATATTGGTGCGGTGCAGTGCTTTTGCGATTGCGTCCGGGTCGGTGGGGTCGTCGGCGGCGCGCAGCGCGTGGACGGCGACCTCGAACAGTGCGTAGGCCAGGCCGAGGGGCTGCAACCACGGCCGTCCGGTGCGCTGGGTGTAGGCGTCGGCGAGTTCGGCGGCGGTGGTGCCGTCGAGGGAGGACCGGTAGGGGTGCACAGGCGTCCAGTAGACCAGGGTGCCCACGTTGTCCTGGCCTTCCTGGCTGTCGGAGCAGGTGGCGGTGGGTGGGTAGGCGAGCCAACGGGAGCAGGTGATCAGGCGCGGGTGCCAACCGAATTCGGCTGCCCTGCTTCGGAACAGCGTGAGGTCGCGCGTGGTGGCCGCGCTGGTCACCAGCTCGGCGCCGCTGTCCCGGAAGGCGCGCAGGTGGGTGTCGAAGTCGGTGGCGGGCTCGTGATAGCCCGTCGGGTCCACGAGTCGGTGACCACGTCCTCGTGCGACGGGGGCGAAACCGTGGATGTGGTGGCGGGACCAGTTGCCCTGGGGGCCGTCGTTCCACAGGCAGCCGACCGCCGGGCCGTCGGGCGCTGCGCGCTCCCAGAGGTCTGCGAACACCTCGGCGATGTCGTCGAGACCCCAGCAGAAATGGAACGCCCGGTTCAATGGCCGATCGCCTCGGCCGTAGTAGTACACCTGCCAGGGGAAGGTGCTGGAGATGCAGACGCTGCCGAGACTGTCGCACGTGTCGGCGACCACCGGCAGCACCTGGGTTCCGGCCAGGGTGAGCACGATGCGCGCCCGCTCGTCCCGGACGAGTTCGGTGACCGCCTGCCGCGCACCGTCGGCGGTCGACTTGCTGTCGCGGCCGGCGATCCGCAGTCGGGTGCCGCGGGGAGCCAGACGGTGCAGGTGTGGGGCGAGCTCCGCGAGGGCGAAGTCGAGTGGGTCGCCCAGGCTGGAAAGGCGGCCCGAGCGTGCGACGACGACACCGATGGTGAGAACCGTTCGGCCTGCTTCGATCTGGGGGAGAGGTGCCTCGCTGCTGGCGGTAGTGCCTGCGTCCATGACATCTCCTGTCGATGGCGGGGCGGGTGGGATGGACCGTACGAGCAATGCGACGCCACGGGAGCACGTCGGTGTTCGCGCCCGTTTCCGACCGGGGCGTACGGATCTGCCCGGCAGCTACTGACAGTTGCGTTCGTCGGTTCCGTCGCCACAGTCGTCGTCGCCGTCACACAACCACTGCTTCTGAACGCATCTGTCGTTGTCGCACTTGAATTCGTTCGGTTCACACAGCGATCGCCCGCTGTGACACTCACTGCGGGCGGTGCCGGGGCCGAAGTCGAATGCCACCAGCGCCTGCGTTTTCGCGGGCGAGGCGGATTCGGCCGTCGCAGGTGCAGAAGGCAGGGTCATCATTATAACGCTGGCCCCCAGTGCTGTTACGAGGGTGGAAACGATGCGCATGAAACCTCCCAAGTAGACCAGTCTTGTCGCGAATGGACCTTGAACTTCAGAGATCGGTCGACCGCTCGTACCTGCAAAGGATCGCATACCGACTCGAAGAATCAGCGCAGCCGACCTGGGTGTCCTCGACCGTCACCAACGTGTCGGTGCATAGACCCCGGTAACGCAAGCGACTCGGGAATTGCCCTGGTCGATTGATTGTCGAAGCGGACGGCCAGTGCAGCGGTTAGGCCCCCGCACCGTGGTGGACGTCGCCGAGACGACCCCCAGACCTGGCCGCCCCAACGCAACAATGCGCGGTCGATCGCGAGTGCACGCTCAGTCAGTCCGTGAGAGCCTCGCTGCCCGGCTGTGCTGGTCGGGGACCGCGGCCACCTACACGCCGAGGTGCACGCCCGACGGACGCGCCGCAGCTGAGCTCAGTGGCGCATTCTGACGATGGTGAGGACATTCGCCGCGTGACGGAAGCTGTGTGGGGTGATGTCCTCGGCGAGGCCCAGTGCTCGGAACACCTACTCTTGGCTAACACCGCCAGTTTCGAGTGTCGCTTCGAGCGGACACCGGGTCCGACGGCAGCGCTGGAAGGGCTTCGAACACGCGGGACTGCGCGATGGCGGAGATGCACACTGGATCGCCGCCAACGTAGGTGCACGGGAAGTCATCTGGGGTCGCGACAACCCAGGCGCGGTCTTGTGGCCACCACAGGGCCGGTGAGAGACCATGGAAAGTGCTGCTAGCTCTGCTTACAGGACCCTTCAAGATGAAGTACCGCATCCCCTGGACGGTCAGCTTCGGAGTTCCGGGTGCGATCTCGTCGAAGGCGGTGTTGCCCTCCCAGAAAGCGAAGTAGCACTCGTCGGGCGTACTCGTGTGTCGTCTCGCGATGGAGGCGAGCTCAGAAACCTGACTATCCCACGATCCTGCTGGTTCCCGTCGTCCGGGCGGATCGGCTCGCAGGTCCAGGCCGGATGAGCGCGAAAGGATAGCCACGAGTTGCATCTGGCGATGCGCTCGGGCTCCGAGCGCATGCGCAGCGTCCGACCATCGGAGCCAGACCTCATCGCCTGCGGCGTCTGTGCATGACAGTGGGTGCAGCAACCGGACGTAGGAAGCGAACCCGAGCGGAACCAAACTGCTCACGTGAGCGGGATATTCGGAGCTCATCGCGGTGGCCACCCACTCGAGCTGCTCGAGACCACTGTCGAGGATGTCCTGCTCTTCCCACGGCATCAGGCCATTCTCCTCGCCTCACGGCACGAATGGAACGCGCTGCGCGTGCCGGTTGAGCCTTTTCCCGAGGTACTCGGCGACATGTCCGGCGGGCTACCCGGTCGAGGATCAGCGATGGATCAGCCCGACCGGCGTCGAACAGCTGTTCCAGAACACGACCCCCATGCATGGCCGCGGCGAGTATCGGACGTGGCTGCTGCAAGGGGTGTCAGCGGCGAGGGATCCGCGCGCGGATGTGGATACGTTCGCCGTGTCGTCCGAACAGGCTGAGGAGTTCGACGCTGCCGCGGCCCGCTGCGCCGAACCAGTGCGGGAGCTGACAGTCGAACTCGGCTGCCTCGCCCGCGTACATGACGAAATCGTGCTCGCCGAGCCGGACGCGAAGGCGCCCGCGCAGCACGTAGAGCCACTCATTGCCCTCGTGGGTTCGCAGGTAGGGCTCTGCATCGTGGGCGGGGATGATCATCTTGTAGGCGCGGAGATCGCCCTGGTGCCGGGACAGCGGGACCAGTACGCGGCCGTCGTTCTCGGTGGGTTCCTGTGGCACACGAGGATCGACGATTCGGGGTGCGGCGACGATCTCGTCGAGCGGGATGCCGAGCGCAACCGTGATCGGGAGGAGCAGTTCGAGGCTGGGTTTGCGCTGCCCGGATTCGAGCCGGGACAGCGTGCTGGTCGACAGGCCGGTGGCTCGGGCGAGACCGGCCAAACTGAGTTTCCGATGTTCGCGGGCACGCCGCAAGCGTGGAGCGACCTGCTCGATGACGGCACCCACGGTCGGCTGATCATCCATCTGGCCAGTCAAACCAATCCATCCCGGTATCGGCAAGGTTGTTTGCCGATGCCGCAAAGGCACACCGATGCTCGTCTCGGAGGTGCTCACAAATGAACGAGACAGTGCATACGACAGGCGGCCAGGTGATGGTGCTGGATGCGATCGTGATCGGAAGCGGCGCGGCGGGACTGGTGGCCGGAAACGTAGTCGATCCCCGAGGCCAAGTGGTCACCGCGGCCGGTGCGGGTTCGGACGCCGACATCACCATGACCGGTTGGCAACTGGAACAGGAACTTTCGTACGCGGTCGCGCGGGACGGAGGTGATCGTCGATGACCGTCACCACACAGCCCACGGGCCGCCGCAGCGACCGCTTGCCGGCTGGGGTGTACGTGCTGGGCTTCAGCCTGTTCGCGATGGGCAGCGCCGAGTTCCTGCTCGCAGGGGTGCTTCCCGAGGTGGCCACCGACCTCGATGTACCGCTGTCGTCGGCCGGGATGCTCATCACCGCCTTCGCGCTGGGTGTCGTATTCGGTGGACCACCGTTCGCCGTGCTCAGCCTGCGGCTACCGCGCCGCACCGCACTGCTGGCCACACAGGTCGTCTTCGCCCTGAGCATCGCAGTCGGCCTGTTCGGCAGCTATCCGGTATTGCTGGCCTCCAGAGTCGTGGCCGGTATCGCCTATGCCGGATTCTTCGCGATCGCATCGGTAACCGCGATCGGTCTGGTCACCCCCGACCGCAACGCTCGCGCGGCCGGTGTGGTGGTGAGCGGCCTCAGCGTCGCAATGGTTGCCGGCGGACCCCTGGGCACACTACTGAGCCATTTCAGTGGGTGGCGGGGCGGATTCTGGGCTGTGGTGGCCTTGACGCTGGTCGGGATCGCCGGTTGCATTCTCGGGATTCCCGCTACCGCGACGGATGCCCGGCCAGGCACCGGATCGGTCGTGATGCGCGAATTCGCCACGATGCGCAAGCCGGGGCTCTGGGTGATCTACGCGATCACCATCGCGACCACGGCGGCGTACATGATCACGTTCAACTACCTGGCCGCCATGCTGGCCGAGATCACCGATATCGCCGAGGTCTGGATCCCGGCGGTCCTCGCGCTGTTCGGCATCGGAGCCTTCGCCGGCCTGACGATCGGCGGCCGGATCTCCGATCGGCGCCCACATCTGGCACTGGGCACCGGAACCGGCGCGATCGTGGTTCTGTCCGTGGGGCTCGCGGTGTCGATGCGCCAGGTCTGGATCGTCGTACCTGCCGTATTCCTGCTGGGTGTGGCGGCTTTTGTACTCAACCCCGCCCTGTACGGCCGGGTGTTCACCATCGCCGGCAACGCGCCGACCCTCGCGGGCGCCACCACGGTATCGGCCTTCCAATTGGGTATCAGCTCCACGCCGGTGCTGGCGGCCGTGATCCTCACGCGCGAGATGGCTCTTACCTCGGTTTGCCTGCTCGGAGCCGTTCTCGCAGTGTTGGCCGGGCCCCTGATCTGGCTCGACAAGTCACGACCGGCACCCTGAACCGCCGCTCAACGTGCCGGCGCGGCTCGGTCTCCGAGACTCGCGTCGGCACCCCGCAGCATCGAGATCAACCACAACGTCGCGTCCAGCCCCGCCGACACACCGGCCGCGGTGACGACATTGTCGGAACGCACGATGCGGGAGTCGGTGCGCACCGGATCCGCCGAGATCGCGACGAACTGCTTCGTCAGATTCGGTACGCAATTCATCAGGTCATATGGCCCGGCGGCGTCCAGGGCGGTCATGCCGTCGTAGCGCACGATGGCGACTTCGATGGGCTCGGATGGTTCGAAGGGCGGGGGAGCCGTACCGTGTTCTTCGATGTGCGATGTGGCATCGGGCGACGAGCACCCGAACATCGTGACCGGAAGCGCGATGAGTCCAGCCATCCACTGGCGATCGCGGTGCGGCGGGACGGCTTCACAGTTACGTCGATCCTCTTTCCGAACGAAACAATTCTGGCGTGCCATTGCACCAGGCCGGGGCGGTCTGAGACATCCATCGAAGGATGTACGCGTGTTGCCCCGGTCGGCTGGCCGCAAGGTCAGTCGTCCGGCTGACGACTTACCCAGCCGAAGAACGCAACATTGGTGAGTCAGAACCTGTATGTCGACGTGAGCAAGCACGACTGGGGTCCTTGTGGCGACCTTCCAGTACCGCTGGGCCGGTCCGCGTTTCAGCACGGGCGGGCGATCGGCTTCGCTGCTCACCCTGATGCTGGGACTGGCGAGAAGGCGCTGCCGGACGAAAGGAACCTCGAAGATGCGCATCGCAATTGAGATTGCTGGAATCATCGTGCTGATCAACGGGATCGGCGGCCTGGTCAAGGATGACTTCGGCCTTCTTGCGCGCGTGGCCGACGGAGGCGCACCCACCTGGCTCAGCATGTCCGCCGTCTTGGTCGGTGCGGCCTTGGTCGGCGCGAGCTTGCTGAGCCGCAATCCGGGAAGGCGCCGGACGCGTAGTGACTCGTGAGCCGTCGGGTCCGCGTCGTTCAGTAGGCCAGGCGCCGGCCTTGGTAAGGAAGGCAGTTGGATGCAATTTCAGAATCCGACGGGTCGGATCGCGGAATACAGTGAACAACAACGCCATTCAGGGAGGCGCTCGCGTATCACCGTAGCCGTTCTATGGCTGGTCTCCACGGTGCAGTTCTTTGTGGCACAACTCGTGGTGGGGGCTGCCTGGGATACGCGATACAGCTGGGCCGACAACAACATCAGCGATCTTGCCGAGACCACGTGCCGTCACGCACCCGAAGGTGGTCGATGGATCTGTTCTCCACTGCATCCGATAATGAACGCCTCCTTCGTGTTGACCTGCGTTCTCCTCGCCCTCGGCGCCGTCTTGTTCATGAAAGTGCTGAACGGCAACCTGATGTCGCGGGTGGCGCTTTCGGCGCTGATCGTCACCGGGGCTGCCTGGGTGATGGTGGGGGTGTACCCGGCCGACGTCGACGAGAACATGCATGTCTTGGGGGCGATCATCATCTTCGTTGTCGGCAATATCGCGCTGGTGTTGTACGGATGGGGTGCACATCCGATGCCGAGAATGGTGCGAGTTGTCTCGATTGCCCTGGGCTGTAGTGGTTTTGCCGCAGCATTCCTTCACCTGGGTGGGATCTGTCTCGGCCTCGGCCGGGGAGGCATGGAGCGGGTGACCGCGTTGACGGTACCCATCTGGATGTTGATCATCGCTTCCCTGTTGCCGGCAGCGGAGCGGCGGCGGATGGTTGTGGATATGCCCGAGTGCCGCCATCCGGATGTCGAAAGGTGAGGACGGCTGTCGCGTAGCGTCGAGTGCCGTAGCGCCATCTTCGTCGAGGGTTCGATGACCGCCGACGACGTCGGCACTCAGCTGCTCGAGGTCCGCTCACCCTCGACGTCACGGACGTCGAGGGTGAGCGGTTCGCCGGTCTTGTCGACCACCAGTAGCTTGCGGCTGCCGCCGGCGGTGACGAACGCCTGTGGGTATCACGGCAGCTCGCAAATCCGCAATGTGTTCTGGAACGGATCGATGAGTTCCATCGTGGGTCCACCCGGGGCTGATCGGTCGATGCCCGGACGCAACGAACTCTTGTGATCGCGTGAGCGCAACTCGCGATGCCACGCCTGCAGGCCGACCGCGCCGATCCACACCACACTGCCCGGGGTTCCATCACCGTGATGTTCGCTGAGATCCAGCTCGACCTCTCCACGGCCTACTCGCATATACAGGGGCAGATCCGGAGCGAACCGATGCTCGAAGATCACCTCGCAGCCCAGATACTCGCAGTAGAACTGCCGAGCCAGTACCGAGTCGAAGACGCGCAGGACAGGTACCGCAAGCGCCGGGCGGGGCTGGTCGAGTGCGGCACTGTACGTATTCCAGTCACGGTGCCCCGCAGTATGGGCCAGGGTTTCCAGGGATTCGGCGTGGGTCAAGTCAGCTCGCCCAGCCTGTGAGAGCGACTCACGTAACGCCCGAGCGGCTCGCTCGGCATCATCGACGGTCAGCGGAATCATTTTCGGTCTCCTTGGTCGAGGCGTCGAACCACAACCTCGCCGGGCAGATTCCACGTCGCGGTTGTGCTGGCCATCCAGTCTGCTCGCAACTGATCCTGAAAGCCCGGCCGGCCCGCAGGGGTGTGCCGAGTAGAAAAGTGGCCGAAGGCTCCCGTCCACCGGGAAAGTATCCGGGGAGTGTGTCGAACCGCTCTTAGTGTGACTCCGACCACTGGGGCGCTCCAGTGTGACGCAATCGATATCCACTAGGGAGTCCCTATGAATCTGATGAAGTCTCGTCTGTTCGCGATGATCGCCGCGGTCATCGCGGCGGTGGCGCTGATGACAGCCGGCGCGGGTGGCGCGGTGGCGGCGCCGAAGACCGGCGAAATGTTCCTCACCTTTGTCCGCCACGGCGAGTCGGCCGGTAATAGTTCGGGTCTGATCGATACTTCTGTCCCGGGACCCGAGCTGACCGAGAAGGGGCGGGTGCAAGCCATTGCGGTGTCCCAGCTGCTGGGTGATTGCAAATTCGATGGCGTGTACGCGTCGACGATGGTCCGGACCCAGCAAACGGCGGAGCCGACTTCGCAGCTGTGCGGTCTTTCGACGATCGTCGAAGAGGGACTGCACGAGATCGAGGCGGGCATCTATGAGGGTGAGCCGGAGGCGGACGCGCGTGCGGGCTACTTGACCGCACCGATCCAGTGGCTACAGGGCAACCTGGATGCCCGGATCCCCGGCTCGATCAACGGCCACGAATTCAAGAAGCGCATGGACGAATCCATCCAGGACATCCAGGACCGCGGCAGCAAGCGCGCGGTGATCTTCTCCCATGGTGGTGCCATCATGTTCTGGACACTCATGTCCGTCTCGAATCCTGATATGAGCAAGCTGCAGAACGATCCGGTGCACAACACCGGGCGTGTGGTCGTGAAGGGCACCCCGGCAAAGGGCTGGAAGCTCATGTCGTGGGATGGCCATTCCGCCGCCTGACGTGCCACCTCGTTGCGCGCGACATGGTCCGCTGCCGGCAGTGCCGACAGCGGACCATGTCGTGACGACGCCACTGCGAATCGGTTCAGTTGGTGACTTCCCAGACCGACGGCCAATCGCGTCCCCGGAACGCCGCGTCGACGCCTCCGTCGACGAACACCACCGACCCGACGAAATAGCTGGATTCCGGTCCGAGCAGGAACGCGACCAGCGCGGCGACTTCCTGCGCGGTGCCGCCCCGCCCGGCCGGCACTGTGGCCAGGAACCCTTCCATGGCCGCGCCGATGAGCGGGTCCTTGCGGCCTTCCTGTGTCATCGGGGTGTCGATGAGCCCCGGTGCGACCGCGTTGAGACGAATACCGTCTCTGATGTAGTCCGCCGACTGTGTCCGCGCGTAGTAGGCCAGCGCCGCCTTGGTGGCGGGGTATGTCTGGATGGCTGCGATCTCACCGAATGACGCGGCGATCTCGTTCGCTCTCGCCTCGTCGTGATCGAGACAGGCGTCGGCGAGCGCGACAGGCCAATTCGGTTGTGTGGTTGCCGAATTGGAACTGACCAACACGACCGAGGGATTCTCGCCGGCAGCGAGCAACGGCCGTAGACCTTCCAGGAGGTCGATGGCGCCGAAGTAGTTGACCCCGATCATTTGCGAAGCGGACCTGCCGGTTGTGGCGGCGAGACCGGCGAAGGGGACGAAGCCGTCGAGGCTGCCGTCGAGCAGGGCGGTGGCCTGTGATATCGCCTCGGCCCGGCCCTCGGCGGTGCTCAGATCGACCGTGATGTCGGCTTCGCGTAGGTCGACACCGATCACGCGGTGGCCGTCGGCCTCGAGGCGCGCCTTCGTGGCGGCGCCGATACCGGATGCTGCGCCGGTGATGACATAGGTGCTCAACAGATTCCTCTCGGAGGTGGGGTCTAAAGGCCGCCAGGCTATCAACGCGCAGCCCCCGGCACCGGCGATTCATCCCGCTGGCAGGGAGGGAGTCCGTGACCGTGCTCGGACCGATGACACCACCGTCGCGCGGCTGTCACATTTTCCAGAACACTGAGAAACTTGACGGTTCATTTGCTTGACAAGCAAAGCTGTCCACCGCATGTTCGGGCCGAATCGTGCCCATAAATGGAAATCAAGATGCCACTGGATCAGGTCAGAACGTGTCTGCGGATCGACAGCCACGCTGGTACGGTAAATCGTCGGCACATGAAGCAATTCGGCTGTTTCCCGTATGTGACCACCCTGACCAGTTCGATGAGTCGTTGATCGGTTTCTCCACCGTTGGCGATGCCGCCACCGGTCCGAGGATTTGTATCGATGCGAGTGCGCCGGGTTTGCGCCGCTTCATTTGTGTGGAGTCATGGATTCGGCGTTCTCGGTGTCTGTATTGCAGATGATGCCCGGAAACCACGACCACAGGAGCCCCGACACATGCTGCCTTCCATGTCCCGCAATGAGCGCGAAAGGTTCCTCGCCGCAGCCCGTGTGGGCGTTCTCTCTGTTTCCGACACCAGGGACGGCGTCCGTGCACCCCTGGCCCTACCGGTCTGGTACGGCTATGAACCCGGCGGTGAGATCGTCGTCGAGACGGGCCGGGCATCGATCAAGGCCCAGTTACTGCGTGCCGCCGGGCGGTTCAGCCTCTGCGTGCAGGACGAGCGGCAGCCGTACCGATACGTCAGTGTCGAAGGGCCGGTCATCGCCGTCGAGGATCCGATCGACCCGGCCGTGCGAACAGCGCTGGCCGAGCGCTATCTGCCCACGGAGGAAGCGCGCGCCTACCTGGCAGCGACCATCGACCAACTCGAGCACGACGTCGCCTTCCGTATGCGCCCGCACCGCTGGCGCACGGCCGACTTCGCCGAGTTCGCCGCCGAACTGACCGATGTCGGCGCCGACGTGGGTAGCGACCGCCACACCGCCTGAACAACACACCGCATGCACCGAGCAACAAGCCGTAGGACGGAGAACGACTTGGTGACCTACATCGGCGGTTCGGCACACCCGGGCTCGGTATCGACCGGGACGCCCACACCCGGCTACCCCCGCGCCGCGTGCATACCGGAGCTGTTCCTGGCCCAGGCCGCGTTCCGGCCGGACGCACTGGCAGCCCGCCACGGCGACCGCACCCTGACCTACGGGCAGCTCGCCGCCCGAGCCGAGGCGTTGGCGGCACGGTTGCTCGCCCGTGGCGTAGTGCCGGGCGAACTGGTCGGCGTGTGCGGGAGCCGCTCGCTGGAGGCGCTGGTTGCGCTGCTGGGCATCCTCGAGGCGGGCTGCGCGTACGTGCCACTCGATGAGGACCTGCCACCGGCCCGCTTGCGGGCCATGGCCGAGGACGCCGGTCTGCGGGCCGCCGTCACCCTTCCCGGTAGCACCTGCCGCGTGCGTGGATTGCGCGTGCGCGTCGGGCTCACCGACGACGCGACGGACTGCGAGCTCCCAGTCCCACAGCGCGACCCCGCTGCCGCCGGCGACTGCGCCTACGTCGTGTTCACCTCGGGCACGAGCGGTCGACCCAAACCGGTGGCCATTCCACACCGTGGCGTGGTTCGGCTCGTACTGTCCGACCACCGGCTGCCCCCGCCCGGGCCGGGCGATCGGGTCCTCCATGCCTACGGTTTGTCCTCCGACGCCTCGACGATCGAGATCTGGGGCGCGTTGCTCACCGGCGCGTGCCTGGTTGTCGCGGACCGCGAGGAACTGCTCTCGCCCACCGCCCTGGCGGCGTTGTTGCGCACGCGCCACGTGACTATGGCGTACCTGACGACGAGCGTGTTCCACCTCATCGCCCGCACTCGCCCGGAAACGCTGGCCGGGCTGCGGTTCGTCTCGGCCGGCGGTGAGGCGATGGATCCGCCCTTGGCCAACGCGGTCCTGGCGGCCTGCCCCGACACCACAGTCGTCAACTTCTACGGTCCGACGGAGAATTCGGTGGTCTCCACTGCCCACGTGCTGAGCCCCCTGCCTGCCGAGGCTACGCACGTTCCTCTCGGGCGTCCCTTCGGCGAGTCCACCTGCCACGTAGTCCGGGCCGACGGTTCGGTCGCCGCGCCTGGTGAAGAGGGCGAGCTCTACGTCGGCGGGGACGGGCTGGCCCTGGGCTACCTCGGCGACCCCGCGCTGACCGCCGAGCGGTTCGTGCGACTGCCCGCCGTGCAACCGGACGAATTGCTGTACCGGACCGGCGATCGGGCGGTATGGATCGACGGTCTGCTGGAGTTCCGCGGCCGACTGGATCGCCAGGTGAAGGTGCGCGGCGCGCGCATCGAACTCGACGAGGTGGAGACCCGGTTGCGGGCGCACCCGGCGATCGGCGAAGCCGTGGTGGAGGCCGCGGACGGCGCATTGACCGCCTACGTCACCGCCACGCGGCCGGGCCGCCCGCTACCGTTGCCGGAACTGCGAGCTCATTGCGCGCAGTGGCTGCCACCACAGGCCGTCCCGGTGTTGGTGCCGCTGGATCATCTCCCGGTGACCAGCGGCGGCAAGGTGAACCGCGCCCGACTGCCCGCGGCCGCCACCGAGGCGCAGACCGTGGAGCCGACCTCTGTCGACGGACTGCTCGGCATCCTCACCCAGGTGTGGCAGCAGGTGCTGCGCGTGCGCCCCGCGCCGTCGGACGACTTCTTCCTCCTCGGTGGTGACTCCCTGCTCGTCTCCGAGGCTGTCACCCGCACCCTCGCTGTTCTCGACCTCGACGCCGCCCATGGCTCCGGCTTGATCAGAGCGCTGCTGAACGCACCCACCCTGGCGAACTTCGTGACTGCCGTGGACCGGGCGTGCGCAGGCGCGCCGCAGACGGCGGAACAGGTCGTCGACTTCGAGAAGGAGACCGAGCTCGGCTTCGAGCTACCGACGGCGCAGAAGCCGCCACCGCGCCCGCTCGCACCGCGGCAGGTACTGCTCACGGGCGCCTCAGGATTCGTTGGCGCCTTTCTCCTGGACCGGCTCTTGCGCTCGACGGCGGCGCGCATCCACTGTCCGGTGCGAGCGGCGAGCCGGTCGCGCGCCGAGCAGCGGGTGCGCACGGCACTGGCGCGCTTCGGGCTGTGCCCGGACGAGGATGCGTGGCACCGGGTGAAGTGCTTCCCCGGCGACCTGACCGAGCCACGGCTGGGCCTGTCACGGGCACACGCGGAGGAGTTGGCTCGTACCTTGGATCTGGTGGTGCACAACGGCGCCCACGTCAACTTTCTCTATCCCTATGAGCAGTTGCGCGCGGCGAATGTGGAGGGTACCCGAGAGATCGTCCGGATCGCGGCGCCGCGTCGGGTGCCGGTGCATTTCATCTCGACGATTGCCGTCGTCGCCGGTTTCGGCACGGCCGGGGTCGGCGAAGTGGCCGAGGATCTGCCGCTGGCGCACGCGGACGGGCTCACCATGGGCTACGCGGAGAGCAAATGGGTCGCCGAGGGCGTGCTGCGGCACGCGTCGGAACAAGGTCTGCCGGTCACCGTGTACCGGCCGTACGAGGTGACGGGCGACCGGACGCGCGGCGTGTGCAATACCGAGACGGCGATCTGCTCGCTGGTCAAGACGATCGCCGAGACCGGGCTCGCCCCCGACATACCACTGCCCATGGACTTCGTGCCCGTGGACCACCTCGCCGAGTCCATCGTCTACATCGCCACCCATCGGCCGGCGCAGGGCCGCGTCCATCACCTCACCAACCCCCGCCCGGCCATGCTGTCCGACGTCCTCGACCGAATGCGCGCGGCCGGTTTCGTGCTGCGGACACTGCCGTACGCGCAGTGGGTCGGCGAGCTGGTGCGCCATGTCGCCGAGCACCCGGCATGCGCGACAGCCCCGTTCGTGTCCCTGTGCGTCGACCGCAGCCACACCGCGGATATGTCGGTCAAGGAGATGTACCTCGCGGACACGTTCCCCAGGCTGGGACGGACCAATACCGAGGTGGCACTGTCCGGCAGCGGATTGCGATGCCCACCGGTCGATGCGGCCCTGATCGACCGCTACCTGGAATACCTTCTCGCTTGCGGCTACCTCTCCCGACCCGCCGAGCTCTCGGTGACCAACACATGAGCGACCTGAACGGCGTCGTCGAAGTTCCGGCAGTCACCCCTGGAACCGCTGGACCGCCGTGCGCCTACGCCCGGCTGCGCGACGAAAAGCCTGTTCTCCGAGCACAATTGCCCAACGGCGAGATGGCCTGGCTGATCAGCCGCTATGCCGACGTCCGTGCCGCGTTCAGCGATCCGCGGCTGGAACGGCCGCTGCTGTCGGCCTGGCCGCGCAGCGACGGGGACGACGCGCCGCCGCCGTGCCCACCGACGTTTCTGGAGATGACCGGGGAGCATCACGCGCGGGTGCGGCGTACGGTCGCGCCTTTGTTCGGTCGGCGGCGGCTCGTGTTCATGGTGCCGCGGATCCGTGCCATGGCGGAGGAACTGATCGATACGATGGTGGCCGGCGCCGCGGACGGCACTGCCGATCTCGTCGCTTCCTACGTCGAGCCGCTGCCACTGCGGGTGCTGTGCGAGACCACCGGACTGCCGTACGAGGACCGCGACACCTACCTACCGCACACCCTCGCCCTCCTCGGAGCGGCCGGACTGACGAAGACACAGGTGCTGGACGCACTGAACGCACTGCAGGACTACGCGTCTGCGCTGGTCGCGGGCAAGGATCAGGCGGCCGAGGACTACGTCGGGCTACTCCTAACTGAAAGCCGTTGTCCCGAAAGCGATTTGACCCGCGACGACGTCGTCAGCTTCATCGTCACGATGCTCATGGCCGGCTACAAGACCAATACGCAGCACACCGGCAACGCCCTGCTCGCTTTGCTCACCCACCCCGACGAACTGCGGCGACTGCGCGAGAAACCGTCCGAAATCGGTCCAGCGGTGGAGGAGTTGCTGCGGTACGTCCCGCTGATGAACGCGATCAACATCCTCGTCGCGAAGGAAGACTTCACCCTGCACGACCAGCACATCCGGGCCGGTGACGCGGTCGTCCCCGTGCCGGCGTCGGCCAATCGCGATCCCGGGGCGTTCACCGAGCCCGACCGTCTCGACCTGACCCGCTCGCCCAACGCGCATGTCGCGTTCGGACACGGCCCGCACATGTGCATCGGCGGGCACCTGACGAGGCTCCAGCTCGCCACCACGATCCAGGTGCTGCTCGAGCGGCTGCCCGGCATCGAGCTCACGGTGCCGGGCGATGCGATCGTCTGGGACGAATCGACCCCGCTGCGCGCCCCCGCGCGGCTGCCCGTGCGCTGGTGATCGATCAACCGCCGACGACTTCAGGAAAGAGAGGTCCGCACGTCGTGACCGCACCCGACCGAGAACGCCCGCCGCAGAGCACCGACTTCCACTATCCGTTCAGTACCAAGGGCGACCGTCTCGCCCCTGAACTCACAGACCTGCAGAGCCGCTGTCCAGTGGCCAGGGTCGGTACCAACTCCGGCGGCGAGGCGTGGCTGGTCACCAGCTACGAACTGACCAAGCACGTGTTGCGCGACCGGGCCTTCGCCCGCTCCGTGCTCGCCGAGGCCGACAGCCCGGCGCAGGATGCCCCGATCCTGGCAGCCGAGCTGCTCGATGCCATGCACCACCTCCAGCGGGCCGGGCTGCGCGCAGAGGTCTTGCGGGCACTGGGGCGCGACCAGCCCGACCTGCCGACCGACTGGGTAGCCGAGATCACCAGGGCGGGTTTGGATGCCATGACCGGCGACGGCGCACCCGGCGATCTGCAACGCCACTTCGCGGAGTGGGTCGCGGCGCAGTGCCTGTGCCGACTGCTCGGGCTGCCCTTCGAGGACCACCGGTGGCTGACCACGCGAGCCGATGTCGACCTGACGATGGTGACGTATTCCGAGGACGATCTCGCCCGCAACTGGGAGGAGATCCGTACCTATATGCAGGAACACATGGCCGCTCGCCACGCGGGTCGCCCGCGTGGTCTGGCGGATCGCCTGGCTGATCTCAATGCCCAGCAGCACGGGCTGGCGGATCGCCAGTTGTCCAACATCGTCGCAGTCCTGTTCGTCAGCGGGTACGAGGATTTCGCGAGTTTCCTCGGCGTAGCGGCACTCAACCTCCTGCGACGGCCCGAGGTTGTCGATGCGGTTCGGGACCGGCCGGAGACGATGCCCCAGTGCGTGGAGGAGTTGCTGCGATGCAGCGTGGTCCTGGGCAATGCGATCCCGCGATTCGTCACCCGGGACTCGGCGCTGGGTTCGGTAATCGTGTCGAAGGGCGACCTGGTCTTGGTGTCGCTGGACGCGGTGAACTTCGACCCGGCCGCGTTCACCGATCCCGATAGATTCGACCCGGCCCGTTCTCCCAACCCGCACCTGCGCTTCGGCCACGGCCGCCACCATTGTCCCGGTGCGCATCTGGTCCGCCGTCAGTCCGCCACGGCGTTTCGGGCCCTGCTCGACCACCTGCCCGGGATCGGGCTGACGGTGCCGGTAGCGGAAGTGCCCTGGCATCCTCACCGGATGGCGATCATGCCGGCGGCGATCCCTGTCGAGTGGTGAGTTGTTCGGCTGAGTTTCGGTCACGGGGTCGGTTTTCGCGACATAAATGGTGTCGCGCCGACGGCAGGATTCTATTGTCCATTTCGTTATGCCTGTGCAGTCGAGAATTCATGACAAGTGGAGTTGACGGCATTCGGTGCCGTGTTAAAGTTTGTGCTGCAAGTACGCAGGTCTCCGCGAGTTAGTACACGACTACGAATTTGAGGAGCATTCCATGCGATTCGTCAAGACAAGCGCGTTAGCACTTGCCTTTGCCGCTGTGTCGGTTTTCGGAGCGGGAATGGCGCAGGCCGCTTCCGTCGAAGTGAGCGAAGACCTCATCGGGTGCGCTCTGGCCGCCGATGCGAGTGGCGAAACGCTAGCGGAATTGCATGAAGGTTTCGGCGAGACCATCGAATTGTCAGCGACGGCAGCAGCTGATCTCGAAGCAGGTGGCTGCCTCTAGCGGTTTCGGTTTGCGCAGTCGGTCCGGCTACCGGAGGACGGTAGCCGGACCGACCTGTTTTCGCCTGTCCAGTCTGTCGCTAACTGGCTGCCTGGTAGCGAGTCGGCAAGCAGGGGTCCGGAAGGGCCGACATCGTGGCCAGGTCGCAGATGCCGCTGGTCAGCATGTGCAGTGGGGTGAGGCCCACGACCACGAGTAGACCGATGACGTCCCCCTGTTCGATGAAGTGGACAGCCGACTGGGCCCCTGCCGAAGCGGAGTCCGCTGCCGACGAGCCGGTTGCGGATTCGGTGGCGATCGGCGCGGTCGTCGGCTCGGATCCGGGTTGCGCGATCGCGGGTGCGGCGCCGACAAGCGCCGTTGCGGCAAGCGTGGCTGCGGTGAAATTCAGAGTGTTACGCATCTTGGTCCTTCGTTGTCGGCCTTGCCCGGTGATGAGCCGTGCGAATCAGCGGTGTCACCAGCTGGTTTCGCATGGTTCAGCGCGGTGGTCGGCTCATGTCGCGGTTCATCGTCGGCAGTTCGATGCTGATGGGCATGCGCAGGTCGGACAGGTAGATCAGCGCAGCTTTGCGAAGGAATTCGTCGAGGAGCCAGTAGGGCTCGGCCGCGATCGGTGCCGCGCTGAGCAAGCCCTCACGGACGGCGATGAACGGTCCCCAGCTGAGTCGGAGCAGTGGATCCCACACCGGCTCTCGTGGGATGGCGAGTCCGTCTGCGATCTTGTCACCGAGCAGGAAGCGGGTGAACGATCCGAGGACCGGTTTGCTCAGGATGGCGAAGTCGATGTTGGCGCCGAGGCCGAGGAGCCGGTCGGCGAGTTTCGCTCCTTCGGGTGTCGGTGCGATGATCGGGTCGAGAACCTGTGCCGCTTGGGAATTGGCTTGCGGCCACGAGTTGGGGATGTATTCGTCGCGAACGCCGAGCAGGTGCGCGGCGACCTGCCAGGAATGCAGGAATGCTGCTGATTCGTGGGCCGGAATCGGCACCTGCCATGCGGTGAGGTGCTTCATGACGGTTGTGGGCAGGCTGTGCCAGGTGACCATGATGTCGTTCTGGCTGATCGGAATGCTTTCCTCGGCCGAATGTACCCAGTGCGGCGATTGCGGCAACAGATGTCGCACCGCTGCGTGGACGAGCCGAGTTTTGACGCAGGTTACGATCATTTCCCCGTCGTCGGTATAGGCACCGGCGCTACCGATGTCGTAGCCGAGTTTGGCGGTCTTGGAAATGCGGTCCTTGAGGTCGTGGCCGCCTTTGGAGTAGTACACCGCCTTGGCTTCCTTCGGGATGACAGTGCTCATCATCCCGCTGGCGAACCCGTAGAGGACGCCGAGATACAGCCCGCGCTTCTTGTTGAACTCGATGGCGGTGTGCAACTTGGCATGATCGGTCCACTGTGGCAGCCGTCGGGCGTACTCCATGAAATCCCGCAGGCCGGAAGGCAACCCGTCCGGCAGGGCTTGACCGTTGCGGGTCCATGTCCGCAGCAACTCGTTGACCCGGGGTACTTCGCCGCGCTCGATCAGCCCGGCGACCAGTTCGTCGGCCTCGGGATCCCACACGGTCATCGGGTCGGCACCGGACCCGGATCCGGCGACCGAGCCGTGCGGTGACCAGGTCCACGGTTGCGCTCGCGCGGGCCCGATGATCGCGAAGGCGCCCAGGGCGCCCGCGATACCACCGGCTTTCAACGCGTTACGTCTGTTGAGTCCATCCATGACGTCACTCCCCATCGAGTACGAGGTCACCCCTACGCGCGGAGAGCTGTCGAAGCCCAAGCGCTGTGGGGCAGAATGGATATTAACTTAGCAAGCGGTTGGCGTAGTTGTTCGCGCTTTGGCCGAATCGGTGTGGCGCCGCCGATCGGCTGTCGAGATCGGGCCTACCGGGTGCGTTGCGCCATACCAGGGTGATCCCGGCAGGGGTGGCGACCGCTGACTCGGGAGGGTGCCGGCGTGTGCAGGGGAGCGCGCAGCAGCGCTGGAATCGATAGTAACTTACCGTTGTCGGCGTCGCGGCCGGGCGATGGGCGAGCTCGGCGTTCACCACCAGGCGCCGTGCCAACAGCCGGGCACTACGCGTCTGCACGGCCCGTTTTGCGTCTCATCGCTCGTCGAGTGGGTGCTCTCGCCATCCGGTCTGGTGATGATCGCCCATATGCCAGTGCGCGACTTCGGATGCCGGTGTCTGTGGCAGTTCTTCGAGCCAGTGGGCGATGACGGCGAGCATCGCACCGGCGAGGGCTACGCCGGCACGGTCAGCGCCCGCACGATCGATCGCACATTCTGGAGATTGCGGCCGTAGTCGACGGTCGTGATCCGAAGGCGCGGACGGCTGGAGACCTCCACCATGCTGCCCTCGGGCCGTTCGGCCACCACGACGTGCAGGTTCTCGCCCCAGCTCATCCAGGACACCTTCGTGCGCGCGGTGAGTACCCCAGCGGCGGGATCGCGCTGTGTGATGGTCGCCGGTACCTCGGCCAGTACCCGTTCGGCCGCCGCGAACGCCTCTCCGGCGGGCCGCCCCACCTCGAGGGAAACCTGCTGGTGCATATCGGCTCCGAGGTCGTGGACGGTGCCATCGCTGCGAGCCCGCACAATCGAAAACCCGGTGATGATCGCACCGAACAGCAGCCCGCCGATCACTCCGGCGATCACCCCACCTCGCACGGAGCCGAAGATCAATCCCAGGTAGAGCGCCATGACAATGCCGAAAACCACGCCGCTGCGCAGAAAGATCCGGGTTGCCCCGCGCCAGAGAGGACTCATGGTCGGCAGCCTAGTGAGCTCGTGGAGGCCGTATCGCCCCGCTCTCCCGGCGTGACCAGCGCCGTACCGGCCGGGCACTGCGCCGATGCCCGGCAGCGATCGGCTGCCGGGCATCGTGATCAGCGGCAATACTCATGCCGCGGCGTGACTATTGCGGATCCAGCATCCACTGCTGTGTGAGCTCGTGCATGATCAGGTGATCAGCGACGACCTCGGTGCCGGCCGACGTCTCCCCGCCCTGACCTTGAACGCAGACCTTCGGGTCGTAAGGCATCAAGTGCTCGTAGTTGTAAGCCCAGAGCTGGTTGAGGCTGTCGGGCTGCTCCCGCTTGTCGGCCTGGGCCAGTGCGGATCCGGGCCGGATGTTTCCGCCGCCTTCGAAGCCCGGCACTTCCAGGACGAGTCCGCTGTTGACGTTGACGATGAACCCGTTGTCGTACTTCCATAGTTGAGAGTTGGCCGTACCGCTGGTATTGCGGTCCTCGAGCACGATCCCAGCTCCCGGCTGTGTGCTGGCGCCCTTGACGTCGAGCATCAGATCGCTGGCTACGTTCCTGATGAAGAAGCTGCCCTCGGGAAAGTCCATGGTGAATCCCCTTGTCTGCGCATTTGTCAGATCGGACGAGCTACGAAACCCGCTGTCCCGCAACAGTTCCCCTGCGGTAATCGATCATCGGGCCAGGGAAAGCATAAAGCCCCGACAGCATCGAGAGTTCTGGATTGTTGCGAACAAGTCCGGGGGGATGTTTCGAGGGTGCGAACCGACCACACGCTGCGGATATGCGTAGCTATCCGGGGTCCTGCCCGACCGTAGTGCCATCTGTGATGTCACGCATCGGTGGATCCGGACGTCGGCCGGCATCGGGAGATGTTCGTATCGGCGAATGATCGGTGAGACTGGTCGATCTCACCTTCAGTGATCCGCGTCGGCTGCTGCGAGTTCATCGGGTTACGCCAGGAGAACCATCGGGGAAAACCGGTGACCAGTTCGGGTTCTCCGGCGAGCCGGAGTCGATCGGAGCCGGTGGCGATTTCGATGGTCGATGTTCCGGCGACCAGCCGGTGCAGCTCCCGCAGATCACCGGTGACCCAGAGATCGGTGTCGTATCCGGGATGTTGCCTGCACGCGCTGACCTCCTCCGGGGTGAGCACGAGCCACCCGCGTTCTTCGGTCGTACTGTGCACAATGAACTCGATCGTCACCCGGCGCGCGGGCAGGTGGTCGCGGCAGACGAACTGCCGTAGGCGCCACAGTGCTGAGCCGGCATCGAGTTGCTCGTCCTCGGGGTCACCGAACGTCCACCGGCGGGCCCAATCACCGAGTTGCCACACCAGATCCTGCAGGGCGGCACCGGCGGGGGTCAGCCGATACTCGGGACGGTCCTGATCATCGAGTACTCGGATCACCACGCCGTGCAGTTGCAGCCGGCGTAGCCGTGCCGACAGCAAGGTCCGGCTGATTCCCGGCAGGCCGCGATGGATGTCGTTGAACCGGTACGAGCCGAGCAAGAGTTCGCGGACCAGGAGTAGCGTCCACCGGTCGCCGACCACCTCGACTCCCGCCGCCACCGGGCAGTATTCGATTCCGCGTGCCATGTGTACCCCAGTCCAGAATTTGTACCGGACTTCGACGCTACTCGTCCGCCGGACAGCTGACCCAATTCTCACCTGCTTTCCCGAGAACACCGACGGTGTCGATTACGCCTCTGAACTCTCCTGCCCCTGTGTCGCCCTGCAGAGTTCGGCTGCGATACGGAACAGTCGAATGCGTTCGGACGGCCGGTTCTCATACTCGTCGTGGCTGTCGAGTGCGCGACGGTAGATCGACCGCATTGCGCGGTCGGTGGCATCGGCCGATCCGAGCATGAGGTGGCAGAACAGCCGCAACTCTGCGTGCAGCGTGGCATCGTGACGGTCGATGTTCGTCGGTTCGGACATGCCGTTGCCCGGTCAGAGCCCGAACAGCGGAAACAGTTCGGTTCCGTGGAATGCGACGATCCTGCTGACGCCGTCGGCGTTGATCGTCAGTACGTGCAGGGCGTGCGGACGGGGTACACCGTCGTGGTCGCGGGCGTACACCGCGAAGGCGGGTTGCCCATTGGCGGAGGTGGCGCGGAGTTCGGCAGGCCCGATCATCCGCATCTGTGCGGTGAGGAAGGCGAGGATGGTCTCACGGCCCTCGAACCACGTGGTGATCGGCGGCATTTCCCATCTCGCGTCCTCGGTCAACACAGCGACGAGTTGATCGACGTCGGCGGTTTCGAAGGCGGTGACATATCGGTCGAGCAGGGCTCGCTGCCGTGGTTCGGCGGGTTCGGTCACGCCGTCCTCGCTGAGCGGAACCTGATCCCGCGCCCGCTGTAGCGCGCTGTTGACGGCCGCAGTCGTCATCTCCAGCAGTTCCGCGACTTCGGTGGTCCGCCACTGCAGCACGTCACGAAGAATCAGCACCACGCGTTGTCGCGGTGGTAATTGTTGGAGTGCCCCGATCAGCGCCAGTCGCATGGTCTGTCGTTGCACCACCACGGTTGCCGGGTCGGTCGGTGCGGCCGTGAACAGGAAGTCGGGTATGGGCTGCAGCCATGGTGTCTCCCTGGATCGCTTGACCAGCCTGGTGTCCAGGTTCGTCTCGGGAGCGCTGAGATCGGCCGGCAGCGGCCTGCGTCTGTTCTTCTCCAGCGCTTTGAAACACGCCCGGGTCGCGATGCGGTAGAGCCAGGTCCGCAACGACGACCGGCCCTCGAACCCGCCGTATGCCCGCCAGGCGTCGAGATAGACCTCCTGAACCACTTCTTCGGCCTCATGGGCCGAGCCGAGCATGCGATAGCAGTAGGCCAGCAGCTCGCGCCGGAACGGTTCGCTCAACCGCCCGAAATCCTCGTCGCTGGACTCGGTCTCAGTCACAGTGTGCATGATCCGCCGATCCGGTAGCTGATGTCTCGGTGGGGCCGTATTCGTCGTGTCGGTCGAGCCACGAGAATCGCGGCGCCTGGGGGTAGCCGGTCGGCGAGTCTTCCGAGTCTTCCTGGCGTCCGAGTGCGGTGAAGTCGAGGGAACTCAACGTCGCACCCATCGGCTCGTGCTCGCGGTCGTTGACGAAGTAGGTGCGGTAGACGCTGTCGCCGGCGCGAATGAAGGCGTTGGTGCCGTACCAATCGGCCACACCGAAGTCGGTGTCGAAGCTATCGGTGATCGTGTACCACGGTATGGACCAGCCCATCCGCGCCTGCACCCGCTCGATATCGGGTTGGGGCGCGCGTGAGGCGAACGCCAGGGTGGTGTCGCGGGCATTGAGATGGGCCAGATGGGCGACCTGGTCGGCCATCAGCGAGCAGCCGACACATGCGTGGTCGGGCCAGCCGGACACGCCGGGCTCGAAAAAGGCACGGTAGAGCAGCAACTGGCGACGGCCCCCGAACAGATCGGGCAGGTGGGCTGTTCCGTCGGGCCCGTCGAAGATGTAGTCCTGGTCGATCCTCAACCACGGCCTTCGCCTCCGGTCGGCGGCCACCGCGTCTCGGGCGCGAGTCAGTTCTTGCTCCTTAGTCAACAGCTGTAAGCGCGCGGTTTCCCATTCCGCAGCGGTGACCGCCTTGACCGGGTGGGTGCTGTTCATGGTGAGGTCCTTGTACGGGAGGAGTTTCGGATCAGCGAATGGTGATGTCGGCCATGTCGATGGCGACCAGGACGATCCGGTCATCGCCCATCGGGGCGTAGGCCCGTCTGGTAGCTGGGATGATGATGCCGTCGACGTCGTGGTAGTCAGCGGCATACAGGTGTGATTCGGTGGTCGGGTCGACGATGTCGATGGTGAAGTCGTGGCGGCGCAGCAGCCCGTCCGGACCGAAGCAGAACACCTGCTCGCGGGTGTGGCTTTTGATGTGGTCGGGAAAGCTCACGCGCAACCGCCGCCAAGTTTCACCGTCGGCCTCGACGGGCGCGATCTCCTCGCAGACGAACCCCGGCCAGGTCAACAGGAACGGCGTGTTCAAATACGTCCACAGGGCTTCCCCGGTGAAGTACGCGAGATGCAAATCGTCCCACGGTGTGTGGAACTCGTGACCGGCGAACGACCGCTCCGGGTTGTCGCGTGCGTCGACAACTGTGCCGTCGGATTTCTGCAGAACCACCCGGTCCGGCTGGAACAGTGAGCGTCGATCTTGACTGACGTAGTCCATCGTCAACTGTTGCCGTGTGGTGTCCACCTCGAGGCGAACGTCGCTCATGGCGTCCGCCTTTCCCTTGATCTGCCAGAAGGCCCCGCTGATGGCGGCATTGACGTTGATCGTCTTGATCCGGTTCCACCGGTCCAGACCGCCGTGCGCGGCGACCGCGGTCGCGAGTAGATCGTTCATCGGCTTGCTCCTTGAATCGAGGGTGGTGCCCAGGCCACGAGGGGAGTGGCAGCCGGGAGCTGTTGTGATCAGTCGACGATGATTCCGCCGGTCAGGTTGGCAACGGTTCCGGTCATCGCGGAGGCTTGGTCGGAGGCGAGGAATACCGCGACCGAGACGAGTTCGGCCAGTGCGGTGGGGCGTTTGCGGTGTGTCATCGAGGTGACCATGGCGGTGAATTGGTCTCGGGGGATGCCCATCGCGGCGGAGTGCAGCCCATAAACGACCTCGACGGTCGGTGTTTCGACCAGACCTGTCGTGCGCAGGCAGATCGAGCGGACACCGTGCTGTGCCCATTCGGCCGACAACGCGCGGTTGAGGGCCTCCATCGCCGCCCAACCCACGCTCATGCCCCCCACCAGCGGCAGACTCACGCGGGCGGGTTCGGGTGTGTGCATCAGGATCACGCCAGATCGTTGGGGAATCATGTGCCGTGCAGCCGATTTCGCGGTAACGAAGTGAGCTCGCGCGTATGTCGTGATCGGTCGCATGAAGTTGTCGACCGGCAGATCGGTGAACGGGATTCCTTGCAGCCCCCGCGGGGAGATTCCGATCGCGTTGAACGACACGTCGATACGACCGGCGTCGGCGATGAGGGCGCCGAGGTGTTCGGTGACGGATTTCTCGTCCAAGGCGTCGACCACGGCTCTTTCGGCGGTTCCGCCCGCGTCGGCGATTTCCTTTGCGACGGCCTCGACATTGTCGCGATTTCGCCCAGTCAGGAAGACCCGAGCACCTTCGTCGGCAAATCCACGGGCGACTGCCCTACCGACCGCTCCACCCGCGCCGTAGACGACCACGTTCTTTTTCTCCAGCAACATCTGCTTCTCTTTTTCTTGTTTGTTCACGTCAGCGCGTGAAGTCCGTGACCGATGAGCTCGTGTACCCAGCTCACCGTTTCCCCGCACAGGTGGCGTGATCGCGCGGGCTCGGTCCCGGACAAAGAACGGTTCGGCCATGGTGACCACCTCCTACCAATACGGAGGCGATCGCAGCGCGAAAGTAATCGGTACTTCGTCCGACCGCGTGAGGAGTCCGCCGAGAAGTGCCGCGGCCATCTCGTCGCGTTCTGTTCTCAGGGTCTCGGTGAAGGTCGCGCCCTGTTCGGTGAGGGGTCACCAGCGTGGCGCGGCGGTCGCTCGGGTGCGGTCGTCGTTCGACGTAGCCATCGGTGGCGAGTCGGTCGAGCAGGCCGGTGACACTGCGGGGAGTGACGTCGAGGAGATCGGCGAGGGCGCGTTGGGTGAGTGCTCCGTGGTGATCCCGTCACCGGTTTCCGTTCCCGGCGGCTGAGCACGTGCTCGGTGCCGCGACCGTGTCCGATCGCCGGCCGTCATGAACCGCCCCGCACCCCGCTGGGCTCGGAAACCGGACTCGATGCTGCGGTGTTCTCGGTGCGGCCGCTGACGCGGACGATCGGCAAGCTCAGCGGGTCTGCCGGTTGCTCGTCGGATATCAGGCAGGCGCCGCGGCGAAGGGTAGTTCGGCCAGGCGCCATTCGAGCATGCCGTCGTGGAGGCGGATCGCGCGACGGCCGTGGTCGGTGAGCAGCCGAACGGCGTCGTAGGCCAGCACGCAGTACTCGCCACGGCAGTAGACGACGATCTCGCTCTCGGCGGGGAGCTCGGCGATCCGGTCGACGAGCTGGTCGACGGGGATGTTGACCGCAGCGGGTATATGGGCGGCCTGGTACTCCGGTGCCGGGCGCACATCCAGGACCAATATTTCCCCGGATTCGGCACGGGCCAGCAGTTCCTCGCGGGTCATCTCCGGCCCGTCGGCGGCGCCCAGGTACGAGTCGCGCGCCGGCGCCACGGCGGGCTGGTGGGCTTCGGCGACCTTGCGCAGCAAGGCGAACAGCTGTGCCACGTCGTCACCGGCGAGGCGGTAGTGGATCCGCACGCCCTCGCGTCGGGTCGCGACGAAACCGGCCTGCTTGAGCGTCTGCAAGTGCGCCGAGGCGGTCGTGAGGTTCAGTCCGGCGGCAGTAGCGAGCGATTCGACGGTCCGCTCACCCTGGGCGAGTAGATCGAGCAACTCGAGACGCTTGCCGCTGGCGAGAGCTTTGCCGCTGGCAGCGAATGCCTCATACAGGGCCGACTTCGCGGCAGGTCGGTCTTCCCTCACCACTCCTCCAATCATCTGTGGAATAGCGTACCCGCCTGCGGGACAGTGGGCGCGTGTCGCGGCATCGCGTTTGGTGCGACCTCGGCTACGTCGTCGGCGCCGTCCTCGGTGGCATCGTCTGTTCGCCAAGACCGCAGAGTCACAGTTTCGACCCGTGGCGTCCGGCCAGCGCGGCGGCGGGCACCACGGCCAGTGCGAGCACCCCACCGGCGAGTGCGAGGATCGGATAACTCGTCGCCGCGACCATCAACCCCGACCCCATGCCACCGGTCGCACCGGCGACAGCGATGGAAACATCCACTGTTCCCTGGGTTTTGGCCCGAGTGGCCAACGGCACCGTATCGGTGATGATCGCGGTACCGGCAACCAACCCCAGATTCCAGCCCAGCCCCAGCAAGGCCAACGCCGCCGCCAGTAACACCACCGAATCCGAGGGCGCGAGCGCGGCCAGCAACCCGGCCGCGAGCAAGGTGACCCCGGAAGCGCCCGCGACCGGCAACCGACCGAAACGGTCCACCAGCCAACCTGTCAGTGGCGAGGGTAGATACATCGCACCGACGTGAACGGCGATCACCATGCCCGCGGCCGCTGTGCCGTGACCGTGGGCGAGCATGTGCACCGGCGTCATCGTCATGATCGCCACCATCACCAACTGCGTCAGGGCCATCACGAACCCGCCCACCGCGATTCCACGCCCAGCGTCCACGACGGGTGCAGTCTCGAGCGCCGAGGACGATTGGATGGGTTCTTGGACTTCGGCGGCCAGGTGGCGGGCCAGCAGCAGGGGATCGGGCCGCAGCCAGATCGCCAGCACCACCGCAGCCAACCCGTAGGCCAACGCGGCGAGCAGAAATGGACCTGCCAAGTACGGGATGCCGAACACCTCAGCGAGCTCACCGGTCGGCGCGGCGAGATTGGGGCCGACGACACCACCCAGCGTGGTCGCGACCAGCACCGTCGATACCGCCCGGCCCCGGTGCGAAACAGTGGCCAGATCCGCTCCGGCGTACCGGGCCTGCAAGTTGGTGGCTGTACCCGCGCCGTAGACGAACAACGCAACGAACAACAGTCCCGGATTGTCCAACACCGCAGCGACGATCACACCGACACTGCCGAGCGCACCGGCGAAGTATCCTGCCGCCAACCCAGGCCGACGACCATGCGATTGAGACAACCGCCCTACGCCGACCGCGGCCAGGGCCGACCCCGCTGTGAACAAGGCGCTCGGGAGCCCGGCCAGACTCGTCGAGTGGAGCATGTCCTGAGCCAGTAGTGCACCCACGGTGATTCCCGCGGCCAACCCCGCGCCGCTGAGGATCTGAGCCGAAACCAAAACTCCGAGAGTGCGACGCTGGACGTGGGCGGAGATGGCTGGATCGGAGTCGGAACTGTGGTGGGTAGGGGTGTGGGGCACGACGGACTCTTCCTCTAGGGAGATGGACCGGGCAGCTGGCGCTACCGAGTTCTTAATCCAGTATTGAGTAGAATAATGGATTAAGGTGTCCGTTGGTGTCCTTGGGCTGAGAGCGGAAGGTTCGGGATGGCACTGAGTGGCCTTGCTGCTGCCGAGAAACAGCACCGGCTGAAATTCGAATCCTGTGAGTCGACGGCGGCGCCCCACCCAGCCAGGCTCGCGGCTGCGATGGGCTTATGACCGCTACATCGATCATAAGCAGTCCATGTACTCCGGACCGAGCGGCCACCTCGTGACAGACCGTGTCGGGCCCGCCGATCACGTACCGAAAATAGTACTGTCCCTCGCGGGTGATCAGGAGGTGCGGCGATGCTCAATCTGCTCGTGGTCCTTGCCGTGGCGGCGGCGTCGATCGCTGTGGTGTACGCGGCAGCCCGGGCTGGACGGTCGGGACCGGTCGCGGTCGATACCGGACCGTTCCTGTCCGGCGCGGCCGCCACCGAGCACGCGGTATCTCGCTATCACGTCCGCTGGTACACGATCACGATGATCTTCCTGGCATTCGATATGGAGATGGTGTTCATGTACCCGTGGTCGGTCGTGGTCGCCGATCTCGGGGTCATGGCGGTCGCCGAGATGTTCGGATTCCTCGCCGTTCTGATGATCGCGGTCCTGTATGCCTGGCGAGAGGGTGCGCTGCGATGGGTCTGAGTACCTGGCTGCGGGGACGAGTCGCCGTTGTGCCCTTCGTCGTCACCGCCCCGGGCGGCACCGCCGCACGAGTGGCTGTCGAACGTGAGATCCGTGAGCACGGCTGGCGCCAGGTCGACAGTCCGGCCGCGGCCGATCTGCTGGTCATCGCGGGCGCCGCGGAGCACGAGTTCGGCTCTTCGGCCGACCGGGTCTTCGAGAGCATGTCCATGCCGAGAGCTCGCGCTCGGATCACCGCACCCGAAGCCGCCGCAGCAGAACTCGATGCGGCGGTTTCCCGACTGCACGCGGGCACCGATACCGACGCCGACCAGCACGAGACTGCCGAACACGAGCATCCGCCGGCGTCCGAGCAGCACCCCGCTGCACACGAACATGCGCACGAGCCCATGCAACACACTTCGGGCGGCGCGGGTCATGGGGGACACGAGCACGATATGGGCACGATGACGCCGGGCGGGTTGGCGATGGCCGATCGGGCCGATGATCGGGACGGCCTGAAACTGGACGTGCTGACGGTGCCTTTGGGTCCGATACTCGCATGGTGGCCTGCCGGTCTGGTCATCGATACCCAGTGGCAGGGGGATGTCGTCGGCAATGCGAAAGCGACCGTGCTGTCATCTCCTTCGGACACCGCGCCGTTCTGGTTGGCGCCCTGGTTGCGCGCGGCCCCGGCCGACGCGGGTGAACGCGGGCGGTGGCGAGCGGCCCGGGCGCTGGACTCGGCATCGACGCTGCTGACAGTGGCCGGATGGCCGGATGCGGCGACGACCGCGCGGCGGGTGCGCGACGAGATGCTGGTCGGTGATCTGTCTCGTTCGGGCGAGGCACGGCGGCGCCGCTGGGTGCGTCGAGTCGCGGGTTCGCGGGTGCTGAGATGGTCACTGCGCGGCGTCGGACGAATTCCGGCGGGGCCGGACGTGCCCTCGGGTGTGGTCGGCGACGCGCATGATCGGCTACTGCGCTGGACAGCCGACTCGGCCCCGGCACGCTCAGAGGATGAGATCGCGAAGCCGAACGTGTTCGTCGCCGACGAGATCCGTCGTTGCCAGTGGATCGTCGCCGCATTGCCGGAATTGCTGGCCGGTGCCGAACTCGCGGAGGCTCGGTTGATCGTGGCCGGGCTCGATCCTGACATCGAGGTGCTGACCTTGTCCGAGCGGGAGTCGGCGCATGGTTGAGCCGGCTCTGTGGTGGCAAGCCGCGCTGCTGCCGGTCGTCGTGGTGACCCTCGCCCTCGCCGCCGAGGTGTGCCGAGCCGTGCTGAGTGCACGGGTTTCCGGTGCTTCCCCGGCGGTAGCGATGTCCGCGCCGTTGCGGTCTGTCGCACTGCTGCTCACCCAGCAGCGCCGTAGCATCGTGGGCGCTGATGTATTGCTCTGGCGCACAGCGGGTTTGATCCTCTTCGCGGCCGGTGTGGTGGCGGCGGCGCTGGTGCCGGTCGATAATCGCGTCGTCATCGGTGGCGGTGTGTCGCTGGTCTGGTTCAACGCGGTCGAAATCCTTGCCTGGGCGGCGGTGTGGTCGGCCGGGTGGGGCGCCGATTCAGCCTTCTCCCTGGTCGGTGGCTACCGTTTCGTAGCCCAGGGCTTGGCGTACGAACTACCGCATATGTTCGCGCTGATCTGTGCCGCGGTGGCGGCCGGCTCACTCGACATCTCCGAGATCGTCGCCGCGCAACAGGACCGGTGGTTCGTCGTCATCATGCCGGTGGCTTTCCTGATCTATCTGCTTTCGGTGCCCGCGATGTCCTTCACCGCGCCCTTCGATGCCCCGGTGGGCGCGGATATCGCCGGTGGTGCCTTCGCTGAGGTGTCCGGTGTCGATCGCCTTGTTCTGTCCGTGGGCCGCCGCGTGCTGTTCGTTGCGGCCGCGGCCATGGCGGTGCCACTGTTTCTCGGCGGTGGCGCCGGCCCGTGGTTGCCCGGCTGGCTGTGGTCGCTGGTGAAGACCCTGGCCGTGCTCGCGGCACTGATCTGGCTGGGGCGGCGCTGGCCGACCATCAGAATGTCGCGGTACATGGAGATCGCGTGGATCGTGCTGTTGCCGGTGATCCTGCTGCAGGCATTGGTTGTTTCGGTCGTGACGATTCGTTGAGGAGGAGCCGACGATGTGGACGCACGTGGTCTTCTGGGTGTGTGCGGTCGGGGCTGTCGCGACCGGGGTCGCGGTCTTCCGTGTCGATTCCATGGCACGCGCGACTTTCGCGTTGCTGCTGTCGTTCCTGTTCGTCGCGGGCACTGTGTTCCTGGTCGAACTGGCCTATCTCGGAGTCCTCGTCGTCCTGATGATGATCATGGAGATGGTCATCATGGTGGTGTTCATGATCATGTACATGATGAACCCGGCGGGGTTGATGCCGATGTCGATGGTGCACAACCGGAAAGCGTCGCTGGGGATCTCGGTAGCGGTGTTCCTCGCGTTGGCAAGTGTCGTGTTGCTCGTCGACTGGCCGGAACGGGTGCAGCCGCTCGCAGCCGAGCCGACCGTCCAGCTCGGTGAGTCCATCATGGGATCGAAGATGCTGGTGATGATCATCGTCGGCCTCGTGCTGTTCACCACGATCGTGTCGACGGTGGTGCTGGCCACTCACCGAGGTCGCTACGACCGCTACGGCGACCGGCTCGAACGGCGCATTCCCGATGACCCTGTCGAGGGCGGAGTGAGCCGATGAGTCTGCCTGCATTCTTGCTGCTGGCGGCCGCTTTGTTCAGCGTCGGGCTGTACGGGGTGCTGTCGCAGCAATCCATCGTGATGATCATGATGGGGGTGGAGTTGATGATCAACGCGGTGATCGTGGCAGCGGCCGCGTTCTGGTATTTCGCCTGGCCGACCGGCGATCCTCAGGTGCTCGTGCTGGTCGCGATGACAGCGATGGCGGTGGAGATGGCAGCTGGATTCGCCGTCACGACCGCGATCTTCCGGGCCCGCGACATCGACATGGTCGATATGGCCGACGACCTGAAGGGCTGATCTCATGCTCTGGTCACTGATCGCGCTACCCGGGCTGGTCGGCGTGACGCTGCTGGTGTGTGGCCGTCGCGCCGATCACCTCGCGCCGGCGCTCGGCGTCGGGGTCGCGGGGGTCAGCACGGTCTTGGCCGTGCTGACCGCCGTCGATCGACCGACCGGCTCGGCTCCGTTGATGGCGGGCATTCCCTTCGCGATCGGCGTGGACGGCTTGTCGGCGGTCATGGTGGTCACGGTCGCCGCCGTGACCACCGCCGTACTCGTGTTCGCGGTCGGTGATCTGGGTCGCGGTCAGCCGCAAGCCCGGTTCCACGGCCTCATGCTCGTATTCGCCGCGGCGATGCTCGTCACGGTGGTGGCGCAGAACGTCGTCACCTTGCTGATGGCGTGGGAGATCATGGGCGCCGCGTCCTACGCGCTGATCGGTTTTCACTGGCGCGACGACTCTCGCGTGTCCTCCGGTCTGGTCGCTTTCCTGACCACTCGTACCGGTGATGTCGGCCTCTATCTCGCCGCGGGCGCACTGCTGGCGGCCGGGGGTGGCGCGCTCGCACTGGATTCCGCCGCCGACCTCGACGGTCGCTGGCGTGATGTCGTCGCGGCTGGGGTGTTGCTGGCCGCGCTCGGCAAATCCGCGCAGTTGCCCTTCAGCTTCTGGCTCTCGCGGGCCATGTCGGGCCCCAGTCCGGTGTCGGCGCTGTTGCATTCGGCCACGATGGTCGCCGCGGGTGCCTACCTGCTGTTGCGAATGCACCCCCTGCTGGCTGCCACCTCGTGGGCGGGCCCGGCGACTGCCTGGATCGGCGTCGCCACCGCGATCGCGCTCGGTGCCGTCGCGGTGTGCCAGGCCGACCTGAAACAACTACTCGCCGCCTCCACCTGTGCCCAAGTGGGCTTCATCGTCCTGGCCGCGGGCGTCGGCGGGATCGCGGCTGGTACAGGACAACTGGTCGCACATGCGGTGACCAAGAGCCTGCTGTTCCTCGGGGCAGGCGCCTGGTTGGCGGCGCTGGGAACCAAACACCTCACGGGTCTGCGCGGGGCAGCGCGCGCCTATCCCGTGGTCGGCGTGACCTTCACCATCGGTGCGCTCAGCCTGGCGGGCGTGCCGCCGTTCGCGCTGTGGCCCAGCAAGGACGCGGTGCTCGCGGTGGCCAGAGCGGACTCGATCGCCCTGTATCTGGCCGGGCTGGTCGCCGCGGTCCTCAGCGCGGTGTACGCGGGGCGAGCGCTCGTGCTCGTCTGGTCCCGGCCCGACGGTGGCACCCAAAGGTACTGGGACACAGAGGAACACGGAACCCGCCGGGTGAAGGTTGCCGAGCGGGTGTCCCTCGCCGTGCTGGCCGTCGCCACCGTGGCGGGGAGTGCCGCCGCGCTGGCGCCGGTTCGCGAGGAGTTCACCGCGCTGGTCGAAGGGGCAGCGGCGGTGGAAGCCACCTGGTGGGAACTCGGGCTGTCGGGTCTGCTCGCGGTGCTGACGATCCTGGTCGTAGGCGCGGTAATCCACCGGCGCGGCGATCTTCCCGCACCGGCACCGGTCGCGGACTGGCTCGGGTTGGAGAAGATCTTCCGCTCTTCGGTGGTCGTGCCGACGTTCGCGCTGGCGCGGTGGTTGGCGAGTTTCGATGATCGGGTGCTCAACAGGGGCGTATGTGCCACGGCCACCGCGACCGTGACCCTCGCTCACCGTATCGACGAGCACGTGGAGAAATCGGTCGACAGGGGCGTATATGCCACGGCCACCGCGACCGTGACCCTCGCTCACCGTGTCAACGAGCACGTGGAGAAATCGGTCGATTCGGCGGTGAAAGACGTGTCCGCCGCGGCGCGCGTTCTGGGTCGGTGGGCGCGTCACCCAGAGACAGGGCAGGTGCATCAATACTTCGCCCAAGCGTTCGTAGGTCTGGTGTTGCTGGCCGTGATCGTCCTGACACTGCGATGAATATCGCTGTCACAGTCGGATTCGCGATGAACAGAGTGAGGTGACCGTGCTCAGCATTCTGGTTTTCCTGCCGATGGTTGTGGCCGCTGTGCTGATGGCCGTGCCACGAATCGGCGATCACCTGGCCCGATGGACGTGGGTGGTGGTCAGCGCGGTCGAAGTCGTGCTGGTCGTGGGATTGTGGATCGGCTACCGCCGGACCCCGCCGGTCGATGGTGGGTTCGCGTTCGAGCAACGTCATTCCTGGATACCTACTGTCGGATCCAGCTATCACGTGGGCGTCGACGGATTCAGCCTGCCGCTCGTCGCACTGACCACGGTGTTGTTCCTCGCCTGCGCGGTCTACTCACTGCGCGAAACACGCCGGGTTCGGTTCTATGCGGCGCTGTTCCTGTTCCTCGAAAGCGTCTGCCTGGGCGTGTTCGTGTCGCTGGACCTGGTGCTGTTCTTCGTGTTCTTCGACCTGTCGATCGTCGGCATGTACTTCGTGATCAACGGGTGGGGTCACGGGCAGGCGCGGCGGGCGGCGCTGCAGTTCTTTCTCTACACCTTCATCGGCTCGCTGGCCTTGCTGCTCGGTTTCATCATCTTGTACTTGTCGGCAGCACCACACACCTTCGATATGGTCGAGTTGACCGAGGCCGATCCATTGGCAGGAAATGTCGCTCGCGGCACGGTGGCATTGGCTGCCATCGTGATCGGCCTGGCGGTCAAGACACCGACGGTTCCTTTCCATACCTGGCTACCGCCCGCGCACACCGAGGCTCCTGCCGCCGGATCGGCCATCTTGGCCGGTGTGCTGCTCAAACTCGGCACCTACGGTTTCGTGCGGATCGCCATGCCGATGCTGCCCGACCAGTGGCGGCGCTACGCGCTGGTGATCCTGATCGTCGGCGTGATCAGCGTGCTCTACGGCGCCCTGGTCGCTCTGGCCCAGACCGACTTCAAGCGCATGATCGCCTACACCTCGGTCAATCACATGGGTTACGTCGTCCTCGCGGTCGGTGCTGCCGGGCTGATCGCGGGCAACACCGAACAGGCACGCACACTGGCGATCACGGGTGCGGTGACCCAGATGGTCAGCCATGGGCTGATCACGGGTGCGCTGTTTCTGATCGCGGGGGTGCTCTACGAGCGTCGGCATACCTATGACATCGACGCCTACGGCGGGTTGGCGGGCCGAGCCCCTGTTCTCACCGCGGTCACCGCCGCTGCGATGTTCGCCTCGCTCGGCCTACCGGGTTTCTCCGGCTTCATTGCCGAGTTCCAGATCTTCACCGGATCGTTCGCCCCCGCACCGGTGTTCACCGCATTGGCGGTGCTGGGCATTCTGATCACCGCGGCTCTGCTGTTGCGCGCCTTTCAGCGGATGTTCCTCGGTGAACCGACAGGTGCGGCGTTCCCGGATGTGACCGGCCGCGAAGCAGGCTCGATCATTCCGCTGATGGTGGCAGCGGTGGTGATCGGGGTCTTCCCGCGCTTCCTGCTCGACGTCATCGAGCCCGCCGCGCTGATGCTCGGTGCGCTGGTGGTGCGCTGAGATGGGGGAGACGGGCCGGATGTCCGACGACATGATGGTGGCAGACCTGCTCGCGCTCGCACCGGAAGCAGCGCTCGCGGTGGCCGCCGTCGTGGGGTTGCTCCTCGGCTCCTTCCTGCCACGCGCCGGGCAGTGGCCGGTGCGTGTTCTCGCGGCGGCCGGCGCGGTCACCACCATCGCCATGACGGTGCGGGTGTGGCAACGCGACGCCCACACCCTGTTCGACGGTAGCTACGGAATCGACACCGCGACCAACACCGTGCGCATCACCGTTGCCCTGTCGATCCTGTTGTTGCTCGCGATGTCGCAACCCGAAACCCGAAGCCATCCCCGGGAATCGGAGTTCGTGGTGCTGCTGGTGCTGGGCGGACTCGGTGCGGTGCTGCTCGCCGGGGCCAACGATCTGCTGGTGCTGCTCACCGGCTATCTACTCGCCAGCATCCCCCTGTACGCGTTGACCGCATTCGGCAAGGACGCCCGCGGCACCGAGGCAGCGCTGAAGTACTACCTGATGGGGGCGCTGTTCGGCGCCGTCATGCTCTTCGGCGCGACGCTGATTCTCGGCGTGGGAGGTGGCACCGCCTACCCACTGCTGGCGACGACGACTCACGACGCGCCGCGTGTCGTGCTCGCGATCGGTGCCATCGCGGTGTTGAGCGGACTGTTGTTCAAAGCGGGCGCTGTGCCCGTGCACTTCTGGGTACCCGATGTGACGCAGGGCGCCCGCCCCGCGGTCGCCGCCGTCATCACTACCGTGCCGAAACTCGGCGCGGTAGTGGCCATCTACCGCCTCTGCGACATCGTGCTCGAGCCGAGCGGGCTGAACTGGCGGCTGCTGATCGCCATCGTCGCCGCCTTGTCGATGACCTTGGGCAACTTCGCGGCCTTCTTCCAGGCGGATGTGCGCCGGCTGCTGGGTTATTCGACCATCAGCCAGGTCGGCTACCTGCTGGTCGGCGTCATCGCCGCCGACCGCAGTACCCTCGCGATGCCCGCCGTGCTGCTGTATCTGGCGGCATACGCGCTCACCAATCTGGGCGTATTCGCGGTCGTCTGCGCACTGCCTCGATCGCGCACCATCTCCGACTACACCGGCCTGATCCGCCGTAGACCCGCGCTGGTCATCGCGCTGGTCGTGTGCCTGCTCGGTCTCGTCGGGACCCCGCCCACGGGCATCTTCGTGGGCAAACTGATGGTCTTCACCGCCGCCTTCGATGCTGGGTTCGCCTGGCTGGTCGTGCTGGCATTGCTCAACACGGTGGCAAGTGTCTTCTACTATCTGCGATGGATTGTTCCGGCCGTGAGCGGCAAGGACTCCGGCACAGCGCAGGCTCATGACGGAAGAGAGTCTCCCGGATCCTTGGCGGTCTGTCGGGTGGTCGCCTGTTCCGCCGCCGCAGGATCAATCCTGATCGGTGTATTCGCCGGTCCGATCCTGAACGCGATGCAGGGTTGAATTGATCACGACGGCGTAGGGGAGTTGCGCAATGGATTCACCACTGTGCGGATTGCCTCCAGCCCGGTGACGCTGTCGCCCAGTCGTTGCGCGGGCTCGGCGCCGGCCAGTCCGGCGGTATTCCCAGGATGGCGCCCACCTGGCGGATCGCCGACATCATGGCGTGCACGCCATCTATTCCCTGGGCGAAGGCTTCGGTGCGATCGTCGATGCGGAAGGGACACAGATAGGTCTGCGGATACGGACGTTCGGGGTCCAAGCGGGGACGTCCGATCGTGATCACTACTGGACCTGTGCCTGTGATGACCGCCCGTGCGCCCAGCGGTGGACCGAACTCGCGCGCGGCTGCCGTGTACCCGGTCGAGTCACCGATATCCAGGCGAGCCGGCGCGGGCTCGCTGAATCGGCCTGAGTCTGTCGAGCGGCCTGCTGGGTCCGCCCGTGCTGCCGTGTGTGGAATGTCGAGCAGTGCGGCGTAGATGGCGGACAGCCTGTCCGGGCCGTGGGCCATTCGAGTACGGGTACCCTCGACGCGGTAGGTGCACTGCCAGTGATTCGTCGTGTGGTCCTGTTGGGGCTCGGCGATTTCGGCGCACAGGGTGCATGCGCCGACTCTGATCGTGCTAGCTATGGCTACCTCTTCGGCGTTCACTGGATCCTCCTCGTGCCGCTTGTCGCGGTTGTCGGTCGAATACGACGCGCGAGCGCACGGAGTTCGCGGGGCTCGCCCGCACGGATGGGTCCTCGTCACGGAATACCGGCGGTGAACACTGGAGAAATCTCCGCGAGCGGCCGATCGTCGATCCAATCCAGGACTTGTTCGCGTCGCAAGAATCGCCAGCTACCGTCCTGGTGGACGTACACATCGTGGTAGCGCGAATGCATCACCGCGTCATGAAGACCGGATGCCGTCCGATAGAGGTGATGGGCTTCGCTGTAGACCTCGCCACGGATACCGCCATCGACCACGGCGAGGGTCTGCTGGAACATCAGATGTCTGGTCGTTTCGAACATCGCGGTCAAGTTCGGGACGACAGTGGTGAAGTCGCGCAGTTCGCGATTGCCTGTGCTGCGGGCGACGGCTTCCGGAACCAGAATTACCGCGTCCTCGCTGAACAGGCTTTCCAGGGCCGGCGAATCGCGGGAGTCGATGGCTTGGGCGTAGCGATCGACAAGATCTCGCAATGCGAGCCGGGTCTGCATATCAACGGTGTCCATCAGAGTCCTCACCTCGGCTGCGCCGGCGTGGTTGGGGCTGCGCCGGCGTGTGCATCGATGATGCGACCGGCAAAATGGACCAGCAAGTCCATTCTGTGTAGAAAGTAGGTATGACCCAGCGACCGGCCACAATCAAAGGCGAGGCGACCAAGGCGCGCATCGTGTCCGCTTATGCCGCGCTGATCGTGAGCCGCGGCCTGGCGGCGACCACTTTGGATGACATCCGTGCCGCGACCGGAACCAGCAAAAGCCAACTCTTCCACTATTTTCCCGGCGGTAAGGAGGAGCTTCTGATGGCGGTAGCCCGATTCGAGGCGGACCGAGCCATGGATCAGATGCGCGCTCGCGTTCCCAGCCTGAGTAGCTGGGCGGGTTGGTCGCAGTGGCGCGAACAGCTCCTCGGCGAGTACGACCGTCACGGCCGGGATTGCCCACTGGGAATACTCATCATCGAGATCGACCGGGCAAGCTCCGGTGCCCGGGCCCTCGTCACCGAGCTGACCGAGCAGCTTCAGCGCATGATCCAGACCGGAATCGAGAACATGCAGGCCGACGGTTCGGTCCGGGCGGATCTCGATGCCCGCCGATGCGCGAGGTCGCTGAGCGCCGGCATTCACGGCGCGAGCGCGTTGATGCTCACCACCGGATCCACCGCCTACCTGGCCGACGTTATCGACACGGCAGTCGAACATCTGCGGTCCGGTATCCCGCTCAGCGCCGATCTGTAGAGCAGGCGCGCGCCGCACGAACGACAGCTGGATGCGCGCCGGGCGGGGACACGCGGCCCGGCATGCTCGTCGAGCCCGCCGGCTCGGACGAGCCTACTTGTGCAAGATATCCGTTTCGGCAGTGCGGCCGGTGCTCTCGTCACATCCGGCGGGCAGTGGCGTGCACCATGTCTCGTGGGAGTAGCGGACGGCAACGAGACCTGCCGCGGCGGCACCGGCCATGAGTACCAGCGCCCAACCCCAACCGGATCCACTGTCCACCACCAGACCGAACAGGGGCTGCAGTGCCGCCGACGCGGCGAAGACGCCGGCATTGAGCACCGCGAGAGCCGTCGCCGCGACATGGGTGGGCACCGATTCCTTCAATGCCGCGAACGACACTGTCACCTGGGAAGCGGCGGCGCCCACGAGGACGTACAGGCCCATGCCCTGCCACCCGGGTGACCACGGCAGCGCGGCCAGGCCGACCCACCCGGCCACGGCCATCGCGCTGGTGGCCAGCAGGAACGGTTTGCGTCTTCCTACCCGGTCCGACCACACGCCGATGGCCAGGCAACCCACGCCGTACACCACCAATGCGACCGTGTTGTATACCGTCGCAACGGTATTGGACAGGCCATGGGCTTCGGTGAGCAACGGAACGCCCCACAGCCCGGCGAAGGCGTAGAAGGTGCCATTGGTGCCGACCGTAGCCAACAGCAACGGCCACAGCTCGCGCCGGCGCAACGCGCCGCGCAGGCTCGCTCGCGCTCCACCGCTGAAGGCGGCCCCTGGAGCGGGGTCGCGCGGCGGTCGGTTACGCACCACGACGGCTACCGCGACCGACAGCACGACCCCGGCGACCGCCGCCACCGCAAACACTTCCCGCCAGCTGTAGTGCTCGAGTAGCCACGCGGTAGGTGAGCCGGCGAGGATGGCCCCACAGGTGGCCAGCAGCATCGTCACGCCGGTGACCAGCCCATAGCTTTCAGGTCGAAACCACGCCGCGTTGTACTTCATGATGCCGACGAACACCACGGACAGACCGGCACCGGTCAGCACCGGTCCCACCGAGGCCACCACCACGCTCGGCGCGCCCGCGAGAGCGAAGGACCCGGCGCCGGTCATCAGTGCGCCGACCGCGACACAGCGCCGGGTGCCGTAGCGGTCGACCAGCATCCCCGCCGGGATCTGCGCCACGGTGTACATCCAGAAGTGCCATGCGGCCAGGGCGCCGAGGGCGGCCCCGTCGGCACCCAGGTCGGCGGAGAGCGCTTCGGCCGAAGTCGCGGGGGCGAACCGGTGGAAGAACCCGAGCAGGAAACAACCGGCGAGTACCGACCACCCGACCAGTCTGCGTGCGCGGGGGTCAGGCACCGAGAACCTGATCCAGAATCCAGTTGTCGAGTCGGTGCACGACATGTTCCTCGGGTAGGTAGCTGCCGGGTGCGGAGCGGTGCAGGCCCTGCTGCTGATGCTCGGTGATCCAGTCGTCCTCCTCGATCACCTGGTCGAGACGTTGGAAATAGCGTTCGGATACCTCATCGAAGTCCGGCCGTTCGATCGTCGAGGCGGGGAAGCAGTAGCCGACACGGACTCTGGTGCGGGTGGGGGAGTCCGGGATCTTGTGGATCCACCACATCACGCCTCTTCCGGACTGTAGGTCCAGGAGTGGTAGGGGCAGCGCAAGCCGCGGTGACGGCAGGAGTTGCGGAACACCCCGCACCTGCTGGTCGTCCCCGCGAACGATCAGCAGCGGCTCGTCCAGCAGGCGCAAGGTGCGGAAGTCGCCCGAATCGGGGATGGACGAGGCGAGCCCGGCGAAGTGCCAAGCGGGGCGGAACACTGTCTCCATCTCGCGTTCGAACCACGCCTGGTCGGTGTACACCGGGTACGGAAGCGTTTCGGCTTGCTCCCTGGGCAATCGCGTTGCCGCGTACAGAGCCGGATCGAAAATGTCTGTCGCGGTGTGCATTCTGGCATTCCCCCGTGTCGCATCCTTGGTCAACTGCCCAACCTAGTGACGATCCCGATCGCTGGTCAAGGCCGTTGGGATCGACGAATAATGTTCTGCTGCAGGCTTATTAGTGAACGTTTGGGGATCGCGCTCTGCGGTGTAGAAGATTCGTCATCGGCCAGGGGGAGTGAGGCGCTCCAAGCGAATGCCTGGGGCTGGACCAGCGCAAGAGCGAATGCGGCACCAGTCGACCGGTAGCCGGGTCGCGGGAGGTTCAGTGCTGGATCAGACCGCCGACCGGCGTGGACGTGACGTGGCCGGTCGCCGGGAGATTCTGTGCCAGAGCCAGACCGGTATCGACAAGCGAGGATCGGCGCAGGTACGTCACTTCGGACATCGGAGTCCAGGTCGGCTCGACAGTCGCTCCGCTCAGTTCGGCCCTGAGCCGGCCGCCGGTGACGCGGACGAGATAAAAGACCCCGATGTTCTGGTGCTCCACGCCCGCGTGGGCGACAAGTGCCGGAATGACCCTTGAATCCACTCCGAGCAGTCGTTCGACCACGCCGTCCGATCCGGTCTCCTCCGAAAGCTCGCGGGTTACCGCGTCGACGGGGTCCTCTCCTTGTTCGACCCCACCACCCGGAAGCGTCCAGGTGGTTTCGCCGCTTTCGGCCAGATGGCGAACAAGCAGCACCCGATCATGGTCGAGGCAGACGCCGTACGCCGCGACCCGGAAAGTCACTTGCTGAACTATATCTCGGCACGCGAACCGAATCAGTTCGCCAAGAACTCACCGACCAGGCGGCGAAGTTCAGGGACCTGAGCTCCGTTCAGCTGATCGGTCTCGGTATCCGCTCGCTGGGCTATGCGCCGTGCCCTGTCCAGCAGTTCGACGTGATCCGACCAGTGGGCACGGCGAAGCCGCCGTGGCGACCAAGAGATCTCCCGGGTAGAAGTCACCCGCAGACAGCGGATTCTCCTCCAGCAGGTCAAGTACGCGAGGTAGGACCGCGACGGTTCCGACGCTCTGCGACACCATAATTCGTAGGTCTTCTATGCTCAGTTCCCCAACTGGAACCCGACGCAACTGGTGGATTCTCCGGACCACGTAGGTGGCATCTGATGCCGGCTCAGGCCAAGCCTCACCCTCGATTTGTTCTACGGATTGCTGGTCCGACGGGTTGGCAGGCATGCGGCCCACTGTATCCAACTCCAGCGCTTCTGCATGCTGTGCACGGTCATCGGCAGAAGTGGGTGTTCGTGGCCGCAATGGCTCGCGCAAAGACCACGCAGGCACGCTCGAGCCGATCGACGCAGCACAGGGTGGCTACCTCGAGGTTGTCGGCCCGAAGCTGAATTCCGAGGGTTGGAGTATGACGAACCCCGCGCCGAGGAATCGCACCTGCGCCACCTCGCCGGAGCCGCCGCGCAGCATGGATCCGACACTCTGGGTGCGCACGATGGACGTCTGCAAGCCCGAGGACCAGCCGATCAGGGCATCGGAGTCGGCGAACACCGGCTGCTGCTGGCTGACGGGGATGACAATCGGCTGACCGTGGCTCGTGATCGCCAGCCGACCTTGCCCCTGGAACACGCAGTTGAACAAACCACCGCCGACGAACGCGCCGGCGCCGGAAACCATCTGGATGTCGTATCCGAGGGTGGGCTCGTAGACGAGGATGTGTTTGCCATTGATGGAGAGCGAATCCCCGGGATCGAGATCGATCAGAAAGCAATCCGCGGAATGATGTGCGAACCAGACCTCGCCCTGCCCGCGGCAGCTCATCAGCGGCACCCCCTCACCCGTTGCGAACCGCTTGACCAGGTTGCCCAGACCCTGGCTCTTGGCCTCGAACGCGAACTGCCCGCGGTAGCCGATCATGACGCCTTGGCGGGCCAACACCTCGCCGTTGACGCATGCCTTCACACACCTGGAGTGCTGCAGCGTGATGCCGAGCTGGGTGGCCTGCTGAGCCGTATTGTTCGCGTGGAAAATGTCGCTGCGCATGCGCGTCGGTGCTCCTGAACGATTCCGGGTGGCGCCCTGTTCGGCCCCAGGGGGCGAGCGCTTACCCCACGATACCGAGCCTCCCGGATGTGTGCCCACCACACGGTATTCGGCATCGCAGCACATTGTCGATTCCGAGATGCTCTCAGCCTGTTGATCTTCGGGTGTGCCTCAGGGCCGAGCGCGCGCTTCGCCTTCGCTGAGCTGCGAAGAGGATCGAAAGGTCCCGACCGCACCCAAACAGATGGCTACGGCCACCTGACAGCCGTAGCGGGTGCCTACTGTCTGATCGATCTGAAAGGGGGTGGTCGCGGCATACCGGATGTTCGCTGTGAAGACGATCGGCGTGTAGGCGCCCATCGGGGGATCCTTCCGCAGCCCATTCCACGCCCCGGCCTGAGGAGTGCGAGAGGACGGGGCGAAGACTCGTCGAGCATCGCAAGTCAGATGCGGGTCAGTGCTTGCTGAAGCGTCGGCAACGTTGGGCACTCGCCGTTCGGCGCCGAGAGGCCCACGTAGGTTCCTCGAGCATGGCAGCGAGTTGAGTTGCGAATACCTCGACACACTCCTTCGAGATCTAGCCGCGGGGGACGCCGACGCGAGGCAACAACTCCGTCGCCGGCATTCGCTCGCTCGCGCAGTTCGTCGATGCGTCCCGCACGCCAGCCGCTTCGCGGACGTCGAGCGAGCAGGCCATCGGTTTGCACGTCGATCATTGTGCCGTGCAAGCCGATAACGCGGGCAACGACCTCATGTCCGTAGCAGACATCGGCTCCGCCGAATCAGCTGCGGAGCGGCTGTGCCGAACGCGCCGCCTCGACGCGGTTCGGGCACGTCCGACGATTATCGGACCCACCCTCCGTCAGTGCCGCCGACACATTCCGTCACCAGCTTGACCTTAACTTAAGTTAAGGTTGCATGGTTCTGTGCATGGATGATGACATCGAGGTGATCCGGGAACTGTTCGATCGATATACCGAGCTCTGGATTCGGCATGAGATGCGGGAATGGGGAGAGTTGTTCACCGAGGACTGCGACTTCATCACACACCGGGGTGTGTGGTGGCAGTCGCGGGAGGAGAATGTGCGTGGGCACGAGCATGTACCCGAATCGGTTCTGGCACAGAAGAAGAACTACAGCCAGACAGTCGTCGAGGTTCAGCCTCTTGGTCCTGGTGTGATGCTGGTGCATACCGAATGGGTATGGCCCGATCACGTCTTACCCGGCGCTGCTGTGGGCGAGGACCGTCGTGGCCTCGTCACCGCGGTTCTCGTGCAACGCTCTGGGCGTTGGTGGATCCGGGCGGCGCAGAACACACGACTCAACGGGCTCGATGACTTCGCGCCGCGGCATGTAACGCCGGTTGACGAAGCCTGACAACTGAGCGCAATCCGGGACGTAGGTGAACACTCACACATCGGCATGAGTGGACGTTGGGAACGGCCCGGCGGGTTCGGTGCCCAGCCGCGCCCAGCGCTGTTTTCAGCCGGCGCTGCGGCCCTGAACGTCCAGGTCGGATTGGTGGCATTGCGGAGTACCTGTTCGGCTTCGGTGCAGTGCCCGGGGCAGGGTGAGTGCGACTGCCACTGTCACTGCGATACCGCTGCCGCCCGCCGCGATGAGTGTGGTTGGCGCATCCGTGATGTCCAGGAGCAGGCCGCCTCCGACGTACGATGCTGCGGCGGCGATACCGATGGCGCCGTAGAGGTTTCCGAATACGCGACCGAGCATTCCCGGTGCCACGATGCGTTGGAGCAAGGTGCTCGACGCGATATCCATTGCCGCGATGCCGATGCCGCGCACGGCTTGCACGGAGAAGGCCGCGGCCACCGACCAGGCGAGACCGGTGAGCAGGTTGCCCGCGCTGCTGACGAAGAAGCCGCCGACCAGCAGCACGGTCAGTGACAGCCGGGTGCCGACGCGTCCGACCAGCGCGTAACCGATCAACAGGCCGACGCCTACCGCGCCGAGCAGCAGACCGACCGCTGAATCATCGGAGTGCAGTGTGTCTTTCGCCAGCAGGACCAGGGCGACGTCGTCGACACCGTTACACGCGACGACCGCGCAGAAGCCCAGGCAGATGATCCGGAGGGCGGGGACGCGCCCTATATATCCGAGCCCCGCCTTCGCCTGGGTGAGCAGCGATTCCTGGTCGCCTTCAGCGCGTTCCGGTGGCATCGGTCGAATCGCGAGCAATACCGCTGCGGACAGCAGAAACGATGCGGCGTCGATGAAGAGCACGCCGCGGATACCGACGAAAGGCAGCATGGCGGCCGCGAGCAGCGGGCCGAAGGCTTCGGCGGCGTTTGCGCCGAAGCCGATCGCCGAATTGGCCACCGGGAGTTCTTTGTCGGCGACCAGCGCCGGGACCGCGGAGCGTGAGGCTGGCATGAAGATGTTCGCTGCGATGGCTCGCGCGGCGACCAGTACGAGCAGCAATGGCAGTGGCGGCAGTGACAGTGCGATGAGCAGGACGAGTGCACCCTGGATCAGTTCGCAGCTGATCATCACCCGGCGCCGGTCGAAGCGGTCGCTGACGGCGCCGGCGATCGGGCTCAGCAGTGACGGCACGAAGTCACCCACCAGTAGCAACAGTGCGACCGCGAGAGCCTGGCCGGTGGTGTTCGCGACGTGCAGCATGAGCGCTACCAGGCTCAGCGAGTCGCCGGCGTAGGACACGATCCTCGCGGTGAACAGCGCGCTGAGCTGACGGTTGGACCGCAGCAGACCCAGTGCCCCCGCGGTGCGTTCGTCGTTTGCCGAGGAAGTCGGCATGGTCAGATTCCACCTCGGCCGCACGGGATCGCGCTGGACCGGTCTGTCCAGTGCGCAGGCGGCTCATCGTGCCGAAGCGGCCGTATCCGCGCAACTGAAATACCGAGCGGGGTGGGGCAATCGGAGATCCCGGGTCAGCAGTCTTTGTCGAGCTGATAAGGCACCGTCGGGTCGGCTAAGTTGGCAAGGATCTAAGGAGACGTCGATGGCCAGAGAACCGAGGCCGAACTTACGGGCCCGTTTCCGGGCGCGGCGCCAGGGGGAGCAGGACGCGGGGGTACTGGAAGCGCTGCGCGAGGCCGGCCGAGCTGCGTATCAGGAGCAACTACGCGCCGACGAGGTGCGCGCGCAGGTACTGGTCGGCGGCCGCACGGTTTGGACGGCGTCCTCGGCGATTCAGACCCGATTACTCTGTGCATGGTCGGCAACCGCGTGGCAGGTGCTGGGTGAGACTTTGCTCGACGCTGTCTACGCGGTCGACCCGCGCACCGCGGGATATGTGCCACCGGAAACCTACGATCAGGCATGGCAGTGGCTGACCGAGGTCGAGCAGTGGCTTCAGCGTGCCAGGTCCGCCGAGACCGACCAGGCCTTCGACCTCACTGCTGTTGTCAAGGTACCGACACCCTTGCGAACCGGGCCTGTCGCCATAGACGTGGCGCGCCCACACCGGCATGCTATGGATCGCGCTGTTGCCGCACTCCGGCAGCTAGCCGAATCCGCGCTCTACACCCTGGGTCTCGACACACCCGATGAGTGCGTAGCGGACCTGAACCGGATCCGCCGGTTGGCCGGGCAGGCTGCAGTCACCTCGGACTACCTTGCCGGGTTGCGGCCGGCGCTCGACGAGGAGTCGTTGCACGATCTGATCGATGACCGAGTGCGCGGTGCCCTCGACCTGTGGATCACGGTCGGGCAGTTGGCGGCGATGCCCGCGCTGATTCCGGTGGTGCTGGATCGGCCCGCCCCACCGTCAGAATCCGGCAATGTCACGCCGCCGGACCAGACGGCGACCGACCACACACCGGCGGTACCGTCGGCGACCGGCCACACCACAGCCGCTGAACCTTTCGCGGTCGGCCAGGCAGCGCCGTCGCCGCGCACATTCGATGGTTCGCTGATGATTTCTCCCTCACCAGCTGCCGTGGCAGGCACTACCACCTGCAGCCTCGATCAGGACGTCACCGGTACCGGGTCAGCGATGGTGCCGCTCGAATTGTCGTCCTGGCTCCGGCATCTGGTGACCATCAGCACCGACGGCCACACATCATTCACGGTGTCGGCAGTGGCTGCCGATGGCACCGAACTGGACCGCCTGGCCGAACATGCTGGTGACTATCGTGGCATCCGCCCGCTCGACCTGATCGACACCCCGGCGACGCTGCAGATCGACGCATCGACGCACATGACCTGGCGCATCAGTATCGACATGGTGCACGAGGCCCCGAAATGGCGCGGGGCGATGTCGGACACCGGCCCGACCGTGCTCCGGGTCCCGTGGCGATACAGCACCGGCCGTGTTCGAGCCCGGATCCGGCATCAAGGCACCGGCGCTATCCGGGTCCATGCGTATGGGAACCGGCGCCAGTTGCTGCTCCACGAAGTCGGCGAGTACTGCGCCGAGGTGCAGATTCCCATCAGCACCAGCTTTCTGGATATAGACACTGCCGCCACTTGGGAAATCGAGCCGGTCTGATGAGGGCGGTATCGAGTCGAAAACTGTTGCGGAGCAGCAAATCTTGGCGGTGATACCGTGACGGGTGGTCGTGCGCGGGATCGTCCTCACGGTCTAGCGCGTGGTCGTCTTCGTTGTCGTGCGCTGGACGGTGGACGTGGACGAGGACTGGGACGTGGACGTCTTCGTGGTGGTGCGCGCGACCGCCTTGGTGGACGAGCGCGTGGTCGTAACCGCAGTTTCGGGTTCGTCGAGTTCGGCCGGGGGTTCGGGCGACCTTATCGGCTTCGCGGGCGGTTTCGCCAGCGGCAGCAACTGCGGCGCCTGCTGCTCGGATTCGGGGTTGTTCGCGATTGCCGGAGTGGGGGCGGTGGCGGACAACGCCGCTCCCAGCACCCCCGCGGCGATAATCGCACCGATGATGGCACGAGGAATCATGGAAGTCCTCTCGATGTGGAGGGCACTACCGATCGATTCAGCGTAGACGCGGGTCGAGCACCGTGCTCGGCATTCTCGATCACTGCGGCGAGTTCGCGGACGCCGACAGACTGAGAACTACGCGCTGCTCGCGGCAGTGTGAACAAGCGCAGCGGTATCGGTTTCGTCGAGCTCGATATCGAAGACCTCGGTCAATATTTTCGGTAGCTCCGAGCGTTCCAGGTCCCTGGTCTCACCGGCGCCGTCGGGATAGTTGGTGAGCAGGGTGAGCCCGTCGAGCATGTAGTGCACGTCGGGGTGGAAACGTTGCAGGACGGGGCGCGTGGTGAACGGTGAATGCGTGGAAGTCGACACGTAGTGGTTGCCGACCACATTGTCGATCCGGTATTGCGGGTTCATCGCGACGGTGCGGCGCATAGACCAACCGTCGCGGTTGAAGTGGTGCAGTGTCCACAGGTCGCCGCCGAGTTCGTCGGTATCGCGCTCGAGCCGGAATCGCCAGTTGCCCGCGGTGAATTCACCGCCGCTGGGGGTCAGTTCGATCGGCGCCATCGGGCCGCTGCCGAATCCGACATCGCACAGCCAGACGCGGTCGTTGTCGGCGGTGGTCACACGCAGCATCGCGTGGGTCGCGGCGAGAAGTTTGTCGTCGGTTCCCATGAAGATTCGGGCGGACAGCCCGGTGACACCGAAACCGAGGCGTTCCAGGACCGCCGCGAACAGGCCGGAATGTTCGAAGCAGTAACCGCCACGACGATGCCGAACCATCTTGTCCTGCAAAGCTTCCACGTCCAGCGGGATCGGGCGGCCGAGGATGATCTCGAGATTCTCGAACGGGAAGGTCGTGGTGTGCCGACGGACCAGGGTGCGCAGCGTCGCGACGGTGGGTGCGAGCTCGCCGTCGAAGCCGATGCGAGCCAGATAGGCCTCGAGGTCGACTTCGTCGCCGCCCCATCGGTATGACGGATCCGGTGATGTGCTCATGGTGTCCTCGATTCGTTTCGGGTACGAACCAAGACCGTAGGACCTCAACTTCTCTTCAGGTCAAGCCTCACCTCATCGCGCTCGGGAGATGAGCGAACGGATGGCGGAGGGTTCGGGCGCGGTGTGGCGGCGGGCTCGCCGGGAAGACGATGGCAGCGAAGGCCGGCGTCGAGGGCGACGGTCGAACCGGTCGAGGATTCCTCGGCGGCCTACGCAGGGCGGATGCGCACCACTTCGAACACATCGATGACAGGAAGTTCGATGATGGAAGCTGTTCGGTCCTGTCGGGATTCGAGGTCGTGACCGGCGACCAATGCGGTGGCCCGGTACGACATGTCGGTGCCGTGGAGGACAAGGCGGCCGCCGGAGACCGGAATGTGCGGGCCGAACGAATGGCGCTGTGCTCCGGTCTGATTGAGGAGATGGACCACGTACCCCTCATCGTCGCGGCCGAGGATCAGCTCGACTCGGTCGGTGATCTCCGCGCTGACGACGACTTCGGCGAGTGGTTCGAGCACACGCAGCAGGTGATCGCGTACCTCGGTCTTGCCGAACTCGCGGTAGGTGCGGCCGATGGTCCAGGTGATCATGGCCGACACACCCGAGCCGTACTGGAGCGAGGCGACCGCTGGCTCACCGCCGGCGGTGTGTCCGTAGCTCACTTCCGGCGGTCCCCAAGGGGCTTGGGTCAGTATCGATCCAGTTCTGTCGGCATTCGGCTTCCAGACGAAGCGGGCGTTGGTGCCGAATATCGGAACGATCGAGCCGTCGTAGCGGAATTCGTCGAGGTGATGCTGGTCGTCGAGCGTGGCATAGGTGGACCACACGTCCTTGTCCGACAGTTCGGCGCCGGACCGGCGCAGGGCCGGGCTGCAGGCGAGTTCCACGGCCCCGTCCGTGGTGACCCCGCTGTCACCGGTGGTGAGCAGATGGCCGCCGCCCGCCACGAACTCGTCGAGTGCCTCGGCCGCGGCCCAGCCAAGGGCTCCCACACCGGGCAGAACCACGAGGCGGAAGCGATCCAGGCCGCCGGCCGCCGCCATGTCTGCCAGCTCATCATCGGCCAGAACGTCGAAGGCCAGATGCCGTTGTTGCAATGCGCTGTACACGCCACGGAACTCTTCGAGACTCCGGAGATGGGCCGCATAGCCGGCCCGGCCGAGCCCTGGACGCACCAGGCCGATCGTCGCCGCCGGGCGCAGTCGCGCGTAGAGATCGTGATGATCGCGATGGAACCGTGTGACCCTCTGCGCGAGTGAAACACTCGCCATCGGCAGCCGGCCCGGAGCACCGAGGATGTAGGTGGACGGGTTTGCGCCGCGGGCGATCGCCTGCAGGAGGTACTGCGCGACATGTTCGGGCTGTTCGGCTCCCAACCGGTATTTCGCGTCGATATGGGCGACCGCGTTCAGCATCAGCGGCACATCCGGCCGGGCGCAGATATGGGCGCTCACGGCCTCGGCGGTCGCGTGCGGCCAGAAATCCTTGCCGGGCATGTGCAGAAAGGCGTTGTTGCCCTCGTGATAGACGATCGGGGCGCCCTTGCGGAGCACGAGGCCCAGATCTCGGCCGCGGGGTGCCACATGGTCGGAGTACGTCCGCGCGAGGGTCGCGATGGTGGAGTCCGTGTAGCGCCGCCAGATCGGGAAGTCGCCGGAGTGCTGGTTCTCGGGCAGGGCGCGCCCACCGCTGAATTCCGCGAAGCGCTGTGCGCAGCAAGCGCAGTGGCAGATCCCGTGTACGACCTCGCTGTAGTCGCGCTCGTTGAAGTTGAACCAGTTGAAGAAGAATCCGTCGACCGGGTAGCGGTCGAGGATCTCGTCGAGGATCTCGACGGCGTGCCGCTGATAGAACGCACCGGAGAGGCAGGTGCTGTACAACCCGTTGTAGATCTGGGGCTCCCCGGTGACCGAGGCGAACAGCCAGTCGGGATGCTCGGTGGCCACCCGAGCCGAGACCTTGGACAGATCGAGACGAGCGATCACCCGCAGCCCGCGCCGTTTCGCCGCCGTGACGGCGTCACCCAGGAAATCACCCGACGGGCGATCGGTGAGAAACGGGTTGCGGGTGTGGAACGGCAGGTCGGTCGGGTAGAACGCGCAGATCCCACCCGCGTTGACCAACCATGTGTCGGCACCGTGGGTTTCGATGACATCGAGTGCCGCTTCCACGTCCATCGTGGCATCGACTTCCTGAAGGTTGGTCTGGAAGACGGTGAACGGTTCCTGCCATCGGCTGTGCGCGGTGCGAACGGACATGTGGGCGATCTCCTTCGGGAACTGATTCTCGCGTGGTGCCGATTGGTCTCGGTGGCGAGGCCGGGATCGGCTCGGCCGCAATCCGCGAGCGCCGTCTCGCCAGTCAAGCACCCGTAGGGCCGTATCGGCAATCGGGCAGAGGCTGGTTGGACAGGTGCGATCAGTGCCCTGAACACTCGATTTGTCAGTTGAGTACCGGCTGCGGACTACCAGCCCGGCGGCAACCCCCGGCAACCGATTGACCGCACTGTTCGGCTGTGCGACTGTGGGCATCGTGCCAGGCCGAGGGCCAGGCAAACCCTGAGCGAACTCGCCCCGCGGGGGCATATCGGTGTCCCCTGAGTACCTCCGAGGAGCTGGACCATGTCTGATGACCGACCGCCGCGGGAAATCCGCCGGGTGCTGGCGACGGTCCTGTTCGAGCCACCCGAAATCGAACAGTTGCGGCAGGCTTTCGCGCCGGCGGAGTTCGTTCACGTCCACCCGGGCGACGCCGCGGGGATCGCGCGCGCCCTGGAACACGTGGACGTCGCGGTGATCGCCGGCGACCTGGACGAACGGTTCACCGCCGCGCCCCGGCTGGCGTGGGTGCACTGTGGCCACGCCGGGCTCACCCGGTCGGCGGTGCCCGAGGTATTCGACCGCGGCCTCATCGTCACCGGGTCCGCAGGCCGCTCCGCACCGGCGCTCGCCCAGCACGGCTTCTACTTCGCGCTCGCTCTCACCTTCGACGCGCGGCGGTTGTTCGAGCAGCAGGCCGCACACACCTGGGGTGGCATCGAGGGTTACGAGAAGCGTTTCGCGTTGTGGGGCCAGACGTTGGGCATCGTCGGCTTCGGCCACACCGCGAAAGAGATGGCGCGCCTGGGTAGGGCGTTCGGCATGCGCGTGCTCGTCTACCGACGTGGTCCGGTGGAATCGTCACCGGATGTGGACGTCATGTTGTCGGCGGACGAGGGCGACACCGTGGATCAACTACTCGCCGAAGCGGACGTGGTCATGCTGGCCGCCCAACTGACCGATGCCACTCATCACATGCTCACCGCCGAGCAGTTCGCCGGTATGAAGGACACCGCCTACCTGGTCAACATGGGCCGCGGTGCACTCATCGATCAGGACGCTCTCGTCGCGGCACTGCACGCCGGGGAGATCGCGGGCGCGGGACTCGATGTCACCGACCCCGAACCGCTGCCCGCGGATTCGGCGCTGTGGGACGCGCCCAATGTCATCATCACTCCCCATACGACCCCGCGGCTGCCGGATCGAACCCAGCGCACGATCGACATCGTCGTCGAGAATGTCCGTCGCTACCGCGCCGGTGAACCCATGCTGAACGAGTTGACCGAACGCGATATCTATACGCGTAACCAGCGAATCTGAACCGCCGTCCGGTCAGGCCCGAGCGGGCGGTCACCCGCACCGTGGAATTCCTTGCCAGAGCAGTCGAAAGGTGGGTTCGCAGTCCGATGCATGGTCATTCAGTAGCCGAGGGCGCCGTGGTCGATCGCGCGAACAGGCCGGGGCGCGCGTCCGGAACTGTCGCGCTGCTGAACTCACTCGGCACCACCCTCTCGATGTGGGACGAGGTCACCGCACTGCTGCGGGAATCGTTCGATGTGGTCCGTTTCGACCAGCGTGGGCACGGGGATGCCGTGTTGGCAGCAGGGCCGGCGAGCATCGACGACCTGGTCGACGACTTCATCTCCGTCCTGGACCGGCTCGGCCTCGAACGCGTACACGTCGCCGGAGTCTCGATCGGTGGGATGGTCGCCATCCGCGCCGCGAGTCGCAGGCCGGACCGCGTTTCCTCGCTCGCCGTGCTGTGCAGTGCGGCGGTCTATGAACCGCAGGGCTGGATCGAGCGCGCGGCGGCGGCCCGTGAACACGGTCTGGAACCGATGGTTCCACTGATCATGGATCGCTGGTTCTCCCGCGAGTTCCGGTACCGTCGGCCCGAGGTCGTGCGGGATTACGCGAAAATGCTCGGGGCGCTCGACCCGGCGGGGTACGCGGCCGGGTGCGATGTCCTCGCCACCGCGGACCTCCGCGATGATCTGCCGAAGGTGACCGTTGCGACATTGGTCGTGGGCGGCGCCGAAGACCCGGCGACACCTCCGCGCGAACAGCGCCGCATTGCCCGGTCCATTCCGCACTCCCGCTTCGAAATCCTGCCCGGGGTAGCTCATCTCGCGCCCGTCGCGGCCCCTGTCGAGGTTGCGAATCTGGTGTCGGCCAATGCCCTCGATCAGTGGAAGTGACGGCCGGACCCGCGGGTGCAACTCGGCGCAAGACGTTGCGGTGTCGCGCGGCGGCTGTTTGCGTGAGGTCGACGGCATGGGCCGGCGACGGAATGGAAGGACACGACAATGACGAAGATCGGTTTCATCGGTCTGGGCATCATGGGCGGGCCGATGGCGGCGAATCTGGTCGAGGCCGGCTTCGAGGTCACCGGATACAACCGCGGGCGCGCCAAGGTCGACCGACTGGTGGCGGCGGGCGGCAAGGGCGCCGACAGCGTCGCCGAGGCGGTCCGCGACGCCGACGTGGTGATGACCATGCTGCCGGACTCGCCGGACGTGCGGGCGATAGTCCTCGGGCCCGACGGTGTGCTCGCCCATGCCTCGCCCGATGCGCTGCTCATCGATTGCAGCACGATCCGCCCCGATGTCTCCCGTGAGATCGCCATGCGGACAAGAGCGTTGGACGCACCGGTCTCGGGCGGGGAGCAGGGTGCGATCGAGGGCACCCTGTCGATCATGGTGGGTGGCGCGGCGGGGGATTTCGCTGTCGCCGAACCGGTTCTGAACGCTGTCGGCAGCACTGTCGTGCACGTCGGCGCGGCAGGTGCCGGGCAGACGGTGAAAGCGGCCAATCAGCTGATCGTCGCGGGCACCATCGAGCTGGTCGCCGAGGCCCTGGTCCTTCTCGAGGCGCACGACGTCGACACGACGGCCGCGATCGCGGTGCTGGCCGGAGGACTCGCGGGCAATCGGATTCTCGACCGCAAGGCCGCGGCGATGGTCGATCGCGCGTTCACACCGGGATTCCGCGTCGAGTTGCACCACAAGGACCTCGGCATCGTGCAGGCCGCGGCACGAGAGGCTGGGGTGACGATTCCGCTCGGCGCGCTGGTCACGCAGCTCATGGGCTCGCTCGTCGCCCAGGGTGACGGTGGGCTCGACCACGGTGCGCTGATCAAGTTGGTGACGCAGCTGTCCGGACGCGAGTGACAGCGGCAGCGATGTCGCGAGATTCGCGCCGGGTCGTCGTCGCTCCGGACAAGTTCAAAGGCTCGCTCAGCGCGGCGCAGGTCGCGGCGGCGCTCGCGCGCGGCATCGGACGCGCCGCGCCGGACACCGAGATCCGGCAGCTGCCGGTGGCCGATGGCGGCGAGGGCACGGTGGAGGCCTTCCTCGCGGCCGGATGGCGGCGCGTGGCGCTGTGTGCGCCGGGGCCGACCGGGGTTCCGGTCGACACCGCGTACGCGGTGTCGGGCCGCGCGGCCGTCATCGAACTCGCCGATGTGGACGGGTTGGCGAAACTGCCCGAGGGGCGACCCGATCCCTTGCGTGCCGGGACCGAAGGGCTCGGCGTGGTCATCTCGCACGCGCTGGATCACGGTGCGCGCGATCTCGTGGTGGGTCTCGGAGGTAGTGCCACCACTGATGGCGGCGCCGGAATGCTCCGCGCGCTCGGACTGCGTGTGCTCGATGCCGGGGGTACCGAGCTGCCGCGCGGGGGAGCGGCGCTCGTCGATGCCAGGAGCATCGACCGCAGCGGCCTGCACCCGGCGCTGGCCGACGCCCGCATCACGCTCGCCAGCGACGTGGACAACCCGCTCCTCGGACCGGCTGGGGCCGTGCAGACCTACAGCCCGCAAAAAGGTGCCGGGCCACGTGAACTGGCCGTCCTCACGACGGCTCTGGAGAATTGGGCGGCTCTGCTGCAACCTGGGCCATCGGCGTTCTACGCTGACCTGCCCGGTGCCGGTGCCGCCGGTGGCGCGGGGTTCGGCGCGATGGCGGTGCTCGCAGCGACGGCTCGACCGGGTATCGACCTGGTGCTCGAGCTGATCGACTTTCCTGCTCGAATCGCTGACGTGGACCTGGTGATCACCGGGGAGGGCTCGCTCGACGCACAGAGCCTACGCGGCAAGGCCCCGCTCGGCGTCCGGTCCGCCGCCGCGGCGGCGGGTGTGCCGGTCGCAGTGGTCGCGGGGCGGATCCTGCTCGGCGACGACGAACTGCGCGCCGCGGGCTTCGGCGCCGCGTACGCGCTGTCCGACCTCGAGGCCGATACCGTGCGCTCGATGACCAACGCCGCCGATCTGCTCGAGTCGGTCGGTGAGCGGATCGGCGTGGCCATGACATCTGCGCCGGTAGAGCGGCCTAGTCGTAGCGGACGGTGACCGTCGGCGTATCGGGAACCGCCTGGCAAGTGAGCACGTAGCCTTCGGCGACCTCCTGCGGAGTCAAGGCTTCATTGACGGCCATCGTCGCCGTGCCTTCGGTCAACTGGGCCATGCAGGTCGCGCAGCTGCCCTGCTCGCAGGAGTACGGGGGGTCGAGCTTGGCCCGGCGTGCGGCTTGCAGGATTGTCTCGCCGGCGCGCTGGGGGACGGTGGCCTTCTTGCGGCCGACACGTATGGTGACGGTTGCTTGATCCCCGGGCTGGGATGTCGCGGTCGGCGGCTGGGCGGACGTCGCGGACTCGGTCGGCGCGATCGTGCTGGGAGTCGGTGCTCCGAAGCGCTCGCTGAATGTGGAAACCGTTGCGGGCAAGGCAAGTTCGACCATCTCCATGAAGGCTTCCGGTCCGCACACATACGAGTCGGCATGCCCGTCGCCGCCGACGAACGCGGAGATCTCGGCGGGAGTGAGGAATCCACCGTCGTCGTCGAGGTGGCGCACCACGTCGAGTCGGCCCGGATATCGTGCCACCAGGTCGGACAGCACTGCCTCGAAGATCATCGACGACCGGTCCCGGTCGGCGCAGAGCAGGCGGACGCGCCGATCGGTGGTCGCCAGCGCGGTCTTGGTCAGCGACAGAATCGGGGTGATGCCGCTGCCGCCGCTGAAGCCGAGTAGTGGTGCCTCGCTCTCGCGGAGGCAGAATTTCCCTGCTGCTCGCGAGATTTCGACCGTGTCGCCCTCGGCGATATTGTCGTGCAGCCAGTTCGACACGATGCCGCCTGGTACCCGTTTGACCGTAGTCGTCAGTTCGCTGTCGGTCTCCGGCGCGCTCGACATCGAATAGGACCGGAACAGGTCCTTGCCGTCCACTCGGATCCGGAACGAGCAGAACTGGCCCGCGCGATAGCTGACAGGCTCGTCGTGCGGTGACAGCACGAAGGTGCGAGAGTCCGCGCTCTCCTTGATGATCCGGGTCACGGTCGCCCGCTGGAACATGGGTCGTGCCATGAGCCATCTCCTCCGATGTCTAGTTTCTGGGATCTCAGTACTCGTCGGGCAGGGTGATGACCGTGGTGATCCGGTGCAGCCGCTCGGGATTCGAGTCGCCGAGATGGTCCTCGTTGGGGACGAGGACCATCTCGGCGTTGGCGCGTCGCGCCTGGGCGATTAGCCGGTCCATCGGATGGTCGGTTCGCCCGCTGAAGGTGATGATCTTGGCGAGGTTGTAGCCGAGACGTCCCGCCAGGCTGCGCATGCGAATCTCGTCCCAGGACTGCCGGGCCCCGGAGACATCTGTGCGGAGGTACCCGATCGCGGTTGGACGCAACGTCATCAGCTGCTCCTGACCGGCTAGTGGAGTTGCGCCAGCCGCGGCGCGTGGCCGGCGGTCCGGATATGGGCGCCGGCCGCGCGGGTGAGTTCGGTGGTACTGCCGAGCAATCCGTCGAGCACCAGAGTGCGGCGGAGGTGTCGGTGCAGATCGTGTTCCGCGGTGAAGCCGACGCCGCCGAGCACCTGCTGACAGTGCCTGGCAGCGGTACGCGCCGCTTGCCCGGCGCTCGCTTTTGCCAGCAGCGCCCCGAGTTCGTCGTCGGCGACACCGAGGGTGGCCTCGGCGCCTTCGATGGCCACCAGGGTCTCGGCGAGGCGATGGCGTACCGCCTGGAACGAGGAGATCGGCCGACCGAACTGTATGCGATCCAGGGCATGTCGACGCGCCAGCGCGAGCATGGCGCGACTGGACCCCACCAGCCACCACGCCAGTGCGCACCGACCGGCGGCCAGCGGGATCTCGGCTCCGGCCCGGGTGGGGTGCAGTGGTAGTTCGGCGTCGACCGTGGTGCCGGGCCGATCATCGCGTTCCCAGACCACCCATGCCCCGCCCGTGAACGGCAGCGCGACCGTGCCGGACAGCGGCATGCCCGCGGCGTGGGCGATGACGTCGTTGACCAGTGGGGCGTGGCAACCTGTTTCGCCGAGCAGCCGGAAGACCAGCGGCACCGCGATATCCGGTATGTCGGTCAGCATCTCGTGCCACCCGAGGTCGACGAGTGCGTGGTCGAGCTCGCGGCCGGTAGCGGTTGTCATGGTCTTGCGCAGGCTCTGCTCGAGTAGTCCGAGCTCATCGCCGGCGGTGTCGATTTGGGCCACGGCGTCAGTCCTTTCCGAGGTCGAGCAGGCGGCGCGCGATGATGTTGCGCTGAATCTCGGCGGTGCCGCCGTAGATCGTCGCGGCGCGCGAATACAGGTACTCGGTGCGCCATTCGTCATCGGTCAGTTCCAGCACGCCGGGGAGCAGATCGCGTGCGGTGTCGAACAGTTGCTGTTCGGCGGTCGCGAGCAGCACCTTGTCGATGGAAGTCTCCGCGCCGAGGGTCGCGCCGCCGGCCAGGCGTTGCTGGGTGCGGTGCGAACGGCAGCGCGCCGTGTGCAGCGCCAGATACGCCGACCCGAGCGCGGTGTCGTCGTCGATCGTGGTCTGCGCCAGGATCCGGTCCAATCGGGTGAACAGGTAGGCGATCCGGTGCCAGAAACAGGTGGACCTCTCGTGCGGCAGCAGATCCATGGCCACCCGCCAGCCGTCACCGGGCCTGCCGAGCATGCGCTCTCCGGGAACCACCACATCGTCGAAATAGACCTCGGCGAACTCGTCGACACCGTGCATCGTGCGCAACGGCCGGACGGTGATGCCCGGGGTGTCCATGTCGACGAAGAAGGCGGTGATGCCGTCGTGGCCCGGAGCGGTGCGGGTGAGCAGGACACAGCGGGAAGCGAACTGCGCCAGGCTGGTCCACACCTTCTGGCCGTTGATCACCCAGTCGCCGCCCCGGGCGGCGGCCTTGGTGGTCAGCGAGGCGAGGTCGCTGCCGGAACCCGGCTCGGAGAAGCCCTGGCACCACTGCTCGCGTCCGGACAGCAGCAGCGGCACCATCTGTTCGGCCAGTTCGGGGCGCGCGTAGGAGATCATGGTCGGGGCCAGCACCTCGATCATCGAGTAGATGCCGGGTTCGGCGAGATCGCGGGTAGCGACCTCCTCACCGAGGACGGCGCGCAGGACGGCCGGCCCGCCGAGGCCGCCCGTCTCGGCGGGCCAGCCGTAGCGCATCCAGCCCGCGTCGTACAGCGCACGACGGACTCGGGCCAGTTGCGCGACCTGCCCATCCAGGCCGAGGCCGGGTTCGGCGGACAGGTCGTTCGTGTCGAGCCATTCGCGCAGGCCCGTTCGAAACTCGCTGACGTTCATCGCTGTCGCACCACTCAGGCCCGCGACTGCTCGAACGCGTGCGGGATACCGGAGTCGTGCGTGCCGCTGCGGCGGATGAAGGTCATCCGGCGGGACTTGATCCGCCACCCGTCCTCGGTGCGGACGAGGGCGTCGGTGTAGTACCCGATGCGCATGTCGTGGGTGCTGTGGTCGATGAAGCACAGCGGCTGGGTGCCGTCCGCGGTGTCGCCGTCGATGTCGAGAACCGGGGTGCCGGTGAGGAACAGGCCCTTCGGTGCGGCCGCGACGAGTTCGGGGAAGAGGTCGAGGGTGTAGGTGTCGCCGAAGGCGCTGTAGGTGCCGTCGGGGGTGAATGCGGTCAGCATGCCCTCGATGTCGCCCTTGGTGATGGTGACCGCGTAGCGGGCGAGTACCTGCTGGATCTCCAGGAGATCCTCAACTCTGGACATAGACCTTTCCGCCTTTCATGACGAAGCGAACGTTCTGCGTGACCGTGATGTCCTGCAACGGATCTCCTGGTACGCCGATGATGTCGGCGAGCAGTCCTTCCGCCAGCCGGCCACGGTCGTCGGCGTCGATGAGTTCGGCGGCGTTGATCGTCGCGGCGCGCAGGGCGTCCAGTGGCGTGATTCCGCGCTCGACGAGGGCTACGATCTCGTCGGCGTTGCGGCCGTGCGGGATGGCCGGTGCGTCGGTGCCGACGGCGATCCGGACGCCCGCCTCGTAGGCGGCGCGGACCGAGGAGCGCGCTTTCGGGAACATCTCGGCCGCCTTGGCCTGGAGCGCGGGTGCGGCCTTGGAGACGTCCATGGCATCGGCGAGCCGGGTGGTCGGCACCAGCCAGGTGCCCGCCGCGACCATGAGTTCGATGGTCTCGTCGTCGATCAGGAACCCGTGTTCGATGCAATCGATCCCGGCGTCGACGGCGTGCTTGACCGCCTCGGCGCCATGGGTGTGCGCCGCCACTTTCAGCCCGCGCCGATGCGCCTCGTCGACGATGGCGCGCAGTTCCTCGTCCGAATAGTGCTGTGCGCCCGGAGCGCCGGTCAGCGACATGACGCCGCCGGACACACAGATCTTGATGACCTGCGCGCCGTGTTTGATCTGGTAGCGCACCGCCTTGCGAACCTCGTCCACGCCGTTGGCGATGCCCTCCTCGAGGGTCAGCTTCAGCACGTCGGGAGCGAAGGCGGAGAACATCGTCGGATCGAGATGCCCGCCCGTCGGGGTGATGGCATGGCCCGCGGGAACGATCCGTGGCCCGTCGATCCAGCCCGCGTCGATCGCCTTGCCGAGCGCGACATCGAGCAGATAGCCGCCGGTCTTCACGAACAGGCCGAGGTTGCGCACCGTGGTGAATCCGGCCCGCAGTGTGCGGCGGGAATTGCCGACCGCGCGCAGCACGCGCAGCGGTGGATCGTCGGTGACGCTGGAGCTGAGCCCGGTCTCGCCGCGCCCGCCCATGAGGAGGTTGACCTCCATGTCCATCAGGCCGGGCAGCAGGATCAGATCGCCGAGGTCGAGCACCTCGCCGACGGGATCGCCACCGATGCCGACGATGCGCTCGTTCTCGATCCGCACGATGCCCGGCCGGATGATCTCACCGGTGACGACATCGAGCAGACCGGCGGCGCGCAGGGTGCGCGCGGGCGGAATTCCCTTCGGTGGTGTCATTGCGACTCCGATTCCTCGACGATGTGCGGAGAATTGTATTCTCACTATTGGTATATGAGGTTTCCATATGGGCGCGGTTGAGTCAACGCGCTGCGCGCTCGAGCCGTTATCCGGGTCGGGCGTCGGCGAATCTGCGCAGCTCACGCGCAATATCGGACCCCGTGGGGGTGTAGACGATCTCCCGGAACCCGGCCGCCGCCATGCGCCCCAACTGTCGTTGCAAGCGCTCCTCGTCGCCGACAAGAGTCTTGACGTCGATGTGGTCGAGCAGCGGCCGGTCCCGCTCGGTCAGGTGGGTGACGTGACCCTCGAAAACCGAGAGGTGGTGTTCGTTCGCCGGGCCGAGGGCGGTGAGCTCGGTGCGCCACCGTTTACCGCCGGGCATGGCGTCGACGGCCTCGGCGCCGCCGGTGGCGAAGGCATTGTGCCAGTCCACGACTCGCCACGGACCGATCGCCTCGCGCACGCGGGCAGAGTCCGGCCGCTCGCCCGGGTCGAGCACGGTACCGGACATGATCATCGCGGCGGGCAGGGTGGGATGGACCGGCCCGATGATGCCGTCGGCGATCCGCGCGGCGAGTTCGGCGCCGCGCGGACCGAACGCGCTGAGCCAGATCGGGACGTTGATCGGCCTGCTCAGGGCGAGGCCGTCGGCGTGCAGCATGCGGACCGGTGTGTCGCCGAGGGTGATCGGCTCACCGGCCAGCAGTGCGCGCACGGCCCGCACCTGTTCGCCGAGAGCCCGCAGGGTCAGCGGTCGCTGCCCGACCGACACACGGGCGGTGAACCCGGTGCCGAAGCAGGCACGGAACCGGCCGGGAGCGAGCCTGGCGATGGTGGCGATCGCGGTGGCCATCGCCATCACCGATCGCTGCTCTGGCACGAGAACCGCTGTGCTCAAACCGATTCGGGTCGTGCGTTGCGCGGCCAGCGCCAGGTGCACGAACGGGTCCTCCCACAGCGGCGCCGAATCGAAGATCCAGACCCGGTCGTAGCCGAGTTCCTCGGCAAGCACGGCCAGGTCGGCGAAATCGGGTCCGGGCGGCAGCCCACAGGACAGTTCGAGCGCGGTCATGAACCGGGCTTCGACCGCGGCTTCGGCATCTCGAAGCCGGTCAGCAGCACGGCCTTGCAGTCGGCCGCCGCCTGACGCAGCGGCTTGGCCTTTGCGTACTCCTCGGAGTCGTACCAGTCCTGGGCCGCCTCGACGGAATCGAATTCGACGAGCACGGTACGAGTTCCGTGCCATTCGCCTTCGAGGGTGGTCGGCGCGCTGTCCACGGCCAGGATTCGCGCACCCGCCGCGATCATGGTCGGTGCGGCTTTGCGCTCGTAGGCGGCGATGCCTGCGTCATCTGTGATCGCCTCGGTGACTAGGACGTAACCTTTGGGCATTGTGGCTCCTGGAGGTCGGAGTGATGTCGGTCAGTAGTCGGGATCGCTGACGCGGGTGATCACCGCGTCGGCGCCGTCGACCACTTCGGGCTGATGCCAGATCTCGACGCACATCGCCACCATGATCAGCGAATGCACCAGATGCAGCAGGTGGCGCGCGTCCTCGGGCAACTCGTCGAGCGGAAACTTGTCGCAGTAGGCGAGCGCGTCCTGGATGAGGGGAAAACCGGCGTCGTAGAACTCCTGCATGGCGGTCATGTCGCTGGCCATGCGCTGGTCCCAGCGCTGCGATTCGGTGTCCAGACACCAGGTTCGGGCGAAGGGCTCCAGCGTGCTGAACTGCTCGGGCAACAGGGCCTGGGTGATCCGGGTCATCGGCCTACACCCCCGTCTTCGTACGTTCGTAGTCGGCGACCCGATCGGCCACCGCCTTGTGGAAGTGCCGCACCAGTATTTCCTGGTCGTTGAGCGGGAAATTGTGGCCGACGGCGCGGGCTTCGAGCCCCTGCTGGGTTCCGGTCAGGGTGCCCGCGTCCTGGAGCGCGAACTCCTTGAACATCACCACGGCGCATTCCTGCGCGGCACGGTCGCTCGCGGTGCGAGCGGGCGGGAAGTACAACCTGCCCTCGAACCGGTGAGTGTTGTGCGAGGTGGGCCAGTAGGTGTAGGTGAGGTACCAGCCGCTGGCCCACATCAGGATCTCCGTGTTCGGGAAGATCTGGTAGTTGTCCATGCCCCACTTGTCGACCCCGCCCGGGTTCACCGGCAGGTCGGGCCCCAGCTCGGGCTCGTTCCATGGACCGAAAAGGCCACTGCGCGTGGCGATCTCGATCGGATACTGGAACTCCGCCGGCCAGGTCCGCCGCGGCGCGCCATTGGTGGTCACCATGCGGTGCGGCCCATCGATCTGATAGTGCGGCGCCTCGAAACCCTTGATCTTGGGCCGGGCCGCGGGAGTCGCCTCCTGCGAGTGCAGCACCGGGACGTGGTAGTACTCCTGGAACGCGTCCAGGAACACCTTCCAGTTGCAGTCGACGTTCGCGCTGAAGACATACTGGTCTGTCATCCGCTCGAAGGGGTAGCCCTCCAGCGGAGTGATCATGGGGCCGAGGTAGTCGCGCAACGATTGCTCGGGTTCCTCGGCCAGGTTGACGAAGACGAACCCCGCCCACACCTCGCAATGCACGGGCATCAGGCCGTAATCGGCCTTGTCCAGGTCGAAGAACTCGTCCTCCTGCTGGACGAAGGCGAGCGACCCGTCGAGGTCGTAGCGCCACGCGTGGTATTTGCAGGTGAACTGGCGGCAGGTGCCGGAGGTCTCCTCGCGCGGGAAGTCGTTCCATACGAGTTTGTTGCCGCGGTGACGGCACACATTGTGGAAGGCGCGCACACGGCCTTCCCGGTCGCGCACGACGATGATCGAGGTGCGCGCGACCTCGAGTTCCTTGGTGAAGTAGCTGCCGGTGCGGGCGAGATCTTCGACCCGGCCCACATTCAGCCAGGCGCGCCGGAAGATCGCCTCCTGTTCGGCGCTGTAGAACTCGGGGGAAACGCAGTCGTCGTAGGAGATTCCCGCTGTGCCGAGTTCTGCGTAGTGCTCGGTCCAGCTGCCGGGTGCGGGTTTGGGAAAGTGTGGCATCGCTCGGTGCTCCGTGGGTTCGTTAGGGCGAGCTCGACGATCACGGGGAGCGCGGCCCGCCGGCCACGCTCCCCATATCAACTGTCAGACAACAGGCTCCCGGATGAGTTCGGCCCAGGCCGCGCCGCTGTCGGGTACTCGTGGCTGGCTCCAGACCTCGACCGGGAACGACACCATGACCAGCGACTGCATCAGATGGAACAGCGACCGCGCGTCCTCGGGCAGGTCGTCCCACTCGAATTTGTCGCAGTAGGCGATCGCGTCCTCGATGCGGGGGAAAGCGGCATCGTAGAGCGCCTGCATCTCGTCCATGGAGCAGGCGAGCCGCTTGGCGTAGCGCTCCGGCTCGGTGGCCAGGCACCAGTCCGCCGCGAACGGCTCGAGATCGTCGAATTCAGCGGGCAGCATTGGCATCTCGATACTCCTTGACCTTCTTCTGGGCGTGCACGTGCAGGTGCCGGATGAGGACTTCCTGGTCCATGATCGGGAAGTGGGTGACCACGCCGGACTCGAGCATGGTCTGGGTTGCCTCGAGGGTGTTCGCGTCCTGCAGGGCGTATTCCTTGAACGTGACGGCGGCCAGTTCCTGGGCGAGGCGTTCGCGCGCGTTCTTCGCGGGGGCGAAGTACAGATTCGCCTCGAACAGGTGCTTGTTCACCGCGACGGGCCAGTAGTGGTAGGTGATGTACCAGCCCGGTTCCCAGCACAGCAGCGAGAAGTTCGGGAAGATCTCGAATTCGTCGATGCCCCAGGCCTTGTGGCGGGCCGGGTTGAGCCCGGGCGGTAGCGCGTCGAGACCCTCGATGTCGGGCTTGTCCCAGGGGCCGAACAGTCCCGAGCGCAGCGCACGCTCGATCGGCTTGACCATGCTGGGATCCTTCGGCGGGGCCATGCCGCCCCATGAGGAGATCATCGAGTGCGGTGCGTCGATCTCGTAGTGCAGGGCCTCGTAGCCGTAACCGGCCAGCTTGTCGGCCTCGCCCTTGACGGCCTGCTTCATGTGCAGGATCGGCGCGTGATAGAACTCGGCGAACGCGTCGACGAACAGCTTCCAGTTGCTGCCGATCTCGGCGCGGTAGCTGTAGACCTCGGTCATCTCGTCGAAGGGGTAGCCCTCGACGCCCTTGAGCATGGTGCCCAGGTAGTCGGCCAGCGGCTGCGCGTCGGGATCGAGATTGACGAAAATGAAGCCCTGCCACACCTCGCAGCGCACCGTGGCCAGCCCGTATTCGGCCTTCTCCAGGTCGAAGAACTCGCCCTCCTGCTGAACGAAGGTGAGCTCACCTTCGAGGCTGTAGCGCCAGGCGTGGTACTTGCAGGTGAATTGGCGGCAGGTGCCTTCGGTCTCGTCACCGGGGTAGTCGTTCCACACGAGCTTGTTGCCGCGGTGACGGCACACGTTGTGGAAGGCGCGGATCTCTTCGTCGGTGCCGCGCGAGAGGATCAGCGAGGTGTTGAGGCCGGTCAATTCCTTGGTGAAATAGCTGCCCTTGCGGGGAAGCCGTTCCACGCGCCCGACGTTGAGCCAGGTCTTCTTGAAGATCGCATTGAGCTCGTCGGCATAGAAGGCCGGATCGGTCGAGTCGGTGAAATCGACGGGACCGGTGCCGAGCTCGGGATAATGCTCGGTCCAGCTGCCGGCCGCGGGCTTGTTGAAATGAGCCACCGGGTTACCTTTCGTGTTCTGGCGTGACGCCGAAGGTGTTGAATGCCATGGCGAGCAGGTTGTAGCCGCCGATGGTGAAGACCAGGTCCATGCGCTGTTGCTCGGTGAGGTGTTCGCTCAAGATCGCCCAGGTCGGATCGGACAGGTCTGATTTCTCGAGCAGCTCGTCGACCGCGGTGACGACAGTGCGATCGAATTCGTCTGCGGGCGTGCCGTTCCGGATCGCGGCGATGTCGTCCTCGGTGAATCCCTGCGTCGCCGCGAAGCCGACGTGGTGTGTCCACTCGTAGGCGCAGTTCGTCCGGTGCGCGACCCGCAGGATCGCCAGTTCGCGCACGCGGGGCGGCAGGCTGGAGCGGAACAGCAGGTAGACGCTGAACCCGAGAAACGCCTCGGTGAGATCCGGATGACGGACCAGCGTCGACATCGCCGGACCCGCACCCTCCGGATTGCGCCGCGCCCTCGGCAGCAGCGGCCGAAGCGCGTCGCGTGTCCGGTCATCCCAGTGGGCGGCGGGCAGCGGGGGCAGGCGCATTCATCTCCTCCTTTCATGAGAATGAGATTCTCATATCTGTACTAGTAGGTTTCCATGAGTGGGCCGGTTAGTCAACGCCGGGGGTGGTTCAGCCCTGAAACGCCTGGCGGCGGCCCGGCCGAAGCCGGTGCCGCCGCCGCTGGTGTGCGAGTGATCGCGTGCTAGGCCCAAGCCTCCTCGCCCGCGATGGTGGTGCGGTGCATGGTCCGTTTGGACGCCGGGTCATACGGCAGCGCGCGATGCAGCATGCCGGTGTTGTCCCAGATCACGACGTCGCCGACCGCCCATTCGTGGGTGTAGCGGAAGCGTTCCTGGGTGCTCCAGTCGCGCAGTTCGTCCAGGAGTGTGCGGCTCTCCTCCGGTGACACACCGACGATGTGGTCGGCGGTCGCCCCGATGACCATCGAGCGGCGGCCGTCGTGGCGCTGCCAGACCAAGGAGGTCTCGTGCGTCGGCAGGGAGCGCCAGGCCTGGATCTGCTGTTCGGTGGGGTCCGGGTGGGTGAGCCGCTGTGCGGCTTCGAAGCTGTGGACGACCCGCAGCTGCTCGTATCGCTTCTGGTCCTCGGCGGGCAACGCCTCGAAAGCCGCGTAGGTACTGGCGAATTCGGTGCCGCCGCCGACCATGGCGACATGGCGTGCGGTCAGCATGGTGGCCTTGGCGGGGACATCGCTCGTGGTGTCGTCGATGTGCCAGTGGAAGGTCGCCCTGAGGTAGTCGGCCGACGGGTTGACCGACGGGTCGAGCGATACCTTGAAGATCTCCTTCCCGCCCGGCGCGAGCACCGTGCCCAATTCCCGGCTGAACGCGAGCTGTGCCTCGTCGTCGAGGTTCAGCCCGCGAATGAGCAGCACCCCGCGCCACTTGAGTGCCTCCAGGCACCGGCTGACCACCTGTGGGTGCAGTAGGTCGGTGACGCCGGTTACCTCAACGCCCAGTGCTGGACTGAGCGCCCTGGTCTCGATCATAAGAATCTCCCTTCCGATTGAAGAGAACAATACTCTCGTCGTGACGTCGCACTCAAGGGCAGGCGAGGGCGGACAGGAAGTGTGTCCTTCCGCGTGCCTGCATCACTCGGTCAGTCGGTGGTGGCACCAGGGCCGTCGAGCCGAGCCGAAGGCCATCGATCGGCTGCCACGGCCGCACGGACCTGCCCGACCAGTTCGGAGGCCACCACCCTGGCGGCGGCCGACATCCTCGGATCGCGTGGCACGCCCAACACGACTTGGCGCCACACTTCGGGTTCGCACAGGGGAGCCGCGGTCAGCACGCCGCGGGCGACGTCGTCGGCGATCCCGACGCCCGGCAGAATGGTCGGGCCGTGGCCGCCCTGCACCAGAAGCTTCTGCAGGCGCATCGAATTCGTCTGCGCCGCGATCCGCAAGCTGACCCCCGCCTGTGCGGCCGCGGCGTCGATCAGGGCGCGCAGCCCGTGTCCCGGCGCGGGCATCACCAGGGGTCGGGTCGCGACGTCCGCGAGGGCGACCGGCCGGTCGGCGCGCAGGGCGTCGGCGGGCCGCCCGACAACCCACAATCGTTCGCGCGCCAGTGGTTCGACATTGAGCGACGGGGTGCTGGTGAGGTTGTAGAGCAGGCTCAGGTCGAGGTCGCCGTCATCGAGCCAGCGTTGCAGGTAACCGGAATACCCACTGACGATGCGCAATTCGATGCCGGGGTGATTGCGGGCGAGAGCGCTCACCAGCGGTTCGGCGAGCAAGTCGGCGGCACTGTCGAGCAGGCCGACGGTGACGACGCCGGTGAGTACGCCCGGCATCGGCCGGACCTCGGCCCGCGCGCGCTCGAGTTCGTGGAGCGCCCGCCGAGCGCGCGCGACCAGCAGCGCACCCGCCTCGGTGGGCCGCATGCCCTGGCGCGTGCGTTCGAACAGGCGCACCCCGAGTTCTTGTTCCAGCGTCCGGATCTGCCGGGTGACAGCGGGCTGAACCAGATGCAGCAAGTGCGCGGCCTTGGTGACGCTGCCGACCTCGGCGACGGTCACGACCGCCGTGAGCTGTTTGATATCCATCGCACCCGCCTGACATCTCGAATCGGCATGTAGGTATCAGACATCGGTATTTCCCTTATCAAGTTATTACCTCACATGATGATGGTGCCGGGGTCCCGGTGCACGTGTATCGGGAGGAGGAACCGTGGTGGACGAGCTTGCCGACGAGGAGGCCGCACTGGTCGCGGTGGTGCGTGATTTCGTCGATCGCGACGTCAGGCCGGTGGCATCCGAGCTCGAGCACGCCAACACCTATCCGGCGAAGCTGATCGAGCAGATGAAACGGATCGGGATTTTCGGGCTCGCCGTGCCGGAACCCTGGGGCGACGGCAGCGTGTCGACGTCCTGCTACGCGGCGGTCACCGAGGAGTTGTCGCGCGGATGGATGAGTTTGGCCGGCGCTATGGGCGGACACACCGTGGTCGCCAAATTGCTGCTGGACTACGGCACCGACGCACAGCGCGACCGTTATCTGCCGCGGCTGTCCACCGGTGAACTGCGGGCCACCATGGCGTTGACCGAGCCGGGTGGCGGGTCGGATCTGCAGGCGCTGCGGACCACCGCCCGCCGCGACAACGACCACTACGTGGTCGACGGCTCGAAGACCTGGATCAGCAACGCGCGTCGGTCGGGACTGGTCGCGCTGCTGTGCAAGACCGATCCGGGCGCCGTGCCCGCCCATCGCGGTATGAGCATTCTGCTGGTGGAGCCGGGGCCTGGTTTCGCCGTCTCGCGCGACCTGCCCAAACTCGGTTACAAGGGTGTGGAGAGCTGCGAGCTCGTCTTCGACGGCATGCGGGTGCCGAGGTCTTCGCTCCTCGGTGGGGTCGAGGGGAAGGGGTTCGGGCAGATGATGCGCGGCCTGGAGATCGGGCGCATCCAGGTGGCCTCCCGAGCGCTCGGTGTCGGACGTGCCGCGCTCGAGGATTCGATCCGGTACGCACAGCAACGGGAGAGTTTCGGCAAGCCGATCTGGGAGCACCAGGCCGTCGGTCACTACCTGGCCGATATGGCGACCACGCTGAGCGCCGCCCGTCAGCTCGTGCACTATGCCGCCCGGCGCTACGACTCCGGACAGCGCGCCGACATGGAAGCCGGGATGGCGAAGTTGTTCGCCTCCGAGACCGCGATGCAGATCGCGTTGAACGCGATGCGTATCCACGGTGGCCACGGGTATTCGACCGAGTTCGATGTGGAGCGCTACTTTCGCGATGCACCCCTGATGATCGTCGGAGAGGGCACGAACGAGATCCAGCGCAACGTCATCGCCCGCCAGCTCATCGGCCGGAATCCCGCGTGAGCGCCGTGCACCGTCCGCTGGCGGGAATCACGGTCGTCGCGGTGGAGCAGGCCGTGGCCGCGCCGTTCGCGACCAGACAGCTCGCGGATCTGGGCGCCCGCGTGATCAAGATCGAGCGTCCCGACGGCGGCGACTTCGCCCGTGGGTACGACGACACGGTGCACGGCCAGTCGAGCTATTTCGTCTGGCTCAATCGCGGAAAGGAGAGCGTCGCACTCGATATCAAACAGCCCGGCGATCGTCAGCTGCTGGACGCCATGATCGAACACTGCGACGTCTTCGTCCAGAATCTCGCACCCGGTGCGGCCGAACGGCTCGCCCTCGACGCCGCCACCCTGCGCGCGGACCGCCCGGAGCTGATCCACTGCTCCATTTCCGGCTACGGGACGGAGGGACCGTACCGGTCGAAGAAGGCCTACGATCTGCTGCTCCAGTGCGAGACCGGGCTCGTGATGTCCACGGGCACCCCGGAAGTCCCCGCGAAAGCCGGATTCTCGATCGCCGATATCGCGACGGGGATGTACGCCTACAGTGGCATCCTCACCGCGCTGTACCAGCGTGCGCACACCGGTGTCGGGGCCGGCCTGCACGTCGCCATGATCGATGCGCTGGGCGAGTGGATGAGCCAACCCGCCTACTTCGGCCGCTACGGTGACGAGCCGCCGCGTCGGACCGCGGCCAGGCATCCGTCCATCTCGCCCTACGGTCCCTACCGTACGGCCGACGGCACGGTCTTCCTCGCTGTTCAGCACGACCGCGAGTGGCAGGCGTTGTGCGACAAGGTATTACATCGGACGGAGTTGAAGTACGACAGCCGTTTCGTCACCAACACTGCTCGCGTGCACCACGACGCCGAGCTGACCGTCCTACTGGAAGCGGCGTTCGCGCGGGCCGACTGCGGTCGTGTCATGGAATGGCTGGACGCGGCCGGTGTCGCCGGTGCCCGGATTCGCACGCCGGCGGAACTCACCCGGCATCCGCAGTTGGCGGCCCGTGATCGGTGGCGACCGGTGAGTACTCCCGGCGGGATGATCTCGGCACTGCTGCCACCGGTCGAAACGACCGCGGGGGAACCGGTGATGGGCGCGATACCGGAACTCGGTCAGCACACGGATGACATCAGAACCGAATTCGGCGCGCCGCGGTCGAGTACTGAGGAGTCTGCGCCATGACCACGATCGTCGAACGCAGCGAGCGGCTGGTAGCGGGGCCCGCGGAGGCGCTCGCGGGACTACTCGGTGTCCCGATGCCCGATCTCGATCGGGGATTGCCGATGCTGTGGCACTGGGTGTATCTGCTCGACCGCCCCGCCCAGGCCGATCTCGGCCCGGACGGTCACCCGATCCGGAACGCGGTCCCGGAGCCACCGGAACCAGGTCTGCGGCGCATGTGGGCCGGGGGACAGGTGCGGGTCCGTGGCGTGCTGCGTTGCGGCGAGCGCGTCACCAGGCAGACGAGAGTGCTTGGAACACAACGGAAAACGGGCCGCACCGGTCCGCTGACTTTCGTCACCGTCGGGCATCGGATCCTGCAGCGCGATCGGATCCTCGTCGAGGAACGGCAAGACCTCGTCTATCGCGCGGCCTCCGCCGCCGACGCGCGGGCCCACGCACAGCCGGAGCCGCTGGTGGTCGCCCCGCGGCCGGAGGAATGGTCCATCGACACCTCCGCGGCGCTGTTGTTCCGGTTCTCGGCGCTCACCTACAACGCCCACCGCATCCACTACGACCGCGACTACGCCCGCGCGGTCGAAGGCTATCCGGGCCTGCTCGTGCACGGGCCGCTGCAGGCGCTCGCCATGGCCGAAGCCGTACGTGCCAGGGGCTGCACCGGTGCGCAGGTCTTCGACTATCGGCTGCTGTCTCCGTTGTTCGACCATCAGGGGTTGGTGGTGAGCGCTGCCGCCGACGCGGGTGCGCTCACCACCGTGGCCCGTGACCGATACGGGCGTCGGACCGCCACCGGCAGTATGCGTCCGGTCGACGACACTCTCGCCGCTCGATGGTGAGCCGGGCTCGACGGTCAGCGCACCACCACGCGCACCCGGGCGAGGTTGGGCACCCGCTCGAACGCTGAATTCGGATCACGTTGCGAGGTCACGCGCACCGCCGCGAAGTAGGTGCCGGGCCGGTCATAGGCGAAGGTTTGGCCGACCCGGACCGTGCCGTGCTCCTTGGCATCGAACGGCCGGTCCACGAAGTCGCCGGAGCCGGTGAAGTCCCACTCTGTCGCGGTGATCTGGCCGGTGCCGGGCGGGATCTGAATCGTGGCTCTGAAGTCGACCGGTTGCCCCGCGGAGACCTCGATGCGGTCGTTGTCACCGATCTCCCACTCGACCACCGGTTGAATACCCTTGCGTGCCGCGGCCTTGTTCGGCACCGTGATCTGACCGTCCCGCACGTCGTAAACGGTGGACTTCGGTGGCCGCCGGCCCGTTTCGGCCCACGCGGCCACATCGCGCAGCGCCTGCTGTAGAACGCCGAAGTAGCCGACGAGTCTGCTGGTCCGCGCTCCGATGTGGTCGGCGTTGTCGTTGTAGAGGAGCCGGAAGGAATCAGCGTTGCCCGCGGCTCGGACCTGCTCGGAGTACCAGTCGCAGTCCCACGGGAAGGCGTCGGCGTCGAGCAGGTTGCACACCGCGATGACCTTGCCGTTGATCTTGCCGTTCCAGGTGCCGCCACCGGTGACACTCCGGGAGATCGCCGGGCCGATCTCCATGGGCCGTTGTGGGTAGCGCGGGGTTCCGTCCGCGTTGCGGTACTGGTCGAAGGCATACAAGCCTGCCCTGGCAGGCACCTGGTGGCGAGGGTAGGAAGGCAGGGCCAACCACCATCGGTTGTCGATCCGGATCTTCCCGCCGACCTCGAGGGCGGCGAGCACCTCGGGTGGGTTGCCGTCGGCGAGGACGATGGAATTGCTCGCTGCGTCGAGTGTGCCGTTCAGCGTGCTCTCGCCAGTGGCACCCTCTGCGGTATGGACGGTGAAGTCCAGCGCTGTGCCCGCCGGATTGTGCGGAACGTCGTCGATTGTCACGCCTGTCACGGTGCCCTCGCCATCGCGGAGGACCTGTGTGATGCCGACCTCCCGGTCCACCTTCTTCGAGCGGAGAAGATCGCCGAGGGGCGATTGCTCGGTGCCCAGATATCCCGGCTCGCTCCAGAACTCGTCGGCGTAGTTCGGATCCATGAGTCTGACCTGGGTGCCGAAGCCGAGCAGACCGGCCGGGCCGGCCGGGGTTCCGCTGGCGCCGAGACCGAGCAGGTACTCGTAATCCTCCCAAGCGCGCAGCGGCACACCGAGTTTCGTCATCTCGGTCAGAACGGTTCGTTGTGCGTCGTCCAGGCCCGCGGAGGGGTCACCGCTGCCACCCGGGGCGACGGCGTCCGCGATCGCGGGAGCCACATCCGCGAGAACAAGTGATCCGAGTGCGCGGATGAAGAAGTAGTTCGGGATGGCCTGCGGATTGCCGAGGATGAACGGCACACCGCCGTCCCATACGCCCGTGGTGTTCTCCATCGCGCCGGTGGTCTGGAAGGAGCCGCCGCTGCCGCCCCAGACGTAGCCGTAGATGCTTCCGGTGTGCCCGTAGTATTGCGCGGCAACGGTTTTCGCGAACTTGGACGCCGCGGCGTCGACGCGATAGCCGCCGCCGCCATTGGTCTGGACGGTGTAGGCGCCCGCGGCCGCGCCGAAGGCGAGCACCGGTTCCCCGGTGATGTTGTTCTCGACGTTCTCGTCGTCGAGCGGATACACGCTGTGGTAAAAGCGGCCCTGCCACTGATCCTTGGGTGGCAGGTAGATGGCGAACCGCTTGTCGGTGCCCTCGAAGTGGCCGGTGACCTTGCGGTGGGTGATCGGCGTTGTCAGGTCGACTTCGTTGTCGATCACCGGTTTCGCGTAATCCGGGTCGACGCACTCGGCGGTGACCCATATCGGGCCGCCGGCAGTCGCCGGTGCGCACTCGGGCGCGGATTGCGCCGACGTGGTCGCCGGCAGAACAGCGAGCACGGTGCCGGCGACCACGACTGCGGGCAACCAAGTTCTCACGGGCTTGCTGCGGATCATCGGTGATCTTCCTCGGTGGCGCTACGGAGCAGCGGGCGTTGGTAGGACAGGTCGGAGGTGTCGCGCGCACCGGCCGGATAGCCCTGGCTCGCGAAGAACGGGGAGGCCAGAACCGAGGCGTCGGCGGTGAACATGATCTCGACCGTGGAGCGGCGCAGCGCGATTCGCCACTGGCCGTCGCGTCGTTCGAGCCGATCCACATAGCGGCCACTGACGAACTGCGCGGTCGTTCCGTCGTTGCCGAGGAGGACGACGATCGAATAGCTCTCCGCGTGGGCGGTGTCGCCCTGGATCTCGCAGGTGTGGGTGGTGATGTTGTGGGTGTGTACGCGCGCGGTCGCGGCATGGGCGGCGTTCGCCCACTGTGCGTAGTCGGTGCCGGTATTGGTCGCCTTGCCGTGCTCGTCGATCGCGTCGGGGTGATAGGCGCCGGTGATCAGGTCGGTGTCGTGCCGGTCGCAGCCACGGGCATGGTTGGCGACGCAGTCCAGGATCGCGGTGCGGTCGAGGAGATATCGCAGGTCTCGTCGCAGAGATTCCAGATCGGGTGTCGTCATCGCTGCCTCATATTGGTGATGCGTACAAGAATAGGGTTACCATACTCGCAAATGAGACTTTTGACCGAGGAAAGTAGTGTGCCGTGGAGAGTGAGCCACCGCTGGTGAGATCACGCGGAGTCGGCGCGCGGGGTTCACGCACTCGCGCCGAAATCATCTGTGCCACAGCCGAACTGACACTGGAACAGGGATACGCGGCCGTCACCTATCGCAGCGTGGCGAGCCGGGCCGGGGTGACCGCGAGCCTGGTTCAGTACTACTTCCCGGACATGGACGACCTGTTCATCGCGGTCCTCATCGACAGCACCGACGAGCTGGTGGTCCGCCTGTCGCGCGTGGGCGAATCCGCGCATCCGCTGCGCGCGGTGTGGGCCTATGCCAACGATCCGGCCGGAACGAAGCTCCTGCTGGAATTCATGGCGCTGGCCAATCACCGCAAGCGGGTCGGACAGGTCATCGGTTCGGGCGGGGAACGCGTCCGCAAGGCGCTGCTCGCCGCGGTGACGCCCACCTTGCGGAAGTACGGCTTGCCGGAGGACGAATTCCCAGCCGCCGCAGTCGTTTTCCTGATGTCGGCCGTGCCCCGGATGATCCACTTCGAGCAGATGTTCGGCGCCTCCACCGGACACGCCGAGATGGTCGAACGGATAGAAGCCTTTCTCGATCGAGTGGAGCCGACGATGAGAACGGTGAGCCAGGACGCGTTCGGCGGTCCCGAGGTGTTGCGGACCATCGAGGCACCGCGACCGGTTCTCCTGGCAGGGGAGGTGTTGATCCGGATGGCCGCGACCTCGGTGAACCCCGTCGACACGAAGGCCCGGTCGGGTGCGGTGCGGTACCTGGGCGAGCCGCCCTTCACCCTCGGATTCGACGTGGCGGGCACGATCGTCGAAGTCGGCGCCGAGGTCGACGCGTTCGCACCCGGCGACGAGGTTTTCGGCATGGTCGCCAGTCGCACCGGCACCTACAGCGAATACGTCGTGGCCGGCACCGATACCATCGCGCCGCGACCGCACCGGGTGAGCGCACTGCAGGCCGCGGCATTGCCCACCGCCGGTTCGACCGCCTGGCAGGCGCTGCGGCTGGCGGGGCTGAGCGATGGCGAGCGCATCCTGATCCACGCCGGTGCGGGTGGGGTAGGCCATCTCGCCGTGCAACTGGCCACACTGCGCGGCGCCCATGTGGCGGCGACCGCACGCGCCGCCAATCACGCCTTCCTGCGTGAGCTCGGCGCCGCAGAGGTCATCGACTACCAGAGCGTCGATTTCGAGAAGGTCGTCACCGACGTCGACGTGGTGCTCGACCTGGTCGGCGGTGGCTACGGCAGCCGATCGCTGCGAGTCCTTCGCCCCGGCGGCCGCTACGTCACCGCGCAGGGTTCCGACGCGGCCGACGATCCGCGCTGCCGACGTGTCACCGGCCGCCCGTCCATCGATGACCTGTCCGCACTCGCAGACCTGGTCGGCGACGGCCGACTGCGGGTCCACATCGATCGGGTCATGTCACTGACCGAGATCGCCGAGGCCCACCGCCTCAGCGAATCCGGCCGCACCAGAGGAAAGATCGTGCTCGTGCCGTGGCGCTAGGCCACCGGCTCAGCCGACGTCCGATACCCAGCGGGCGATCTCGGTCTGATCGGCGTCCGGGCCGAGATCGGCGGCGGCCCGGGCCCAGACCTCGACGCCGCGTTCGCCGAGGCCCGCCGGAACGTCGAGGGTCGCGGCCAATTCGGTGGCGACGCGCATGTCCTTGATCATCAGGCGCATCGCGAAACCGGAATCGTAGGTGCCGGGCAGGACGAAGCGGGGGAGTTTGGTCGCGGTGGCCTCGCTGCGGCCGCTGGCCCGGTCGATCACCGACAGCATGAGTTCCGGGTCGAGCCCGAACCGTTTCCCGATGGCCAAGCCCTCCGCCGCGGCGAGCAGGTGCACGCCCGCGAGGAGATTGTTGATCGCCTTGAGCGCGTGACCCGCGCCGCTCGCGCCCACCCAGGTGGGTGTGCCGAGCTCGCGCAGCAGCGGTTCGACGGCGGCCACCGCGCCCGCCTCGCCGCCGCACATGATCGTGAGTGTGCCCGCGGCGGCGCCGGACACGCCGCCCGAAACCGGTGCGTCGACGAAAGCTACTCCACGCGAGCCAAGTTCGGCGGCCAGGCGCCGCGTCGACAGGGGCTCGGAGGAACTCATATCGACGACGATCGTGCCGGGCCGCAAGGCGCCGACGACGGCGGGATCGCCGAGCACCGCCTCCACGACCGCGGAAGCGGGCAGCATCAGAACGACGGTGCCCGCGCCCGCCACCGCGGCGGACGCGGTGTCGGCGACCCGGCCACCCACCGCGGCGAGGGTGGCGCGCGCACTCTCCTGCGGATCGAACCCGGCCACATCGACCGCGCCCCGGCCGACCAGGCGCCGCGCCATGGGGGCTCCCATATTGCCTAGGCCGAGAAAGCCGACAGTGCCGCCGTCACTCATCGGTGTACTCCTCGATGATCGGTCCGGCGACCCGGAACGCTTCCACAGCGGCGGGCACACCCGCGTACACCATGGTCTGCAGCAGCACTTCCCGGATTTCCTCGGTCGTCGCGCCATTGGTGAGCGCGCCGCGCACATGTGTGGCGAGTTCGTGGGGACGGTTGAGGGCCACCAGCATGGCGAGGGTGAGCAGCGATCGGGTGCGCCGATCCAGGCCGGGGCGGGTCCACACCGCGCCCCAGCAGTACTCGGTCACCAGATCTTGTAGCGGGCCGGTGAATTCGTTGGTCCCGGCCAGGGCTCGGGCCACGTACTCCGCACCGACCACCTCCCGGCGGACACCGAGTCCGGCGTCGTAGAGCTCGCGGCGCGTGCCATCGGATGTCATGGCGCCTCAGTCCAGGAACATGTCGCGGATCGGGTTCTCGCCGCCGCCGTAGCGGGTGAGATCGTCGTGTCCGGATTCGATGAGTACCTGGCCGTCGAGGAAGCACTGCCCCGTGACATGTGCCGCTGGGCGCGACAGGATTTCGGCAGCCGCGTCGCCCATGATCTCGGGGCTGCGCGAGCGCGCGAGCAGGCTGCCTTCCTGCAGGTTCGCCACCGCTGAGGTGGCGATATAGGTCTGCGGCCACAGGCAGTTGACAGCGATGCCGTCCTTCGCGAATTCCGTTGCCCAGCCGAGTGACAGCAGTGTCATCCCGTACTTGGACAGCGTGTAGGACGGGTGCGCGCCCAGCCAGCGGGGGCTCGTGTTCAGTGGCGGCGAGATGGTGAGCACGTGCGGATTCGTCCCGGTCCGCAGGTGCGGCAGGCACGCGCGGGTCAGCAGGAAAGTGCCACGAATATTGATCTCCTGCATAAGATCGAACTGCTTGACCGGCAGTTCGCCGGTCGGCTGGGTGGCGATGGCACTGGCGTTGTTGACGCAGATGTCGATGCCGCCGAATCGCTGCACCGCGGTGTCGACGGCGCGCTGCACATCCTCTGCCCGGCGCACATCGCCGACGACGGCGACGGCCTTGCCGCCCGCCGCCTCGATCTCGGCCACTGCCGTGTGCACCGTGCCGGGGAGTTTCGGATGGGGTTCGGCGGTCTTGGCCAGCACGACGACATTGGCCCCCTGTCGGGCGGCGGCGAGCGCGACGGCCAGTCCGATCCCGCGGCTGGCGCCGGAGATGACCAAGGTGCGATCGGTGAGCGGGTGCTGGCTGGACATCGTTCTCCTGAGGGTGTGGTGGTCGGGTGAGGAGGGGGTCGGCGCCTAGGCGACGTCGTCGAGCAGGCTCGCCGGGAAGTCCGCTGGTCCGCGCCAGCCGCAGGGCAGCCCGCAGGACGCGGTGACTTCCCGCTCGAGACCGCCGTCGGGCAAGCGCCGCAGGGTCTCCGACGCCACGGCCGGGTAGCCGCAGCGCGGGCACTTGCCGAAGTAGTCGAGTACGTCTCGGACGCTCATGTAGCCGGGGTTGTTCTTCATGGCCCTCCTCGGCACAACCGTTGGATTCTCCTCACATGGTATTGGCATTCTCATTTTCTGCAAGTAACGTATTCAAGGATGAACGACCAGACGCACACCTCCGCCGGAATCCCGCTCCAAGCGGCATACGGCCCGGACGACCGGCGCGCGGAACCTCCCGCCGCCGGCCAGTTCCCCTTCACCCGCGGCAACTTCGCCTCCGGCTACCGGGGGCGGCTGTGGACGTTTCGCCAGTACTCCGGTTTCGGTACTGCCGAGGAGTCCAACCGCCGCTACCGCTATCTGCTCGAGCAGGGCGGCACCGGACTCTCGGTGGCGCTGGACCTGCCGACCCAGTGCGGTTACGACTCCGACGATCCCGAGGTGACCGAGGAGGTCGGCCGGGTCGGCGTTGCCGTCGACACGCTCGCCGACGCCGAAGTGCTGTTCGCCGACATCCCGCTGGACAAGATCTCGACCAGCTTCACCATCAACGGCACCGCCGCGATTCTGCTGGCGATGTACGTGGCGGCGGCCGAGAAGTCGGGGGTGTCACGTGACAAGTTGACCGGCACCATCCAGAACGACATTCTCAAGGAATACGCCTCGCGCGGTACCTGGATCTGGCCGCCGGAGCCCTCGCTGCGCCTGATCGCCGACACCATCGAGTTCTGTGCCGCGGAGGTACCGCGCTTCAACGCCATCTCGGTGGCGGGTGCGCACTTCCGCGATGCCGGTGCGAACGCGGTGCAGGAGATGGCGTTCACCCTCGCCGACGGAGTGACCTACTGCGACACCGTGGTCGAACGCGGGCGCATGACCATCGAGCAGTTCGCACCGCAGATCTCGTTCTTCTTCTACACCCACGGTGACTTCTTCGAGGAGGTCGCCAAGTACCGGGCGGGACGGCGACGGTGGGCCACCCTCGTGCGCGAGCGATACGGCGCCCAGTCCGACAAGGCGTCGATGTTCCGGTTCGGGTGTGTGGCGGGCGGTGCCTCGCTGTACGCGCCACAGGCGCAGAACAACCTGGTCCGGGTCGCCTACGAAGCCATGGCCGCCGTGTTCGGCGGGGTGCAGTCGATGTTCACGGCCGCGTGGGACGAACCCTTCGCGCTGCCGAGTGAGGAGTCGGCGACCATGGCGTTGCGCACCCAGCAGATCCTCGCCTACGAAACCGGGGTCACCCGGGTGCCGGATCCGCTCGGCGGGTCCTACTTCGTCGAGGCGCTCACCGATGCCACCGAGGAACGAATCATCGAGATCATGGCCGACCTGGAGCGCCACGGCGGGATGGTCCGCTGTATCGAGGACGGCTATCTGCAGGGACTCATCGCCGACGAGGCGTACCGGTCCCATCAGGATGTCGAGTCGGGTACCCGGCCGGTGGTCGGCGTCAACCGATTCGTCTCCGACGAGGCACCACCGGAGATCGCCACCTACGAACTCGATGCCGAAGGGCGTGACCTGCAGTTGAAGCGGCTCGCCCGGGTCAAAGCCGAACGCGATTCCGCGGCCGTTCGCGCCAGCCTGGCCGCTCTGTCGCGTGCCGCGGAGGGAACAGAGAACCTCATGCACCCACTCATCGACTGTGTCAACGCCTACTGCACGGTGGGGGAGATGACCGCCGCGCTCAAGGACGTCTGGGGCGAGTTCCAGCAGCCGGTGGTCTTCTGATGCCCGCCCGTATTCTCGTCGCCAAGCCCGGTCTCGACGGGCACGACCGTGGTGCCAAGATCGTCGCTCGCGCCCTGCGTGACGCCGGTTTCGAGGTCATCTACACCGGGATCAGGCAACGCATCGAGGACATCGTCTCGATCGCCTTGCAGGAAGACGTGGCGGTGGTCGGGCTGAGCATTCTGTCCGGCGCGCACGTGGCGATGACCCAGCGCACCGTCGATGCCCTGCGCGCCGCGGGCGCCGGGGACATCGACGTCATCGTCGGCGGAACCATCCCCGGCAGCGATGTCGCGCGGCTGCTGGAATCCGGTGCCGCCGCGGTCTTCCCGACCGGGACCGCGCTCGAGGAACTGGTGCGCGCGGTGCGTGAGCTGACCGAAACCCCCACCCCGGCATGACATCTCATCGGTGTTCGGGACCAACGACTGTGGAGAAGTGAAGCAATGGTGCGCATAGGTGTGATGATCGGGCCCGAACGCGGCGATACCGCACGCAAGGTGACCCGCATGCTCGACGACATCGAGTGGGCCGAATCGGCGGGCCTGGACACCGCGTGGATTCCGCAGATCCCCACCGATTTCGACGCGTTGCTCACCGTGGCGCTCATGGGAACTCGCACGACGCGGATCGAACTGGGCACCGCCGTGGTGCCGTTGCAGGCCCAGCACCCGATCGCCCTGGCCCGGCTGGCGCTGTCGGCGCACGCCGCGACGGGCGGTCGGCTGGCGCTGGGCGTCGGGCCCTCGCACCACTGGATCGTGCAGGACATGCTCGGGCTGCCGTACGAGAAACCCGCCGCCTACAGCCGCGACTACCTCGAGGTGCTGACCACAGCGCTGAGCGGGCCGGGACCGGTCGACGTGGACAACGACACCTTCACGGTGCACAACCCGCTCGACATCGGGCCGGTCGCGCCCCTGCCGGTGCTGATCGCCGCCCTCGGCCCGGTCATGTTGCGGATCGCGGGCGAGCAGGCCGACGGCACCATCCTGTGGATGGCCGACGAGCGCGCTGTCGCCGAACATGTCACCCCGCGCATCAGCGCGGCCGCGGCGGCCGCCGGTCGCGCGGCCCCGCGCATCGTGGCGGGTCTGCCGGTGTGCCTGTGCCGGCCTTCGGAGGTCGACGCCGCGCGGGAGCGCGCGAATCGCATTCTGGCCGAGGCGGAAACTTCGCCGAACTACCAGCGCCTGCTCGATCGCGGTTCCGCGACCAGCGTCGGCGACATCTGTGTGGCGGGCGACGAGGACGCCATCGCCGCCGGGCTGCGTCGCTACGCCGAGGCGGGCGCCACCGATCTGTCGGTGCGATTGCTCCCGATCGGCGACTCCCTCGACGATCTGCGTGCCTCCAAGCGGCGCACGCGCGAGATGATCGCCTCGCTCGCAAAGGAATTGTGATGACCGCGCCGCTGGCGGGTATCCGCGTGCTCGAGGTCGGCACCATGCTCGCCGGCCCGTACGCGAGCATGATGCTCGCCGACCTCGGCGCCGAGGTGACCAAGATCGAGCCGCCGGCCGGGGACATCTCCCGCCAGGTCGGCGACGCGTATTTCGCCAGCCTCAATCGCGGCAAGCGCAGTATCCGCCTCGACCTGGACTCGACGGACGGACAAGCCCGGCTCGGGGAACTGGTCACGACCTCGCACGCGCTGCTGGTGAACCTGAAACCCTCGGCGATCCGGCGGTACGGGCTCACCTACGACTCGCTGCGCCGGTGGAACGAGCGCATCGTCTGCGTCGCGCTCACCGGGTACGGGATGGACGCCGGGGACGATCCCGCCTTCGACTACGTCATCCAGGCCGTCGCGGGGGTGGCCGCATTGACCGGCGATCCGGCGGGCCCACCCACGTTGCCCGGGTACTCGGCGGCGGACAATTCGGCAGGACTGACCGCCGCCCTCGGCCTGCTCGCACAGATCGTGTCGGGACGCGGCGGCCAGGTGGAGGTGTCGCTACGCGATGTGATGCTGTCTCAGCTGAACTACCACGCGGCCGCCTACCTCAACGACGGTCGCGCGCCGCAGCGACGGCCGTTCGGGGCACACTCGTATTATGTTCCGGCGCAGCTGTTTCCGGCGTCCGAGGGCTACCTCGCGCTCTTCGTGACGCACGACGGATTCTGGAAGTCGTTCGCGAGTGAGGCCGGTATCGACGGCTTCGCGACCATGTCCGAACGCGCCGACCGGCGCGAAGAGGTACTCGCCGCGGTCACGTCCGCGCTGGCCGCCGACACCGCCGTCGGGTGGGAATCCCGGCTCCGGCCCCTCGGCGTTCCGGCCGCCGCCGTCAAGAACCTGCCCGAGGCGCTCGACGCCACCCCCGAGGTGATCGTCGACGCGGGGGACTTCCGACTGGTCGGCTGCCCCGTTCGGGTGCGCGGGTATCAGCCCCGGTACAGTGCGCCGCCCCTGCTCGGTGAGCACGACGATCTGAGCCCGGCCCCATGAGGGCCGGTGCGCGGGCCGGCCGGGAGCGGATCGGCGCGCATGACTGAGGCGGTACCCGTGGCCGGGGTCGGCGCTCTCGACGCGTCGGCGACCCTGGCCTTCGAGGGCGGGGAGTACAGCGGGGCCGACATCGACGCGTTGGTGGCCGGACTGGCCGAGACCCTGGCCGCGCGCGGTGTGCGCGACGGAGCGCGGGTCGCGCTGATGTCGTCGAACCGCCCCGAGTTCGTCCTCGCGGTGCGTGCGATCTGGCAGCTGTGCGCGGCGGTGGTGCTGATCAGTCCGGCGTGGAAGCGCGACGAAGTGGCGCACGCGCTGGCGGTGACCGCACCGACCCACGCGCTCGGTGACCAGAGCGTGCTGGCCGAGCTGATGCCCATGCTGTCGCTGGACGAGCCGATCGAGCCCGCCCGCGGACACCGCCGACCACTCGCCCCCGACGCGGATGCCCTGCTGGTGTTCAGTTCCGGCACCACGGGCCTGCCCAAAGCTGTCCGCCACACCCACGGTTCCTTCACCGCGGCCGTCGAACACTGGCGCCGGGCGCTGGATTTCACCGCCGCCGACCGCATACAGGTGCTCACCCCGCCCTCGCACATCCTGGGTTTGCTCAATATCGAACTCGCGCTGCGCAGCGGTGCGTGGGTGCGGTTGCACCCCCGGTTCGAGCTGGAGCGGATGCTGCGGTGCATCGAGGCCGATCGGATCACTGTCGAGATGGCCGTCGCCCCCATCGCGTTGGCGCTGGCGGCCCACCCCGCACTGGAAACCTACGACCTGTCCTCCCTGCGTTACATCATGTGGGGCGCGACCCCGGTAGCGGTCGGCGTGGCCGAAACAGTCACGCGCCGAACGGGAATCGGCTGGATGCCGGCCTATGGGGCCAGTGAGGTGCCGGTCATCGCCTGTAATCCGGTCTGCGGCGCGCGCCTGGACAGCGTCGGCAGACCCGTGCCCGGCGTCGACGTACGGATCGTGTCCCTGGAGTCCGGCATGCCGGTGGAAACGGGCCACACCGGCGAGATCGAAGTGCGTTCGGCCTCCAGAATGGCCGGATACCTGCCCGCTGCCGCCACCGAGGACGCGATACGCGACGGGTGGTACCGGACCGGTGACGTCGGATACCTCGACCCCGACGGTTGGCTGTTCGTCACCGACCGGGCCAAGGAAATGATCAAGGTGCGCGGCTTCCAAGTCGCGCCCGCCGAAATCGAAGCGGTACTGCACGGTCACCCGCTGGTCGCCGACTGCGCGGTCTTCGGCGTGCCCGATCCGGCCGATGGAGAAGCGGTCGTCGCGGCTGTCGCCACGACCGCTCCGGTGACCACGACCGAACTCACCACCCTGGTCGCCGACCGGCTGGCCACCTACAAACGAGTGCGCCGAGTCGTGTTCGTTGACCAGATTCCGCGCCTGCCATCCGGCAAGGTGCTGCGCCGACGTCTCGAGGAGCGCTATGGACGTACGTCTGACGAGTGAACAACGGCAGCTGCGCGACGCGGCCGCCAAATTGGCCGGCGAACTGGGACCGGGGTCGGTCCAGGATTTGGCGGACACCGCTCGGATCACCCGGCTGGAAAAGGCCGTCGACACCACGGGCTGGCGCGCGCTGCGCTCCGACGGCGCCTCGGGTGTCGAAGTCGCGCTCGTGGCCGAGGAATTCGGCCGCGGTCTGGTCGATGTGCCGTTTCTCGGACCGGTGCTGGCCGACGACCTGTACGGCCGCGTGCGCGGTGAGGCCGAGTACTGGACGATCGCCGTCGAGGGCCGGACCGTGGACAGCCGCGGCTGCGAACGCGTCCTGATGATCGACGGCCGCCGGATCGTGGCCGGTACGGTCGCGGCCACGCTGGACACCGTGGACCTGACCCGTGAGGAAGCCGAGGTGAGCGGCCCCTGGGAGCCGCTGGGTGAACTGTCGGCCGAACAGGCCGATCACTGGTACGCGCTCGCGCTCGTCGCCACCACGGCGGATCTGCTCGGCGCGGCGCGCGGCGCGCACGCCCTGGCCGTCGACTACGCGAAAGTCCGTGAGCAGTACGGGCATTCGATCGGCTCCTACCAGGCCGTCGCGCACCTGCTCGCCGAAGGGCTGGCGCTGATCGAAGGATCGATCAGCGTGCTGCGCCACGCCGCCTGGGCGGTCGACGAACTCGAACCCGACCAGGCCGTGCGGGCCGCGCGCATCGCGAAGGTGTATTGCGCGCGGGCCGCCCGCACCGTGTGCGAGACCGCGATCCAGGTCCACGGCGGCATCGGCAACACCTGGGAGTGCCTTGCCCACGTCTATCTGAGGCGCGCGCTCACATCCATCGAATTGTTCCCCGTGACCCTGGAGGAGACCGACAGTGGACTTTCGTGATTCACCGGCGGAGGCCGCGTTCCGGGACCGGTTGCGCGCGTGGCTGTCCGAACACGCGGGCAGGTTCCCCACCTCCGGCGACGAATACTGGGCCAAACAGGGCGAATGGCATCAGGCGCTGCACAGTGCCGGGTTCTTCGGCATTTCCTGGCCGAAGAAGTTCGGTGGTCAGGAACTGGCGCCGGTCTACGACGTGATCCTGGACGAGGAACTGGCGCGCGCGGGCGCACCGCCACGACCGAGCTTGGGTTACCTGATCCAGGGGCTCGGCAGGCACGGCAGCGAAGAACTGCAGCAGCGCTTCCTGCCGGGCATGATCGACGGCACCGAGCGCTGGTGCCAGGGCTTCAGCGAACCCGACGCCGGCTCGGACCTGGCCTCGCTGAAGACCACGGCCGTCCGCGACGGTGACGACTACGTGATCCACGGCCACAAGATCTGGACCAGCTATTCCGATGTCGCCGACTGGTGTCTGCTGCTGGCCCGCACCGACCCGAAAGCGCCCCGGCACAAGGGAATCTCGGCCTTCGTCATCGCCATGCGACAGCCGGGCGTCGAGCAGCGCCCGCTGCGGATGATCAGCGGTGTCACCAGGGAGTTCGGGCAGGTGACCTTCGACGGGGCCCGGGTACCCGCCGCGCAGATGGTCGGCGCGCCGGGGGAGGGCTGGAAGCTCGCGATGACCGTGGTCGGGCACGAGCGCGAGCCCGCCACGCTCGGCTACTCGGCCCGGTACGGAAAGCTGGTGCGGCAGTTGGCCGTTCGCACCGGTGACGATCCGCCGCGGGAACTGCGCTGGGCCGCGGTCGAAGCCGAGATGCTGCGCCTGCACGTACGCCGACGGCTTTCCGAACAGCTCGACGGCGTCTCGCACGGCCCGGAGGGCTCGGTCGACAAACTGCTCATGACCTGGGTGGACCAGGCCGTCGGGCACGCCGCCCTCGCCGTCGGTGGCACCCGCGACCCCGAGTTGTTCGGGACCTACCTCTACAGCCGCGCGCAGAGCGTGATGGGCGGCACCTCGCAGATTCAGAAGAACATCATCGCCTCGCGCATTCTCGGATTGGAAGCCTGATATGTACGACCTGCCAGCGGAAATCGACGTCCGGGCCGAGGGCTCGCTGCGGATCATCACCCTGAACCGCCCCGACAACCTCAACGCCGTCAACGACGCCCTGCACACCGGGCTGGCGAAGCTGTGGCCGCAACTGAACGACGACCTCGACGCCCGTGCCGCCGTACTCACCGGGGCGGGCAAAGCCTTCTCGGCGGGCGGCGACTTCACCTACCTCGCCGAGCTGGCCCGCGACGACGACCTGCGGAAGAAGACGATCGCGCACGGACGCGACATCGTGCTCGGCATGACCCGGTGCCGGGTACCGGTGGTGGCGGCCGTCAACGGCCCGGCGGTCGGCCTCGGCTGCAGCCTGGTGGCGTTGAGCGACATCGTCTACATCGCCGAGGACGCCTACCTGGCCGACCCGCACGTCCAGGTGGGACTGGTCGCCGCCGATGGCGGCCCGCTCACCTGGCCCCTGCAGATCAGTCTGTTGCTGGCCAAGGAGTACGCGCTCACCGGCACCCGGATCACCGCTGAGCGCGCGCGTGAACTGGGCCTGGTCAATCATGTGGTGGCCGACCCCTACGGCGAGGCGCTCACCTGCGCGAAGCGGATCGCCGAGCAACCACGTCAAGCGGTGGAGGCGACCAAACGGATGTTGAACATCCACCTCGAGCGGGCCGTGCTGGCCAGCATCGACTATGCGACCCAGGCCGAGTACCAGTCCTTCCAGACCGAGGACTTCCAGCGCAACATCGCCCGGCTGACAGCAAGCAAGAAAGCCTGACCACGTACAACTGAACGGCGAGAACATGATTCGGGCCCCGAAGCTCGGCTTCGGGGCCCGAATACGTCAGCGGGATCGCCGCTGTGCCTGCGCGGCGAACGAGGCTATTTCGGCGGGAAGCGCAGGGCGCCGTCGAGCCGGATCACCTCACCGTTGAGGTACTCGTTCTCGACGATCGCCTGGGCCAGCTGCGCGTACTCGGTGGACCGGCCCATGCGCTTGGGGTGCGGGACCTGCTTGCCCCAGTACTCCTCGAGCTGATCGGCGGCCTTACCGTAGGCGGGCGTGTTGACGGTACCCGGCGCGATGGTGACCACCCGGATACCCAGCGGTGACAGATCGCGCGCGGCGACCAGCGTCATGCCGACCACGCCACCCTTGGCCGCGGCATAGGGCAGCTGACCGATCTGTCCCTCGTAGGCGGCGATCGAGGCGGTATTGACGATGACACCGCGCGAGCCATCCGCCAGCGGTTCGGTCTTGGCGATCGACTCGGCCGCGAGTCGCATCACATTGAAGACCGCGGTCAAGTAGAACTCGACGGTGGTTCGGAAGCCGTCGAGCGCCAGCGGGCTGCCGTCCTTGCCGATCAGCCGTCCACCGGAGGCTGGCCCGCCGTGCGTGTCGACCGAAATGCGCAGCGGACCAAGAGATTCCGCCTCGGCGATGGCGGCCCGCACGGAGTCCTCGTCGGTCGCATCGGTGTGTACGTAGCGGATGCCGAGCTCGTCGGCCAGTTGCTTGCCCTTGTCGTCGGCGACGTCGGCGACCACCACTTTCGCGCCCGCCGCGAGCAGACGGCGCACCGTGGCCTCGCCGAGTCCGCCCGTTCCGCCCACGACAAGGGCGACGCTCCCGCTGATATCCATTCCGTATCCTCTCTTGCAATTAACACTCTCTGATGTAGAGAATAGCATTCTCATGAACATCAGCATGATTCTCGATATGGCCGCTTCGGCGGAGGAGCGCGCGGTGGTGACGGCCGGGGGCCGGTCGCTGTCGGCCACGGAACTGGCCGCGGCGGCGCGGCGTGCGGCGGGGAGGTTCCGGCGTCATTCGGCGGTGCTCTACCTCGGCGCCAACCACCTCGCCTATCCCGTCGCCCTGTTCGGCGCGGCGCTGGCCGGTGTGCCGTTCGTGCCGCTGAACTACCGTCTCGGCGCGCGACAACTCGACGCGCTGCTGGCTCGCCATCCGGGCGCGGTGGTCCTGCGGCCCGGCGATCTGGACGCGCTCGTGGCAGCCGATGACGATCCGGGCCCGCCGGGTGAGGTGCCCTGGGACGGCGACGCCGTCGCGGTGATCATCTACACCAGCGGCACCACCGCCGAGCCCAAGGCCGCGCTGCTGCGGCACCGCCACCTCATGGCCTATCTGCTCAACACCCAGGAGTTCGGCAGCGCGGGAGGCGAGGCCACGCTGGTCTCGGTGCCGCCGTATCACATCGCCGGTCTGACGAATCTGCTGTCGAACTTCTACAGCGGTCGGCGCGTGGTCTACCTGTCCGCCTTCGGCCCCGCCGAGTGGCTGGAAACCGTTCGACGCGAAGACATCACCCACGCGATGCTGGTGCCGACCATGCTCGCCAGGATCGTCGACGCGGTGCCCGGTGCGGACGCTGCGGTGCCGAAGCTGCGCAGCCTCGCCTACGGCGGTGCACGCACCCCGCGCCCGGTGCTCGAGCGCGCGCTGCGGGTCTTCCCGCACACCGGGTTCGTGAACGCCTACGGACTCACCGAAACCGCCTCCTCCATCGCGGTACTCGGGCCCGACGACCACCGCACGGCTCTGGCCTCCGATCAGCCCGCGACCCGCGACCGGCTCGGTTCGGTGGGTCGGGCGCTACCCGGGATCGAGATCGAGATCCGCAGCGAGGAAGGTCGGCCTGTCGCCGCGGGGGAGACCGGGCTGGTCTTCGTGCGAGGCGAGCAGATCTCCGGCGAATACGGTGGCCGCAGCGCCCTGGACGCCGACGGCTGGTTCCCGACCCGCGACCTGGGGCACCTCGACGCCGACGGTTATCTCTACATCGAGGGCAGGGCAGACGACACAATCATCCGTGGCGGCGAGAACATCGCACCCGCCGAGATCGAGGATGTGCTGCTCGCCCACCCCGATGTCCGGGAGGCCGCCGTGATCGGTGTGCCCGACCCGGAATGGGGGCAGCGGCTGGTCGCCGTCCTCGTGGGCGCGGGGGACCCGGGCGAGATCAAGCGATGGGTGAAGGAGCGACTGCGCTCGTCCAAAACGCCGGACACCATCGTCTTCCGCGATGAACTGCCACGAACCGAAACCGGAAAACTGTTGCGCCGCAATTTGATCACCGAATTGGAGAACACCGATGCCTGATCCCGAAGCCGTAATCGTCGCGGCCCTGCGCACGCCTATCGGTACCGCCGGGAAGGGGACACTGCGCGACACCGACGCGTTCCTCCTGGCCGACCACGTGATCGCCGCCGCGGCGGCACGTGTCGACGCCGATCGCATCGACGACGTGATCCTCGGTGAGGGGCGCTACGGCGGCGGGGTGATCGCCCGCCACGCCGCCGTCACCGCGGGGCTCACCACCATTCCCGGACTCGCCCACAACCGCCACTGCGCGGCGGGGATGTCAGCGGTGCAGACCGCTGCCGCCGGAATCCGGGCCGGAATGGACGAGCTCGTGCTCGCCGGCGGCGTGAACTCCGACTCCACCGCACCCAAAGCCCGCTTCCGGGTCGATACCGACGAGTGGGTCGATCCCTGGGTCTCGCCCTCCCACCCGAACCGGCCGGACGCGCCGAATCTGGACATGTCCATCACCGTCGGCTGGAACGCCGCCGTGAAATACGGTCTGACCCGCGAGGAGATGGATGCCTGGGCGCTGCGCTCACATCGCAACGCCATCGCCGCCATCGACGCGGGCCGCTTCGCCGACGAGATCGTCCCCATCGAGACCCCGCACGGCACCTTCGCCGTCGACGAGCATCCGCGGCGCGGCACGAGCATGGAGAAGCTGGCCTCGCTCAAACCCCTGCACCCGGAAATCGACGGATTCGGTATCACTGCGGGCAATGCCAGTGGCGCCAACGACGGCGCGGCGGTACTCGCGTTGGCCTCTGGGCGCCTCGGCCTGCCCGCGCTGGCGACTGTGCGCGCGTGGGCCTCGGTGGGGGTGGACCCGGCCGTGACGGGCCTGGCTCCCATCGGGGCGATTCGCAAGACACTGCACCGAGCGGGACTCTCGATCGCCGATATCGACCTGTTCGAGATCAACGAGGCGTTCGCGTCGGTGCCGCTGGCGACCATGCGGGAACTCGACATCGATCCCGAGCGCGTCAATGTCAACGGCAGTGGATGTTCGCTCGGCCATCCCGTCGCCGCCAGTGGCGCCCGGATGATCGTGACCATGGTCCACGAATTGCGCCGTCGCGGTGGCGGGTTCGGGATGCTCGCCATGTGCGCCGGCGGTGGCATGGGCTCGGCCACCCTCATCGAGGTAGCCGCTCCATGACGGCGGTGCACCGGTGACCATCGACGAACTGGTCGCGGCGGCGCGCGGTGGCAGTATGCGTGCCGCGGGACGGCTGCTGAGCCTGGTCGAAAGCCCGCGCCGCGCCGAGGTGCTCGCGGTCCTCGACCACACCCCGATCAGGGTGATCGGTTTGACCGGTCCGCCGGGGGCGGGCAAATCCACCACGATCGCCGTGCTCACCACCGCTTACCGGGCGCGGGGGTTACGGGTGGCGGTGCTCGCCGTCGATCCGTCCTCGCCCTACAGCGGTGGCGCGCTGCTCGGTGACCGCATCCGGATGGCGGCCCATATCAACGATCCCGATGTGCTCATCCGGTCGGTCGCCACGCGCGGTCACCTCGGCGGGCTCGCCGCCGCGGTGCCGGCGGCCATCCGGGTGCTCGCGGGGCTGGCTTACGACCTGGTGCTGCTCGAGAGCGTCGGTGTCGGCCAGTCGGAGATCGAGATCGCGGCGGTGGCCGATCCCACCTTGGTGATCATGAATCCCGGTGCGGGCGACGCGATTCAGGCGGCCAAGGCCGGTCTGCTCGAGATCGCCGACATTCTGGTCGTCAACAAGGCCGATCGTGACGGCGCCGAGCAGGCGGTACGCGACCTGCACGCCGAGACTCACCTGCCCGTGCTCACCCTGGTCGCGTCCCATGGCACCGGTCTGGACGAGCTGGTCGAGGCCGTCGAGGCCCATCATCGGGCCGACACCGGTGACCGTCGCGCCGCTCGCGCGCGCACGCAGATCCTGTCGCTGGCCCAGACCCGGCTCCGCACCCACCCCGAGTTGGATCGGCTGGCGCGCGGTGTCGCCCACGGGCTGCTCGACCCGTATTCGGCGGCGGAATCGCTGCTGCGCCCGCAGGCGAGCCCCGCGGTGTCGACGGCCGATGATCCGGCGTTCTGCGACGTCGCCACCACCGGGCCCGAAGCTCCGGATTGGTGATTGTAAAGTGACCGACTCCGTGCGAGAGTAGAATTCTCAGCAACGGAGAGTTGTAATCTCACACCCGAGGGGACCGTGCCACCGCCCCGGCCCGAGGCGGCAGCCCGCGCAGAGCCCCAGTGATGACGGAGGATGCACGTGAAGATCGACGACATGATCCTGGTGAGCATCGACGACCATGTGGTCGAGCCGCTGGATATGTTCAAAGGACGCGTTCCACGCAAGTGGGCCGAACAGACCCCCACCGTGGTGGTCGACGACAAGGGCGTCGACCGGTGGGTCTACCGCGGCAGACCGACCGGGGTGGCGGGGCTCAACGCCGTGGTGTCCTGGCCCGCCGAGGAGTGGGCGCGCGACCCGGCGGGCTACGCCGAGATGCGGCCCGCGGTGTACGACATCCACGAGCGCGTCAAGGACATGGACGCCAACGGCATCCTCGCCTCGATGTGTTTCCCGACCTTCCCCGGTTTCAGCGCCGGGCACCTGTCGTACTTCAAGGACGAGATCACGGTCGGGATGATCCAGGCCTACAACGACTGGCACATCGAGGACTGGGCCGGCGCCTATCCCGGCCGGTTCATCCCGTGCGGCATTCTGCCGCTGTGGGATCCGGCGCTGGCAGTGGCCGAGATCGCGCGGCTGGCGAGCAAGGGATGCCACTCGGTGACGATGGCCGAACTGCCCCACATCGACGGACTGCCCTCCTATCACGACATCGAGTACTGGGCGCCGGTGTTCGAGGCGCTGTGCGAGCACGACACGGTCATGAACCTGCACATCGGGCAGGGTTTCGGGGCTCTGCGGCTGGCGCCGGACGCGCCGATCGACAATCTGATGGTGCTCGCGCCGAGCATTTCCCAGCTCGCGGCACAGGATCTGCTGTGGGGGCCGGCCTTCCGCACCTACCCGAAGCTGAAGGTGGCCCTGTCCGAAGGTGGCATCGGCTGGATTCCGTTCTTCCTCGACCGTTCCGACCGGCACTACACCAACCAGCGTTGGCTGCGCCGCGACTTCGGCGGCAAACTGCCCAGCGAGGTGTTCCGCGAGCACGTGCTCGCCTGCTATGTCACCGACAAGACCGCGCTCAAGCACCGTCACGACGTCGGCATCGACAACATCGCCTGGGAGTGCGACTACCCGCACTCGGATTCGCTGTGGCCGGACGCGCCGGAATTCGTGCACAACGAACTCGAGGCGGCCGGCGCCGACGACGCCGATATCAACAAGATCACCTGGCAGAACGCCTGCCGGTTCTTCGGCATCGACCCGTTCGCCCACATCCCCAAGGAGCAGGCGACGGTCGGGGCGCTGCGTCTTCGCGCCAAGGATGTCGATACCTCGACCACTTCACGCAAGGAGTACGCCGCGCTCTATGCCGCGCGCGTGAGCTGACAGACCACTGATCGCGCGGCCGGATCCAGCGATCCGGCCGCGCGACGTGTCGGGTGGTGATTCAGGCGAGAGCGGCGCCGAAGGGCGGCAATTCGGTGGTCGTCCGAATGCCGGTGGGCGCGGCGCACACCGCCGCGACAGCGTTCACCGCACGATGGGCCGTGTACGCGGGAAAGGTCGACGCCATCCGTTCGACCGGTACCGGGAAGCGGATGTCGACATCGAGGGGCGCGTCCCCGTCGACCTCGATGTGCCAGCCGGTGTCGCGCAGTTCCCAGTCGGCTTCCAGGTCTCGCGTGCAGTACCAGGTGGCGCGGAAACTCAGCAGGGTCTCACCGTCGCGGCGTCCGGCGACGGTAACGCGTTGCGCGCCGACGGTTCCAGCTGTCACCGTGCCTGCCGCGATCTCCGTCGTTCGACGGGCGACCGCGATCTCGCCGTGGGCGGTCACCGAGTCGAGCGGCGTACCCATCTCCTCGGCCAGCAAGCGCAGCGAAGGACCGAAACCGGCACCGAGGTGTGCGGCGCGCTCGGTCGGGAAGTCGGCCGGATCCCGGCCGAAGCCCATCACGTCGAAGAGCATCGCCGGGGAATCGCGGTGTGTCAGATCAGCGTACTCGTCGATGCTCAGCAGCCCGAGCCGCCGTTGCAGGGAAAGTAGCGCGAGGGGGACGGCCTCGGTGATGAAACCAGGACTGCTCCCCGTGCTGTAGAGGGAAGCACCGCCTGCCCAGCACGCCGCCTCCACCCGCGCGCACAGTTCGCGATCCATGCTCGGCGGATGATGGAACGCGGTGCTCGTGGTCACGATGTTGGTGCCCGAGGCCAGGATTCGGCACACCGCGGCGGCGTCGAGCGCGCGGGGCATGTACAGCACGCAGTCGGCGCCGAGGCTCAGGACTTCGTCGATGTCGTCGGTCGCGCGCACGGTGGTGGCGTCGTCGTGCCCGCAGAGTTCACCGGCGGCGCGTCCCACCTTGCCGGGTGTGTGCACGTAGAGGCCGCTCAGGGTCAGCCGTGGGTGATCGATCACCGCACGCAAGGATTGGGAGCCGATGTTCCCGGTGGCCCACTGCACGACCCGGAGGGCGCGGGGCGACGGCGGATGAATTTTCACGAGTGCCTCCACTGGTAGGTGTCACGGCCGGAAGCGCAGCAACGCTTCCTGGGCGAAGGACGCGACGAGGTCGCCGTCCTCGGTGAACACATCGCCGCGGCCGAAACAGCGGCCGTGCGCGAGGATGGGACTGTGGTGGCGCAGCAACAGCCACTCGTCGGCGCGGAACGGGCGATGGAACCAGACCGTGTGCGAGGTCGTCGCGGAGGTGAAGCTGGTGCCGTTGCCCCGCTGGCCGACGCCGTCCACCACCCGCAGCGCGGTCCCGATGAGATTGAGATCGGTCGCGTAGGCCACGAGGGGTGCGGCCATGTCCTGGCCTACCGCGGGGGTGCGCATCCACAGGTCGTACGCGGCCGGCCCGGTCGCTGTGTCGTCCAGATCGGCGACAGCCCTTGTCTCCCAAGGGATCAGGTCGAGGTGTACCCGACGCTCAGGCGGCAGCAGCGGTGCGTCGGCGGCGAGCGTCTGGTGCGCGAAACCCTCCTCCACCGCGTGCATGGAAACGGCGGCGGTGCCGATCACCTCGCCCTTCTGCCTGGCGGTGACAGTCACGGCGGCGAAGGATCGGCCCTGGTGCTGGCTGTGCACGATGTAGTAGACGGGAGCGTCGCTCTTGCCCTCGCGCGCGAACAGCACGTGGACCGATTTGACGGCCTTGTCGGGGCAGGCGGCGGTCGCGGCCCGCACGAATTGCGCGAGCAGTTGCCCGCCGAAGAGGCGGTGGTAGTCGAGGTGCTGGTTGGTGCCTTCGAATACCGAGAGCGGCGCCGCGCGATTGGTGTTGTCGCGTCGCGGGACGTCGCTCTCGGCGGTCGGGCTGTCCTGCTGTGGCCGCAGGTCGAGGCAGCGGAGAAGGTCGGTCCAGAGGTCGGGCATACGACCAGTGTAAGTGATGCTCTACAGAATTGAGAATGCGATTCTCATTATCGGGCGGCGAACCCTTGTGAGCAGAAGTCCCAGACTTCCTCGGCGCCGATGGGTTTGGTGGTGGCGTCATCGGCGGAACTCGACGACTGCGCGATGAACATGACGGTCTGCATCGTCATGGCGCCGATGCGGCGGGTGTTGACGCCGGACCGGAGCTTGCCCTCCGCCGCGGCCTTCTCCATCAATTCGGTGAACAGGGCGAGCAACGGTGCGTGCGCGGTCTTGACCTCCACTGGATGGGAAATCAGCAGCTGTGGTGCGAAGTCGGTGAACAGGGGCCGGGCGGCGCTGGGGTCGGGCCGGGACAGTTCGTAGAGCAATTCCACCGCGACGCGCAGTTGGTCGAGTGGGTCCGACTGGCCGTCGGCGGCGGCGCGGATCTGGTCGGCGGCACGGCCGAGCGCGTCCTCGAAGAGGGCGAGCAGGAGCTCGTGCTTGCCGTCGAACTGCAAATAGAAACTGCGCAACGACTGTTTGGAGCGATCGACGACCTGTTGGACCGTGAAGTCTGTGCTGCCCTTTTCGGTGATGATCGCCTGGGCGGCGTCCAGGAAACGCTGAACCCGCTGTTCGGCGCGCAACTTCGCGGTCTTGAGCGAGCGTTCGACCGCACGTTGCTTCCATGCCGGCTCTTCGATGGGGGTCGTCACTGGGTGATCAGTCCTCTGCTGTCGGGGGAGAACATGGTTGCACCTTACCCGAGAGTACGGTCCTCCTCTTATCCCACCTCGGTGTGTCGATCCACCATATGAAGAGTATGACTTTCATGGGGAGAGAATGGTATTCTCCAAGGCAAGTAGTTGACGTTAGCGCTGATAAGGGAGGTAGGCCGGAATGATCTTCGAGTTCGACCGCGATCAACGGCTGTGGCGGGACACCGTCCGTGGCGTCGTGGCCAAACAATGCCCGCCGAGACTGATCCGGTCGATCGTGGACGCCGCGGCGGACCCGGCTCCGCTGTGGCAGACCTACGTCGAGCTCGGCTGGACCGAACTGACCGATCCGGATGTGGCCGTCGAACTCGCCATCGTGCTCGAGGAGCTCGGCCGGTGTGTGGATCCCACGCCCTACCTCGCGACCATGACGCAATTCGCGCCGCTGGCACCGGGATTCGGCCACCTCGAACGCCCGGGCGCCGCGGTGCTGGACGGTGTGAGCGCCACCCGTGACGGTTCCGGGTGGCTGCTGCACGGCACCGGCCGGCACGTGCTGGACGCGGATCGCGCCGAGTGGCTGGCGGTGGCGACCGAGGCGGGGGTGTTCCTCGTTCCCGCTGCGGCCGCGATCATCACGCGCACACCGGTTCTCGATCCGGGGCTGCACATCGCCGAGGCGTCTTTTCCCGGCGTGCGAGTGGGCAACGATGATCGCGCGGCCGTGGATACCCGGCGGGCGCGCGACCTGTCGCTCACGGGCATCGCGCTCACCACTGTCGGGGCTTGTCAGCGCGTTCTGGAACTGGTCCTCGAACACGTCGGCGGCCGAAAACAGTTCGACACCGTGATCGGTTCGTTCCAGGCGGTGCAGCACAAGGCCGCCGATATGCATGTGGCCATCGAACGAGCCCGTGCCCTGTCCTATTTCGCCGCACTCGCCATCGCGGCCGACGACCCGCGCCGGCGCCTGGCCGCCGCCATGGCCAAGGCCGCGGCGGGGGAGTGCCAGGCGTTGGTGTTCCGCCACGGCCTGCAGCTGTTCGGGGCCATGGGGTTCACCTGGGAGAACGACCTGCAATTCGCGCTCAAGCGGGCCCAAGCCGGCGAGCTGATGCTCGGCGGCGCCGACGAACACCGAGCGCTCATCGCCGAGGAGTACCGTGCAGCTCACCTTTGATGCCGACGTCGAGGCCTTCCGGGCCGAGTTCGCGGCCTTTCTCACCGAACATCTGCCCGCCGAGGAGCAGACGGCCCAGCGGGCGCGCTCCAGTGCCGATATCCCCGAATGGGCGCGGCGCTTCCAACGACTGCTGTTCGACAACGGCTGGCTGCTGCCGGGTAATCCGCCGGAGTTCGGCGGCCGCGACGCCACGCTGCTGCAGCAGTACGTGCACCTGGAGGAGTTGTCGAAGCGGCGGATCTATCACAGCTTCAATCCGCAGGGCTTGGGCATCATCGCCGCCTCACTGCTGTCGTTCGGCACCGACGAGCAGAAGAAGCGCTGGGCCGCACCGATTCTGCGGGCCGAACTCACCGCCGCGCTCGGTATGAGCGAGCCGGGTGCGGGCTCGGATCTGGCCTCGCTGCGCACGCGCGCGGTGCTCGACGGCGGCCACTTCGTGGTGAACGGGCAGAAGGTGTGGACATCGGGTGCGAACGACGCCGACGTGCTGCTCACCTTCGTGCGCACCGATCCGGACGCGCCCAAACACAAGGGCATCAGTGTGCTGCTGATCCCTACCGATACCCCCGGCGTGACCCGCCGCCCGTTCCCCTCGGTGTGCTCGGCCGATGACCTCGACTTCAACGAGGTCTTCTTCGAGGACGTCCGGGTGCCCGCCGAGAACCTGGTCGGCGAACTGCACAAGGGCTGGCAGGTGGCCACCGGTTCGCTCGGGCACGAGCGCACCCTGTTGTGGCTGAGCTTCGCCGATCGGCTCGAGGACCTGCTCGTCGACTTCCGCCCGCGCACGGCGCTGGACCGGGACCGCTACGCGACGCTCGTGATGGACGCGCACGCGCTGCGGCTGCTCGGGTCGGCGGCGCTGGCCCGGGAGGCTCGCGGCGAGCAGGACGTGGCCGCGCTGTCGGTACTGAAGTTGCTCGGCTCGGAATCGGTGCAGCGTGCCTCGGAGCACGCGTTGCTCGCGGCCGGTGCCGACGGACTGGTGCATCCGGGAATGACCGGGCCCTACATGCCACTGAACAACGACAACTTCTCCGCGAGCTGGTTCGAACGCTACGTGCGCAGCTTCGCGGGCACCATCGCGGGCGGCACCTCGGAGATCCAGCGCAACATCATCGCCGAGCGGGTGCTCGGCATGCCCCGGGGGCGATGAGCCGATGTACATCCGGTACGAAGTAGCCGACAAGATCGCCACGATCACCCTGGATCGCCCGGAGGTCGCCAACGTCCAGAACCCGGCCCTGCTCGAGGAGCTGGATGCCGCGTGGACTGCCGCCGCGGCCGACGATGAGGTGGTCGTGATCGTGCTGCGGGCCGAGGGCAGGCACTTCTCGGCGGGGCACGATCTCAAGGGTGGCCTCGGACAGTCCGGCGACAAGACCACTCTGGAGACGATCTACGCGGCCGAGAGCCGCCGGTACCTGGAGTATTCGCTGCGCTGGCGGAACACGCCGAAACCCAGTATCGCAGCGGTGCAGGGCCGCTGCATCGCCGGTGGGCTGCTGCTGTGCTGGCCGTGTGATCTCATCGTTGCCGCCGAGGACGCCCTGTTCTCCGACCCGGTGGTGCTGATGGGCATCGGTGGCGTCGAATACCACGGGCACACCTGGGAACTCGGTGCCCGAAAAGCCAAGGAGATCCTCTTCACCGGCCGTCCGCTCACCGCCGAGGAGGCCGAGCGGACGGGCATGGTGAACCTGGTGGTGCCACGCAACGAATTGGACTCGCGCACAAGGGAATGGGCGAGCCGGATCGCGGAGATGCCACCGTTCGGGCTGCGTCAGGCCAAGCGCGCGGTCAACCAGACCCTCGATGTGCAGGGCTTCTACGCCGCGATCCAGTCGGTCTTCGACATCCACCAGACCGGGCACGGAAACGCGTTGAGCGTGAACGGATACCCGGTGCTGGTCGGCCTGGACGAGATGAAGAACAAGATCGAATAGCCCCGATCCTCAGCACAGCGGAACGCGTGGCCGCATCCCGGCGGCCAGGTAGGTGTCGTCGATCAACCGCATGGACTCGGCGGCGTCGGCGGCCCCGGTGACCACCGGGGCGCCGCCGCCGATGGCGTCGCGGAACGCCTGCAGCTGATATGAGTACGTGGAGCGTGGATCGCAGGTCTCGATCCGCGATCCGGCCGCGGTGAGGATCGTGATCTGTCCGGCGAAATGCGGATGATACGGCGAGCGTAGGTGCACGGTTCCCGACGTGCCGGTGACGTGGAGTTCGGCGCCGACCTGGTCGTGCGCTCGCATACTCGCCACCGCCTCGGCGGTGATACCGCCGGGGAAGACGAACTCCACGGTCATCGCGGAGTCGACGCCGAGCGTGTGTTCGGCGACGGCCGAACGGATCTCCGGTGTGCCGAACAGGTAGCGCAGCAACCGCACCGGATACACGCCGAGGTCCATGAGCGCTCCACCCCCGAGGGCGAGCTGCCATCGAATGTCGGTGGGATCCTTGTGCGGGACAACGAAACGCGCGCTCGCCCGGCGGACCTCACCGATCACCCCGGATGCCAGCAGCCGCGACAGGGTGGCCCAGCTCGGGTGGTACAGCGAGTGGAACGCCTCCATCACCACCAGTGGCGTGCCCGCGGTGTGCTCGGCGATCGCCAGAGCTTCGGCCGCGTTGGCGGTGAAGGGCTTCTCGCACAGCACGTGCTTGCCCGCGTCGACCGCTCGGCGGATCCAATAGCCGTGCAGCGCGGCCGGTGTCGGCACGTAGATGGCGGTGATGCGGGGATCGTCGACGAGCTGGTCGTAGTCGCGCAGTACGTGCGGAATCGCGTGCTCCGCAGCGAAGGCGGCCGCACGGGCGGGAGCACGGGCGGCGACGGCCGCCACCTCGATCCCGTCGAGTTCGCGGGCCGGATGGACGAGCGCGAGCGGTGCGATCCGCGCCGCTCCGAGAATGCCGACGGTCACTGTCATGAGAGCCCTTTCGCCAGCGGCCTTCGGGCAATGACCGACTGCCATGGATGATCAGCGAGTTTCCGGCGGGTACGGCCGAATCCTCAAGCGGTGCCGGCTTGTTCGGCGAGCCGACGACGTTCGGCGCGGCGGCGCCGCTGCTCGACCGGATCGGAAACCGGGGCGGCGAGCAGCAGACGCTGGGTGTAGGGATGCGCGGGTGAGCTGGTCACCTCCGGTGCGGCGCCGGTCTCGACGATGTCGCCGCGGTACAGCACCGTGACCCGGTGGCTGACATGCCGGATGACGGCGAGGTCGTGGGAGATGAACAGGTAGGCCACCCCGGTGCGACGCTGGATGTCGATGAACAGGTCGAGCACGCGGGCCTGAGTCGACAGGTCGAGCGCGGAGACCGGTTCGTCGCAGACGATGAGCTTCGGCTCGGGCGCCAACGCGCGCGCGATGGCGACGCGCTGCCGCTGCCCACCACTGAACTCACGCGGCAGGCGCGCCGCGGCGTCGCCGGGCAGGCCGACCTGATCGAGCAGTTCGGTGATGCGAGCGCGCGCGGCCGACGGGCTGACCCCTTGCACGACCAGCGGCTCGCTGAGGATGTCGCCGATGGTGAGCGACGGGTTGAGCGAGCCGTAGGGGTCCTGGAAGACGACCTGGATGTCGCGAGCCAACGCCCGCCTGGCGGCGCCGCCGAGGTGGGTGATGTCGGTGCCGTCGAAGCGGATGCGGCCACCGCCCGGTTCCACCAAACCGAGGACAGCTCGGCCGATGGTGGTCTTTCCGGAGCCGGATTCGCCGACCAGACCGAGGGTTTCGCCGGTGGCGACACTCAGCGAGACCCCGTGCAGTACCTCGGTGGGTCGGGCACGGAAGCCGCGACCGGGGAAGGCGACGCGCAGGTCGTCCACTTCGAGCAGTGCGGTCATGACGCGGCCTCCACAACTGTTGGTGCCGGGGCGGGCTCGTCGGTGTCCCCGGCGGTGGGCGGATCGGTGCGCACGATGCTGTCGTCGAGGATGGAGCTCAGCAGCATGCGGGTGTACTCGTGTTCGGGCTGTTCGAAGATGCCGACCGTGGTTCCGGTTTCGACGATCTCGCCGCGGCGCATCACCGCGACCCGGTCGCACAGGTCCGCCACGACACCGAAGTTGTGGGTGACGAGCAGCACCGCCATATCCAATTCCTGTTGCAGATCGCGGAGCAGATCGAGGATCTCGGCCTGGACCGTCACATCGAGCGCGGTGGTCGGCTCGTCGGCGATGAGCACCCGCGGCCGGGACGCGACCGCGCCGGCGATCAGGACGCGTTGGGCCATACCACCGGAGATCTGGTGGGGGTAGGACGAGAACGTGCGCTGGGGATCGGGGATACCCACCTTGTCGAGCAACGCGAGCACCCGCGCGCGGGCTTCGCGCCGGGACATGGGCTTGGCCGCCCGCACACCTTCGACCAGCTGGGAACCGACCGTCACCGAGGGATCGAGGTTGGTCATGGGTTCCTGCGGTACGTAGGCGATATCGCGCCCGCGGATGGCGCGGAGCTGTTTTTCCCCGCACCCGAGCAGTTCGTCGCCGGCCAGGGTGATCGACCCACTGGTGACCATCGCCTCGGGTGGCAGGACGCCGAGGACGGCGAACGCGGTTTGGGTTTTGCCGGAGCCGGATTCGCCGACCAGACCCAGGGTTTCGCCCGAATCGACGTGGAAGGAGACACCGCTCACCACTTCCTTCAGCTCGCCCGAGGGTGAGGGGTAGGAGATGGTGAGATCTCGCACCGTCAGCAACGTGGTCGGTGTGGGGGTGTTTTCGCTGTCGGTGACCGGTTGGGGTGCCGTGGCGGCAATTTTCACCGGCTTGCGGCGGCTCTCACTCGCCAGGGTGTCGCGCAGGGCGTTGCCGAAGAGCACCAGGGACGCGGTGATGAAGCCGAGCATCAGACTGGGCCAGACGAAATGCAGCGGATCGACGTAGAGGTTGATGAACCCGTCGGCGATCATGGCGCCGAAGCTCGGCACCGAGCTGGAACCGACACCCAGGAAGGCCAGGCCGGCCTGGACGCCGATGGCGGATCCGGCCAGGAACGCGGTGGCGATGATGATCGGGCCCCGCACCACGAACAGCACGTGCCGGGCCAGAATGCGCCGGTCCGGCAGCCCGGCGACCCGGGCGGCGTCGACGAACAGTTCGTTCTTCACGCCGAGCACCTGGTTGCGGGTGATGCGGTAGACGGTGGGCGAGAGCAGGACGCCGAAGATCGCCATCGTGACCCGGTAGTCGCCGTGGGTCACCGGCATGAGCACGATCAGGAGCAACAGGCCGGGAAAGGTCATGATGAGGTTGAAGATCCACTCGGTGACCGCGCGGGTGCGGGTGCCGAAGTAGCCACCGACGAGCCCGGCGGTGACACCGACTGCCAGGGCCAGGCTCGTGCCGATCAGCGCCGACACCACACTGGTATTGATCGAGTACAGCAGCCGGGAGAAGATGTCGCGGCCGTTCTGATCGCCACCGAGTAGATAGCCGGTGGTACCGATCTCGGCGTTGACGGCATCGAGGGAGGAGACGTTGGGGTCGTGGTCGGCCAGCAGCGGAGCCGCCAGCCCGAGCACCACGATGAGGACCAGGATCCCGGCGGTGACAACGGCCTGTGGTTCGCGCAGCAGACGGCGCACCGTCCCGGTGCGGACCGCAGGTCCGGCGTCGACGCCCTGGGTGGGAGATGTCGCGTTCAATGAATTCTCGCCTTCGGGTTGAGCCAGCCGTTCACCAGATCCACGGTCAGATTGACCCCGACCACCAGCGCCACCGCGAACAGCGTGATGCCCATGATGACCGGCACGTCGCCCTGCAGCGCCGCGGTGAAGGCAAAGGAGCCGAAACCTGGGAGAGCGAACACGTTTTCGATGATGAGCGCGCCACCGAACATGGCGATGAATTCCATCGACAACACCGTCAGCGCTGGGCCCGCGGCATTGCGCAGGGCATGACGCAGCACCACCGAGCGGGTGGAGATGCCGCGGGTGCGCAGGGTGCGGATGTAGTCCTTGCGCAGCTCGTCGATCATCGCGCCGCGCACCTGGGCGGTGAGATTGGCGATGCCATGGATTACCAGGACGATTACCGGGATGGTGATGGCGGCCGCCCAGCGGCCCGGATCCTCACTGAACTGCGTGTAACCGGTGGCGGGCAGCAGTTTCAGTTCGATGGCGAGCACGAAGACCAGCCCGATCGCCAGCAGCAGGTTCGGTACGAGCGTTCCGGTCAGCGAAAACGCCTGGGCGAACCGGTCGATCGGACCGCTGTGGGTGGCCGCCAGCACGCCAAGAGCCACACTCACCAGCGCGGTGGTGAGCAACGCGACGATCACGATGGACATGGTCACGCTGAGACGGCTAGACACCGCCTGACCGACCGGTTCGCTGGTGAAGTACGAGACCCCGAATTCGCCGCGCACCGCGTGCGCGAGCCAATCGAGGTACTGCACGAGAATCGGCCGGTCCAAACCCATGTCAGCTGTACGCTCCGCGATCGTCTCCGGGCTGGCTGCCGGACCGACGATCCCGTGCACGATACTGCCGAACGAACTGCTCAACAGTAGATAGACGATCAGAGTGACCAGTACCGCGAGCACCAAGCCCGTTCCCAGTCTTCGGAGCGCGTACAGAATCATGGGTTGTGCCTCACTTCGCGATATCGAACTGACGTACGGAATTCAGGACGCGTGGCCCGGTCGACACGATCTTGACGCCGTCCTTGGTCACCCAGTTGGTCGTGACGAAGAACATCGGCGCGTCCCAGGCGTAGCGCACGGTGAACGCGTTGATCTTCTCGGCCAATTCGTCCGCGCGCTCCGGGTCGAGTTCCCGGTTGTACTGGTCGATCAACGCGGTGAGTTCCGGCTCGGCGGTGTGGAAAGGGTTGCGCGCGTGGTCGGGCGCGAAACCCTGCAGCTCACGCGGGAACGGACCGGTGCCGTCGACGGCGAGCGTCATCGGGAACCGCTGCGAGGCGATCGCGGCGTTGGCCTGCTGCATCGGCACCGGCTCCCAGGTCGCCGCGATGCCGATGGCCGCGAGCGACTGGGTGACAGTCGGTGCGAACGTCTTGGCGTACACGGTTTCGGGCAGGTTCACCGCGAACCCGTCCGGGTAGCCCGCCTCGGCGAGGAGTCGCTTGGCTCCCTCCACATCGAACCGGTATTCATTCGCGAGCGCGGGGTCGTAGGCAGGGCCCATGGGGTTGAATGTCTGTACCGTCGGCGTGCCGGCACCGTGGGTGATCTGTTCGACGATCTTCGTGCGGTCGAAGGCCATATTGATCGCCTTGCGCACGCGCGGATCGGCCAGCGCGGGGGTCCGTTCGCCCTTGCGGTCGGCGATCACCAGGCTCACCAGTGAGCCGCCTTCGACCGGAGTGATCTCGAAGCCACTCGCCTTCATCCGATCCAGGTGGGTGGCCTCGACGCTGCCCGCGTTGAGTTCGCCGGCCTGCAGCGCGTTCAGCGTGGCCGTACGATCGGGGATCACCCGGATTTTCACCGTACGGAACGGGTATGCCTCCACATTCCAGTGGTCGTCGCGCCGGTTCAGCACATACGACGTACCGTTCACCGTTTCCGCTGTATTGAGTGTGTACGGCCCGGAGCCGACGGGATTCAGGGCGGTGCGGGCCTCGCTCATGGTCGCGGGGTCGCCGATGACGCCCGGCCCCATGGCCAGGGACGGGAGCAGTCCGGCATCGGGCCGGGCGAGTTCCAGTACGACGGTGTGGTCGTCGGGCGTGCGGATGGCGTTCACCGAGCGCAGCCAGTTCTGCATCGTGCCCGCAGTGGACTTCGTACGGTCCATGGTCGCCTTCACCGCGGCCGCGTTCACGGGCGCGCCGGAGCTGAAGGTCATACCGGACCGCAAACGCAGGGTCACGGTCTTCGCGTCGTCGCTGATCTGCCAACTTTCGGCAGCGTTCGGCTGTAGTTTCCCGTCGTTGTCGAGGTACAGCAGGGTGTCGAAGATGCCGGCCCACACGTACGCCTGCTGGCCTTCGAGTAGTTGGGCGGGGTCGAAGGAGTTCGGCGTGCCCTGGATCGCGACGGACAGTGTGCCGTCGCTTGATCCCGAGGGTCCCGAGGACTGGTCTGTCCCGCAGGCCGTTGCCGTGGACAGGGTGACGACGGTGACCAGTGCGGTGAAAAGTCCCGTGCGCACCCGCGAGCGGAGCGATTTAGACAACATATAGAGAACTTCCTTGTCCTGTGATGTGCGTCAATTACGCGGGCTGGCCCCCATGACTCACAAGCGGTTGCCACGTGTTGTCACCGCCCCGGCCCCTCGTTGCCTCTGAGTCGCCTGATCGGTCGTAGCGGACTCCTACCGGCGTATTTATCAATAATGGAACATTGATTCTCGCTACATGAGAAGGTAGTTTCCCATTGGAGAGAGCGCAACGGGCTGCTCTGCATGCACGACTCATCGAAGAGCTGGACGCAACGCCGTCCGCTGCTCGGCGGGCGGCATGGAGCCCGGTAGAGGAGGAAGACCTTGAAACCGCAACGAAAAGTCGTCGCCCTGTTGGCGATGGCCCTGCTCGTCGCCTCGTGCGGTGGACGCAGCGGCACGGGCACCGAGGAAACGTCGAGTCGGCCGGCGGCGTCCACCGCATTCGGTGACCTGAGCGCGGTGTGCGGACCGGGTGATCCGAGCAGTGCGCCCACCCAGGGCGTGACGGCGAAGGAAATCAAGGTCGGGGTCTTCACCGACGTGGGCTTCACCAAGAAGACCGAAGTGGTCGACGCGGCAAAGGTTTTCACCGACTGGTGCAACGCCGCCGGTGGCATCAACGGTCGCCGGGTGGTCGCCGAAACCCGCGATACGAAGATGATGGAGGTCCGCCAGCGCATGCTCGACGCCTGTCGCGAGGACTTCGTGCTGGTCGGCGGTGCGGCTTCGCTGGACGGGCTGGGTGTGAAGGACCGGCTGTCGTGCCTGCTGCCCGAATTCTCCGCTCAGATCAGTCAGCCCGAGAACATCGGGTCCGATCTGCAGATCAGCGCCTCACCCTCCACGTACGCGAAGTACGAGCCCTACTTCGGGCTTCGGCAGTGGCTGTTCAACGAGGCCTACCCGCAGTCGGCAGGCGCGGTCGGCATCATCAACGGCGACTCGCCCGTCACCAAGGTGCTCGGCACCAAAGCGGTGGAGAGCATCACCGCTGCGGGCGGCACGGTCACCTACAACGAGCTCTACCCGGCCGTCGGCGTCAGCGATTGGACACCGTACGCGCAGGCGATCAAGAGCAAAGGCGTGCGCGGGCTGCTCTTCTTCGGCAGCTACCCGCAGCTGGCGAAGCTCGAGGACGTTCTGACCGGCATGGACTACAAGCTCGACTGGATCGACGCCAACAACAACGCCTACAACGCCTCGTTCATCGAGTTGCTCGGACGTTCGGCCGACTACCAGAACAATCTTGTCGACCTCGGTGGTGTGGTGCCGTTCGAGAACCAGAATGTGCCGGCGATGCGGCAACTACACGAGCTGTACGAGACCTACGCCCCGGACGCGGAGATCACGATGCCCGCGCTTCGTGCCTTCTCGTCGTGGTTGCTGTTCGCCAAGGCGGCGTCGAGCTGCGGTGACGCGCTGACCCGCAAGTGTGTGGTCGAGGCGGCCACCAAGGAAACCGCGTGGACCGGCGGTGGTTTGCACACTGCCAACGACCTGGCCACCGACGATCCGGCGCCGCGGTGCTTCACTGTCCTGCGGGCGAGCTCACAGGGCTGGAAGCCCGCGGACTTCGCGCCCAACCAGGACGGATTCCGTTGTGGGGGAGAGAAATACCGTTACACCGGCAACTACCCGGCACCGATGACGCTGGCCGATGTCGGCAAGAGCACGAGTGATCTGAAGTAGATGGAGCAGTTTCTCGCCTTCGGAATCGTCGGGCTCAGCACCGCGGCCATCTACGCGGTGATCGGCAGTGGGCTGGTGCTCACCTACACCACCACCGGCATCTTCAACTTCGCGCACGGGGCCGCAGGCATGATGGCCGCGTTCTCGTACTGGCAGCTGACGGTCGGTTGGGGTGTGCCGGTTCCGATCGCCCTGGCCGTGGTGCTGCTGTTGCTGGCTCCGCTGACCGGCCTGCTGGTCGAGCGGGCGCTGCGGTCGGTGCAGGGGCTCGGCGAGGCCGAGCGGTTGGTGATGACCGTCGCGATGCTCAGCGGGCTCATCGCCACCGCCCAGTGGATCTGGAGCCCGAGCAAGGCGCGGTCGCTGCCGAACTTCTTCGCCGAGCGGCCGCCGTTCCACCTCGGATCGGCGACCGTCACCTGGCATCAGGCGCTGACCATGGTGGTCGCGGTAGCGGTCGCGATCGGACTCCGAATCCTGCTGTACCGCACCCGAACCGGTGTGGAGATGCGGGCCACGGTCGACGACCGGGCACTGGCGGGCCTCACCGGCTCCGACCCGCTGCGGGCGAATCGGGTGGCCTGGGTGCTCGGCATAGAATTGGCCGCCATCGGTGGCATTCTCATCGCACCGATGGTCGCTCTCGATGCCGCGCAGCTGTCGCTGTTGATCGTCAGCGCCTATACCGCGGCCATTTTCGGCAGGCTGCGGAATCTGCCGATGGTCTTCCTCGGCGCGGTGGTGGTCGGCTGCCTGGAGAGTTACCTGGCCGGTTACCTGCCGCAGAACGACTATCTGCCCGGCCTGCGGCTGGCCGCGCCCGCGCTGCTGTTGTTCCTCGCGCTCCTGCTGTTCCCACACGGGCAGCTACGCGGCCGGGACCGGCAATTGAGCCGGGTTCCGATGCCGACCCTGCGCGGCGCCGCGGGCTTCGCCGCGGTGATCGTGATGGTCGGCGTGATGCTGGCGAGCGTGCTGGGTGAAGGTGACCTGATCACCTACGGGCAGATCTTCGCGTTCGGGCTGATCGGGCTGTCGTTCGTGCCGCTGGCCGGTTATGCGGGCCAGATCTCGCTGTGCCAGTTGAGCATGGCGGGTATCGGGGCCGTCGCCTACGGCCACCTCGCTCCGGGTGGGCAGATATGGGGACTGCTCGCGGCGGTGCTCGTCGCCGCGGCGGCGGGCGCGTTGATCGCGGTGCCCGCGATGCGTTTGTCGGGGGTGTATCTGGCCCTCGGTACGGCGGCTTTCGCCGTGGTCCTCGACCGCTGGATCTTCACCCTGCCGTCCTTCGACGTGCTCGGTGTCCAGATCAAGCTGTTCGACCAGGGCTCGGTCGACCTCGTCGGGCCACGCGTATTCGGCTTCGCCGTGGACACCACCGCGGAGATCACCGTCTTCGCGGCGGTCTGCCTCGCGCTGGCGACCATCGGCGTCGCCCTGTTGCGGCGCGCTCGATTCGGGCGGCGGCTCATCGCCCTGCGCGACAGTGAGGCGGCCTACTCCACGCTCGGCGGCAACCTGCTGCCCGCCAAGGTGGCGGTCTTCGCGCTCAGCGCGGGCATCGCCGGACTCGGTGGCGCGCTGTACGGCATGCAGTTGCGGGCGGTCACCGCCGAACAGTTCAACTTCGTCGCGGGACTGCCGATCTTCCTGGTCGCGGTGTTCGCCGGACTCGGCGCGGTGGGGGTCGGCATGTTCGTCGGCACCGCGCTCGCCGGGCCACTGCCGGCGCTCTCGGTGATCTGGCCGTCCATGCAGAACCTGGTGCACGTGATTCCGGCGCTGGCCGGTGTCGCCTCCGGTTCCGTCGTGCGCGAGGGCGCCATCGCCCACCTACGCGAGGGCTGGAACGCCGCGTTGCGGGATCCGCTGACCAGATCACTGCTGATCGGGGTGCCCGTGCTGCTGTGGTTGCTGCGGTTGGCCGACGTGATCGACGGCTGGGCGCTGTTCTTCGGATCCCTGTTGTCCACCTTCGCCATTCGCTACTGGGCGCAGGCGCGCGCCCGGCCACCCGTTCCTGCCGAGATACCCGTCGAGTGGTGGGGCGTGCGTCGCCCCTGGCAAGCCGAGGACAAGGAGGTGATCGACCGTGCCCTCCTTGCTGCGCGTTGACGATGTCACCGTCGCCTTCGGCGGCCGCAAGGCCCTCGACGGTGCCGGACTTCTCGCCGAACGCGGACAGGTCACCGGTTTGATCGGGCCCAACGGCGCGGGCAAGAGCACCCTGTTCGACGTCGTCTGCGGGCTACGCCGCCCACAGTCGGGACAGGTGCTGCTCGACGGGCGCGACGTGACCCGGTCGAGTCCGACCCGCCGCGCCCGGTACGGCCTCGCCCGGACCTTCCAGCGGCTGGAACTGTTCGGGCGCTTGAGCGTTCGCGACAATCTGCTGGTCGGTGCGGAACTCGGGTCGGGACGTCGTCGTGCAGGTCAGATCGCCGACGAACTGCTCGAACGGCTCGAGCTGACCGGGGTCGCCGGCGACGTCGCCGACACCCTGCCCACCGGGTCTGCCCGGCTGGTCGAGGTGGGCCGGGCGCTGGCCGCCCAGCCCGCCCTGCTGCTGCTGGACGAACCCGCGGCCGGACAGGACAGCGAGGAGACCGAGCGATTCGCCTCGCTGCTGCGGGCAGTGGCCGCCGAAGGCACCGCCGTGGTGCTGGTGGAACACGACATGAGCCTGGTCATGAGCGTCTGTGACCAGGTGTATGTGCTCGACCTCGGCAAGATCATCTCGTCCGGGCCGCCGGATGTCATCCGCCGGGACGAGACCGTCCTGGCCGCCTATCTGGGGGAAGCGTGACGACCCTGCTGGAACTGCGTGATGTCCACGCCGCCTACGACCCCATCGCCGTGCTGCACGGGGTGGACCTCAGCGTCGCGGGCGGGCAGGTGGTCGCCTTGCTCGGGCCCAACGGTGCGGGAAAGTCGACCACCCTGCGGGTCGCGGCGGGCGCGCACCCGATCACCGACGGCGAGCTGCTGCTCGGCGGGCGCGTGGTGACCGGGGCCCGCACCCGCGAACTGGCCAGAGCCGGGGTGTGCCTGATTCCCGAAGGCCGCGGGGTGTTCCCCAACCTGACGGTCCGCGAGAACCTGCGGATGATGACGTTCACCGGACGGTCGCGTCAGGACATCGAGAGCATCGCCTTCGCGCGGTTTCCGATTCTCGCCCAACGGGCTTCGCAGCTGGCAGGCACCATGTCCGGCGGTGAGCAGCAGATGCTGGCCCTGGCTCGCGGGCTGGCCACCGACCCGGCGGTGCTGCTGCTCGACGAACTGTCGATGGGCCTGGCTCCGCTGATCGTCGGCCGGCTCTACGAGCAGGTCGCCGAAATCGCCCGCGACGGCGTCGCGGTCCTGGTGGTGGAGCAGTTCGCCGCCGCTGTTCTCGATATCGCCGACCACGCCGCGGTGATGGTTCGCGGCCGGGTCGAGCACGCGGGCCGCCCCGATGACGGACTGCGCAACGAATTGGCCTCGCTCTATCTAGGAAGTGCGTCATGACCGAAACCCGTGCGGACCGTTTCGTCCGCGAACTGGCCGAGTTGAAGATTCCCGATCCGGCCGCCGGCCGCGGCAATCTCTGGCAGCGAGCGGGCACCACCTTCATGGTGCTCGGCCCGCTCCTGCCGCTGCTGGCCTATTTCCTCTCGCACAACACCTCCGACCCGCTGGTCCAACGTGACGCGGTGATCATCGCCCTCGGCGGAATCGCCCTGAGTGTCGTCGGCGCGGCGCTGTTCCTGCGCTACGCGCTGACCGGGGTGTTGCGGTTCTGGATGGCCCGCCAGTCCTTCGACCTCGCACAGCTCTCGGACCACGTGTCCGGAAAGGAGAACAACGATGACAGCGTCGCAGTTACATCCCGGTGAGCAGCTGGCCAGCACGGTCTGCAGCACCAAGGTGGTGGTCGTTCGCGCCCCCGCCGACCGGGCGCCCGCCCTCGCGTGTGGGGGAGCCGAACTGGTGCCCGCTGCCGGAGCACCGGCGGTGCCGTCCGGCGGTGCGGTGGTGACACTCATCGGCAAGCGGTATGTGAACGCCGATGAGTCGGTGGAACTGCTTTGCACCGCACCGGGTTCCGGGCAACTGACCTGTGATGGCGAGCCCATGACGATCAAGGCCGCCAAGGCACTGCCCGCCTCGGACTGATGGCGCCGGTGGCCGAATACGTGTGGGTGTGTGACCGAGTGGAGGAGTGCGGGTGTCCGCGGGAATGAGTTTCGAGCTGTCCGAGGATCAGCAGCTGATCCGCAAATCGGTCGCCGAACTGATGAAGAGATTCGACGACAACTATTGGCTGGAGAAGGACCAGGCGCACGAATTCCCGACCGAGTTCTACGACGCCATCGCCAAGGGCGGTTGGCTGGGTATCACCATGCCTGAGGAATACGGCGGCCATGGCCTCGGCATCACCGAGGCCACCCTCCTGCTCGAGGAGGTGGCCCGCTCCGGCGGTGGGATGAACGCCGCGAGCGCCATCCACCTGTCGATCTTCGGCATGCACCCGGTGGTCGTGCACGGTTCCGCGGAACTCAAGCGGCGCACCCTGCCCCGCATCGTCAACGGTGACCTGCACGTCTGCTTCGGCGTCACCGAGCCCGGTGCGGGACTGGACACCACGCGCATCACCACCTTCGCCCGCCGCGAGGGCGACCACTATGTGGTGAGCGGGCGCAAGGTGTGGATCTCCAAGGCCATGGAGTCGGAGAAGATCCTGCTGCTCACCCGGACACAGCGCTACGACGACGTCGAGAAGAAGACCGACGGTCTGACCCTGTTCCTCACCGACCTCGACCGTGACCGGGTCGACATCCGGCCGATCGCCAAGATGGGCCGCAATGCGGTGACCTCCAACGAACTGTTCATCGACGAGTTGCGCATTCCGGTGGAGGATCGGGTCGGTGAAGAGGGGAAGGGATTCAGCTACCTGCTCGACGGACTGAACCCCGAGCGGATGCTCATCGCCGCAGAGGCCCTGGGCATCGGGCGGGTGGCGCTGGACCGGGCGGTGCGCTACGCCAACGAGCGGGTGGTGTTCGGTCGTCCCATCGGCATGAACCAGGGGATTCAGTTCCCCCTCGCCGATTCGTTGGCGCAGCTGGACGCGGCCGAACTCGTCCTGCGCAAGGCGACGTGGTTGTACGACGCCGGAAAGCCGTGCGGCAGGGAAGCCAATACCGCGAAATATCTGTGCGCGGACGCCGGATTCAACGCCGCCGACCGCGCGCTGCAAACCCACGGCGGCATGGGCTACGCCGAGGAATACAACGTCGCCCGGTATTTCCGGGAGGCGCGCGTCATGCGTATCGCCCCGGTCAGTCAGGAAATGATCCTGAACTACCTGGGATCGCACACTTTGGGATTGCCGAGGAGCTATTGATGAGTAACGCAAAATTCGATCTCACCGGGCGTGCGGCGCTGGTCACCGGTGCGGCGGGCGGGATCGGTGCGGCCGTGGCGTCGGCGCTGGCCGAGGCGGGCGCCGCGGTTCTGGTCACCGACCTCAACGGTGAAGCCGCCGCCGCCGTCGCCGAGAAGATCACCGGGAACGGTGGCACGGCACAGAGTTTCGCCTTCGACGTGTCAGACCGCGCCGCGGCCGACATCGCTGCCGAACGGGCTGCCGCGCTCGCCGACGGCACGCTGCACATCGTCGTGAACAACGCGGGTATCACCGCGCCCGCCATGTTCGCCGACACCACGGTCGATTCGGTGAAGCAGCTTTTCGACATCCACGCGATGGGCACCTTCAATTGCGCCCAGGCGGCACTGCCGTACCTGGCCACCGACGGCACCGGCCGGATCATCAATGTCACGTCCTCGGCGGGAATCGTCGGCACCCTCGGCCAGGTGAATTACTCGGCCGCCAAGGCCGCGATCATCGGCATGACGAAATCCTTGGCACGGGAATTGGCGCGCAAGAACATCTGCGTGAATGCCCTCGCGCCGCTGGCCGCCACCCCGATGACGTCCACCATCCGCACCGACGAGAAGTTCGCCGCCCAGATGCTGGCGCGAATCCCGTTGCGCCGCTGGGCCGAGCCGGCGGAAGTGGCGCCCGCCTTCGTGTTCCTCGCCTCCGACGCCGCCTCCTTCGTGACCGGACAGGTGCTGCCGGTAGACGGCGGCATGGTGATCTGATGGCGCCCCTGGCCGGGGTCACCGTGGTGACGCTCGAACAGGCCGTGTCCGCGCCGATGTGTACGCGCACGCTCGCCGATTTCGGCGCCCGCGTGATCAAGATCGAGAACCCGGACGGCGGTGACTTCGCCCGCCACTACGACGATGTGGTGCACGGGCAGGCGGCGCACTTCGTCTGGGTGAACCGCGGCAAGGAATCGGTGGCCCTCGACCTGAAGACGCCCGACGGTCTGGCACTGCTGCACCGTCTGCTGGTGCGGGCCGACGTGCTGGTCTCCAATCTCGCGCCCGGCGCGACCGCGCGGTTGGGGATCACCCCGGCCGAACTGGCGGTGAGTCACCCACATCTGATCGCCGTGGAGATCGACGGGTTCGGCGCGGGCGGCCCGCTGTCGCACAAGCGCGCCTATGACCTGCTCGTGCAGGCGGAAGCCGGCGTGTGCGCGGTGACGGGCCGAGCGGGTGAGCCGGCCAAGCCGGGACCGCCGGTGGCCGACGTGACCACCGGACTGTATGCCGCGCTGGCGATCATGGCCTCGCTGTGCGAACGGATGCGCGGTGGTCCGGGGCCCGGTACGTCGATCACGGTGAGTCTGTTCGACGCCATGGCGGAGCTGATGGGGTACCACCTCACCCACAGTCGCTACTCCGGCGCCGACCAGCAACCGCTGGGCATGAGTTCGCCCGCGGTGGCACCCTATGGCGCCTATCGCACCGCCGACGAGCGGACCGTCGTGCTCGGTACCACCAACGACCGGGAATGGCAGCGGCTCGCCCGCGAGGTCCTGCAACGCCCGGATCTGGCCGACGACGAGCGCTTTCGCACCAACTCCGACCGGGTACGCAACCGGGCGCCGCTCGACGCGGCCATCGGCGCGTGGTGTGCGCGCCACGAGCTGGCGGTGGTGCAGAAGGCCGCCGACGACGCGGGCATCGGCAATTCCCGTTACAACACCCCGAGCGAAGTGCTCGACCATCCACAACTGCTCGACCGCGATCGCTGGCGCACCGTCGACTCGCCCGGCGGGCCCATCACCGCTCTGCTTCCCCCGCCGATCATTGCGGGGTTCGACCCACCCATGGGTGCGGTACCGGCCCTCGGTGCGCACACCGAAGCCGTGCTCGCCGAGCTGGGTGTGGCCGAAGCGGAGATCGACCGCTTGTCCACGCACGGAGCGATCGGACCGCGGTCGGTCATGACCTGGGAGACACCGTGACCGAAGAGCCTGTGCTGCTCACCGCCGACTCCGGCGGTGTCCGCACCATCACCTTGAATCGGCCGCACCGCAAGAACGCGATCACCTGGGCGATGTGGGCACAACTGCGCGATCTGCTGCGCGAGGCCGCCCACGATCGCAGCGTGCGCGCCCTGGTGATCACCGGTGCGGGCGGAGCGTTCTGCTCGGGGGCGGATGTCTCCTCGATCGCCGACGGTCATCCCGCCCACAAGATGCGCCTGCTCACCGAGGTGGCCCTGGAACTGCACGAACTTCCGAAGCCGACGATCGCCAAGGTGACCGGCGTCGCGGTCGGCGCGGGCTGGAACCTCGCCCTCGGCTGCGACCTGGTGGTGGCCACCCCGCAGACGCGGTTCTGCCAGATCTTCTCCGCCCGTGGCCTTTCGGTCGACCTCGGCGGGTCCTGGCTGCTGCCGAAACTGGTCGGGTTGCAGCAGGCCAAGCGATTGACTCTGCTGGCCGAGATGATCGACGCCGAGCAGGCGCGGGAATTGAACCTGGTGACCTATCTCGTCTCCGGTGGCGAGATCGACGCCTTCGTCGACGAGCTGGCCGCCCGGCTGGCGGCCGGACCGCCGATCGCGCTGGCCCAGACCAAGGCGTTGCTGAACGAGGGCGCCGACCGTTCGTTGCGCGACGCCCTGGCGGGCGAAGCCCGTGCCCAAGGCGTCAATTTCGCGGGAGCCGATGCGCCCGAAGCTTTCTCGGCATTCGCCGAAAAGCGCGATGCCCAGTTCACCGGCGGGTGGCTGCCCGCCGAGAGAGAGACGACACATGCGTGAAGTAGTAATCGCCGCGGCACTGCGCACTCCGGTGGGCAAACGCAACGGTGGCCTGTCCGGGGTGCACCCGGCCGATCTGTCGGCGGGGGTGCTCACTGCCCTGGTGGAGCGCACCGGCATCGACCCGGCCGAGATCGACGATGTGGTGTGGGGCTGTGTCTCCCAGGTGGGTGACCAGGCCACCAATATCGGCCGCTACGCGGTGCTGGCCGCCGGCTGGCCGGAGAGCGTGCCGGGCACCACGGTCAACCGGGCGTGCGGCTCGAGTCAGCAGGCCTTGGACTTCGCCGCGCAGGCCGTCATGTCGGGCCAGCAGGACATGGTGGTGGCGGGCGGGGTCGAGGTGATGAGCCGGGTGCCACTCGGTGCGGCCAAAGCCGGTGGGCATCCCTACGGGCCGCGGGCGCTGGCCAGATATGAGGACTTCACCTTCAATCAGGGTGTTTCGGCCGAATTGATCGCCCGCAAATGGGGATTGGATCGCGCCCGGGTGGACGAGTATTCGGCCGTCTCGCACGAACGCGCGGCGGCGGCGCAGGATGCCGGCGCGTTCACCGGGCAGATCGTGTCCGTCACCACCGATGCCGGTGTCGTCAGCATCGATGAGGGGATCCGGCGCGGTACCACCGCGCAGAAACTCGCGGGGCTGAAGACCTCTTTCCAGGAGGACGGCGTGATCCACGCGGGCAACTCCTCACAGATCTCCGATGGTGCCGCCGCTCTGCTGGTGACCACACCGGAGAAGGCGCGCGCACTCGGGTTGACCCCGCTGGTGCGCTACCGGGCCGGCGCGGTCGCGGGTTCCGATCCGGTCCTCATGCTGACCGGCCCCATTCCCGCCACCGAGAAGGTGCTGCGCAAGGCGGGCATCGACCTGCCGGAGGTGGGCGTGTTCGAGGTGAACGAGGCGTTCGCCCCCGTGCCGCTGGCCTGGCTCGCCGAAACCGGTGCCGACCCGGCGAAGACGAATCCGCTCGGCGGCGCCATCGCGCTCGGTCATCCGCTCGGTGCCTCCGGTGCGGTACTGATGACCCGCATGATCCATCACATGCGGGACAACGGGATTCGCTACGGCCTGCAAACCATGTGCGAGGGCGGCGGCACCGCCAACGCCACCGTCGTCGAACTCGTGTCCTGAGAAGGAGCCAGCTGTGCGCCGAGATATCTTCACCCCTGATCACGAGTCCTTCCGGGAGCTGGCACGCACGTTCATCGACAAGGCGGTCGTGCCCAATTACGCGCAGTGGGAGAAGGCCGGGCGCATGCCACGGGAAGTCTTCCGCGCGCTCGGTGAGCTCGGGCTGCTCGGTACCGCGATCCCCGAGGAGTACGGGGGAGCGGGGCTGCGCGACTACCGCTACAACATGGTCCTGCAGGAGGAGGCGCAGCGCGCGTTGGTCACGCTCAGTACCGTGCGCACCCAGATCGACGTCATCCTGCCGTACTTCCTCGAATACGCCGACGAACAACAGCGGCAACGGTGGTTCCCCGGTCTCGCGTCCGGCGAGTTGCTCACCGCCGTCGCCATGACCGAACCCGGCACCGGCTCCGACCTGGCGGGAATGCGCAGCACCGCCGTGCGTGACGGGGACGAGTACATCCTCAACGGCGCCAAGACGTTCATCACCGGGGGTCTGCTCGCCGATCTGGTCGTGGTCGTCGCGCGCACCTTCACCGATCCCGACGATCGGCGCGCCGGGCTCACCTTGCTGGTGGTCGAGGACGGGATGCCCGGCTTCGAGAAGGGCAGGGTACTCGAGAAGATGGGGTGCAAGGTGCAGGACACCGTCGAGCTGTCGTTCGACGATGTCCGGGTGCCGGTGGCCAATCGGCTGGGCGAGGAGGGCAAGGCGTTCGGCTACCTCGGCCACAACCTGGCCCAGGAGCGCATGACGGTGGCGGTCGGTTCGGTCGCCCAAGCGCGCGCCGCGCTCACCGCGACCGTGGAATATGTCAAGGAGCGCAAGGCTTTCGGCACACCGGTCGCCTCGTTCCAGAACACCAAGTTCGAGCTGGCCGCGATGTCCACCGAGATCGAGGCCGCCCAGACCATGGTCGACAAGGCCGTGATGGAACTGGTGCGGGGTGAGCTGTCGGGCGCCGACGCCGCACGCACGAAGCTGTTCGCCACCGAGGTGCAGGCGCGCGTGGTCGACCGCTGTCTGCAGCTGTTCGGTGGATACGGCTACATGATGGAGTATCCGATCGCCCGCCTCTACACCGATGCGCGCGTCGCCAGGATCTACGCGGGCACCAGTGAAGTGATGAAGGTGATCATCGCGAAATCGCTCGGTCTGTAACGGTCACCGACAACGGGACCCGCCGCCATCAGGCGACGGGTCCCGTTCTCGTTCTGCCGGATCAGAGCGAAAGGATCGACGCCGCGGCCGTTCCCGGCGCGCCGTAGACCTGTGCGTAACCGACCTTGGGCTTGCCGGGCACCTGGCGATCGCCCGCCTGCCCCCGCAACTGCAGGGTGAGCTCGTACACTTGGCGGATGCCGGACGCGCCGATGGGCTCGCCGTTGGCGATGAGACCACCGTCGGTGTTGACCGGCAGCCGCCCGCCGATCTCGGTAGCGCCCTCGGCCACCAGCTTCTCCTGGTCACCGTCGGCGCAGAACCCGTTCTCGGCCATGTGGATCACCTCGGCGCCCGCGTCGGTGTCCTGCAACTGAACGACATTCACGTCCTCCGGACCGATCCCGGCGGCCTCGAACGCGGCCCGCGAGGCGTACACGGTGGGCGAGACATCCTCGTCGACGGCCGCCCAGGTGCTGTGCACCTCGTACGCGCCGTAGCGGCGGGTACGAATCGCCGAGGACCGCAGGTACACCGGTGTGTTCGTGTAGCGCTTGGCGAGATCGCCGCGGCACATGATCACCGCGGCCGCACCCTCGTCGGGCGAGCAGAACATGTAGTGCGTGAGCGGATAGTTCAGCATGGGCGAAGCGAGGATTTCCTCTTCGCTCATCGCCTTGCGCCGGAACGCATTCGGGTTGTGCACACCGTTGCGGTAGTTCTTGGCCGCCACCTTGGCCAGCGTCTGGTGTGAGATGCCGTGATCGAGGCAATAGCGGTTGGCCTTGATGCCGAAGAACTGGGTGGTGACGAACTGTCCGTTCTCCGCGTACCAGCCGGGCAGACCCAGCTTCGCCGGATCGTCGGTGAACGCACCGCGCGGGTGCTTGTCCATGCCGACGGCGATGCCGATGTCGTAGCGGCCGGACCGGATAGCCTCCGCGGTCTGTTCGATCGAACTGGCCGCGGTGGCGCAGGCGTTGAACACGTTGGTGAACGGAATCCCGGTCAGCCCGACCAGCCGGGTGACCGCGTCCGGGTTGCTCACCTCGTAGCTACCGCCGAAGCCGAATTGGATGTCCTTCCATTGGATTCCGGCGTCGGTCAGGGCGGACTGGATCGCGTCGGCGCCCATTTCGATCGCCGACTTCGGGAAACGCCCGAACGGATGGATACCGATGCCGATGATGGCGACGTCGTTCATCTTCAAACTCCTGTACTCGCGGATACCGTCAGGCGGGCGCGAACGCGCACGTCATGACATCGGTGCCGTCATCGGCGGTGTAGAGCGGGACGAAGACCAGTTCGACGGCCATGCCGGAGCGCAGTCGAGCCGGATCGGCCACCGTCAGCCTCGCCTCGACGCGAACATCGTCGCCGAGTTGAACCAGACCGATGCCGAAAGGCTCGAAACCGTCGCCGGTGGTCTTGCCCGCGTACGGCAGCTTCGGCACGAAACCCTGTGTCGTCCAGGCGATCAGCTCTCCCTCGCGGGACAGCAGCTGGTCGGTCATCTCCGCGCTGCTGCATCGCGGGCAGCGCGACTGCCGCGGCCAGGTGACCGCCGCGCAATCGCCGCATCGGCTGCCGATGAGTTGGGGGTTGTCCGCGGGCCATGTCGAGACATCGGGCGCGAGCGCCATTGCCATGTGTTGTCCTCCGTGTTGATCCGATCGCCCACCAGTAGGGTGACAATCAGAAATGAGAATTACATTCTCAAGCAATGTATACGAGACTCGCGGGTAGCGTAAGTATGCTGGTCGGCTCAGGTTGGCGACGGCTCGTGGTCAACTGGCAAATCCGTTCACTGAGACCCTTGTCACACCGGGAAAAACGACCTACTGTGCATTCAGTAGGTTGATTGAACGGAGGAGTTCGATGCTCGATCGGCAGTCTTCGGCACCGCCTGCCACGCGGCCGTACGAGAAGCTTCTCGTGAAAGGGGAGCGGCGCAAGCTGCGCATCCTCGCGGCCGCACAGCAGCTCCTGGTCCGCGGTGGCTGGCGGACCACATCGCTCGCGCAGATCGCCAAGCTCGCCGGTGTCACGCCGGCGGGTCTGCTGCACCACTTCGAGTCCAAGCAGCAATTGCTGGACGCGGTCCTCGAAGCGCGTGACATCGACGACGATCTCCACTCCCACCGGGCGGGAGATCTCATCGAGGAGCTCGAGCGGGTGGCCGAAAGATTCGAGCGCGCACCGGACCTGGTGGCGATGTTCGTCGTGTTGCTGGTCGAGAATCTGCAACCCGACGCTCCCCTCCACGATCGCCTACACGCGCGGTACCACGTGGCGGTCGAGACCGTTGCCGATCTCATTCGGCAAGGTCAGAGCGCTGGAAAGTACCGCACGGACATAGACGCGGCCGTCAAAGCCGTGGAAATCGTCGCCTTTCTCAACGGAATGGAAACCTCATGGCTGCTCGAACCCTCGATTCCGGTGGCGCAAGTGTTCAGCGAGTACACCTGCGCACTAGCTCAACATCTCGCAGTCGAGAGGACTCGTTGAGACCGCATCTGGTGGCGCTGGCGCCGACCGCCGCCGCGCTCGTCCGGGGCGCGGGTGGGTGGCTGTTCGACCGGGTGATGGCCGGGTGGGAGGTGACGGCCCTGGTCGCCGACCACACCGACACGAGGCCGCTGCGCATTCTCGGCGTCCGCGTCGCCGACCTGACATCCTGTTTGACTACCAACCATCGTGGACCGAGGCCGCAGGCGATCGCCGTCGACACCGAACTGTGCTCGATGGACGTGCATGTGCGTGACCGCCTCTCGCGAGTGCTCGAACAGGGACAGCACGAGGAAGTCACCCTCTGGGGTGACGGCTCGGCCGCGGATTTCGGTCGTCCCGTCGACCCGGTGCTGCATCACCTGAGCTACGCCGCGCGGGCGTTCAAGTCGCAGGCGCTGGCCGCTGTCGCGGCGCCGGTGTCGGTGCACCCGGACGAGATGTTCCGCAGCTACGAGCTGCTTCCCAGCTGTCGCGCCATTCGCGACCTCGTTCCGATGTCCTGACCGGATGGGTGCCCCGACAGTGCCCGACGAGCCGTGGCGCAGCGCGGCGGGCCGCGTCGATCCGGACTTCGCCACCCGGTCGTCGACCGGACCGAAGACCTGCCGACACCGGTGCCGCACCGCAAGGTGTCGGGCCACTTCGAGGGCACCGACAAGCGGTTCGCGTTCTACTTCCCGGCCGGGAACGGGTTCGACGGCAGGTTCTTCCAGCTGGTGTATCCGTTGAACGACGAGAATGTCGATGCGGCGATCGGGCCACCGCCTGCGCAGGTCATCGGCTTCGCCGCCGACAGCGGTGCCTACGCCGTGCAGACCAATGGTGGCGGCGGCTACCGGGTGGACGCGGCGGCCGCCGAGTTCTCTCGCGTGGTCGCCGCCGAGCACTACGGGTACACCGGTCGGATCCGCGGATATCTCTGGGGTGGTAGCGGCGGGTCGTTCCAGACCATCGCGGCGATGGAGAACAGTGACGGCATCTGGGACGGTGCCGTGGCCTATATCCCCGGTGTGCCCACCTCCATCCCGGACAACTTCTTCGTCCGCGCTTTCGCGCGTATTGTGCTGGGTGGCAAGGCGAGCCGGATCGGCGATGCGGTCGCCCCCGGTGGTGACGACCCGTATCAGGACCTGGACGACACCGAACGGGCGGTGCTCACCGAGGTGACCAGGTTCGGCATCCCGCTGCGAGCATGGGAGGACTACGAGTATCTGCTCGGGTTGAACGAGGGCAACGATCTGTTCGGGTTCGTCGGCATGGTGAAGAGTATGGACCCGGCGTATGCCGACGACTTCTGGAGCGAGCCGGGCTATTCGGGCACCGAGCAGTCCGCGCTGGGCGATCTTCTGCGCGCCGCCCGGATCGATCACATCACCACTGTCACGGAAGTGGAGCGAGACACCAGGGGCACACCCACCGGGCTGGTCCTCGGGCAAGTCCCCGCGAATCCGAAGGGCATCGGGCTCGACGTCACCCTCGTCGCGCAGGACGGTGTCGGCCACACCCTGCACGGCACACTGGCGGCTGCCACCAGTTCGTTGCGGCTGAGCGAGGGGAATCCTCCGGAGGTGCTCGACGCCGCGGAGCCCGGGGCGAGGATCCGCATCGACAACCGTTGGTACATCGCGGCATCGACCTACCACCGTCACCAGGTTCCGTCGCGGCCCAGCTTCCACGTCTTCGACCGGTATCGCGACGCGGACGGGCTACCGAAGTATCCGCAGCGGCCGCTCGAACTCGGGCCGGTGATCTCGCGCGGCGTCGGCGGCGGCGGTGCGCATACGGGCAAGATCACCGGGAAGATGATCGTGGTCGCCAACCTGCTGGACGCCGATGCCTTTCCCTGGCACGGGGATTGGTATGCCGAGCAGGTGGGGCGAGCCCTCGGCAGTTCCCGCGACGACAGCTTCCGGCTCTGGTACAACGACAACGCCGACCATATCGAGGGCGCAAGGACGCAACGGCTCATCGACTACGTGGGCATCCTGCACCAGGCCCTGCGCGATGTGAGCGCGTGGGCCGAGCGCGGTGAACCGCCGCCGCTCGGCACCCGATACGAGGTGACCGACGGCCAGGTTCGGGTACCCGGCGGGGCGGACGCCCGGCGTGGGGTGCAGCCGGTCGTGGAGCTGACCGTCGAGGGCGGCGAGCGTGCCGAGATCGGCGTCGGCGAGGCGGTCACCGTGCACGCGGTCGTTCAGGTTCCACCCGGAGGCGGGGTCGTCGTCGCAGTCGAATGGAATTCGACCGGCAGCGCGGGCTTCACCCCGGACCCGGTATTCGAGACGAGCGGCGGGGTTGTCCGCGCGCAGCGAACCTTCACCTACGACAGGCCGGGCGTGCATTTTCCCGCGCTCCGCGCCACCACCCAGCGCGGAGGCGACGCGAGCACCCCGCATGCCAGGGTTCAGAACCTCGGGCGGGTACGCGTCGTAGTCGATTAGCGCCGTGTGTGTTCGGTCGGAATCGCCGACCGGGTGCTCCCGGCTGGAACATCTGGAGAAAAATGACAACGGACTACGCGTTCCTGCACGGCGGCGGCAACGGCAGCTGGGTATGGAATGAGACGATCGAGGCGTTGACCCGGCAGACCGTCGGCGACTTCGGTCGAGCTGCGGCCCGATCTGTTCCGCCGACTGGTCTTCGTCTCGTGCTCGTCGCCGCTGGCCGGTCAGACCGTGCAAGAGATGCTGGGCGATGGCCTGCACGGCGAGAACCCCGACAAAGTCGGATGGCCGATGGACCCCCGAACACACCATCGCGCAGTGGTTCCGGTGCGAGCGAACCGTTCGCATCGACGCGGGCCACTACGCGATGAGGACCCGCCCGGAGGGTTTCGCCGAGATCCTCCGGCACGAAGCGGCCACACCCTGAATCACGAGCCGACCCGGTACCGCGTGGGATTCGCGGTACCGGGTCGGCCTGGAGTGGGTGACCGGAACAGACCGGTCAGCTCGCGGTGTCCGGTGTGGTCGGCTTGCGGTTGCCGATGCGGTGCCAGCGGGCGCGCAAGGCGTGGGCGGCGTTCTTGGGGTGGCGTTCGCGGGTGAACACGCCCTTTTTGTTGCCGTCGACCCGGTGGACGCCGTTCGTGGTGCGGAAGTCGGCGAAGTTCCAGACGTGCTCGCCGATCATCGCCTCGTGCCGGTCGAAGACCCGGTGGTGCATGTCGAGGAACGCGGTCTGGTACTCCTCGGTCCAGGCGATGTCCCAGATCGAGTGCAGACCCGGCATGGTGTCGGCGCCGTACTCCATCATGATGATGGGCTTGTCGTACTTCTTCTCCCAGCCGGTGAGTTCGGCGTCGAGCATGATCTCGGCGGTCGCCAAGTCACCGTTGGCCACATACCAGCCGTGGTAGCGGTTGATACCGAGCACATCGAAAAGGTCGGCGATGCGGTCGTTGTCGGGGGTGACGAACATGAAGCTGGCATAGGTCACCGGGCGGGTGGGATCGAGTTCCCTGGTCAGCTGGACCAGCGGCTCGAAATATTCGCGAGCGCCCTCCTCGTGGGACGACGGTTCATTGGCCACACACCACATGACCACGCTCGGATGGTTCTTGTCGCGCGCGATCAGTTCCCGCAACGCCTGCGCGTGCGCCTCCCTGGTCTGGTCGTTCATCGTCTCGGGGGAGAAGGTGGGGCGCTTGTCCGGGCGCCCGACACCACCTTCGATGAAGAGATTGAGCCCCACGGCGGCCGTCTCGTCGATGACGACCACCCCGTGCCGATCGGCGAAGTCCATCACCTCCTCGGCATACGGGTAGTGCGAGGTGCGGAACGAGTTGGCGCCGATCCACTCCATGAGCTGGAAGTCGTGCACCAGAAACGCGTTGTCGTGCCCCTTGCCCCGCACGGGCGTGTCTTCGTGCTTGCCGAAACCGGTGAAGTAGAACGGCTCCCCGTTGATCAGGAACTGGGTACCCCGCACCTCGATGGTGCGCACTCCCACTGCCAGCGGGTAGCTGTCGAGCACTGTCTCGCCGTCGACGATCTCGGCCACCAGCTCGTACAGATAGGCCTTGCCCGGCTGCCACAGGGTGACCTCCGGAACACGGAGTGACCCGTTCGCGCCCGTACCACCGGCGACCTCGGTGCCCGTCGCGTCGAACAGCCGGACCCGCACGTCAGCGGTCCCGGTGGCTTCGACACGGTAGTCGACGATCCCCTCCGAACCGTCGACGTCGGTCACCACGGTGATATCGGAAATCCGCACGCGCGGAGCACAATACAGCCAGACCGAGCGGGCGAGACCGGCGTAGTTGTAGAAGTCGTGCAGGTATTTCTGCTGATGGCGACCATCTGCGGTGACGGTGATGCTGCCGGGCGGAATCGTGGTGTTGGTCAGCTCGTTGCTCACGCCGATGGTGAGCCGGAATTCCCCACCGGCAGTGACCGCGTCGGTGATATCCGCGTCGAACGGTGTGTATCCGCCGACGTGTTCGGCGACGAGCTGATCGTCGACGTACACCTTGCCGGTATGAGTCGCGGCCTCCACTCGCACGAAGATCCGCTCGCCCGCCCAGCCGCGCGGAACCCGGACCGTGCGCTGATACCAGACCCACCCCACATGGTCGCGGATGGCCGGGTCGGCGAACAGGTCGTTGTAGCTGGCGGGGACCGCGGCTTCCAGCGTGCCGTCGAGCGGCCCGCGCCACGGTTCACCGTCCGTCGAGCCGACGGCGAACCTCCAGACTCCGTCGAGTGATGTCAGTTCACGAGTGGCTGTGGCTTTGGGCTTCAGCATGGGTTCCTCCTTGAATGGCGGCGTCGTCAGGACAGCGGTGCTGTGATCCGAGAGGTAGGGGATATCCCGGCAGCATCGATGAGTGGGGATCTACAGCACCGCTCCCGGGTTGAGGATGCCGTTCGGGTCGAGAGCGTCCTTGATACGTCGGGTCAGGTCCATCACCTCAGGGCCGACCTGGTCGGGCAGCCACGCCTTCTTCAACCGGCCGACGCCGTGTTCACCGGTAATGGTGCCGCCGAGGCCGATCGCGAGGTCCATGATCTCGCCGAAAGCCTGGTGGGCGCGTGCGGTTTCGTCGGGGTCGTTCGGGTCGTGGACGATGAGCGGGTGGGTGTTGCCGTCACCGGCGTGCGCGATGACCGAGACGAGTACCCGGCGGCGGTCGGCGATGGCCGCGATGCCGGTGACGAGATCGCCCAAGCGCGGCAGCGGGACGCCGACGTCCTCGAGCAGTAGTGGGCCTTTGCGTTCCACCGCGGGGATGGCGTATCTCCTCGCGGCACAGAAGGCTTCACCCTCGTCGGGGTCGTCGGTGCGGAACGCCTCGGTGGCGCCGGCTCGTTCGCAGGCGTCCAGCATGAGGTCGGCTTCGTATCCGGCGTGTTCGCCGGGGGCGTCGGAGCGAGCGACCAGGAGTCCGGCGGCATCGCGATCCAGGCCCATTCGCAGTTCGTCCTCGACGGCATTGATGGCGACGCCGTCCATGAATTCGAGCATGGACGGCCGCAACGCCCCGGTGATGGCGAGGATGGCCGCGGTGGCGGTGGGCAGAGTGGAGAAGGTGGCGACCACCGTGGACTGCGGTGGCTGCGCGGGCAGCAGCCGCAGGGTGAGTTCGGTGATGATGCCGAGGGTACCTTCGCTACCGACGAAGAGTTTGGTCAGCGACAGGCCAGCGGCGTCCTTCAGTCGTGGTCCGCCCAGCCGTGCCACAGTGCCGTCGGCGAGGACGACCTCCATGCCGAGCACATAGTCGGTGGTGACGCCGTACTTCACACAGCACAGCCCGCCCGCGTTGGTGGCGGCGTTGCCACCGATGGAGCAGATCTCGAACGAGGACGGGTCCGGTGGATACCACAGTCCCCGCTCGGCCACGGCGCGCTTGACTTCGGCGTTGAGCAGCCCCGGCTGCACGACCGCGGTCCGGGTGACCGGATCGACGGTGATCTCGCGCATGCGCTCGGTGCCCAACAGCAGTGCCCCGTGCTGCGCGGTCGCGCCGCCGGAGAGCCCGGTGCCGGCTCCGCGCGGCACCACCGGCACCCGATGCCGGTGCGCCCACTGCAGCACTGTGGCGACCTGTTCGGTCGTGGTCGGTCGGACGAGTGCGAGCGCGACGCCCGCGGCGGGGTCCGACGCGCGGTCCTGCCGGTAGCCGGCCAGTACGTCGGGATCGGTCACCACCATCCCGTCGGGCAGTTGGGTGCGCAACGAGTCGAGCTTCAAAACGGCACTCCTTCATAGTCTTACGAGGTCGAGATGCCGGCGGCGATCACGAAATACGGCTGATTCGCGAGAGACTCGTCGAAACCGGGCACGATCCAGGCCGCGCGCTCGTCGCGATCACGGGCGAGCAGATAGAACTGGATGTCGTACGGGCCGTCGGTGAATTGCGCCGGTACTTGCGCTGTGTGCTGGTCACGGGCGACCGCCCGCATGGGAATCTCCCGGTACTGTTCGGCCTGATCGAGATGACGAACGTGGACGGTGAGTTCGATACTCGCCGGAGCGTAGGCCTCGATGGCCAGTGGTCTGCCAGGAGTGAAGTGCGGCGAGGGAGTACACCGGATCCGGGCGGTCGGTACCTGCGGTGTGTGCCGGGACGGGTGGAATCGCACGGTGCGGTCGTGCTCTTGCGCCGTCGACACTTCGCGCGTCAGCTCGGCGAGATCGTCGTCGACCTGGCGTAGGCGATCGGACCAATGGCCGTGCTCGGTCGGGCGTTTGCCGAACGCCAGATCCGAGACATAGACCTCACGAGTGATCGCGACCAGGTCGGCCAGCGCCGAGCGCCCCCGGCGATATCGGTCGATGCCGTCGAGTAGGTGCTGTGGGTCATCGGTCAGCTGGAACAACGCGTATCCGACACCGGCGCTGAACTTCCCGGCGAAGAATCTGCCGAGCAGCGACTGTGCCCGCACGTCCACCTCGACCCGTCGGAATGCGGGCGCGTCAGGATCCGGTGCGGTGTCGCGCGCGGCCTCGATCGCGGCCTCGGCTCGATCGGCGAGCCGATGTAGCCAGGACACGACCTGGTCGGGGGTGTAACGCCCACTGGGGTGACCGTCGATCAGTCCCCGCGCGTAGTCGTCGGCGCACTCGAACAGTGCGGGGTCGAGCGGGCTGATGGTGCCCCACGTTCGTGGCGGAACGAGATCCCACGCGTACGCCTTCGACATCGCCCCGTGCGCGATCGGGTGGTCGGTGAACACTTCGGGCCAGAAGAAGTTGTTGGACGCGCTGGCCGGCCCGGTGACGGTGACCAGCGGCAGAATCTTCCCCGCGGCGCTGAGTGCCTGCTCGACGTGCTCGGCCGCGGTACCGAAATGCGCGCGCAGATACCGCAGCCAGGATTCGCGTTCGGCATCCGGATCGAAGAGCAGCCGCCCCCACAGCCGATACGCGTAGGCGTACTTCTCCCAATCGGCACGCCCGAGGGTGAGCCGGGGATCGGCGTAGAGGTCCCTGGCCTCACCGGTGCGGCCACTGTCCTTGCGTCCGCGAAAGGTCAGCGGTTCACACAACTCCACACCGGTGGCGCCGCCGATCGTACTCATCCGCCCGTAGCCCGCGAAGAGCTCGGGGTCGGCCCACAACAGGAACCGCTGGGTGCCGGGCCAGACCCGGAACAGCACGTCGAATTCACGGTCGCCCCGCAGGAAGTCGGCATACCCGTAGCGGGTGAACCTGCGGGCGTTCTGGGTGACCCCGCGCAATTCGTCACCGGCGTCGTCGCGCACGGTTTCGTGTGGCCGGATCGCGGCCTGGTGGTAGGGCAGACCCTGGTGCTCGGCCCAATACTTCGCCGAGAGGATGACGCGCCCACCGGTGCCCGCAGCCGTCTCGATCAGGTCCCGGTCGACGCCTTTGGCGTGCAGATCGATGTCGAGTTCGCGGTCGACATCGCGCAGACCGCCCATCACAGTGCGCCAGAAGGCAACTCGCCCCGCCTCGGGGATTCCGCCCTCGTAGTGGACACGAAAGGTCAGGCCCGCGATCGCGGGACACTCCCTCAGCAGCACGCCGAGCGCCGCCGCGCTGTATTCGGCGATGTCCTGGTCGGCCAATCCCGTGATGGGGTACCGCAGGTCGGGGCTGTCGGCGAGTTCCGGGCGCACGGCGTGGTTCCAGAGGCCGAGCTGGAAATGGATGCCGCGGCGCGCCGCTTCCTCGGCGGCGAATCGCAGCGCCGCGAGATTGTGCGCTCGTTCCGCGTCGGAAAGACCTGTGACACCGACGTTCTGCCACTGCGGGACCTCGACGAGAAAGGGGTAGGCGAAGCACAGGTAGTTGTCACGCACATCGGTGTCGTGCGAGAAGTTGTACTGCATGCCGAACGCGAGGTGCAGGCGGTTGATCCGGTGGGTGGCCAATTCGTCGAGGTAGGTGGTCCAGAAATCGCGGTCGAGCAGCCACGGGAGATCGAGGACATCGCTCGAGAAGGAGCGCAGCACACCTCGCATCGGCACCGCGGGAGACCGCACCTCGGCGCGGGCGGTGCGGATCGTGTCGATCGGATCGCCGCCGTACCGGACCCGGTCGGCGAGTTCGGACAATCCGTACGCCACACCGCGCGCGTCGGCACCGCGGACCATCACCTCCCGCGTGGTTCTGCCGGGCTCGATCAGGAAGGTCTCGGCACCGCCGAGCGCGTCGTCGATCCGCAGACGAACGACGACCGTTTCGGACGAGTTCGCGTCGACGACTCCGGTACCGGCGCCTACGCCGCGCAGTTGAAGCTGCTGCGTCAATTTCGAGATCGCCCAGGGTACGGGGTGTCCGAAATACTCCGGGAGATCTATGAATACGGTGCGCGTGGGATTGGACATGTGTTCCGTTCCTGCTGTGTGCGAGCGGTGCGCCCGGCCGTCATGGCGCGTGATCGCCCAGCAGCGGTGTCAGGTGGCCGAGGTCGGCGTCGAGTTCGGCGAGTACCTCGCGAACCACCGCGACATCCTTGGTGAGGAAGTCGTCGACCGCGGCCACGAACGCGGTGACCGATCCACGGGCGGCCGCGCCGGTGAGTGCCCGGCTGGTCGCGCTGCCGTGCGGTAGCGCGCGCAACAGGGTGGATTCGTCGATACCCAATCGGCCCGCCAGCCGTACGATTTCGGTGAGAACACCTATCTGCGCCGCGAAGGCGGCGTTGTTGAGCAACTTCACCCGCCGGCCGTTACCCAGCGAACCGACGGGCAGAATCGGATCGGCGTAGGTGGCGAGTACCGGCCGAACGCGAGCGACCGCCGCATCGGCTCCGCCGACGAAGAGGGTGAGGCGACCGTCCGCGATATCGTGCGGGCCGCCGCTGACCGCGGCGTCGACGACGTCGACACCACGACGAGCCGCGTGCTCGGCAACGGCTTCGACGGTCCGGGGGCTGCCGGTGGTGTGGACCACGAGGGTGGCGCCCGGCGACATCGCCGGTATCAGGTAGGTCCCGAGGCACACCCGGCGGACCTGCTCGTCGGTGAACACACACACGATCACGACATCGGCGCCGACACCGATCTCGGCGATGCCCGCACTCGGGTGGGCGCCGGTTTCTGCCAGTTCGCGGCGCTTGTCCGCGGTTCTTCCGACCGCGTGGACCCGATGGCCCGCGGCGACCAACCGCCGGACCATGGGACCGCCCATGCGACCGGCGCCGATGAAGCCGATATTGCTCGGATGGTTCATTTCTCGAGCAGCCGATCGATGGTGGCCAGGGTGGTCACGGCGGCATCGAAGACCACGCCGTCGGCCGCGTCCACCTGGTGAGCGAGGTCGGCGGCGAGGTGGACATCCTTACGCAGGAGGTCACCGGCGTGGGTGGCGATACTGCGCAGCGTGCCTCCCGCGGCGACCATCCGGCCGAGAGCGAAACTGGCTGCGCTGCCGCTGTTGAGCAACTCCGCGAGGCGAACCGAATCCAATCCGAGCTCTCGACCGAGGCCCAGGACGCTGTCGGCGGTGGCGAGATTCGCCGTGAACAGCAGGTTGTTGAGGATCTTGGCGACCTGACCCGACCCGACCGGGCCGAGGTGGAACACCTGGGCGGCATAGGTATCGAACACCGGCCGGCAACGTCGCAAGGTCGGTGCCGAACCGCCCGTGAGCACGGTCAGGTGCCCGGCCGCAGCCGCCGGCCCGCCACCGGTGACCGGTGCGTCCACCAGCGAAATCCCTCGGTGGTCGAGCTCATCGGCCAGCTCTCGACACGTGCGGGGATGAACGGTGCTGTGTACGGCGACGATTCCGCCCGGCCGCAGCCCGGCCAGGACGCCGTCGAACCGGGTGAGCACCTCCCGTACATCGGCATCGGAGACCACGCACAGGCACACCAGGTCGCTGACGGCGGCGAGCTCGGCTGGGGAGTCGGCGAATACCGCGCCGGTGCCGGCGAATTCCCGCAACGTTTCGGGGCGGCGTGCCCACAGGGTCGTGGGGAAACCGGCGGCCGCGATCCGACGTGCCATCGGAGCGCCCTGGATACCGAGCCCGATGAAACCCACCCGCATCAGTCGACCTCCGCCTGCTCGCGATCCTGTCGATGCGGCTCGCGCTGCAGGCACACCGCGAGCAGCAGTCCCGTGCAGACCACGGCGACGATCAGAGCTGTCGCGCCACCGGCCCATCCGGTGACCGTGATGCCCGCCGCATGGTCGATCGAGAGCGTTCCTGGGCCGAGGACGGCCGAGGCGAGCGCCACCGCCGCGAGTACCAGGACGTACTCGTAGCCGTCCCGGAAGACGAAGAATCCGTTGGGCCGGTGCGCGAGCAGCGCGGCGACCAGCATGATCGAGATCACCGCCGCGCACGCCAGTGGTGTGAACAGCCCGAGGACCAGCGCGATTCCGGCCCCGATCTCGGTGACCACGCTGGCCCACGCCTGGACAGTGGGGAAGCGCAGACCCAATCCCGCGAACCAACGGGCCGTTCCCGCGATCTTGCCACCCCCGACCCAGTGGTTCACCCCGTGCGCGATCATGGTGCCGCCGATGACGACGCGTATCAGCAGCAGTGCGATGTCTGTGTCGTGCATTGCCTCACCTCCTGTGCCGGACCGGCGCTCGGCCGTCCGATTGTTTTGCCAGAGAACGGGATTGCGCATGGGTGCGGGCGATGACGCATTCTTCGGCGAAGGCGAGCACGCGCAGGTGGTAGGCCGCGGCGGAGTGCCCGATGCTGAGCCCGTGCCCGCCGGCGGGTAGTTGTTCGGCGAGCACGCGTGGCGCCGCGGTGAACAGTGCGGCGACCTCGGCCAGTGACTCCGTGTCGTTGCGCCACACGTTCTCGTATTCGCCCGCGCTGAAGTGCACCGGAATGCGCACCCGGGCGGCGAGATCAGGGAAGTCGCGGTCCGGCCAGCGGCGCAACACAGCTCCTTCGTAGCGCGGGGTCTTGGCCGCGATCGGGTTGCCGCCGAGCATCTCCGGTGGGTAGAGCCACGACGGTTGCCACAGCAGTTCGCGCACGGCGTCGGCGTCGGCACGTTCGTGGGTGCCGAGCACCGCCGCGGCAGTGGCATGGTGTTCTCGCCCGGTGCCGGCCAGCTCCAGACCCAGCAGTGCCGCACCTCGTTCGTCGGCAGCGAACCGGACGGCGTGTGGGGAGCCCGCCGAATGTGCCATCAGGAACACGCCCGCACCGCGCTCGAGCCCCGCCATATGCGCATCGAGCGCCTGATGGATCAGGTCGACGATCCGGTCGGGGTCGGTCAGCTCGCTCGCGCGGTGGTGGGAAGCGCCGTAACCGGGGCGGTCGAGTGCGAGGACGGTGAAACCGAATCGTGGTGCGGTGCGCAGCAGCGACAGCCGGGGATGACCGGGACAGTCGAAGTATGCCGACGTGGTCGCGCCGCCGTGCAGCGCGAGGATGACCGCGCGCGGTCGCGGCGCTTCGGCGAGGCGCGCCGAGATCGGGAATCCGTCCACGTCGGCGACGAGTTCGCTGACTCGCGGTCCGGCGGCGGATGAGTTCGCCATGGCGAAGTCGAGTTCGGTGATGGTCATGAATCGGTCCTCAGGAGTAACGCCCCGCTGGGAGTGAGCCCGCCACTGGTGGCGACGGCGACACGGGCGTCGGGGATCTGGCGAGCTCCGGCCTCGCCACGCAACTGGACGATGGCCTCGTGGAGCAGCCCCATGCCGTGGGTGCGTCCGTGCGACAGCTGACCGCCATGGGTGTTGAGCGGGAGGAGCCCGGCGCGGGCGATGTTGTGGCCGCCGTCGAGGAAGTCCTTGGCCTCGCCGATCCCGCAGAAGCCCAGCCCCTCCAGCCAGGACAAGCAGTTGAAGGTGAATCCGTCGTAGAGCTGCGCCAGGTCGACATCGCTGGGCCGCAGGGTAGTGCGCGACCACAAGTGGGCGGATTGTCCCAGTACCTGGGGTTCATGGGTGAGGGTGCTCTGATCCCACTCGATGCGCTCCAGAATCTGGGTGCCCACCGCCTCGACCCGGATCGGCGGTTTGGCGAGATCGTGTGCGGTGTCGAGTGCGGAGACGATCACGGCTACCGCGCCGTCGCAGGGGACGTCACAGTCGTAGAGCCCGAACGGGGTGGTGATCGGCCGCGCGGACAGGTAGTCGTCCATGGTCAGTGGCTCGCGGTAGATGGCCGTCGGGGTCAGCGCGGCATTGGCCCGCTGGTTCAGCGCGATCCAGCCGAGTGTCTCGCGCGTGGTGCCGTAGCGGTGGAAGTGCCGCTGGGTGTTCTGCGCCAGCGTGTGCGCCGCCGACACAGCACCGAAGGGCGTCATCCAGCTCGCGGTGCGGCCACCGGGCGCGGCGATGCGGCCTTGTTTGAGCAGTTCGTTGTAGGTGGATTCCCATACGGTGCGGTAGCACAGCACATGACGAGCCAAGCCACCCGCGACCGCGAGCATCGCGGCGATGACCGACCCGCCGGGACCGAAGGTCTCGATTCCGCCGTTGTGCCACGTGGGCCGCAGGCCCAGGGCCGCTTCCACCGCGGAGACACCGCCGCCTTCGCCGAATCCACCCACATTGCCCGCGCCCGGATAGCTGGACAGGCCGTCGATGTCGGCGGCGGTGAGTCCGGCGTCGGCGATGGCGCGTTCACACGCCTCAATTGTCAGCGAGGCCGGTGACCTCATCAATCGGCGGCCCAGATCCGACGCTCCGATGCCGGTGAGCGCGACCCGGTCTTCGAACTTCTCCACGGTGGCCATCGGGCGCACGTGCCGGTGATAGTCGGTGGGGCCGATCTCATCGGTGGGCAACGGCTCGGGCTCGGGCTGGTCGGCGGTGGGCCGGAACAGCGGCAGCCAGACGTCGTCGAGCTGCTCGAACACGACCTCGACGCGCATTCCGAGCGTCAGGTCGCCAGGGTCGCAGTCGACGATGTTGGTGGTCAACCGGATTCGCTGGTCTTCGGCCAGCGCCACCTGCCCCACCACATACGGAGCGGGCAACCCCGGCAGTCCGAATCGGTGGTTGACGGTGAACCCGATGAGGGTGGCGACGCCGGATACGACCCGGGACCCCAGTTGCCGGCCGTGGCAGTAGCGGCAGACCGGTTGCGGGGGGTGGATCAGCGCCAGGCAGGCCGTGCACTCCTGGACACGCAGCCGCCCCTCGGCGCCCGAGGTCCAGAAGAATTCATTGTCCGGGGTGACCATCGGCAGGGGACGGCCCGGTACTTCAGCCACATCGCCTCCTCGTTCGACACGGAACTGCGCGCGGCCGCTCGTCGCGAACGGCCGCGCGCAGCAATTGGGTGGGTTCGACTGCTCAGTCGTCGATTCGTGCCGCTTGCTTGTGGACCGTGACCGGTTCGGCGAGCCGCTGTTCGTCGCAGATCCGCTGGAGCTTGTCCAGCGTCTCGTTCAGCCCGGCGCCCAGCCGAGGTCCCGGCGCGAATGTCGCCGGCAGATGACGCATGCCCTGAATGACGCCGATCGAGTCGTAGTGCACCGTCCCCTCGGGGTCGCACCGGTAGTCCGGCATGCGGTCGAGCACCGCGAGCAGCATGCGCTTGAACACCATCCGCGCCATGTTCGAGCCGATGCAACGGTGAATTCCGAGCCCGAAGCTGAAGTGGCGGTTGCCCTTACGGTCCAGCACGACCGAATCCGGATCGGTGAAGACCTGCGGGTCCCGATTCGCCATCGCCCAGGACAGCCACAATCGGTCGCCCTCCTCGAACTGCGCGCCGACGGTTTCATTGTCCTCGGAGATGGTCCGGCCGTCGCCCGGTGCGGGGGTGAAATAGCGCAGGAATTCCTCGGTGGCCGCGTTCAGCAGCAGATCGCGTTCGGCGCTCAGGGTTTCGCGCTCGCCGGGATTCTGTGCCAGCCACTCGAGCGAATGCGCTGTGAGCGCGGTGGTGGTGTCGAAACCGCCACCGATGAGCAGGCTGAGAATACCGAGTAGTTCCAGGTCGCCGACCTTCTCGCCCTCGTACTCGAGGTCGGCCACGGCATTGATCAGGCCCGGGCGTGGATGCTCGCGGATTTCGGCGAGATTGGTCAGCAGATCCAGGCCCATCGCCCGGTGCAGTTCCCCGACACGTTTGATGTCGGGGGAATCCGGCGGCGTGTACACGGCGGCGTGTACAGGCTCGTTGTAGATCTCCCATTTCGTGACCGGAATGCCGAGCATCGCCAGGGTGAGTACCGCGGGGACGATATTGGCGAGCTCGTCGACGAAGTCGATGCGGCCGCTTTCGATCTTCTCGTCGAGACAGGCGCGCACCACCTCGTCGACGAAGGGGATCCATCGGTTCACCGCGGCGGGGGACAGGTAGGGATTGAGGACACCGCGGAAGAAGCGGTGCTCGGGTTCGTCCATCTCGAGGATGCCGCCGCGGATACCCGGTGCCCGCTGCGCGGTGGGGACACTGATGCCCTTGTATCCCTTGCGGGTACCGCTGACATCGTGGTCGTTGGAGACGTGCGGGCACCGGGAGAGCGTGAAGACTTCGTTGGCCCCGGCGGCGACCCAGTGCCCGCCGTGGGTATCGGTCCACGCGATCGGGCACTTCTCGTGCATCTCGTGGGTGATCGACTCGAACTGTTCGCGGTATTGCGGTGCGTGACGGTCGAAATGGAAATTGGGTTGCTTGCGCTCGTCCGTCTCGACGTTGTCGGCGCTCATGGATTCCCTGTCGGTCGGGCGGTCAAAGGATGGTGATGGCACGTTCCGGGCAGGAGTGCGCCGCTTCGCGGACCTGCTCCTGGTATTCGGCGGGCACGTCCTCGTCGACCGGTGCGGAGTGGCCGTCGATGTCGCTCAATTCGAACGAGTTCGGCGCGATCATTGCGCAGAGCGTGTGACCCTGGCAGCGTTGTGCGTCAACCTGGACCTTCACTGTCGATATCTCCCTGTCACGGTGGCGTTTTCGGTGATTCAGATCTTGAAGTCGTACCACTTGAGATAGCCGCCGCCGTCGATGCGCAGCTGCGTCCCGGTGATGTAGCGGGACTCGTCGGAAGCGAGGAAGAGCACGGCGTTGCTGATATCGAGCGGATCGACGAACGGGATCGGCATCGCTTGCTGCACCGAGAACGCCGGCTCGGCGTCGGCGCGGGTCGGCCTTTCCAGATCCGGCCGGAACGAGCGATACATCGGCTCGCTCTGCAACATGTCGGTGTCGCAGTTGGTGGGGTGGACGACATTGGCGCGGATACTGCGCGGCGCGATATGAGTCGCGAGAAAGTGAATGTATTGAGAAAGTGCGCGTTTGGCGAAGACGTAGGCGACGCCACCGAGGTCTTTGCCCGGTGTGACGTCGACCTTCTCCAGGTTCATCAGCGCCGCGGTGGAGCCGGTCGCGATGATGGAGGCACCCTCACTCAGATGCGGCAGCGCGGCTTGCACCGTATTGATCACACCGACCAGATTGGTGTCGACCACATCGCTCCACGCCTGCAGCGCCGGCTCGCCTTTCATGCCCGCGATCCCGGCATTGGCGACGACGATGTCGAGGCGGCCCAACTGTTCGATGCCGCGCTCGAGCGCGGTGCGTAGCGCGGCGCCGTCGCGCACGTCGGCCTGGGCGGTGACGATGCGCCGTCCGGTCTTCTCGACCAGTCGCGCGGTCTCATCGAGATCGGCGGCACTACTCATCGGGTAGCCGATCGAGGCGATGTCCTCGCACAGGTCGACGGCGATGATGTCAGCGCCCTCCTCGGCCAGACGTACCGCGTGGCTGCGGCCCTGACCGCGCGCCGCACCGGTGATGAAGGCGACTTTGCCTTGCACACGTCCCATAACGTTGTCCTGCTTTCTGTTCTGTGTTGCTGTGCTCGTCCGCGGTGCGGAACTAGGTGTTGCGCCCACCGTTGACCCCGATGACCTGGCCGGTGATGTAGCCCGCCTCCTCGGAAATGAGGAATGCGCACATGGCGGCGATGTCCTCGGGGCGGCCGACTCGACGCACCGGGGTGCGCTGGATGTGTTCCTCGACCGTGCCGCCGAGGCGCCGCTTGGTCTCCGCGGTGCGCAGCATGGGGGTGTCGATGAACCCCGGCGGCACCGCGTTGACGGTGACCCCGTTCGGGCCCAGTTCCAGGGCAAGGGCTTTGGTCAAGCCGTTGACCGCGGATTTGGCCGCGACATAGTGCGCCATGAACGGCTGACCGGAGTGCGCGCTGGAGGAGGAGATATTGACAATGCGGCCCCATCCGGCGTCGAGCATCCCGGGTAGTACCGCCTGGACGCAGTGATAGATGCCGTGCAGGTTGACGTCGATGACCTTGCGCCACTCGTCGAAGTCGATATTGATGAATCGCTTGAAGCCGTCGAGTCCGGCGGCGTTCACCAGAATGGTTGCCGGGCCCATCTTCTCGCGAATATCGGCCAGGGCCGTCGCGATCTGGAGCGGGTCGGTGACATCGGCGGCGTAGGTGTCCTCGGCGTCGCCGGGACGCAGATCGAGGGCGGCGACGCGGTATCCGTCGGCGCGCAGCCGGTCCACCACGGCTTTGCCGATACCGGATCCGCCACCGGTCACTACAGCGGTCTTCACGTCCACGTCTCCTCGGTGCTGGGTGGTGTGGTGCGTTGGATCAACCGGGCTGGGGTCGACCACTCGCGACTCACTCACAAGAATCTCCCTTCCTGCTTGAGAGAACCGTACTCTCGGTGTGGTGCTACGGCAAGGGCTTCTCAGCTGCCGCAGGCGGGAGCGTGGTTTCCCGGCGGAAACGCGGTGTCGACTTGGGGTGATTGCGGGGGTCGTCCCGGGTGAATTCCTGATACAGTTCGCCTTGAACGGGTATATGATTCTCGTTGGGGGAGAATCATATTTTCATCTCGACGAGGAGACACGATGCAATCTCAGGGCCAAGCGTCGACGGATGCGGACGCCGGTACCAGCCCGGCGGACCGGAAGCTGCTGATCGACGGGCAGCTGGTCGCCACGGAAGCAAGCTTCCCTTCGGTGAATCCGGCGACCACCGCCGTCATCGGTCACGCACCCGACGCGACCGTGGCCGACGCGAACGCCGCCGTCGCCGCCGCCCGCCGCGCCTTCGACTCCAGCGACTGGTCGACGAATGTGGAGCTGCGCGTGCGCTGCCTCGAGCAACTGCACCGGGCACTCGACGAGCACCGGGAAGAACTGCGCGAGCTCACCATCGCCGAGGTGGGCGCCACCAGAATGCTCACCCACGGCAATCAGCTCGATATCCCGATCGGCATCGTGGCCTACTACGCCGACCTGCTGAAGAACTACTCGCTCACCGAGGAACTGCCGGAGATCGAATCCCGTGGCCAGCGGCACCGCCGCTGGATCGACAAGGAACCCGCCGGTGTCGTCGCCGCCATCGTCGCCTACAACTACCCGCATCAGCTCGCGCTGGCCAAGATCGCGCCTGCCCTGGCCGCGGGCTGCACCGTCGTACTCAAGGGTGCGCCGGACACGCCGCTGGTCACCCAGGCGCTCGGCGAGTTGATCGCCGAGCACACCGATATTCCCGCCGGCGTGGTGAATGTGCTGTCCTCGACGCAGGTGGCCGTCGGCGAGGTGCTGAGCACCCATCCCGACGTCGACGTCATCACCTTCACCGGTTCCACCGTGGTCGGGCGCCGCATCATGGCCGCCGCCAGCGACAGCCTCAAGCGGGTGTTCCTCGAGCTCGGCGGCAAATCCGCGATGATTCTGCTCGACGACACCGACTTCGCCACCGGGGCCATGTTCGCCGCCTTCAGCATCTGCACCCATGCCGGGCAGGGCTGCGCCCTGACCTCGCGGCTGCTGGTGCCGCGCGCACACCATGACGAGATCGTGGAGCAGGTGGCGGCCAATATGGCGCGCGTGAGCTTCGGCGACCCCGGCGACCCCAAAACCTATATGGGACCGCTCATCAGCGAACGCCAGCGCGAGAAGGTCGACGGTATGGTGCAGCGCGCGGTCGCGGCCGGGGCGACACTGGTCACCGGCGGCGAGAAGGTCGATCCCGGCTTCTTCTACCGGCCCACCCTGCTCGCGAACGTCGCACCCGACAGCGAGATCGCCCAGGAAGAAGTATTCGGTCCCGTCCTCGCCGTGATCCCCTTCGATGACGACGACGACGCGGTGCGCATCGCGAACAACTCGATCTACGGACTGTCGGGCGGCGTGTTCAGCGCCACCGAGGAGCGTGCGCTCGCCGTGGCCCGACGCATCCGCACCGGGACCATGAGCATCAACGGCGGCAACTACTTCGCCGCGGACGCGCCGTTCGGCGGGTACAAACAATCCGGCATCGGACGTGAATCCGGAGTGGCCGGTCTCGAGGAGTTCCTCGAGCACAAGACCTACGCCGCGGTGATCTCGTGAGGCCGCTGGAGGGAATCCGGGTACTCGAGGTCGCCATGTACGGTTTCGTGCCCTCGGCGGGCGCGGTGCTCGGCGACTGGGGTGCGGATGTGGTCAAGGTGGAGCACGCCGTCACCGGTGATCCGCAGCGCGGGCTTCGCCAGACCGGCACCTTCAAGGTCGAGGGCGATCCGAATCCGAATGTGGAGCACGCGAATCGGGGCAAACGCAGCATCGGGCTCGACATGTCCACCCCCGAGGGCCGGGAAGTGCTCTACGACCTCGTCCGGCGAGCCGATGTCTTCCTGACCAGCTTCCTGCCTTCGGCGCGCACGAAATTCGGCATCGACGTCGACGATATCCGCGCGATCAACCCCGCGATCGTCTATGCCCGTGGCAGCGCGCTCGGCCCCCGCGGCCAGGAAGCAGGCAAGGGCGGCTACGACATGACCGCGTTCTGGGCGCGTGCCGGGATCGCCGCCACCCTCACCCCGGCCGGGGTGGAGGGCATGGTCAGCCCGCCGGGGCCGGCCTTCGGCGACACGATCTCGGGTACCAATCTGGCCGGCGGCATCGCGGCGGCGCTGCTCAAACGTGAACGCACGGGCGAACCTTCGGTCGTCGACGTCTCCCTGCTGGGCAGCGGACTGTGGTCGATGGGACACACCGTGGCGCTGTCGCTGCACCTGGACAAGCCGATGCTCGCGGGCCCGGCCGGCGCCCACGGCTCGCCGAGCAACCCGCTGTCGGGGCTGTACGCCACCGCCGACAGCCGCTACCTGGCCTTCGTCATGTTGCAGCCGGGGAAGTTCTGGGCCGATGTGTGCCGCCACATCGACCGGCCGGAGCTGGCCGATGATCCCCGCTTCGCCACCGGCGAACTGATCGCCGCAAATACCGCCGCGGCCGTGGAGATCCTGCAACAGACGCTGGCCACCCGGACCCTGGCCGAGTGGACCCGGCGTTTCGCCACCCTCGCCGGCCCGTGGGCGCCGGTGCAGGACTCGCGTCAGGCGGGCGACGACCCACAGATCCGGGCCAACGAGTACGTGGTGCGCGCGGGGGAACTGGAATTGGTCGCCAACCCGGTGCAATTCGATGTCGCCGCACCGCAGTTGCAAGCGGCGCCCGAGTTCGCCGCGCAAACCGAGGAGATCCTGCTCGAGCTCGGACTGGACTGGGACCGCATCATCGCGCTCAAGTCCGCGGGCGCGATCACCTAGCTCGAAAGGAGCGCCAGATGCCCTATATCGCCACGATCGGCACCTACCTGCCCTGTTGGGGCAGCGCCGAACGCCGGGTGATCGGCAGTGACGAGGACGCCATCACCCTCGCCGTCGAAGCCGGTCGCGCGGCACTGAGCACCGGCGTCTCCGTGGAGTACGTGACCCTGGTCAGCCGGGACCTACCCTTGCTCGAGGGCGGCAATGCCGCGGTGCTGCTGGCCGGGCTCGGGCTCGACCCCGAAGTCGAAGTGGTCGAGCGGCTCGGCGGTGCCCCCGCGGCGCTGGACGCGCTGAGTTCGGCGCGGCCGCGGGCATTGATCATCGGCGTTGATCTCGAGCCGGCCGGGGCGGCCGCCGTCGTCACCGGGGTGAGCGGGCTGCAGGTGCGCACCGCGGCCCGGGTGACGCGCAGTTTGCCCGTACGCACCCGCAGCGCTACCGGCGAAGTGCACGACTACGGCGATCCCCGGCTGCTGCGTGACCGCGGCGTGCTCGCCTCGCTGGCGGCAGCCTGGGTGGACAACCCGGTCGCGGTCGCCGGCGTCGACGACGAGCGGGTGGCCGAGCTCTGTGCGGGCACCCCGCCGCGCTTGCCTACACTCGGCGCCAGTTCGGCCCTGTTCGCGCTCGGCGCACTCGCGGAAACGGGGCGCACCGGGCGGATCATCGGGATGGAACAGGCGAGCCTGTCCGGGATCACCGTGGCCGAGGGCAGCGCAACCGTCGTGCGGTGTGAACTCCCCGCGCACGCGCCGGTGGCGCACACGCTGCCGACGGGTACCGAGATCCCGATCTCGCTGGCGGCCTACGAGCGCGCCTTCGAAGCCAAAGTGCGCTGGGAGGCCGGGCGATTCCCCGATTCGCCGGAACTGGATTTCCCGCCGCGTTACCGCGTGGCCGAGGACGGAACACTGAGCACGGCCTACGAACTCGTGCCGCTGCCACGCACCGGCACCGTCTACACCGAGACCACCGTGCACCTCCCGGTGCCCGGGCTCGAGACACCGTACTCACTGGTCATCGTGCAACTCGACGACGTCGGAGTACGGGCGCTCGCACGAGTGACCGGCGCCGATCCCGGCGCGGCACGTATCGGCGTCCGCGGCCGGATGGCGCTGCGCCGGATCGCTGTTCGTTCCGGGGTGCCGGACTACGGCTACGCATTCGAACCGGAAATGGAGGACGCGGTATGAGAAGGGTTGCCATCGTCGGGGCCGGGATGACCCCGTTCGCCGAACACTTCGCGCTCGGCATCAAGGATCTGCTGCCCATGGCGTACGCCGATTGCGCGCGCAGCGTCGACAAGGGTTTGCCGAAAGCGGACCTGCAAGCCGCGTGGTTCGGCGAGCTCGGCACCACCGACGGATTCCCCTCCGGCATTCTCGCCGACGCGCTCGGGCTGACCGATGTGCCGGTGACGCGCGTCGAGAACGCCTGTGCCGCGGGACACGACGCGATTCGCAACGCGCTGTACGCGATCGCCTCCGGGGCGATCGACGTGGCGCTGGTGGTCGGTGCGGACAAGCTGCGCGAGTCCGCGTCCAAGGGCATGGTGTGGGAATGGGAGGCGATGACCCGGGACATGGCCTGGGACTATCCGCTCGGACTCGTCGCGCCCGCGGGCTTCGCCCTGCACGTCGCCCGATATCTGCACGAATCTCCGGCCACCCGCGAGCACATGGCCATGGTCGCGGTGAAGAACCACCGGAACGGGGTGGCCAATCCCAAGGCGCGCCTGCGGTTCCCGATCACCCTCGAGCAGGCACTCGACGCGCCGACCGTGGTCACGCCCTTCGGTCTCTACGACTGTGCCCCGCAGAGCGACGGCGCGGCGGCCGTCGTGCTCGCCGCCGAAGAGGTGGTGGACCGCTACACGGATCGGCCGGTCTGGATTCGGGGCATCGGCCTCGGTCTGGATTCGGTGATGCATCAGCACAAACGGGACATGACCACTTTTCCGGCCACCGTCCGCGCCGCCGAACAAGCTTTCGGCATGGCTGGTCTGACACCAGGCGAGGTGGATGTGGCCGAGGTGTACGACTTCTTCACCGGTGTGGAGCTGATCAGCTACGAGGATCTCGGCTTCGCCGAACGGTTCCAGGCGCACAAACTCGTCGAAGCCGAGATGACCAGCATCGGCGGCGCGCTACCGGTGAATCCGAGCGGCGGCCTGAAATCCAAGGGGCACCCACCGGGTGCGACCGGTGTCGCGCAGTGCGTGGAGTTGTTCGAGCAGTTGCGCGGCAGTGCCGCGAACCAGGTGGACGGCGCCCGAATAGGGTTGGCGCACGTCGTCGGCGGCCCGACCGCGGTCGCGGCGGTGACACTGCTGGAAGGCCCGGACCGATAGCCCGTCACTCTTCTGACAGTTCTCGGGTCCGCGGTGCGGACGGAGACCGGCAAGGAACGAATATGGCAGTCATCGTTGTGATGGGCGTGTCCGGTTCGGGTAAGACCACCGTCGGCGGCCTGCTGGCCGCGCAGCTCGGATGGGCGTACGCCGAGGCGGATTCCTTTCACCCGCGGACCAATATCGACAAGATGGCCGCGGGCACGCCACTCGACGACACCGATCGAACGCCGTGGCTGCGCGCCATAGCGACCTGGATCGGAGCGCACGCCGCCGGTGGCGGTGTGGTGTCGTCGTCCGCGCTCGCGCACCGCTACCGGGACATCTTGCGGACCGGCGGACCGGTCTGGTTCCTGCACCTGCACGGAACACCCGAGCTCATCGCCACCAGAATGGCTGCGCGTCCAGGCCACTTCATGCCCACATCGCTTCTCGACTCTCAATTCGCGGCACTGGAACCGCTGTCCGGTGCAGAAGCCGGTCTGGTGGCCGAGGTGACCGAATCCGCGGAACGGATCGTCGATGCGGCGGTACGTGCCTACGAGAGTTGGAGCCGGGGGATCGAAGCGTGAGGCTGGCCTGGGTCGATGTTTCGGCCGGCGTGGCGGGAGACATGCTGCTCGGGGCCCTGGTGGATGCCGGGGCGCGACCGCAGGTGCTTCAGGCCGCCGTCGACGCCGTTGTGCCGGGTGCGGTGGAATTGGTGCGCTCCGAGGTCGTCCGCTGCGGAATGCGGGCCTGCAAGATGGAACCCGTCGTCCGCACCGATGATCTGCCGCACCGGCACTGGTCCGAGATCCGGGCCATGGTGGCGGACGCGGCGCTCCCCGAGGCTGTGCGGGCCCATGCGCTGCGGGTGTTCCGCCGTCTGGCGGAGGCGGAGGCAGGCGTTCACGGCATCGAGGTCGATCGGGTGCATTTCCACGAAGTCGGTGCCCTCGATTCGATCGCCGACGTGGTCGGCGCCTGTGCGGCGCTGCACGATCTCGCCATCGACCGGGTGGTGGCCAGTCCCATCGCCCTCGGCTCGGGCACTGTCGCGGGGGCACACGGCACCATCCCCGTTCCCGTGCCGGCGGTGCTGGCCATGACCGGCGGCTGGCAGGTACTCGCGGGCGGTAGCGGCGAGCTGGCGACACCGACGGGGGCCGCGTGGACGACCGCGCTGGCGCAGGAGTGCACGGCGCTGCCGCCGATGCGCCTGGAGTGTGTGGGAGTCGGTGCGGGGACCAAGGACTTCCACGACCGCGCCAACGTGGTCCGGGTCGTGATCGGCGAGAGTGACGATGACCCGTCCACCGCCGCCGACGTGGTCGTCGAAGCCAACGTCGACGACCTGGACCCCCGGGTGTGGCCACATGTCCTGCGCAGAGTCCTCGAAAGCGGGGCCGACGACGCCTGGCTGACCCCGATTCTCATGAAGAAGGGCCGCCCTGCCCACACCGTGCACGCGCTCGCGCCCGCGCGGTACGCGGACGCGGTGTCGTCGGTACTGCTGACCGAGACCAGCACGATCGGCCTGCGCCGGTTCGCGGTGCACAAGACAGCGCTACCACGCACCTGGGTCGAGGTCGAGGTCGAGGGCGCCCGGGTGCGGATCAAGATCGCGCTCGACAACGACCGGATCAGCCAGGCCACCCCGGAATTCGAGGATGTCGCCGCGGTCGCCCGCGCCACCGGGCGCCCACTGCGCGCGGTCCTGAGCGAAGCGGCGGCAGCGGCTGTCGCCGTGGGGTTGGTGGCGGGTGCGCGGCTACCGGATCCGGGACAGGCCGCCGACGGCGGAGGAATCAGGTGAACGGCGCGGCGATCTGTGCGGCGAGATGGCCCGCGCCGTAACCATTGTCGATATTGACCACTGCCACACCGGGCGCGCAGGCATTGAGCATCGACAACAGCGGTGCGAGCCCACCGAAGGCCGCACCGTAACCCACCGAGGTGGGCACGGCGACCACCGGAGCGCTCACCAGCCCGGCGACCACACTGGGTAGCGCACCGTCCATCCCGGCGACGACGACGATGACCCGGGCGCCGCGGAGCAGTTCGAGATGCCCGAGGACACGGTGCAACCCGGCCACCCCGATATCGACGACCATTTCACACCGGCGTCCGAGATAGGTCGCAGTCGTCCAGGCCTCCTGCGCTACCGGTAGATCGGTGGTCCCGGCCGCGACGACCACAACCTTGCCACCGGCCGGCGCGGGCGGATCCGGTGGCCAGACGACTATCCGCGCCACGCTGTCGTGGCGGGCCTCGGGCAGTACCCGCTGGATGGCCGCGGCCTGACCGGGCTCGACGCGGGTGAACAGCGTGACGGCTGCGCGCTCACCGATCTCGCCGGCGATCGACTCCAGCTGTTCGATGGTCTTGCCCTGGCAGAATATCGCCTCGGGGAAGCCGCGCCGGTCGGCTCGATCGTGATCGAGTGCGGTGAACACCGTTGGTACAGACCAGGAGCCGGTCATCGTAGCGACACCAAGGGCAGCGTGAAGGCGCCGGATTGCAGACCGGCCAGATCCAGGGTGGCGAATCGGAATCCCGCCGCGCGTACGGCCGCTTGGATCTGATCGCGTAACGGGGCGGTGGCCGCCCGCGCGATGTCCTCGGGCGCCAACTCGATGCGCGCCACCTCGCCGTGATGGCGCACGCGCAGTTCACGCAATCCCGCACCTCGCAAGGCGTGCTCTGCCTGTTCGATCTGGCTCAGTTTCTCCGGTGTCACTTCCGAGTAGTGCGGTATCCGTGATGCCAGGCACGGGGCGGCGGGTTTGTCCGCGTTGGGCAATCCCAACGCGTGGGCGATGCGGCGGACCATGGCCTTGTCGATGCCCGCCTCGGTCAGCGGCCGCAAGACCGAGAACTCGGTGGCCGCGCGCGTTCCGGGCCGGTCGGGCCGACGGGCATCGTCGGCGTTCTCGCCGTAGGCGATCGCCGCCCACCCCTCGCGCTCCCGCAGTTCCCCCGAAATATGCTGGAACAGGGCATGTTTGCAGTGATAGCAGCGGTCGGGGCCATTGGTGCGGTACTCGGCGCGGTCGCCCTCACGGGTGGTCACCTCCAGCACCCGTACACCGATGGTGGCCGCCACCTCGCGCGCGGCTCGGAGCTCGGACTCGGGCAGGCTGGGGGAGACCCCGATGATCGCGCACACCCGGTCGGCACCCAGCGTGCGGGCGGCAAGGGCGAGCAGGACCGATGAATCCACACCACCGGAGAACGCGACTCCCAATGGTGCGTGCGTACCCACCAGCTCCGCGACCCGTTCGGCCGCTCGTGCGAGGTCGCCGGTCAGCGGCGCCGTGTCGGTGTCTGTCATATTCGTACTCCTGTCGTTCATGTCGGATGGCGATTGCCGGTGCAGTCGCATGACACCCGCGATGTGGGACGGCATATCACCGCACACCTTTGACACCGAACCGGATCACCAAGCCGGCGAGCAGGACCAACGTTGCGGCGATCAGATAGAGCAGGGTGTAGTTGTCGCCGCCGCCGATGGTCAGGACCAGCGGGGCGATCAGCGGCGCGGTCGATCGCGACACCGTGTGCGCGAGCCCCGCGATGGCCATGAACCTGCCCGCTTCCCGCAGATCCGGCAGAATGTCGAGGGTGATTGCCTGATCGACAGCGGCGAAGGCGCCGATCCCGAAATTGCACAGACAGGCCGCCGCCATGAATGTCGCGAGATTCGGCGCGAAGGCGTAAGTCGCCGCACCACAGGCGTAGACGATCGCCGCGACGAGGATGAACACCCGTCGGCGACCGAGGCGGTCGGAGAGATATCCGGCGCCGATGGACCCGAACGTCGCGGCCGCGACTCCGGTCAGGCTGACCCACGCGACAGCGTGCGCGACTTCGGCCACCTCCAGCTCGAGGCGGTGGGCGAGGAAGAAGGTCTGAAAGGTGGTGGCGAGCGCCAATCCGCTGTAGAAGCAGAATTTCCCGAGCCACTCCCAGGAGAAATCCGGATAGTGCCGTGGGTTGTACCGGTACTTCCGCATCATCGTCGGCACGGTCAGCGGTTCATCGAATGTGGCTGCGCGCGTGTCGGCCTCGGCGGCGAACAGGACCAGTGGCAACAACAGCGCCAGCCCGATCAAGCCCGGTACCAGGGTGAGCAACAATCCGTGGTGCGCCAGCAGCCCCGCGACGACCACGCCGAGCACCGGAGCACCCTGCTGGGCGAACCCGGTGAATCCGGCCACGGTGCCACGCTGGTTGCCCGGCAGCTTGTCGGCCTGCAAAGCCGTGATGGAACTCATCGCGGCGCTCCAGCCCAGGACGGTCAGCACCCAACCCAGCGCCAGGACACCGAGATTCGGCGCGAGCCCGACGACGGCCAGCGCCGATGTGCCGACCACCGCACCGGTGACCAAGACCGGCCTGCGGCGCCCGAACCGAGTCCGCACCCGGTCGCTGAGCACGCCGACGACCGGCCCCGAGACCAGCGAGACGACACCGCCGAGACCGGCGAGATAGCCGAGGTATTCGGGATGTCCGGGGGCGAGCGCGTCGACCCGGACGGCCAGCGAGAAGGCCAGCACGGTGATGTAGGCCATGAAGGCTCCACAGCCACCGAGCATGAGCATGGCGATATAGCCCGGTCCGACCTTGGGCCTGTCCGGTGCGGGGGTCGTCGGGGGCGCCGCGACGGGCTCTGTCGTAGGGCGCACGAATCTCCTCTCCGCCCGCGACGACCGCGCGGTTGCTCACCGACCATTCAGCGGACCGGCCGCGGTCGACGGCAAGCGGTTGCCATCACTTGCCCGCCCCCGGTGGCAAACGGTTGCCAAGCCGCAGACGCGTGGCTACTCTCACGGCCACGATGAACGAAGTCTCACGCTCGCCCACCATCTACGACGTCGCAGCGGCGGCGGGTGTGGCGCCCTCGACGGTCTCGCGTGCCTTCTCCCGACCGGGCCGGGTGCGGGCGGAGACCGCGGCGCGTATCCAGGCCGTCGCCGCCGAGCTGGGATACCGCGCCAACCCACTCGCCCGAGCCCTGCAGAACGGCAGGACATCGACGATCGCGCTGGTGGTTTCCGACGTGACCAACCCGGTGTTCTTCGGCATCATTCGTGGCGTGGAGGCCGCGGCCGCGGCCGCGGGGTACGCCATGCTGCTGGCCGACACCCAGGAATCGGAGACGCTGGAGCGAACGCTGCTCGATCGTCTTCTCCAAGGTGTCGACGGGGTGGTTCTGGCCAGTTCGCGGCTGTCGGACCGAACCATCCGCACAGTGGCCACGCAGCGTCCGGTGGTGGTGCTGAATCGGATCGTGTCGGGGACCCGCTGCGTCGTCCCCGACACCGAGTCCGGGGTGCGGGCCGCACTCGGGCATCTGGCGGACTTCGGTCACCGCTCGGTGACGTACCTGGCGGGTCCCGCGGCGTCCTGGGCCGACGGCATCCGGTGGCGTTCGGTGCTCGACACAGCGGGCGAGACCGGGTTGAAGGCCAACCGGCTCGGCCCGTACGTGCCGACGATGGCCGCTGGTGTCGCCGCCGCGGACGAGGTGTTGCGCCAGACACCGACGGCCGTGATCGCCTACAACGATCTGCTCGCCATCGGTCTCATCCGTGGTCTCGGCCAAGCGGGGGTCAGAGTGCCGGAACAGGTGAACGTCATCGGATTCGACAATGTCTTCGGTTCGGATTTCTGCACACCGCCGTTGACCACTGTGGCCGCGCCGTTGCGTGGTATGGGCACCACGGCGTTCCGGGAACTGCACCGCGCGATTCGCGGTGAACCGATGCACGCGCAGGCGATCGTGTCACTGAGCACTCAACTGGTCGTGCGAGGATCGACAGGCCCGCGTAAGCGAAAGAGCACCTCGCCCGCGTCGGGGACGACGAGGGCCGCCGGATCGGCCCGCCAGGCATCGACGTCGATTGCCGCGGGGTCGAGGTAATCCAGTCCGGCGGCGCGCACCCGGTCCTCGGGTATGCCGGTGGCGAGAGTGACTGTGACCCTGGGATGTTCACCGGTGACCTCGTCGAAGGTACCCGCCCCGCGCAGGTGGGTCGAATGTGCGAGGACGCCCCAGTGCAGGTGACGGAAGCGGTCCCACTGCCGGACGAAGTAGTCGCGAGTGTGGTAACCGATGTCCTCGATCTCCGGATGCATCTCGGAGATGGAGGTGATGCCGGGTGCGTAGATGACCACCTGACCGCCGTCGGCGGTGATCGGTTCCACCTTGTAGAAGCCCTTCGCGGCGGTCCACATGTCGTCGTACTTGGCCGGCATGAGCGAGAGCACCCGCCGGACCGGGGCATCGAGGTACCTGATGTGTACCTGGGCCGATACCGCCGCGGCCGCGGCCCACGCCGAGATCGGGTCGCCGAAAGCGGCACTGTGCAGGGCCTCGCTGCCGGATCGCACCACCAGGCACAGGGCGTGGCGCTCGCCGGGGACCAGGGACGCGGCCTCGTGGATGAGCGCCCGCACCGGCGTGATGCCGGTGGTCCCGATGATGTCGCGGCTGGTGAGCAGCGCGCCGAGCCAGTGGGACACGTCGATGACCTCTGGACCGGACAGGCCGGGGAAGAGGTATTTGTTCCCGCCGGAGAAGCCGACCACCTCGTGCGGGAAGACCGGACCGACGATGATCGTGACATCGTGCTCGACGACCGCGCGGTTGACCCGCACGTCGACACCGGTGCGCAACAGTCCATCGGAGAGTTCGGCGATCCGCTCGGCCGGAATATGGCCCGCCGTGTAATACGTTGCCGGGTCCCACCATTCGTGGTTGAGCACGGTCATGTCCGGATACTTCTCGCCCGGCGCGCCGGGCGGGTAGCCCAGCCAGTGCGCCAACCGGTCCGAGTTCATCGCCGCGTGCGTGCCCAGGGCGATGAGGACCGTCATCCGGGTGACGCGGCCGTGCAGCTGCCCGTGCAGGATCGACAGCAACAGCGGCAGCGGACAGCTGCGAGTGGCATCCGGGACGACCAGGCAGACGCTGCGTCCGTCGAGATCGAGCCCGGCCAGTTGCGCGGCGACGAAATCGCCCAGCCGGCGCGCACTCAGCTCATCGTTCGGGCCGCCGATGGTCGCGGCACGCGATTGCGACATGATCGTCTCCCTCCGCAGGTATCACGAACCATGGCGTCGGCGACATCGAGTCGGCAAGGCCCGATGACAACTCGAGGCAACCGATTGCCAATACTCCGGACAACCGCAGACCATGATGGCTATGTCTACCGTTTCCGCGCCGCACCGGGCACCCCACCCCGACCGGTTGTTCCCGGCCGACCCCGGGGTGCGGTCGGTCGCGCAGCGCATTCACCACACAGTGCGCGACGAGCGGATCATCTCACCACACGGTCACGTCGACGCGCGCGTGCTGGCCGACGACGAAGCCTTTTCGGACCCGGCCGCGCTGTTGATCACCCCGGACCACTACGTCACCCGTCTGCTGCACGCCAACGGCATTCCCCTGGACGCACTCGGTGTCGGCCGGGGCGAACTCTCCGAGGCGCAGGCGCGCTCGGTGTGGCGGATCGTCTGCGAGAACTGGGCCGTCTTCCGCGGCACGCCGGTGCGGTACTGGTTCGACGTCGAGCTGGCCGACATCTTCGGCATCACCGAGCAACCCGGCGCGAGCAACGCCGACGCGCTCTACGACCGGATCGCGGACTGCCTGAGCCGCCCCGAGTTCCGGCCGCGGCGGCTGTTCGAACGCTTCGGTATCGATGTGCTGGCCACGACCGACGACCCCTGCGACGACCTGAGCGCCCACGCGCGCCTCGCCGCGGACCCGGCATGGTCGGGCCGGGTGGTGCCGACCTTCCGGCCGGACAGATACCTGGAACCCGCACTGCCGGGATGGCGACAGGCCGTCGATCGGCTGGCGTCGGTGTCGGATGTCGATACCGATGACTTCGACGGGTACCTGAACGCGCTGCAGAAGCGTCGCCGTTATTTCATCGATCACGGTGCCACCGCGACCGATCACAGCCACGCGGACGTCGGCACTCAGCCCCTCGACCCGGCCGAGGCACGACGCATCTATCGTGGCGCCCGAGCCGGATCGGTCACCCTTGCGGAATCGACGGCGTTGCGCCGCCACATGCTGTTCGAGATGGCACGGATGTCCACCGACGACGGGCTGGTGATGATGCTGCATCCGGCCATCCGGCGCGGCCACCACCGCCCGACCGGAGCCGCTTTCGGACCCGACACCGGTCACGACCTACCGCTGCGCGTGGAATTCACCGACGCGCTACGCCCGCTGCTGGAGAACTTCGGTACCCATCACAACCTCAATCTCGTGCTGTTCACCGTCGACGAGACGGCCTACTCCCGCGACATCGCTCCGCTCGCCGGCTTCTACCCCACGGTGTTCGTCGGCGCGCCGTGGTGGTTCCTGGACGCGCCCGAGGCCATCCGCCGCTTCCACGGCGCGGTCACCGAGACTGCGGGGTATCGCAAACTCGCCGGTTTCGTCGACGACACCCGGGGGTTCTGTTCGATCCCGGCGCGCCACGACATGGCTCGCCGCCTCGACGCGGCCGGACTCGCCCAGCTCGTTGCCGAACACCGGCTCACCGAGGACGAAGCCGTGGTCGTCGCCGGCGAACTCGTCCGCGAACAACCGCGACGGGTGTTCAAGCTGTGAAGGCCGCGGTGCGATCGCGCGCTGCCACGTGGCCGACAGCGCGATACAGCACCGAAGTAGATCACGGAGGATCGTGTGCCACCCGTTGAGCCCGGACCTGTGGAACACCTGTCCCGTGTGCAGGACGGTCAGGTGGTCGCGACGATCGACTCGCCCCCCGCGACCACCGGGAATGATCTCGCGCCGGTCGACCGTGGCTTCGTCACGCGGCTGGTGCTGGCGATCGTCGGCACCGGGGTCGCCTACATCGCGGCGATGGCGTACTCCCTCGCGTTGCGAGTCGATCAGCTCGCGCCTGGCCACGAGGAGTATCTCGGCTACCTCACCGCCCTCGGCGGCGTGTTGTCGATAGCGCTGCAACCGATCATCGGCATGCTCAGCGACCGCACCCGGTCACGCTTCGGCCGCCGGCGCCCGTTCCTCGCCGGTGGCGCACTGGTCGGCACGCTCGGGCTGCTGATCATCGCGCTAGCGCCCGATATGGCGGTGCTGACAGCCGGCTGGCTGGTCACGGTCCTGGGCTGGTCGATGGCCGCTCAGATGGCCACCGGAAGTCTGCAGGCCGATCTCGTACCGGAAGCCCAACGTGGGCGCGTCGCGGGGCTGGCCGGATTCGCGACGCTCGCGGCGCCGGTACTCGGCGTCGGCATCGCCGCACTCGGCAGCGGCAACTCGATGGCGCTGATGCTGGGCCCGGCTGTGATCGGCGCCCTGCTCGTGCTTCCGCTCGTCCTCATGGGCAAGGAGGACAAGCCCGCCGTCGAACCGCCCGGGCCGCTGGATGCGCGCGAACTGTTCGCCAAGCTGCTGTTCGATCCGCGCCGATTCCCCGACTTCTCGTGGAACTGGCTCGGTCGCTTCCTGTTCTATGTCGGACTCACGTTCAACACCACCTTCACGACTTTCCTGTTCGCCCAGCGCCTGGGCAAGGACGTCAGCGAGGTCGGCGCTCTGGTGACCGCGGTCGCGGGCGCGGGGCTCGTCGCCACGACGATCGGCGCGCTGGGCGGCGGCTTTCTGTCCGACCGGTTGCGCCGTCGCCGTGTGCTGGTACTGATCGCCGGTTGCGTTTTCGCCGTCGGCGCGGTCGTCATGGCGTTGTCCGGCGGTGTGGCGGGCCTGATCGTCGGCGCTGCCCTCTCCAACCTGGGGATGGGTGCGTTCTCCGCCGTCGACCAGGCGGTGCTGCTCGACGTGCTGCCGGACCGCCGAGAGGCGGGCCGGTTCATCGGGATCATGAACTACGCCACCCAGATCCCACACGGCATCGCCCCGTTGGCGGCCTCGGTGCTGCTCGCCCTTGGCGCGTCCGGGGAGAAGAACTACGCGGCGCTCTATCTGGTCGGTGGTGCGTTCACCGTCCTCGGTGGAGCCGTGATCCACCTGCGGGTCAGGGGAAGTCGCTGACGGCACGCCGGCTGTCGGCCAACTCGAACACAAGGATTCCTATGACAACCGAATTCCCTGCCGGATTTCTCTGGGGCGCCTCGACCGCCGCCCACCAGATCGAAGGCAACAACATCAACAGCGATTGGTGGCAGCGCGAACACCGCTCGCCGCACCTGCAGCACAGCGGCGACGCGGTGGACAGTTACCACCGCTATCCGGAGGACATGCGCCTGCTGGCCGAAGCCGGGCTCAATGCCTATCGATTCAGTATCGAGTGGGCGCGGATCGAGCCGGCGGAAGGCCACATTTCGCGGGCCGCGCTCGCGCATTATCGGCGAATGATCGATACCGCACGGCAGTACGGGCTCGAGCCCGTGGTCACCGTGCACCACTTCACCGTTCCGCGCTGGTTCGCCGAGGACGGCGGCTGGATGGGTGACCGAGCGATCGAACGGTTCGGGCGCTACGTCGAAGCGGCCGCCACCATCCTGGGTGACCTCCGCTGGATCTGCACCATCAACGAGCCCAACATGCTGTCGATGATGATCGCCCTGCAGGAGGCGGCGAGTGCAGGTGGGCCGGGCCCGACCATGGAACAGCGGCGTGCTCGCCGTCTCCCCGACCCGGACACCCGGGTGGGCGAGCGGTTGGCGCAGGCGCACCACACCGCGCGGGCGGTCTTGAAGCGGCACACCGATGCCGCGGTCGGCTGGACCGTTGCCGCCGGCGCCCTCACCGCGACCCCGGGCAATGCGGAAGCGTTGCGCGCGATCCGCTACGTCCGCGAGGACCAGTATTGGGAAGCCGCGCGTGGGGACGACTTCGTCGGCGTGCAGTCGTATTCGAGCCAGGCGGTGGACGAGAACGGCTTGGTCGGGCACCCGGACAGCCCGGACAACACGCTCACCGGAGCCGCCTACCGCCCGGATGCGTTGGGTATGGCGGTTCGCCACGCCTGGGAGGTGACCGGTGGGGTCCCGATTCTGGTCACCGAGAACGGTATCCCGACCACCGACGACGCCCGCCGCATCGCCTACACCGACGCGGCGTTGCGCGGTCTGTTCGACGCCGTGGCCGCCGGCGTCGATGTGCGGGGCTACCTGCACTGGTCGGCATTGGACAACTTCGAATGGGGGCACTGGGAGCCGACTTTCGGCCTCATCGCTGTCGATCGCGAAACATTCGAACGAACCCCGAAGCCGAGCCTGGCCTGGCTGGGCGCGACCGCACGAAAAGGCGGACTGGTATGAGTAGCGACCCCGGCTCGGCGGTCGGCGCCGCAATGCCCGTGGATGATTCCGGTTTCCACGCGATCGGCAGGATGCCGATGCACGGACTTCGGCGCGAACCCGAATTCGCGTTGGACGGTACCTGGGATTTCCAGTTGCTCGACACCCCCACGCAGCCACTGGGCGACCGGTGGCGATCGGTGACGGTGCCCGAGCTGTGGACCATGCGCGAAGACTCGGATCGCCCGCAGTACACCAATATTCCGATGCCCTTCGAGGAGATGCCGCCGCGGATCCCACAGCGCAACCCCACCGGCGTCTACCGGCGAACGGTGGAATTGCCGGCGCTCGGCGATCGGCGGGTGATCCTGCACGTCGGGGCGGCTGAGGGCCTGCTGCGCGCGGTGGTCAACGATCGGCCCGTCGGATTGAGCACCGATTCACACCTCGCCGCGGAGTTCGACATCACCGACGCCTGCGGGCCTGGTGTCAACACGGTGGTCCTCGTCGTCTCGAAATGGTCGTCGGTCTCGTATCTCGAGGACCAGGATCAGTGGTGGCAGTCCGGGCTGAGCCGTTCGGTGTATCTGTATACCGTGGCGCCGCAGCGGATCGCCGATCTGCACGTGCGCGCCGACTTCGAACCGGCCACCGGGCGCGGCGCGCTGCGTGCCGAGATCGCCACGGCCGGCCTGGAACATCTCGCCGAATCCGGATGGACCGTCGACTGTCGGATACTCGGCCGGACCGATACGCTGCCGGTCGAGCCGCGCCGTCCCGCGCCGGCGCTCCCGGCGCCGGTCGACGAGCGAGGCGTCCGGCCCGAACCCCGTTTTCCCGTTGACATGCTGGACCTGCTGAGCCTGCGAGCCGCGGACGCGCCGATTCCGGACCGGCTCGCGCCCTTCGCCTCCCGGTTCGGGCAGTCTCTGCACTCGGGGCCCGCGCCGGGCAAGGCCGTCCTGGAGCGCGACGACCTGGACGTGCGAGCGTGGTCGGCGGAGACCCCGCACCTCTACGAACTAGAGGCACGTCTGCGCGCACCGGACGGCACCGTGGTCGACACCGCCCGTTGCCGGATCGGATTCCGGCGGGTGGAGATCGACGGCCGGGATCTGCTCGTGAACGGCAAACGCATCCTCATCCAGGGCGTGAACCGCCACGATGTGCATTCCAGGACCGGTCGGGTGATCAGCAGGGAAGATCTGCTGGCGGATCTCTCGGTGCTGAAAAGGGGCAATGTCAACGCGATTCGCACCTCGCACTATCCGAATTCGCCGGAATTCACGCAGCTGTGCGACGAACTCGGCTTCTACGTCGTCGCCGAGGCGGATATCGAGGGCCACGCCTTCGCCGCGACGCTGTGCGACGATCCACGGTATCTGCCCACCTTCGTCGAGCGGATCTCGCGGATGGTGCTGCGCGACCGCAATCACCCCTCGGTGATCATGTGGTCGCTGGGAAACGAGACCGGTTACGGCGCCAACCACGACGCCTCGGCAGCCTGGTTACGTCGCTTCGACTCTTCCCGGCCGGTGCACTACGAGGGCGCGATCGCCGCCGACTGGCACGGTGGGCACGCCGCGACCGACGTGGTGTGCCCGATGTATCCGTCCTTCGACGCGGTGCGCGCGTACGCCACGGACCCGCGTGCCGACCGCCCGTTCATCATGTGCGAATACGCGTACTCCCAGGGCAACTCCACCGGCGGCCTCGCCGAGTACTGGCGGATGATCGAGACACTGCCCGGGTTGCAGGGCGGCTTCATCTGGGGATTCAAGGACCACGCGCTCGACCCCGCCGGTGATGGAAAGTACCGGTACGGCGGCGATTTCGGTGACGGTCCGAACAACGGCCCCGCCCTGCTGTACGGGATCGTCTTCGCTGACGGCACACCCAAACCGGCGTGGTACGAGGCTCGTGGATTGTTCGCTGCGGTGCGGATCGTCTCCACCGCGGAGCAGGCGCTGGCCGGTGAGCTCACACTGCGCAACCGGCACACCTTCGCGGATCTGAGTCGCTACGACATCGAAGTCCAGGTCGAAACCGAGGACGGTCCCGCCGCGACGACGCCGCTCGACGTGGGCGCGCTGGCGGCCGGGGCGGAGACGACCGTCGAACTACCCTCGCGCATCATGGCGCTGCTCGCCGAGCACCCGCTGGCGCTGACGGTGACCGTGCACACCAGCGAGACGACACCATGGGCACCCGCGGGAACGGTTCTCGCGCACGAACAGGTTCGGTTTCCACGTCCGGCGGTGACCTTCCCCGGCCCCGCCGCGGTGACAGTCGAGGTGGACGCGGACGGTGCACTGTGGCACCCGCTCCTGCGGCGGGCGCCGCGGCTGTGTCTGTGGCGTGCCCTCACCGACACCGACCGTGCCGTGAAGATGGACCAGCGCTTCGTCCGTTCGGGCTTCTTCCAGCTCACCCAGAAGTCGGTCGAGATCGGTCGCCGCGACGACGACGTGACGATCCGGACGCAGTTCCTCACCGCCTTCGGCGATGAAGTACAGCACACGCGCACGGTCCGTGCGGTCGCCGCGGCCGACTACGTCATCACCGAAGCGGTCAGGTTGCCCGACGGGACACCGGACGGGTTGCGGGTCGGCGTGGAATGGGAGCTCGTCGACGGGTTCACCGACGCGGAATGGGTGGGGCTCGGCCCGTGGGAGAACTACCCCGATCGCCGGAGTTCGGCTCAGCTGGGCAGGTGGCACAGCACGGTCGACGACCTGTCGACGCCGTACCTGCGCCCCCAGGAGAACGGCGGACGTGGCGAGGTCACCGAGCTGATCGTGACGGGCCCGGCCGGGACGGTCACAACGACCCATCAGCCATTGCACGTGACCGTCGGCAGGCATTCGACGGCGCAGCTGGAGGCGGCGGCGCACTGGTGGGAGCTACCCCCCTCGGAGGCCACGGTCGTCCATCTGGATGTGGCGCATCGCGGACTCGGCGAGATCCTCGGTCCCGATACCGCGCCCGAGTTCCGGCTGGACCGCACCGACTACACATGGCAGTGGCGGTTGCGGCTCGAGCCGGGGATGTCGTGAGCGAGCCGCGCCCCCTGATGCGCGACCGCCCGGCTCCGCCCGTCCGCATCGTGCATCTGGGTCTCGGCAACTTCTTCCGTGCCCATCAGGCGTGGTACACCGCGCACGCCACCGACGCGGACGACTGGGGGATAGCGGCTTTCACCGGCCGCGGTCCCGCCACGGCCGACATCCTGAACGCGCAGGAGGGGCTGTACACGCTGGTCACGCGGGCGCCCGGCGGCGACGAGTTCGAAACCGTGTCCACGCTGAGCGCCAGGCACGGTGCCGACGACCATGGCCGCTGGGTGCGCTACCTCGCCTCGCCGGAAGTGGCGATGGTGACCATGACGGTCACCGAGTCGGGATACACCCGCGGCGGTGACGGTGGGCTCGATCGCGAGATGCCCTCCGTCGCAAAAGATATCGCCGCTCTGCGGGCTGATCCGCGGGCGGTCGTCGGCACCGCTGTCGCGCGGGTGGTCGCCGGACTCGCTGCCCGCGCGGCCGCCGGAGGAGGGCCGATCGCACTCGTGCCCTGCGACAATCTGCCGGACAACGGGGCCGTCCTGGCCCGGCTGGTCCGGGAATTCACCGATACCGCCCTGCCCGCGCTCGGTGGCTGGATCGATGCCAACGTCAGCTTCGTCACCTCCGCCGTGGACCGCATCACGCCGGCGACCACACCGGACGATGTGGTGGCGATCGAGAGCGCCCTCGGCTACCGGGACGCGGCGCCCGTGGTCACCGAGCCGTTCCGTGAGTGGGTGCTGTGCGGCGACTTTCCCGCAGGTAGACCGCGGTGGGAGGCAGCGGGCGCCGTGTTCACCACCGACATCGCACCGTACGAGCAGCGAAAGCTGTGGCTGCTCAACGGAGCTCACTCCCTGCTGGCCTACACCGCGCCACTACGCGGACACCGCACCGTAGGGGAGGCGGTCGAAGATCCGGTGTGCCAGGTTTGGCTGGAGCAGTGGTGGCGGGAAGCGGGCCCCTACGTCGGCCTACCCGACGCGGAAGTGCGCTCCTATCAGAGAGCCCTGCTGGACCGCTTTTCGAATCGTCGAATGCGACACCAGCTCGCCCAGATCGCGATGGACGGGTCACAGAAGCTCCCGGTGCGTGTCCTCCCGGTGCTCAGGCACGAACGCGCGGCCGGACGTGTCCCAGCGGGAGCTGTGCGGGCCATCGCCGGATGGGTGTGTCATCTCCTCGGTAACGGTGTCCCCGTGACAGATCCGCGTGTGCCCGGCGTCCGCGATGTCGGCTCTGCGCTGGCCCTGCTCGATCCGGCACTGGTGCCGGATCGAGACCTGCGAGTGGCGATCGAAGAGGAAGTGCGGCGGCTCCAGGGACATTGAGCGCCCGCTCGACGGACAGCGCAGGGAAACCCCGCCCGGGATGAGGGGATCAAGACCGGGCGGGGTTTCGGGACTGGAGACTTCCGCTCAGCCGAGGCTGAAAGGCTGCCCCCAGAGTGTGACGTCCTCGATCGCGTGCTCGGTTTCTATCTCCACCCGTACGAACGCGCGAGCTTGAGCGTAACCGGCACAGCCGGACAGGCCGATGGTCGAATTCTTCCAGGAGACCCCGCCCTTGCCGCTGCGGAAAGGATTGAAATTCGTATGGGTGCTGTTGCCGAACGGATCTTTGCGCTCCTGGTCGAGGATGTAGAAGGACTTGGCCTGACCGGGGCCCAGGCTCAGGTTGCCGCCGAGGTTGGTGCTCGGATTGGGCCGGTTTCCTTCCCAGTCGGAGCTGTATCCGGCACCGCCGGAAACGCCGCCACCACCGATGTTGACCTGGCAACCGACGACGTAGCCGGGCCGGATCTTCCCGAGTTTGAGGGGATTTCCGGTCGCGACCACTTCAGCGGTGCCCGACACCCAGGCATTGCGATGCACCGGTGTCGAACCCAGGGACGGACTGATGTTGGCCGATTCACCCACGAGTTTGACGTTGACGACGGTGCCGTCACCCAGGGTTTCGGTGATCTCCCCGCCGGGAAGCGGGACGAACGTGTCGCCAGTGGCGGTCCCGGTCGCCAGCAGCCCCACGGCGGTGGCGGTTGCGACGCACAGGCCTGCGGCCCGGGCGATCTTCTTGGGGTCAGTCATGATGTGAGAACCTCTTCGGGTTGGAATTCGCCGCGGCGAGAAATGGATCTGTAGCTCCGGACCGCGTCAGCCGATACTGAACGGCTGCCCGTAGAGGGTGGCCTTGGAGTGATGCTCGCCGATGATTTCGATGACGGTGTAAGAGCGTGCCTGGGCGTAGCCGGCGCAACCCTGAATCTCGATTTCGAAATCCCGGTATCCCACGGAATAGTGTCCCGGCTTGAGAATGTCCTTACCGCTGACTCCGACGAATTTGACGTCGCCCGGCCCGAGTTTCAGGCCGCCGGAAGCATTGACGCCGAATCCGTTTGCGCTCATGTTCGCGGACAATCCGGCCGAAACGGCATTGTCGGAGATATTGACCTGGCAACCGACGATGTACCCGGTATTGATCCGGGATGCGCCGTGTGTGTAGGAGTTGTCCGAACCGGGCCGGTTGCTGGGTGCCGTACCCGGACCGGCCTTCTCGACGATTCGCGTTTCGGTGACGTCGGCGGTGATGTCCGCCGTCACCCAGACGACACGACCGACTCCATTGGCCGCCATGGAGGCTGACACGATCGCGTGTTCACCGGTACGGGCGATGGATGCGCCGCGAGTCGACTCCGCGCCATCGGGCAGCGGAACGAACACGTCCGCGGCGGCCGCGCCGGTCGACAGCAGGCCGATGGCCGCAACGGCAGCGCAGCCGAGCCCGGCCAGACGGGCCGCGGTGACCGCCCCGGCGGCGACCGGATTAGTTGAATTCATCAGGTTGACCCTCATCTCGATCGAAATGATGCAGGCATTCGAAAATGCCCTTCCGTGCGGTTCGGAAAACTCGCCGGAAGTCTTCGGAGGCTCGTTTACCACGACGCTTTCTCGGACGTGTGTGTCGCGAACGCCGTGTTGTGATTGGCCTCCATTGCATTGCCTGTGATCAGGCAGGAGGTCCGACAGTGGTCCCGATCACATGGTGTGGTCATACTGCATAGCTGAACGAATTGACCGCAACCTGTTGCCGTGAGTTGCCGTTCCTGTGGCGCTCCGTCGAGAGGGGGCGGCCCAGGTGTGACCTGCATCGTTGCCGCTGCCCGATGTCAGGGTAGTCCGCGGGCTATGGGCCTTGCCGCGAGGCGGTAATCACATTACCGTAGGGGAGAATCCCGTTACCACCAGGAACGGATCCCGTGAGCAGGGAGTTGCCATGAGCGAGAACATCCTCGATGCCATCGACATCGCAAGGCCACTCGTCGACGGCCCTCAGCGCGGTCTCGACACCTCGATCCGTCTCGGGTGGGAACTGACCGAGCCGCGCGAGATCACCGGTGTGCCTCACTTGCCGAACGCGGCACGGCGCGATCCACGGGAACTCAGCAGCACCGAATGCATGGCCCTGATCGATGATTTCGGTCGGGTAGGCGTGTCCCACGTCGACATCAGTGGTGGGGAACCGACTGTGCGTGAGGGCTTCTGGGACTTGCTGACCCACGCCACCGGCCACCGGATATCGGTCGGATTCTCGACCTGTGGAGCCGGGATCACGCCCTCGGCCGCGGCCACCATCGCCACCAGCGGCCGGGTGGATGTGCGGATCGCGCTCGCCGGCGCCACCGAGGTGGCCAACGACGCGGTGGCAGGACCGGGCTCGTACCGGACCGCGGTGCGCGCGATGGAACTGTTCGCTTCGTCGGGGGTATACGATTTCGGGCTCTCGGTGGTGGTGACCAGGCACAATGTCGGTCGACTCGACGCGTTTGCGGCGATAGCCGACCTCTTCGGTGCGCGGCTTCGGCTGAGCCTGCCACAGTCGTCGGGCCGCGGCGCCGGCATCGGGGACGACCACCATCTGCTGCCCGAACAGTACGGTGACCTGCGCCGCTGGTTACGTGATCACGGCGAAGGGGTACACACCGGCGACTTGTCGCTCCCGCTGTTCGGTGACAGCGAGTCGCTCGGCTCGGCGGTCGGCGACCTAGGGATCGTGGCCTGTCTGATCGATTCGATCGGTGACGTGTATGTCCGTCCAGCTCTCGGCCAGGCGGCCCGTAGCGCGGGAAACGTCCGTGCGCCAGGCGGTTTCGGGAGGATCTGGCGGAACTCGGCCGACCGCTCGCGCTACGACGCTCGGCGCACCGACGACCTTCGCGCGTGCTCGTGACGAGGTTCCCGCGATCCACTGCAGTTGAGAGGAAACCGTGATGCGCACCTCGCGCCGACTGGCCGACCTGTCCTGGACTGATGCCCGTGACCTCGCACTGTCCGGTGCGCTGCTCGCGATTCCGCTGGGCGCGACCGAGCAGCACGGCCCGCACCTGCCGTTGTCCACCGACACCGATGTGGCCGTCGCGCTGTGTGACGAACTCGCCGAGACACGTTCGGATGTGGTGGTGGCGCCGGCCGTGTCGTACGGATCCAGCGGTTCGCACGTCGGGTTCGCTGGGACCTTGTCGATCAGCGAGGCCGCCATCGAGCTGCTGGTCACGGAGTTGGGACGATCGGCGTGCCGGACTTTCGGGCACGTGCTGTTCGTTTCCGCCCATGGCGGCAACGCGGCAGCAATCGATCGGGCCGTGCGCAGGCTGTGCGCGGAATCCTGGGACGCGCGGGTTTTCACGCCCCGCTGGGTCGACGACTCCCACGCCGGTCACACCGAAACCGCATTGATGCTGGCCATTCGGCCGCTGTCGGTACGGATGCACCGCGCCGTTGCCTGCAGCGCCGAACCGGTGGGTGCGTCGCGAGGTGAACTACGCTGCGCCGGTGGTTTTCCCGCCGTGAGCGAGACGGGGATTCTCGGTGATCCGGTCGGTGCGACCGGACTGCACGGCAACCTGCTGCTGGATTGTCTGTTCACCGAACTGACGATGGACGTGGCGCAGTGGCGCGGCGAGCGGGCGGCGTGAGGGGGTGCGGTACTGATGTCTGTCAGGGAAGCCGGGCGCGAGGCCTTGATCGAACCGGCGCCGGAGCTGCCGGTTCTCTCGGTGCTCGGTGAGCCGCGCTGCTACCGAGCCGGCGAGGCGGCAGCTGCGGCGGGTATCTCGCTCACGCGAGCACGACGGTATTGGCGCGCCCTCGGGTACCCCACCGTCGCCGACACGGTGGTCGAGTACACCGCCACCGATATCGAGATCCTGCGCTTCATGGCTCGGTATGTCGCCGACGGAGTCGTGGACGAGCCGGAATCGCTGCGCTTGATCCGGGTGATCAGCAGCTGTATCGCGAGCCTGGTCCAGGTGCAGATGGAGATTGTCGCGGACCGCTCCGAGCGGCCGGGTGGGGTGGATGTGCCGCTGGCCGAGCTGGCGAATCGGGTGCCCGAGATCCAGCAGCTTTTCGGTCAGATCTGGCGTCGACAGCTGGACGGGGTCATGTACGGTCGCGATCCGGCGGGTGCCGGCGCCGATCGAGCCGCGACCGGGGTGGGTTTCGTCGACATCGTGGGCTTCACCGAACTGAGCAGGCACCGGTCCGACGTCGAGTTGAGCCGCATCGTTGCCCGGTTCGAATACCGCACGACCGCCGTCGTGGCCGAATGCGGTGGCGCGGTGGTGAAGACCCTCGGCGATGAGGTGTTGTTCACCGCCGAGGGAGCGGCCCCGCTGGCCGATATCGCGACGCGGTTGCTGGCCGGTTTCGCCGACGACCCCGATATCGGTGGTCTTCGAGTGGGATTGGCGCTGGGGCCGGTGGTCCGGCAGCTGGGTGACATCTTCGGCAACACGGTCAACCTCGCCAGCCGGCTCACCCGGCTGGCCACGCCGAACACCATCGTGGTCGACCCCGCCGTGGCTGGTGCCCTCACCGAGCACCTGAATTTCGGTCTGGTTTCACTGCCTGCCGCCGAGATCAGGGGGATCGGCACAGTCGTGCCGGCGCTGTTGCGTCGGCGCTGACCGTCAGAGTGCCCGATGGACGATGTGGCCGTCGACGATCGTGGCCGCGACCAGATCAGAGCTGGATGTGCTGCCGACATCCGCGGGCGGCACCGCCAAGAGCGTGAGATCGGCGACTTCGCCCCGTTCCACGGTGCGCGGTCGTGCGGGCCGGTCGGCCCGGCCGCAGAACAGGGAGACCGCGGCCGACAGACCGATGCGCTCGCCTCGACGGTGGTCTCGGATGCCGGTGAGCTGTCCCGTGGCGGCACGGATCACCGACCAGGGGTCCGAACTCCCGAACGGCGCGTCGGTGCCCGCCGCCACGTCGACACCCACCGCGAGCAGTGAGCCGAGCCGCCACAGGTCCGCGTGATCCGCGCGGGGGACCTCCCGCGCATACTGCTCGGCGCGTTCGACGGCGAAGTGCGGTTGGGTGACGACGGTGATTCGCCGCTTCCGCAACCACTCCCGCGCCTGCGCCGGAATGATCGCCCCGTGTTCGATCCGATCCCCGGCGAACTCACCCGCCTGGTCCATGGCCGCCATGGTGAGCGCCAGCTGTACCCGGGTGACACAGTGGACGGCGACGGGGCGTCCCACCGCGTGTGCGCCGCGGATGCGATCGACGAATTCGTCGAAGGTCGGCAGGGTGTGGTCGTCGAGCAGGATCTTGGTCGGTCCGCCGGTGAATCGAGACACCGGCGGGGCGGTAACCCCCGGCGGCGCCATACAGTGCACCCGCTGCGCAATGCGCCCGGCATCGACGTCGCGTGCCAGATCATCGACTTCGCGCTGTGTGAGATCCGGTGTGGCGTCGGTGAATCCGGTGACGCCCCAGCGCGCGGCGTGCCGGCTCGTTGCGGCCGAATCCAGCGTGCGTCGGCGCAGGCGCTCCCGCAACCAGGAGTCCATGCGCCAGAGCCGCCCGGTCGCGCGGCCGTGCGCATCGCGTTCCACCCCGGGGAGCGGGCAATCGTCCAGCCCCACTTCGGTGCAGGCGCGTGAATTGAGCATCCACAGCGCGCCGGAGCGGTGCTGTATCCGGACCGGGCGTTGGCGCACGGTGGTGTTCAGAACGTCGCGATCCAGCCGTCCGGCGACGGATTCGTGATAGCCGACACCTCGAATCCATTGCTCAGCAGGTAGGTCCGTGTCGGCTCGCCGCAACCGGGCGGCGAGGGCCTCCGGACCGGTGACATCCGGTGGCCCGAGCCGCACCGAGTCGACGGTGGCGGTCAGGGCGCGAAGATGCACGTGATGGTCGTGCAGGCCGGGCAGCAGCCAGCCGCCGCCCGCGTCGATCACCTCCTCGCCCGGAAGCGGCCGCAGGCCGACCCCGCAGTCGGCGATGTGACGCCCGCGGTACCGCACATCGGTGTACTCGGCGCCGAATACCGTCGCTCCCCGGATCAGCACGGCGGCCCGGCCTCGCCGAGTGGTCGAGGAGCCGCTACCACTTGCGTGCGGTCCGAACAGTCGACGAACCACGCACCGTTCTCGGACCGGACGTGGTGCTGCCCGTGCGAAAAGTTCGGCGCGGCAGCGAACGCCGCGGCGACGGCCCGCATGGACAGATCCAGTAGAACTCCACCGCCGGCGCGCACCGCGCACACCACCGCCAGCGCACCACACAGTCCGGTCAGCGGATCGGTGATGGCATCGCCACAGAACACCGGGTCGGCGCCTGCCCACCCCACCAGCCCACCGGCCACGGCGGCATCGTCGCCGAAGGCCACCTGCAACGGCTCGGCACGGCCGTAGCCGGTGAGGCTCAACCACACCCGGCCCGCGCGGTGCGGGCGATCTTCCGGCGCCAGCCCGAGCTGAGCCAGTGCCCGTGGTCGCGACGCCTCGATGACGATGTCAGCGGCGTCGAGCAGCTCCGCCAACGCTGTTCGGCCGCACTCGGATCGGAAGTCGATGACACGGACCTCGTGACCCGTGTGCAGCGATTCGAAGAACCGCCGATCGCCGACGCGGGCGCCGTCACGGCGATGCGCGCTCTCCACCTTGACGACCCTGGCGCCCGCCGCGCCGAGTATCCGGGCGCACAACGGTCCGGCCCACAGTGACGACAGGTCGACCACCAGGCGGCCACGGAGGGAAGTGGCGGATGTGGACGCGGCGATTTCGGTTGTTCGCCACGGCTGAATCCTCGCCGACGGTGCGGTACGGCCGGGCAGCGCCGCCGCGGGCACCCCGAACAGCTGTGCCCGCTGCGCCAATGCGACCGCTGACCAGCGTGGGGCCGCGGATTCCAGTGCCGCCCATGGTTCGTCGATCTGCCGGCTGCCCAAAAGCGCTGGAACGGAATCGAAGTCGTCGGCACGGGCGAGCGTGATCGCACACCAGCCGTCCTCGGTACGCAGCAGGCGACTCGCACCGCCCGCGGACCACTGCCCGCGACGGCGCAAGCCGAGCAGCCCCGCGCGGCCGAACAGTGCCTCGGCCGGATCGACGTCGACGGCCGTGCCCACCTCACCGGTCACCCGGTGCAGCATGCGCGTGATCTCGCGGGCCAGACCGAAGGCCGGGGCGGGGGAGAGCACCGGGGCACCGCCGGCATGCCCGGTCAGCGCCATCCCGCCCGATGCCGCCCACGCCAAGGCTGAACAGTGACCGGCGTCGTCGGTGTGGCCGGTCGGCGCCGTTCGGCCCGGCGCCGTTTCTGCGAGTGCGGGGCAGTGATCGATGTCGTCGTCGGTGTACCCGGTCAGCGCCGTCCCGCCCGGCGGCGCTCCCGCCGGTGCCGAGCAGTCAGCGGTGTCCTCGTCGGCGTGCCCGGCCGACGGGGCAAGGTTGGTCACCCAGGCCTCTGGGGTCGGCCGCTGGATGCCGAGGCGCCGTGTGCGATACACCTGCTCGTTCATCGGCCTGGTTCCTCGATGCGGTCCACCAGTCCCCAGCGTAGCGCCGTGTCGGCGGGCAACCGCTGCCCGGTGAGCATCAGCCAGGCGGCGCGCCAGCGTCCGATTCGGCGGGGAATGCTCACCGTGCCACCAGCACCGGGCACGAGCCCCATCCGCACCTCGGGGAGCAGGAAGTGGGTGTCCGGGGCCGCGACAACCGTCGCGGCGAAGGCCGCGAACTCGGCGCCCGCGCCCACACACGCCCCGTGCACGCGCGTGGTGAGCCGGTCGGCGAGCCTGTCCATGATCCGCCACGGCGCGCGGTCCAGCCGGACCAGATACGCCGACACCGGGTCGGCGGCCGTGCCGAATTCGTCGAGATCACCGCCGCTGCAGAAGGCCGTTCCCGCGCCGCGGAGTTCGATCCGCGTGATACCGGGATCGGCCGCGGCGACGTGCACGGCGTCGAGGAGTTCCTCGCGCATGCGCGCGCTGAACGCGTTGCGGCGCTGCGGATGATCGAGCACGATCGACAGGAGGCCCGCCGAGCGATGCAACCGCACGAGCGCTGTTGACTGCGGCCGCACCGCGCGGGCGGGGCCACGTTCGGTCAGCCATCGAGCGAATTCGGTGCCGCCCAGCAGCATCGAATACACCGCGGCCTCGGCGGCGAGCGCGCTTCCGGTGTCCAGCGGTCCGGTCTGGCGTAGCAATTTCCCGCATGCCAGCGCCGCCCGAGGCGAGTGCGTCACCGCGCTACGCAGTTGCTCGAGTCCGGTCGCGAGATCGTCCACCGCAACGACTTGGGGGAGCGGATCCGAGTCCCGGTGCTCGGTCAGCGTGAAGGTGGTGGCCGCGAGAACGGGACCGAGTGCGGCAGTCGGTGGCCGCCGCAGCACCCCGACCACGAGCGGCAGCGCGTTGCCGGCGGCTTCGGCGATCCGGGAGACCGTCGCCGGATCGGCGTCGTGGAGGTCATCGAGGTCGATGACGAGCAGTGGTCGGTGCGGCGCGCCGGTCGCGGAAAGCTCGAGCTCGGCCGAGACCAGCAGGTCGTGGACCCTGGCGTGCCGCAGTGCGGCGCTCTCGAAATGGGGCGTGGTGTTCACCATGGTGCGCAGGGCATTTCGTCTGTCGCGCGGCTAACGGAGATAGCGCACGAGATGTTCGGCGACGCAAGCGGGGCGAGGCGCTCCCGCCGCGGTGATGGTGATCGTGCGAGTCGCCTGCACCCCGTCCGAGACGTCGGTCACGGCTGTGAGCTCCACGGTGCCGTTGACCCGGCTGCCGGACAGCACCGGGCTGATGAAGCGAACCTTGTCGAGTCCGTAGTTGATCGCCATCCGCGCCGAAGCCACCGACATCACCTGCTGACTGATCGGCGCCAGCAACGACAATGTGAGGAACCCGTGTGCGATCGTGGTGCCGTACGGTCCGCCCGCTGCGCGATCCGGGTCGGTGTGGATCCACTGGTGATCACCGGTGGCCGCGGCGAACAGGTCGATCATGTTCTGATCGACGGTGATCCAATCGCTGGTGCCCAGCTGGGTGCCCACGGCGGCACGCAGGGCAGCGAAATCGGCGAAGACAGTATTCATGGGTAGTGCACCAGTTGCTCTTTCATCACCTTGCCGGTCGCGTTGAGCGGCAGTTCGTCCAGGAATCGCACCGAGCGGGGCACCTTGTACCCGGCCATGCGTTCCTTGCTCCATGCGATCAGTTCTGCCTCGGTGAGCCGGGTTCGAGCCACCACGAAGGCTCTGCCCACCTCGCCCAGCCGTGCGTCGGGCACCCCGATCACCGCGACCTGGGCGACGGCCGGATGCTGCAGCAGCACGGCTTCGATCTCGGCGGGACAGGCGTTGAAACCGCCGACGATGAAGATGTCTTTCTTGCGTCCGTCGATCCGCAACCTGCCGTCGTCGTCGAGACTGCCGAGGTCGCCGGTGTGCAACCAGCCTTCGGCATCGATGGCTTGGGCGGTGGCCACCGGATCATCCAGATAGCCGCGCATCACGCTGTAACCGCGCACGAGCACTTCGCCGTCGGTGGCGATGCGCACCTGCAGTCCGTCGCACGGTGCGCCGACGGTGGTCGCGAGCCGCTCGAAGGAGTCCCCGGGCCGCGACGCGGTGACCGTGCCCGCCTCCGTCAGGCCGTACCCGGTCATGATGGAGCGGAACGGCAGTTCGTCGCGCATCCGCCGGATGAGTTCCACCGGAATGTCGGCCGACCCGGTGACCGCCGCTCGTAGCGAGGAAAGCTGTGGTGACCCCGCGACTTTCAGCAGTTCGTGGTACAGCGTGGGCGGGCCGGGCAACATGGTCACCTCTTCCCGGCCCACCAGATCGACGACATGGTCGATGTCGAAAACGGGAACGGGAAGAATCGTCGCACCGCGGATGAGCGAGGCGATGACGCCGGCCTTGTACCCGAAGGTGTGGAAGAACGGGTTGACGATCAGATAGCGGTCGCCTTCCCGCAGGTCCGCGAGATCGCACCACTCGGCGTACATGCGCAAGGTCTGGCCGTGGTCCATCATCGCGCCCTTGGGTTTGCCCGTGGTACCCGAGGTGAAGACGATATCGGCGATGTCGCTGCCGTCGACCTTCCTTTCGAACGGCGAACCGCTCGAAAGGAAGCCGGACTTCAGATCGATCGTCGGCACCCCGGGCCGGCCCGGATACTCCCGGCCGAGAAAACTCCGCTGCACCAGCACGATCTTCGCGCCGCTGCGGCCGATGACGTCGTCGGCTTCGGCCGCGGTGAATCGGGTGTTGACCGGAACGAGCACGCCGCCCGCGGTCACCAGACCCAGGGCCGCGACGATCCATTCGACAGAATTGGGAGCCCAGATCGCCGCGCGGTCACCCTTGTCGATCCCCGCCCGCGCGAAGGCTCCCGCGGCGCGGCGGATCCGGTCGGCGAGTTCGACGAAGGTGACCCGTTGCGAACCGTCGACGACCGCTTCGGCATCGCCGAAGCGGTCGGCCGCACTCAGGACCATCTCGGGGATGGTCTCCCACTCCATACCGCCGGACCTCAGACCGACAGCAGCCTGGCGAGGTTGCCGCCCATGATCTTGGCCTGATCCTCGACCGGCAGATGGCCGAGTCCTTCGGCGAAGGTGGTCGGCTGCGACAGCCCCTCGGGGTGCGGGTAGTCGGATCCGAAAAGCACCTGGTCCACGCCGATCAGGTCGATCAGGTCGTTGACACCCTCCTCGTAGAACGGGCTGAGGAAGACCTGTCGTTTGATGGTTTCGATCGGGTCCTGCATACCGAAGCCCTCGGGAGCCTTCTTGAACGTATCGGCCAGGCGCTGCATGAGCGGGCCGAGCCACGCCGCGCCGCTCTCGATGATCGCGACCTTCAGCTCAGGGTGCCGTTGCAGCGCGCCGTGGCACAGCAGCGAGGCGAGCGCGTCCTCGACCGGTCGCCACTCGTTGACCATGCTGAAGGTGTTGGTGACGAACGGCAGCATCTCGGCGTTACTGCCATCCCACTCCTGGGTGTAGCGGGCATAGCCACTGTCGGAGGTGTGCATGGTCACCGCGACACCGAGTTCCACCACGCGCTTCCAGAACGGATCGAACTCCGGTACCGCGAACGAGCGCGGGCCCCGGAAACCGGGCACCGGCGCCGGGCGGATCAGAACGGCCTTGGCGCCGCGTTCGACCACCCACTCCAGCTCCTTGATCGCCTCGTCCACGATCGGCAGGGTGATCACCGGGACGGCGAAGATGCGATCCTTGTAATTGAACGACCACTCCTCGTGCATCCACTGGTTCAGTGCGTGGACGATGGCGTGGATGGCCTCCGGATCGTCGCGCAGGCGCTCCTCGACCAGGCTGGCCAGGGTGGGGAACATCAGGCTGCGCTCCACCTTCAGCTCATCCATCAGTGCCAGCCGTGGTCCCGGTTCCCGGAAGGCGTCGATGGCCTTCATCGGCTTGCCGAAGATCTCCCGGCGGCTCTTACCTTCCGGGTTGCCGTTCTTGAAGTAGTCCTCCATGGCACCCGGGCGGGCCACCACCTCGAAGGTGGGGTTCGGGATGTACTGGCTGATCTGACCACGTATCGCGATCTTCGTCCGGCCGTCGACCTCGACGTACTGGATGATCCCCTGGTAGCGCTTCGGCAGGTACCTGGTGAGCGCGTCCTTGGTCTCGTAGAGGTGATTGTCGGCGTCGAAGAGCGGATACGGCAGTGTGCGGGCCGTCATGAAATCCTCCTTTGCGATTTTAGAGAATCCTATTCTCATATGGCCCGCGCCGCAATGTCACCGCGAACCCTGTACTTCTGGACCTTGCCGCTGGCGGTTCGAGGGAAGTCGTCGACCCGGTGCAACTCCTCGGGCCACTTCTGTTTGGCGGCCCCCGCCTGGGCGAAGTGGTCGCGCAGTTGCCCCATGGTCGGCATCGGATGCTCCGGTAGCAGGCGGAGTACGGCGGCGGCACGCTCGCCGTAGCGTGGATCGGGCACGGCGACCACGGCGGCCTCCGCGACGCCGGGCATGCTCAGCAGCACCTCTTCGACTTCGAGGGCACTGATGTTCTCGCCACCGCGGATGATGATGTCGGACTTGCGATCCGTGATCGTGAGGTAGCCGTCCTCATCGAGAACGCCGATGTCACCGGTGTGGTACCAGCCGTCGCGGTCGAAGGTGGTCGCGGTGAGTTCGGGATCGGTGTAGCCGATGCAGAGATCTGGCCCGCGACTGAGGATTTCGCCGTCCTCGGCGAGCTTCGTCTCCACCCCCGAGGTCACTTCGCCATCGGTGAACAGCCGTTTGTCCTCGGGCGCGGTATAGCGCGAACAGGTGATCGAGGGGTGTTCGGTGCTGCCGTAGGAGCGAAACACCGTGATGCCGAGTCGCGCCAGCCGTGTGGTCACCGCGGCGGGCACCGATGATCCGCCGAGACCCGCGTATCTCAGGTGCGGGAGGTGAGCGGCGGTGAAATCCGGATGGTCGAGCAGGCTGGTGACGAAATAGGTCGCACCCCCGCCCATGGTGAGGTCGTGTCGCCGCAGCAACCCGAGCACGCGACCCGGATCCCACACATCGACGAGGTTGACGGGCAGGCCGTCCAGTACGGGAATGAGGAACGCGTTGAGCATCCCGATGAAATGACCGATCGGTGACCCGGTCAGCTGATGACCTCGGTCGGGCGGGAAGAGCTCGGCGAGCTGCCTGGTTTCGTGTCCGAGCGTCTGGTGGCTGTGGATGACACCCTTGGGTTTGCTGGTGGTTCCGGAGGTGAAGGCGATCAGGGCCGGACCCGTCGGGTCGGCGGCCAGGAGACCGGGCATCGGCTCGGCGTCGAGCAGGTCGTCGAAGTCGCGGCCGACGACGCCGACGATCGGGACATCGCGGCACGCGTCATCGGGGAAGGTCGTGCTCGCGAACCGCTCCACGCCGATGAATACCCGAGGTCGGGTCACCTCGAGGATGAAGCCGACTTCTCGTCGCCCGTAGAAGTGGACGATGGGCACCACTGTCGCACCGAGGAACGCCGAGGCCCAGAAAGTGGCGGCGGCTTCCATCCAGTTGGGTAGCTGAAAGGCGACGACATCGCCGGGCCCGACACCGCGCCGCCGCAGACCGCTCGCCAGCCGGCGGGCGATCAGTTCCACCTCGCCGAATGTGCCGTGCCATGGCCGGAACTCCGAGTGGACCCGGAACGGCGTATCCGGTGCCGCGTTCAGGCCCTGCGTCAGCAGGTCGCCGATGGTGTCGTTGGTCCACCACCCTTGCGCTCGGTATCGCTGGGCGAGTTCGTCGGGAATCGTTCGCATGAAGGGGCTCCAAATGCCCAGCTGCGTCATCGACGCGCAGGCGGTGTCAGATCGTTCCGAACAGGGGCTTCGTAGGTGAATATGATATTCTCCTAAAGTAAGAACGTAAATATCACGTCTGGAGAACACTGCATGGTCGACCTCGAGTTGGACCAGGGATCGGCGATCATCACCATCGACCGCCCGCACGCCCGCAACGCCATCGCGCCCGAAACCATGGACCAGTTGGACAAGGCCATCGATGCGGCGAGCGGTGCGCGGGCTCTGGTCATCCGGGGAGCGGGGGACCAGGCATTCGTTTCGGGTGGAGATCTCAAGCAGCTCAGCGAGATTCGCACCCTCGCCGATGCGGAGGCCATGGCTTGGCGTATGCGGCTCATCTGTGACCGCCTGGCCGCCTTCCCGGCCCCGGTGATCGCGGCGCTGAACGGTCACGCCTTCGGTGGTGGTGCCGAGGTCGCGGTCGCTGCCGACATTCGGATCGCTGCCGCCGACGTCAAGATCGCGTTCAATCAGGTGGCGCTGGCGATCATGCCCGCGTGGGGTGGTGCCGAGCGCCTCGCCGCGCTGGTCGGCCGCGGCCGCGCGCTCATGCTCGCCGGCTCGGGTATCGCTCTCGACGCAGCCGAGGCGCACCGGCTCGGTCTGGTCGACCGCGTGCTGGCGCGCGATGACTTCGATGCGGGTTGGCGCGCCCTGGCGCGCTCGCTCGCCAACCGTCCCGCGGGCGAGATCAAGCGCGTGCTGGCGGGAGCTTCGCCGCAGGAAGCTGTCACGGCCTTCGCGCGCCTGTGGATCGAAGACGAGCACTGGACCGCGGCGGACCGAGTGTTGAACCGCCACAAGTAAGCGAGGTCGGCATGCTAACACCCACGACTGCAGACAAATTCTCCTTCGGACTGTGGACGGTCGGCTGGCAGGGCCGCGATCCCTTCGGCGACGCCACCCGGCCGGAGCTCGACGCGGTCGAAGCCGTACATCGGCTCGCCGAGCTGGGTGCCTACGGCCTCACCTTCCACGACGACGACCTGTTCCCGTTCCACGCGACCGCGCAGGAGCGCCGGCGGCGCATCGACCGCTTCCGGCAGGCGCTGGCCGAGACCGGGCTCGTGGTCCCCATGGTGACCACCAACCTCACCGCCCACCCTGTTTTCAAGGACGGCGGTTTCACCAGTAACGACCGTTCGGTCCGCCGCTTCGCGTTGCGTAAGGTACTGCGCAATGTGGAGTTGGCGGCCGAACTCGGCGCGCAGACCTATGTGCTGTGGGGTGGGCGCGAAGGTGCGGAATACGACAGTGCCAAAGACGTCCTCGCCGCGCTCGATCGATACCGCGAGAGCTTGGACGTGTTGACGCAGTTCGTCACCGATCGTGGTTATGACCTGCGGTTCGCGATCGAGCCGAAACCGAACGAGCCGCGTGGCGACATCCTGTTGCCGACCGTGGGTCACGCGCTGGCGTTCATCACCACCTTGGAGCACCCCGACCTCGTCGGCGTGAATCCCGAAGTCGGGCACGAGCAGATGGCGGGGCTGAACTTCGCGCACGGCATCGCCCAGGCGCTGTGGCAGGGCAAGCTGTTCCACATCGATCTCAACGGGCAGCGCGGGATCAAATACGACCAGGACCTGGTGTTCGGGCACGGCGACCTGTTCAACTCGTTCGCGCTCGTCGACCTGCTCGAGCACGGCGGTGTCGACGGCGGGCCCACCTATGACGGGCCACGGCACTTCGACTACAAGCCCTCCCGCACCGAAGATATCGGCGGCGTGTGGGATTCGGCGGCCGCGAACATGCGCAACTACCTGTTGCTGAAGGAGCGGACCGCCGCGTTTCGCGCGGACCCGGAGGTGCGGCAGGCACTGTCCGACAGCGGCGTACTCGATCTTCGGGTGCCCACGCTCTCGCCCGGTGAGAGCGCGCAGGACCTGCTGTCGGATCCGGAGTCCACCGGATTCGACCCCGACAAGGCGGGCGAGCGCGGATACGGATTCGTCCGGCTCAATCAGCTCGCACTCGAACACCTCATGGGCCGGCGCGGAAAGTAGGCACCCATGACACTCGTCGCCGGAGTCGACTCCTCGACTCAGTCGTGCAAGATCGTCGTCCGCGACGCCGACACCGGGCAATTGGTCCGTGCCGGCCGGGCGGCGCACCCGCCCGGCACCGAGATCCATCCGGAGCATTGGTGGCGCGCGTTTCAGGAGGCGAGCGCGGCGGCGGGCGGCTTGGACGATGTGGCCGCCCTCAGCATCGCCGGGCAGCAGCACGGGCTGATCTGCCTGGACGACAGCGGCGAAGTGGTCCGGGACGCGTTGCTGTGGAACGACACCAGGTCCGCGACGGCCGCCGCGGACCTGGTCGGCGAAGCAGGGGCGACAGCTTGGGCGCAGCGGGTCGGACTCGTGCCGGTCGCCGCGATCACCGTGGCCAAGCTGCGCTGGCTGGCCACCCATGAGCCCGGGAACGCGGCTCGAACAGCGGCCGTCTGCCTGCCGCACGACTGGCTGACCTGGCGATTGCGCGGGGACCGCGATCCGGCCATGCTGACCACCGACCGTTCGGACGCGTCCGGAACCGGCTACTTCGACTCCCGCCGCGGCGAGTACTGCCCCGACCTGATCGACTTGGCGATGGGGCGCACAGACCTGGTGTTGCCACAGGTTCTGGGTCCGCGTGAGTCGACTGCGATGACTTCGGGCCCGCGGTTGGGTGCCGGCGCCGGTGACAATGCCGCCGCCGCGCTCGGACTGGCCGTGGGCACGGATGCGATCGTCTCCCTGGGAACTTCGGGAGTCGCCTGCGCGGTCTCGGCCGACCGGCCCGCCGATCCGACCGGCACGGTCGCAGGTTTCGCCGACGCCACCGACCGCTATCTGGCCCTGGTCTGCACGCTCAACGCCGCCCGGGTACTCGAGGCGACCGCCCGAATGCTCGATGTGGACCTGGCGCGCCTCGGCGACCTGGCGATGTCGGCCCCGCCCGGTGCCGAAGGAGTGGTGATGGTCCCGTACCTGGACGGCGAACGTACGCCGAACCTGCCGACCGCGACGGGCGCGCTACACGGACTCACTCCGGCCACGATGATTCCGGCGAATATCGCCCGCGCGGCCATCGAGGGCATGCTGTGCGGTCTGGCAGCCGGGTTGGCAGCGCTGAGCGCGCAGGGTGTTGCGACGAATGGGGTGAGCCTGATCGGGGGCGCCGCCGCCCTGCCCGCGGTCGGGCGGATCGCACCGAGCATCTTCGGAAAGCCCGTGCGGGTACCCACGCCTGGTGAGCACGTCGCCGACGGTGCGGCGCGACAGGCCGCATGGGCCATACGCGGCGGTGATGTGCCGCCGCAGTGGGCAGAGCGCGCTCGCGCCGCCGAACTGTACGAAGCTCCGGTAGCCACCGCGGTACGAGAGCGCTTCCAGAACGCGGCATCGAGGTACCTGGAGCGATGACACGATCAGCGGGCCCGGTGCATCTACGGCATGTGCGGAGAGACAACCTGAAGGCCGTTCTCCTCCGCGATACAGCCGCCCACCGGCGACGATGCTGATGTCGATACCGACGTCGCCGGACACATGACCCGGTCGATGGCACCGAGGTCCGGTGCGCAGCGGCGAGGCTGTCCCAGAGCACGAGAGAAGGGCCGGTCAGGGTGGACGATGATCTCGAATTGACGGCGGCGGACGTCACCGCCCGCATTTCCCCGTGTCTCGGGGGCAGACTCACCGGTCTGGTCATCGGCGGAACCGAACTGCTGCGCCAGGGCGACCGATACGGCTCGTTTCCGATGGCGCCCTGGTGCGGCCGCCTGCGCGACGGCCGTTTCACTGTCGATACGAACGTTCACCAGCTGGCCTTGAACGCGCCGCCGCACGCCATACACGGAACGGTCCGGTCCGGTGCGTGGGAGGTCACGCAGGCATCGCGAACCCGTGCGACACTCGTCCGCTCGCTCGCCGGACCGTGGCCGTTCGCCGGGCAGGTGCTGCAGCGGTTCGAATTGTCCGAACACGCTCTCACCATGGAAATGGAGATCACCTCGGAGGCCGACCGCTTCCCGGCCCAAGCCGGTTGGCACCCGTGGTTCCTGCGCCGACCTCGACCCGACATCGCTGATGTCGGTGTGGCTTTCGAGCCGGCCTGGCAGGAGGAACGTGGCGCGGACCATCTGCCGACCGGGCAGCGGATACCGCCCCGGCCCGGACCGTGGGACGACTGCTTCGCGATGCCAGGGGGCGTCGATGTCGTTCTCGAATGGCCGCCGCTGTTGCGCTTGCGTATCCGGAGCCCGGAGCGGTGGGTGGTCCTCTATGACGAGCAGGTGGAGGCTGTCTGTGTGGAGCCGCAGTCCGGTCCACCGAACGGCCTGAACACGATGCCGCGATTCGTCACCCCCGCGGACCCGCTACGAACGGAAACTGTGTGGACTTGGGAGTACTGCGAGGAGGTGAGCTGAGCGCGCTGCTCGTCAGCGAGCGTCACCGGCTGACAGGTGGCACGGCGGTGTGACCCACAGATTCCGCGTTCGCGGTTCTCGCGGGGTTCACCGGCCACCAGACCCTGTCACCCAGGAGCTCGAACAGTGCCGGAACCACCAGGGTGCGGACCACGAAAGTGTCGAGCAGGATACCGATTCCGACGACGATGCCCAGCTGGGTGAGCGTGATCAAGGGGAGTACGCCCAAAACGCAGAACACCGCGGCCAGCACCGCGCCCGCGCTGGTGATCACCGCACCGGTGGAGGCGACGGCGCGGACCATTCCCCGGGTGGTGCCGTGCGTGCCGGCCTCCTCGCGGGCTCTGGTCACCAGGAAGATCGTGTAGTCCACGCCGAGCGCGACCAGGAACAGGAAACCGAACAGGGGCACGCTGGTGTCCAGCGCCGGGAAACCGAACACTGTGCCGCTGATCCAGCTGCCCGCGCCGAGGGCCGCGAGCGCACTGAGCACCGTGACGCCGACCAGCAGCACCGCCGCCGGGACGGCTCGCAACAGGGCCAGCAGCACCAGCAGCACGACCACCAGGATCAGCGGGATGACCAGCGCCTGATCCCGTCGCGCGGCATCACGGATGTCGAGGGCCTCGGCATCGGAACCGCCGACGAGCGCTTCGGCGCCGGGAACCGCGCCGAGTGCCGTTCGCATCCGCTCGACCGTGCTGAACGCATCGGCCGAGCCGGGCGGTGCGTCCAGGACCACCGACCAGCGCGTCGTGCCGCTGTCGGAGGTGCCGGTTTGCGTAGCCCGCGAAACCCCCTGCACGGTATCGAGTTCGGACTGCACCGATGGTGCTGTCGCGGTGCGCGCGATCACCACCGCGGGGTCGGCGGAGCCGGAGGGGAAGTGTTCGGCCAAGGTCTGCAGTCCGTCGACGGATTCGGCTTGCACACGGAACTGCTCGGTGCGCGACAGGCCGATGTCGGTGGTGGCGAGACCGGTGGCGAAGACCACCAGGACCGCCGACGCGGCCCCGGCGACGAGGGCCGGGCGGCGCACCACGCGCAGCGCCACGGCGGCCCAGAAACCGTGCTCGGCCGGGTCGCGACCGTCGGCGCCGGGTACGAACGGCCAGAACACCTTTCGCCCGCACAACGCGAGAGCCGGGGGCAGGGCGAACAGCACGAATACCAATGCGACGACCAGTCCGGCCGCGGCGAACGCGCCCAAGCTGCGGGTGTTCGGCAACGCGGCCAGCAGCAGGGTGAGCAGAGCGAGCACCACGGTCACATTGCTGGCGAGCACGGCGGGCGCCGCACGGCGTACCGCGGCGCGCAAGGCGGCGCGATGGTCGTCGTGGCGATGGAGTTCGTCGCGGTACCGCGAGACGAGCAGTAGGGCGTAGTTCGTGCCGGCGCCGAAGACCAGGACGCTGGTGATGCCCGAGGTCGAACCGTCGAAGGTCAGGCCGGTGAGTTGCGCCAGCACGGTGCCGACGCTGGTGGCGACGCGATCGGCCAGGCCGACGACCGTCAACGGGACGAGCCAGAGCACCGGTGAGCGGTAGGTGATGATCAGCAGCGCCATCACCACGAGCGCTGTCACGATCAGCAACAGGGTGTTCGCGCCGGAGAAGGAGTCGGCGATGTCGGCGCCGAAGGCGGGCCCACCGGTCACCTGAACGCGCAGCGGTTCGGGTAGGTCCATGGTGAGGGTGCTGCGCAGCTCGTCGATGCGATCGGTGAGCGCGAAGCCGTTGAGGTCGGCCGGCACGGGAATCGGGGCGATGGCGGCGCGGCCGTCGGGTGCCGCGATGACGCGTGGGCCGCCGGTCGCGGGCACGCCTGCCCGGGTGAGGGCGGCGTCGAGAGCTGCCATATCGGGTTCGGTGAGCACGGCATCGTCGGTGCGCGTCGCCACCATGATCGCGGCGGCCTCGTCCGAACCGGGGAAGTCGTCGGCCGCGGCGGCGGCCCGGGCGGACTCGGCCGCGGACGGCAGCGACATCGGTGCCTGTCCGGCGCCCTCGTTGCTACCTGCCAACCCGATGACGGTCATCGCGGCCGCGGCCACCGCGAGCAACAGCACCCACGATCGCCGCCCGCTCACCATCCGGGCGAACCGATCCCATCCCAGCCCGTCGCTGTGTCGCATCACGGGAACGACTATTTCAGAAACTTAACTACCTGACAATGCCGGGTGCGGTAAAGCGGCTAAGCTCGCAGCCGGATCGAGAGGAGACAGGCGTGGGCACCCAGGACACCGAGGACGCCGATCCGGCCCGTGATCGGTCGGAGCTGGAAACCGAGATCGCCCGGGATCTGCGCGCGCTGACCGCGATCTCCGAACAGATCGGTCACGTTTTCGCCCGTTCGAACGATCTGCGTCCCAACGACTTCCGTGCCCTGATGCACGTCGCGACCGCGCAATCCGAAGGCGCGCCGGTGACCGCGGGCCGCCTGAGCAAGCTCATGGGCGTCTCCGCACCCGCGGTCACCTACCTGATCGAGCGAATGATCGAATCCGGGCATCTCGAGCGGGTGCCCGACCCCACGGACCGGCGGCGCGTACACCTCGGCTACACCGAGCACGGTATGTCCGTCGCAGCCGGATTCTTCGGACCACTCAGTACCCGCACCCGGGCGGCCCTGGCCGAGTTGCCCGCCGCTGACCTCGAGGCGGCCCACCGGGTGTTCGTCGGGGTAACCGGCGCGCTGCGCGATTTCTACAGTGAGCTGCCGGGGGATACCGAGGGCTGAGTTCGTCGGCGCGCCGACGTCGGAGGCAGGTCACCTCCCTCCGGCGACCCGGGTTCGGAAGCTGCTCGATCCAGCCGCACCAGCGCGAAAGCCGCGACAGCACCGATCGCGGTCAGGCCTGCCCACACCGCCCAATCGGCTCCCGCGTCGCGGGCGGCGCCGACAACGGCGCCGGTGGCGAGATTGCCGATCAGGATGCCGACGCCGACGACGGTGTTGTAGAAACCGTAGTGCGTGGCGACGAGCCGGTCACCGGACAGGGTGACGACGGTGTCCATTTCGAAGGGGAAGACCGCCGCCGTGCCGATCGCCAGCAATGCCGTCGTGATCAGCAGAGCCGCGATGGCGGGAACCGTCCCGAACGGGCTCGGACCCGACACCACGATCAGCGGGACGAACGATGCGGCGAGCACTGCCATGCCGGCGACCAGGCTGCGGCCCGGACCCCACCTGGCCCGCAGCCACGCGGTGATGCGCAGCTGGCCCGCGACCGCGACCACACCGGAGACGACGAACAGCGCCGAGACCAGGGCCTGAGCCTGAGCTCCCGCGATGAACTCCGCTTGCAGAGGCAATGCGAGATAGACCTGAAAGGACAGCACGTAGGAGCCGATCATGGCTACCGAGAACGCGAGGAACCGCCGATTGGCAACGACGGTGCGCCAATCCTCGAGCACGGAGGTTCGCACTGTCGAGATCTCGCCTCTGCGCGCGGGCAGGGCGAACAGCTGCGCGATGGTCAGCGCCGCGAACACCGCCGCGGCCACGGCCGCGGTGACCCGGAAATCGACCGCCATCAACGCCAGCCCCACCAGTGGGCCCGCGAGAATCCCCGCTTGGTAGAACATGTTGAACACGGCGAAGGCCTCGAGGCGACGCGCGCCGGCGTCGGCGGCGAGATACGCGCGAACCGCGGGGTTGAACAGCGCCCCGGCGAACCCCGTCGCCGCGGAGGCGATCAGGACGGCCGGCAAGGAGTCCGCCACGATCAGCAAGGCGAACCCGCCGGTACGCAGCAGACAGCCGGCGACGATCAGCGGTTTGTAGCCGAGGCGATCGGCCAGCGTCCCGCCGATCAGGAACATGCCCTGCTGGGAGAAGTTGCGAACACCCAGGACGAGCCCGACCGCCCACGCCGCCAGCCCGAGCGGACCGGCCAGGTAACCGGCCAGATAGGGCATCAGCATGTAGAAGCCGAGGTTGATGCCGAACTGGTTGATCATCAGCAGCTGTGCGGGCCGGTCGAAACCGGCGAATTTGGCGAACACGCTCATGAGGCGAACTCCCCGGCCGGCCACGACAACGGGGAACGCACGGTGGAGCACCTGGTCCAGCGCTGCACGACGCGGTCGCCCGGATGCGCGATCGTGTCGGGTTCGATCGGCGCCGTGGTGTCCAGGAGGCCGTGTTCGGCGCAGTAGGCGTCGTTGTAGACCGTGTCGAAATAGCGCAGCGGACCGTCGGGGAAGACCGCCGCGATATTGGTGTCCGGGTCGCTGACCCGGGCTAGCCAGCCTGCGACCACAGCGACCGCACCGACACTCCATCCGCCGGTGGCGTGATGCGTCGAGGCCAGGGTTCGGGCCGCCCACACCGCTTCCGCCGGGGCGACCCAGTGAACTTCGTCGAAGGCGTCGTAGTCGACATTGGCCGGGAAGATGCTCGAACCCAGCCCGCGCATCAACCGCGGGCCGGCGGGCTGACCGAAGATCGTCGAGGCGACGGTGTCGACCCCGACGAGCTTCATCGCCGGATCGAACCGGCGCAGCACTCGCGCGACGCCCGCGGAGTGGCCCCCGGTGCCGACCGCGCAGACCAGCACGTCTACGGTGCCGAGCTGTTCGATCAGCTCGAGCGCCAGAGATTCGTAACCATCGACATTGTCGGGATTGCTGTACTGGTCCGGGCACCAGGCGTCCGGGTCTTCGGCCAGCAGCCGGGTGACGCGCTCGCGACGGGCCTGCTGCCAGCCGCCGCTCGGGTGCGGTTCGGCGACCAGCTCGACTCGCGCGCCGTAGGCGGCGAGCATCTTGGCCACGATCGGTTCCAGACCGGGATCGGTCACCACGGTCACCGGATGCTGGTACACCATGCCGGCCAGGGCCAGACCCAGTCCGAGTGTGCCGCTCGTCGACTCGATGATGCGGGCACCGGGGCGCAGATCCGCGCGTTCACGGGCGCGCCGCACCATGTGGAGAGCGGGCCGGTCCTTCATCCCACCGGGATTGCAGCCTTCGAGCTTGGCCCAGAATCCACGTCCCGCCCGCGCCAACGGTTCCCCGATCCACAACACCGGAGTGTTGCCGACCAGGCCGCGCGGAGCGTGAGTGGCGTCCGGGGCGCCCAGCAAACGAGGGTAGTGGTCGAGCTTCTTGGTGAGCATGACCTTGTTCAAGGTATTTGTCTCTTCCTGCAATCGCGCTCGCAGTCAGCGGCGCGCCACGACGACGGACAGCGGTCCCCGGCCGACCTGTCGAGTCGGCCTGGCGCTGACCGGTCAGCGTCGGGCGATGCAGTGCAGAGTGAGAATGGCGCGACCGCGGCGCGACCACACGCGCCGCGGCGGGCCACGAATGCCGACTCCACCCGCCGGCGGTGTCGGCGTGGCGGCGAACACCGCCGCGATCGCCGCGAGCAGCAGCACCGAGAAGGCGAGTGCGAGGACACCCGGCGGGATCGCTTTGGCCGTGCAGTGGACGGCATCCGCGTCGCAGTGCGCAGCTGTGGTGATGTCGTTCAGAATGTCGTGGGCGCCGAGGATCGAGTGCGGTGCGGCCGCAGCGTGATGACCGTCGAAACCGGTGTGTTCACTCACCAGGGTGCAGTCGAGGGCGGGGACCACGAGCAGCGCTGCCAGCAGCAGCGCGGTCGGCCGACCGGCACGGCGCAACCGAACGATGAGTCGCGCGATGGCCCGATGGGACAACAGGCTCTGAGATCGTGACGCGCTGGGCCGCTCGGCAGCGGTCGGATGTCGGGGGAGGGTGCCTGAACGGTGCGTCGACGCTTCGAGCGAAACGCGCACTTTCAGACCTCCTCCGACAGACGTGTTGGTCACCGACAGCTCGGATGCCCGCGCGCCGGTGGTCGGCTCCTCGGCATCCGCTCGCCAAATTTACTGTCTTGCTACGCGATAGTCGCTGCGGGGTGATCAGGCACACGTCCGCGAGCACGTCGGTGACGACGCCGCACCGGGGTGGTGAAACGCGGGCCGCCACCTGACGCCGATCTCGCGGCGCACCGATCGCACGTGCGAACGAGAGCGCCCGTGGAGCTCGCGGAGCTGTCGGCGAAAGCGGTGCGTGAAGCGGTCGAGAACGCGGGATGGGCTGCGATGCCCACGATCACCCACGCGGTCCGAAGAACTCGGCTCGGGCGATGTCGATGCGTGCCTGGGCCTGAGCGGCGCCTTGGAAACTGACCGCCGCCGACCCGCCACCAGCGAGCCCCAGGGCGAGCAGACCGCCGATCACCGAGAGGAGATTCGGCTCGGGGAGGACGCTCGTGTCGCTGGTGGGTTCGACCTCGTGGACGGGAACCGCGGCACCCCCGCCGGGTGGTGTGGGCGCGGCGGGTGGGTCACCTGCTCCATCGCGCGCCGGCGATCCGGGTGACTCTCCGGTTCTGTCGGGAGCGGAGTCGTCGGGCGGCGCGGCACCGCCACCGCCCGGTGAGTCGCTGCCCGGTGCGCCGCCGGGTTCGGCGGTGTCCGGCTGAGCGGACTCCGGCTCGGGCGGTGTGTCGGGCGCCGGCGCTGCAGGAGGGGGTGCCGGAACCGGCGCCTGCGGCTCGGGCACGTTGCCGGGACCCGGGTTGTTGCCTTGGTTGCCGCCGCCGTTGCCTTGGTTGCCGTTGCCGTTGCCGGGGTTTTGGTTTCCGTTGTTGCCTTGGTTGCCGCCGCCGTTGCCTTGGTTGCCGTTGCCGTTGCCGTTGCCGGGGTTTTGGTTTCCGTTGTTGCCTTGGTTGCCGCCGCCGTTGCCCTGATTGCCGTTACCGCTGCCCGGGTCCGAATTCCCGTTGTTCCCGCCATTGCCGTGGTCTCCCGGGCCGGCGAGGATTCGGGTGGCGTCGCCGTTGCCGAGCCGATGACCGCCTGCGACCGTCGTGGAGCCGAATCCGCCGGCCACAGTGATCTCGTCGTGGACAACGATGGTCGGCTGGGCTGCCGCAAGCCCGCCGTAGCCGAGTAGCCCGAGGGCGCCCGCTGTCCCGGCCACCATCGCTGTTCGTCTGATCCGACCGACTGTCACCCGCGCTCCGTCCCATCCTCGATAGTCCAGCTCACATCATTGCGGTCGGATCGGGATCCCTCCGCGTTACGGACCGCCTCGGCCGTGAAATCGGGCACGACCGAAATCAGGAGTGCTGCCGTGCGACGAGGACCGGTACCGTGGCGTGATCCAGTACTGCCCTGCTCACCGAGCCGAGGGTGAACTCGGCCAGTCCGCGCCGGCCACGGCTGCCGACGACGACCAGCTGAGCGTTCTCGGATTCCTGGAGCAGCCGCCGGGCGGGGGCGTCCTCGGCGACTACCCGTCGCACCCGCACTTGCGGGTACTTCTCAGCGTGCCCGGCCAGGCACTCTGACAGGACCGCCTGCGCGTGCTCGGCGGTCTCGAGGTCCGCCGCACCGGTTCCTGGCGCTGTCCACGCGAGCACCGCGACGACCTCGACGTCTCGGGTGGCCGCCTCCTCGAACGCGACCTCGACCGCGCGCACACTGGCGGCCGATCCGTCGACGCCGACCACGACCGGACGATCGCGGGACGGCGGGTCGGCCGCGGGAATCACCACGATGGGGCAGACAGACCGCCTGACCAGCGCACTGCTGACGGAGCCGAGCAGAGCCCGATCGAAGGCATCCATTCCCCGAGAGCCCACGACGAGTCGTCGTGCCGTGCGTGACTTCTTGGCCAGCACAGGCGCCGGGGCCGGCCAGGCGAGGTCGATCGACACGTCGAGCGTGCCCGGTTCGGCTGTCCGGCGGGCGACGAGCTCGGCGGCGGCAAGCGCGGCGGCCCCTTCGTCGTGATAGGCCTGGTTGCGCAGGCTCACCACACCGAGGCGCGGGCCGAGGTCCCAACCGGTTCCGATCGCGTGCACCAGGTGCAGTGGCGCGTGCTGTAGCGCAGCCTCCTCGGCGGCCCACCGCACCGCCGACAGGGCGTGCGCGGAGCCGTCGACACCGACCACGACGGCGCCCGCGGGCATGGCCGTACCCCCACCAGTGCCGTCGGACAGCGGTTGCCGGTGGTTTCTCATGGTCTCCGTCCCGTGCTCGGTGCGTCATGCCGGAGCGGCGATGACATGTCGAGTGTCGCCGGTGAGAGCAAATCGAGCACCGGCTGGTCCTCACCGGGTCACCCATTCTGCGCGAACACCACCCGGATCACGGGCGGGTGCCGCAGACCTTGGCCGAGCACGCAGCACCGCTCCGTGAGGTCGGCGAGCTTCGGCAGCGCGGCGCGTCGACGCCTATCGTGGCCGAAGGCTGCTCGGCGTTCGAGCCCGCCGCTGTGGGCGTCCATCAAGAGCAGGCTGCCGCAACGACAGGGGCGCCCTGCGAGCTGGTCCGAACATTGAAAAGCCAAGGGCTACCTTGGTATCTTGGGATCGGGGAACCGCCGTTCGGGCTGGTGCACCGAGAGACCGCCCCGAGCATGATCAAGGGGCGCATTCGATGCCGGTATTCATGGTGGAGCGGCAATTCGCCGAACAGCTCGAAGTGGTCCCGGAGACGGCCGCGGAGATCAACCGGGTCAACGACGAGTCCGGTGTGCGCTGGCTCAGTTCCTTCCTGTCGCTGGACAAACGCAAAACCTTCTGTCTCTACGAAGCCGACAACGTCGACGCGATCCGTGCCGCCGCGGTCCGGGCCGGAATCCCGGCCGACGCGATCATGGAACTGTCCGGCACGCTCGCGCCGGACGGGTCTTTCGCGGCGCTGTGACAGCGGGCTGATCGGTCCGCTGCTAGAGCAGCCCGTGTTCGGTGGCGAAGACAGCAGCTCTGGTGCGGTTGGGTGCGGCTGTCTTGATCAGGATGCTGCGCACATGGTTGGCGGCGGTATTGGCGCTGATGAACAAGTGTTCGCCGATCTCGCGGTTGGACAACCCATCGGCGACGAGCCGCAGAACTTCCACCTCCCGCTCGGTCAAGCCGTTCGGCAGGGCCACGCGCTCGGCACGGGGCGCCGGCTCGGCGTCGAGCTCGCGCAGAATGCGGTGGTGTCCGATCCGCCGCGCCAGCGCGCGAGCCTCGGTCGCGAGGTCGGCGGCGGTCGGTCTGGCCACGGCGCCGGAATGCCGGAGCCGATGCCTGCTCCAGGCCGCCAGTGTCTCGGCCTGGTGGGTGACCGCGCCCATCCGGCGGTCCATGGCGAGAGCGCGCTCGAAATGCTGGTCGGCACTGCTCGCACCGAGTACGGAGTCGAGCTCGGCGAGGTAGCGGTCCGCGCTGCCGAAGACCGCGACGCTGGCACCGGCCATCAGGTTGGACCCGGCGTACTCGGCCAGCAACGGGCGCAACCTCGCCGCCGCCGCGGTGTCGTGAAGCCCGACCGCCGCCTCTGTGGCGAAAGCCAGCACCCCCGCCCATTGCGCACCCAACCGATGATCGTCGAGCCGGTCGCACAGGTAAGTCAGCAGGCGCGCGGCCGGCTGCCACATCTCCAACTCCGTGTACAAGGCCAACAGGCCGGGCAACCAGTGATCGCCGAAACTCTCACCCCCGGTGACCAGCGGACGAACCTGTTCCAGGCGGCCGGTGACCCGCCGCAGCATGAACTGCTGCACGCCCCACGATCCCTCGGTGGCACCGCCGAACTCGTGGGCGAACTGGTCGTCGAGCCAGTCGCTGATGCGCTCGGCGCCCGCCAGGTCGCCGACCGCGAAGCGGTGCGCGCCTCGGGAACATCCGGCGACATAGCGGAAGAACGGTTGTCCGCGCGTGAGAGCCAGCTCGGTCAGCTCACACTGGGCGCTGCTCCAGGCGGGCTCGTCGCCGAGCAGATAGGCGAACACTGCGCGGTGGAAGGCGGCGGGACCCCGGTAGTCGTCGTCGCCGAGGCGCGACCCGATCTCGTTGAGCTCGACCGCTCGGGCCAGCAGTTCGGGTGCCAGGTCTGGGCGGATACCCTGCCACAGCGTCGTGCTGAGGGCGTGCGCGAGTAGCTCCGTGTCGCCGATGGCTCTGGCGCGCGTCAAGGCGTCCTCACCGATTCGCCGAGCCTGCTGGAAGTCGCCGGTGAACGATGCGGCACGCCCCATGCTGGCACGAGCCCGGACCGTCAGCGGATCGTCACGATCCAGTGTGGAGGCGCTCAGCGCTTCGCTGAGCAACGCCAGCGATCGCTGACCACTCGCCGACGGGCGCCACGACGCGTTCTCGTAACCGATAGCGGCGGCCAGCCGGACACGGGGATCATCATCAGTGCTGAGATCCTCGTACAGCCGGCGCGCGGTCGGGAAGTCACCGCCGTGCAGGTGACATCGAGCCGCCGCTGAGAGGAGCTCGATCCGGGTCGGTCCGCGCGCGGCGTGCGCCTGCGCGGCGCGTTCGTACAGTACCGCTGCCTCGCGATGGGCGATGCCCCGCTCGGCTTGGCGTGCGGCGAGCACGAGGTAGTGCACAGCCTGGTCTGCGTATCCGAGGGCACGCGCCCGAAAATAGTGGTGAGCCAGGGCGGCCACCTGGGTGGAGTCTCGCGCTTCGATCGCCAGCGCGATCCGGGCGTGCGCGGAGGCGAGATCGCCCGCCGTCATCCGGTCCAGCACGGCTCGGCGTGCCAGGGCGTGCGCGAACCGGTAACCGCCGTCCGCACCCGCGACGAGCAGTCCGGCGCGCACCCCGACGTCGATCCCCGCGAGGACATCGTTCGAGTCGAGCCCCTCGGCCAGGATCTCGGGATCGACGAGGTCGCCCGCGACCGCGGCCAGTTCGATCACCCGCGCGTGGTCGGCGTCGAAGGCCGCCAGCCGGCGGGCGAGTGCGTCCTGGACCGATCGCGGTGCGGCGACGCCGGAACCCACTGCGGTCAAACCGCCTCGGGTCGCCAGGTCGTGCCAGTACTCCTGGAGAAAGAACGGGTTCCCGCCGGTGTGGTCACGCAGTACCGGCGCGGCCGACCTGGCCGATCCGCGTGACACTCCACCCGCCCGGACGAGGTACTCGGCCACATCCTCGGTACTGAGTCCGACGAGATCGATGCGCCCCACACCGTCGAGACGATGCAGTTCGGCGAGGGCGAAGCTGACCGCATCCGTGCGGTCCGGGGCGGTCGTCCGGAGGGTCGCCAGCACGAGTAGCCGTTCACCGGCCGTGGACTCGACCAGATGAGACAGCATCGCCAACGTCGGTTCCGGGGCCCAGTGCAGATCCTCGAGGACGAGCACCAGGGGACAGCGCTCGGCTGCCGCCACCAATATTCGCGTGAGTGCATCGAACAGGGCGGGCCGGGAGTCGCGGTCACCCGGATCCGGTTCCGCCGACGGCCAGTACCGCGACACGCTCGAGGTCAGTCGCCGTAGCGGTGCGGCCGCCGCGGGCGCGACAGCGCGCAGGACTTCCGGCGGGGTCTGCGCGATCGCCTGCTCGAGAATCGCGACGAAGGGCCGGTACGGAATGTCGAGGTCCTCGTGGCACGCACCCCACAGCACTGTGGCACCCTGCGTTCGCAGCGCGGCCGCCGCCTCGTTCACCAGCCGGGTCTTGCCGACCCCTGGCTCTCCGCCCACGAAGACGACCTGCCGTCGATCGCCCTCGACCGCTGCCCAGACGGCCTCGAGCCGCGCGATTTCCGCGCGACGACCGACAAAGGCCGTGGCACTGCTCGGCGGAGTCGATTCCGTCACTTCTCGACCATAGCTGGATTCGATGACCACCGAGATGGTCCGATCTGACCCCCTCGCCGCCGGACCGATTCGATCAGATCAGGTCAGGTGCGCAGGAACGGATCTCCGTAGCGTCACAGGTACCCCGACAGAGGAGTACATCATGGCAACGCCGATCCAGGATCTGCCCATCGAGGTCGCCCAAGGCGAGATGGTGACCCGGTACATCGAGTGGGGCGACATGGCGCTGCGGCACGCCAGCGTGCCGGCGGGAACCGACTTCGGTCCGGTCCTGCAAGGACTGCCCGCCGACCGTTGCCCCTGCCCGCACTGGGGAATCGTGTTGGCGGGGTCGCTGCGGCTCGAGCATGCCGACGGAACGGTGGAGACGGCGAACGCGGGCGAGGTCTACTACTGGCCGGCCGGGCACACCGCCACCTCGGCCGAGGGCGCGGTGTTCCTCGAGGTCGGCCCGGTCGCGCCGATGCGTCAGTTCCACGACCACGCACGGCGCTTGTTCGGCTGAGCGCCGCACCGAGTTCGATTCGACCTCCAGGGAGCAGAAATGAACGGCACGCCAGCACTGACCATGCTCGAATCGGTTCGCGGTGAGGTGATCACGGCGCAGTCAGCCGGGTACGACCAGGCCCGCTCGGTCTACAACGCGATGATCGACCGCAAACCCATCGCGATCGTCGGCGCGGTCGATGTCGCCGACGTGCGGACCACCGTCGACACCGCGCGCGAGAGCGGACTCGACCTCGCTGTTCGCGCCGGTGCCCACAGCGTCCCCGGTTTCGGCACCGTCGACGACGGCATCGTCTTGGACCTCGGCGCGATGACGGGCATCCGCATCGATCCCGAACAGCGGGTAGCCCGGGTACAGGGCGGCTGCACGTGGGGCGACTTCGACCATGCCGCGCACACTTTCGGCCTCGCCACCACCGGCGGGATCATCTCGACCACCGGGGTGGCCGGTCTGACTCTCGGTGGCGGCATCGGCTACCTCGCCCGTGCCCACGGGCTCTCCATCGACAACCTGCGATCCGCCGATGTGGTGCTGGCCGACGGCACCTTCGTGACCACGAACGCGACTGAGCACCCGGACCTGTTCTGGGCACTGCGCGGTGGGGGCGGAAACTTCGGTGTGGTGACCGAAATGGAGTTCGACCTGCACCCGGTGTCCACCATCTACGGCGGTCCCATGTTCTTCGAACTCGCCGATGCCGAAGAATTGTTGCGGACATACCGCGAGTGGATCGCCACGGCACCGCGTGCGATGGGGGCCTTCCCGGGTTTCCAGATCGCCCCGCCGCTGCCTTTCGTTCCCGAAGACCGGGTCGGTGAGCCGTTCCTGCTCCTGGTGTCGTGCTTCAACGGCACCGATGAGGAGGGCGAAGCGCTGCTCGCGGACCTGCGATCGGTCGCGAATCCGGTGGCCGAACACGTCGGTCGTATGCCGTACCCGGCTCTCAACAGCGCATTCGACGGTCTGTTGCCCCCCGGCTTGCAGCATTACTGGAAAGCGGCCTTTCAACCCGAACTCACCGACGGCGCCCTCGCCGCCCACCTCGAGTTCGGCCCGCGAGTGCCAGCGGTGCAGTCCACCATGCACCTCTACTCGGTCGACGGCGCCGTGCACGACGTCGCTGGGGACGCCACCGCGTTCGCCTACCGCGATGCGAACTTCGCTCCGGTCATCGCCGGCATGTGGCCGGATCCGATCGATAACGAATCCAATATCAAGTGGGTGCGCGACTACCATGCCGCGCTGGAACCGCACTCCGCCGACGGCGGCTACATCAACTTCATGGCTGCCGACGATCAGAGCCGCGTCCGCGCCAATTACGGGGCGAACTACGACCGCTTGGCGACGATCAAGAAGACCTATGATCCGGCCAACCTGTTCCATCACAACCAGAACATCGCACCGGCGAGGTAGCTGTGAGGCCCAGGAGGATCAGGTCGTTGCCGGGTCACCGATTCCCAGCAGGCGGCCTGATCACTGGTGCCGGCTCATCGCGAACAGCGCTGCCGCCGCCTGTTCGGCGAGGTCGGGAGCATGGTCGGGGATCTGCTGACCGGTCCTGAGGTAGCGCTTGATCATGGCGTAGGGCAGGTCGACCACGGCGAGGAGCGCGCGGTCGGCCGCGTCGTCGTCGGCCTGCTCTGTCAGCGCGGCCAGGGCGTCGTGCAGCGCGGCGTTGGCTCGCGCGGTCTCCGTACGAGCCTGCTCGCTCCAGTTCTGCTCGTCCAGTTCTCTTGCGCCCGCGAGCAGTACGTGCGCCTCGCGGGGATGGCGGCGTGCCCACTCGAGGCTCGCGCGGGCACTGCGCCGGATCGCCTCCTGCGGTTCTGCGAGGCTCAGTGCGGCGAAGAGTTCCTCGTGGAATCCCCGTAGCGCGCGTGACCACAACGCGGCCAGTAGCGCGGGGCGATCCGGGAAGCGGTGATACACCGACCCGCTCGGCGCACCCGCGGCTCTGGCCACTCCCGACATGGTGACAGCGGCCGGGCCGCCGTCGGCCAGGAGTTCGGCCGCGGCGTCGAGGAGTCGATCGGCATCGTGCCTCGGTGGCCTTCCCATGCAGCAGAGGATAGACGCTGATTTCTTTTTAGAGTAACGTCTCTAAAACTAGGTGATCGGAAGCCGCGCTGTCCGAACCGCATCCGCCGGTCGCGTCACCGACGAGGCGTGGGCAGGTTGCTACGCCGAGCCGAAACGAGGAGCCGATCATGGCCGTTGTCAACATGCACACACGCCACCTGCCCGTACCGGAGGGCGCGGTGGGCGCGCTGGTGGACTCCCTCGCCGGCGAAGACGACGCACTCTGGCCGGCACACCGCTGGCCCCCGATGCGATTCGATCGCCCCCTCGGTGTGGGCGCGGTGGGTGGGCACGGCCCGGTCCGGTACACGGTGGCGCATTACGAGCCGGGCCGCTGGGTGCGGTTTCGCTTCACCGACCCCCGCGGTTTCCACGGTTTCCACGAATTCACCGTTGCGCCCACCTCCGACGGCACCGATCTGATTCACCTGCTCGTCATGACTCCTCGCGGCCCGGCACGACTGACCTGGCCGTCGGCCTACCGGTGGCTCCACGATGCCCTCATCGAGGATTGCCTGGATCGCGCAGAACATGCCCTCCTCGGCTCCGTTTCCCGTCCCGCTCGGTGGACCCGCCGTGTCCGTTTGCTGCGCTGGATCGCCGCACGCACTGTGGGCTGACCGTGCGCCGGCCGGTGCCGCGCGACTTCCAGGAAGTTCCCAGGCCGGGCGCAGCTCGGTTCGGTCCGGTTCTCCGATCCCCCGGTGCGGTCGAAGGCTCGTCCGGGCTGCCGGATGTCGACGCCACCGCAGGACTCGGGCGGAGGACGCACCGACCGGACCCGACGTCGACTGGCGGGTGCTGACCACCACCAACTCCTACGGTTCGGTCACCGTCGGCACACCACTGTCGGAGACCCGGCAGACGATCACCGGGCTCGTGCTCGTCGCGGGCTCCATCGCCCTGCTGCTGCTCGGCGTGGTCGGCTACCTCGTGGTGCAGTGGAGCTTGCGGCCGCTGCGTGGGGCGGAGCAGACCGCGGCGGCGATCGCAGCGGGTGACCTGCACTGCCGGGTGCCGGTGCGCGACGTCGACACCGAAGTCGATCACCTGGCGCGCTCGGTCAATGCGATGCAGACCCGGATCCAGAACGGTGTCGCCGCGACGGAGGCATCGGAAGCGGCGGCCCGCCGCTCGGAGAGCCGGATGCGCGAGTTCGTCGCCGACGCCAGCCACGAATTGCGCACCCCGCTGACCACCATCCGCGGTTTCGCCGAGGTCTACCGGATCGGCCACCACACCGACCCGGAGGCGCTGTTCGGCCGGATCGAATCCGAGGCTGTCCGAATGGGCGGACTGGTGGCCGACCTGCTGATGCTTGCCGACCTCGATGCGAACCGCCCCCTCGATCGACCTGCTCGCCCTGGCGGCCGATGCCGTCGGTGACGCGCACGCCCGGGCGGCGGGCCAGGCCGATACGCGCACGATCGACCTGGCCGTCGCGGGCACGGGAGCCATGGTTGTGCTCGGTGACGAAGCACGGTTGCGGCAAGTGCTGGCGAATCTACTGGGAAACGCGCTGACCCACACCCCGCAGCGCACCGGGCCGCGGAGCGACCTTCACCGTGGTTCTGCCCCGCGCCGGTGGCTGACAGGCACGGTCCCGTGCACACCGAGGTTCAGGCAGGTCAGGACGGGAGCGCGCCGGGGAAACACACCGGACGCCACGGCGTGCCGCAGAAGAAGTTGTTCAGATCGGCGGAACCGCTGGCGATCTCGCCGTTGCTGATCAGCTGGTGTTCGACGGCCTGGGGTCGGGCGAGTGCCTCGGCTTGTGCCGGGGCGACCGACATCAGGACCGCACCGCCCAGCAGCGCGCTCACGATGAGGGGACGATTGACGCGAATCATGGGAAACCGATCTGCTCGAGTTGAATCCGGTCACGGATATGACCTCCGTGACCACATCGGTCGTTTGACCGGCTTCGTTAACAGCCCGAAAGCACTGTGGCATAACCGAACTGATTTTCAGCCGTGGCTCAGGAGGGCCGACCGCGAGCTGTGTTTCGATCCGGGGCCCTGACCTCACGCAACGTGGGGTAGCCGTCCCATGTCGACCGGAGCCGAACGGTGCCGTCTGTGTCGAGCGTGCATCGGGTCAGCTCGACGTACCGCGTGTCTCGATGCAGCAGGCCCACGAGCCAGCGCAGCAACGCCGGACCGCGCTCCTCTCGGCGTTCGTAGCCGAGCAGGCGAATCCGGTGCCGGCCGACGACCAGTCCCTCGACCACGAGCGCGGTCCGGTCGCCCTTGCGCACGGGAATCGCACGCAGGTCGAGTACGACGCCTTGGCGGCCGTCGGCATCCCACACCCGGGCGTCTATCAAGTCTCTAGCCCGCATCATCGGCTCCGGGTATCCGGGCGATGAGCCGGTCTCGAACCCTGCGCCCCGCCGGGCTCTCGGCGCGCTGCTGCGCGGCGGCGGTGATCTCGACCGCGGAATTCACCTCTCGCACCTCGTCGATCGGAACGTGGCGAGGTTCGGTGGAGCCGGTGAGGTCCAGACACCAGCGCAGTGGCCACCGGGCGAGGGCGGGCAGCTGCCCGAGCAGCGCGGCCGCACCGATCACCAAATCGCCGATCTCGAGTGTTCCGTCCTCGGCGCGAACCAGGGTGAGGTCGTCGACCTTGCCGACGGCGGCGCCGTCCGGGCCCATGACCTGCCGGTCCAGCAGTTCCGCGTCCACGTCGAGGGCATGGTGACCGTGCCAATCGTTCATGCGCCCATCCCTGTCATGATCATCAACGGTATGGCCGACACCGCGGCGAGCAGCACGACGAACAGGCCGGCGAGGCCGACGGTGTTGGCGAGGCGGCCGTTGATGTGCTCACCCAGATACCGGCGATCGTTGGCGACGACGAGAACCGGCAGGTATGTCAACGGCAGTGCGAGAGCGGAGAAGATCAGCGAATACTCGGTGATCTTGACCGGATCGATACCGAGCTGCACCACCAGCGCGGCGACCAGGATCGAGAGCCCGACCACGAGATGGAAGCGCGCCGCCTTCACCGGCCGGATCGATTTCCCCCACGACCAACCGAAATACTGTGCGACCGCGTAACCGCAGCTGAGGCCGGTCTCCAGCGCGGCGCCCACGGTGACGGCGAAGAAACCGAACAGCGCGACGGCCACTCCCGCGACGCCGAATGCCAGCGCGACGGGCAGCACCACCTGGCTCAGACTCTGCACATCCAATCCGGCCGGGAGCAGCACCACCGCCGCGGTGGCCATGATGCCGAGGGAAAGCATGCCGCCCAGCGGAAAACCGAGCAGCACATTGATTCGCTGACCACGCAGATCCTTGGCTGTCCACTTCTCCTCCACCCCACCGGAGGAGAAGAAGAACACCTCGTAGGGAGTCATCGCGGCCGCGAACAGGGCGACCGCGTAGAACAGGTAGGTCGGCACCGGTTCGCCGCTCGGCGGACTCAGGCTGCGAGCCTGGTCGGCCAGCGCCGACCAGTCGGGATCGAGCCACCAGACCGAGACCGCGAAGACCAGCACCGCGAGACCGGCCAGCCCGAACACCTGCTCCATCTTCTCGAAACCGACCCGCCACACGATCAGCCACAGTCCGATCGCGATGGGCATCACCCAGACCAGATGCGAGATTCCGCCCGCCAGCTCCACGACGAGCGCGATGCCGCCGATCTGCGCGGTGAGCGTCAACAGGGTGACCAGGAACGAACCGACGAGGTTGAGCAGGGCCGCGCGCGGACCGAGCCGCTCACGGACGATGTCGAAGACCGGGCGCCCGGAGGCCGCGACCACCCGGCCCGACATCTCGGCGTAGGCACAGATGCAGACCACCCCGACAACGAGCACCCAGAGCAGGCTGAGCCCGTATCGGGCGCCGATGGTCCCGCTCGCCACGATGTCACCGATGTCGACGAAACCGCCGACGGCAGTGAGCACGCCCAGGGTGAGACCGAGTAGTTTGCTCATTCCCGCCGCCACCGGTCGAGATCGCCGGACAGGGCCGACAGCTGGTCGCGGATCCGGCGCAACGCGTCGTCGTCACTGGTGTCGAGCGCGGCGCGCTGTTCGGGTAGCAGTTCGCGGGCGCGGTCGATCAGGGCGAGCAGTTCCGCGCGCCGGGGCTGCTCCGGTGACACCCGCACCACCTTGGTGGCCGCTTCGGCCAGGGCGGTGTCGGCGTCGTCGATCACGACGCCGAGCATCACTGTCGGCGCCGGGTCCGACACTCCCGCGACGGCGGCCAGACGCAAGGTCTGCACCTGTGACGATGTCTCCGCGGCCGCTTGTTCCAGCGGGCCGCCGGTGGAAAGGGCGAAGTTCGCGCAACCGAGACAGGCGCCGTACAGTGCGGCGAGCCAGACCGCGACGGCCAGCAGTCTCCTCGTTCTCGGCCAGCTCACCTCGCCCTCCGTTCTCGTCACCGAGTGCTCGGTTGTCCCGAAGGCGCCCGCTCGAACAGCGCTCCCGGCGGCCCCATGTGGTCGCCGTACCCGTTTGCGCTCTCGGGAATCAACGGTCGGCTTACCAGGACGCCGAGGGGGCTCGAACCGCGGCGATAGGGTTGTGGCCATGTTGCTCTGGATCAACGGTCCCTTCGGTGGCGGCAAGACCCAGACCGCCTTCGAGCTGCACCGGCGGCTTCCGGGCAGCGTCGTGTGCGATCCCGAATCGGTGGGTTTCGGTTTGCACCGGATGCTGCCGCCACGACTTCGAGGCGACTTCCAGGAATATCCGAGCTGGCGCCAAGGTGTGTTCGAGGTACTGGACCATGTGCTTCGCGAGCACGACGGCGTGGTGATCGCGCCGATGACTGTCGCCGAACCCCGATTCTTCGCCGAAACAGTCGGACGGCTACGGGAAACGGGACACGACGTGCGCCATTTCGCGTTGCTGGCCCGCAGGCAAACAGTGCTGGACCGCCTGCGTGACCGTGGGCTCGGGTTCGCGCCCCTGCTGCGCGCTGTCGGGCAGGGCGATCTGTTGTTGCGGGCGGAACAGTTCGCCGTGGACAAGCTCGACTTCTGTCTCGAGCAGCTCGGCAAACCCGAGTTCGCCGACCATATCTGGACCGACTCGACGCCGGTGGCGGCGGTGGCGGACCGAATCGCCGACGCAGCCGGCGTGCGGTTGGCGCCCGACACCGATGGTCGGATGCGCACCAGGCTTCGCCGCATGGCGGTCACCGTTCGTCATGCCCGTCTGTGAGTGACCCGATCGGCGTGCCCGTGGGGCGTGGGGAGCTGCGAGCGCCGCGACATCACTTCGCGCGTGGCCGTACTCTGTTGAGTGCCTGCATGTTTGGCGGCCGTAGCCCGTAGAATGGAGCCCGATGGACCACTCGGACCGTTTCCCTCGCCCTATTCCAGTCACGGTGCCGAAGCTGCTGGTGGGCTTAGGGGCGGTGTTGGTCGTCGCCGCGGCGATCGCCTCGTTCACCTTCACCTCCACGCTCGCGCGGGTGGCGGGGGTTCCGGAGCACCTGACGTGGCTGTGGCCGCTGGTGGTCGGTCTCACCGTCGCGCTGGTCGCCTGCACCTTCATCACGTTGGTGGGCATCCGCGACGAGAAGGCCACGTCTCTGGTGCGGTTCTACGAGTTGTTGCTCGTCGCGACCGTGCTGTCCAGCATCGGCGGGAACGTCCTGTCCATCTCCCGTGATCCGATCCAGATGGGATCGCTCGCCACCACGATCGTGGTCTCGGTTCCCGCGATATGTCTGATGATCTGCGTCGGCAACTGCCTGCTGCTCACCGCGGTCGTCCCGGTCCGGATCGTGGCCGCGATCCCCGAGGACGACTGGCGACTCAGAGTCCTCGGCATACCCAGCGCGCCGTTGCCGCCGAAGAACCCGGACCCCTCCCACCCCGACGGTGCCTCCTGGTGGGAGCAACACCGCAACGAGGCACGGACTCCGCCTACGACACCGAGAGCCCGGACGTAAGAAGCAGTCGGCGCGGGCCCATGGTGTTGATCATGTGTGCCCGGCGCCGTCGCACATCTCTGCCTCGAGTCTCGCACGTGCGAGGCCGGCCGCGCTTTCGCCCAGTGCCAGCCACAGTGCCGCGATGTCGTCGATGAGCCGGCTTCGGTCGACGGCGGCCGTGCCGTCCACCCAGGACAGGATGGCTTGCGCGGTTCCGCCGATGACGAAGGCCGGTGCCGTCGACGCGAGTGAGTCCTTCTCCAGTGCGACACCGTGAACGTTGCGGGCGTGGCCGACGAGAATCGCGGTGAGCCCCTGCATCGCATCATTGCGCCGAGCGTGAGCGGTGGGACTGTCGGCGACACCGCCGAGTAGTACCAGTGCCTTCCGGCGGTCGGTGCCCAGTGCGCCGACCACCGCATCGACCGCGGCGCGCGCTTGGTCGGCCAGCGGAAGGTCGATGGACACCACATAGCTGGCGACGGCCGCGTGACCGACCTCCGCTGCGACTTCATCGATCACAGCGCTCGCCAAGGTGTCCAGGTCGGTGAAGTTCTCGTAGAAGTACCGCTTGTTGAGTTGCGCCTCGTCGCAGAGTCCGGCGACAGTGGCTGACCGCCAACGGTTCTCGGCCATCGCTGTCAGGGCGGCATCGATCAGCTTGGCGCGTCGGCGCCGGACGCGTTCGGACGCGGATTCTCCCCCGTAACTGCGCTTACCGGCTGCGGACACGTCGGCCATTCTCGCATCCCCCGATGCGCCGACTTCCCGTTGACAGCCCGGAGCGACTCTGGCACAGTTTCGTACCAGTTGAATAGGTACTGTCCTGTACCAGATTGGGAGACGTGATGACCACGGATCTGAGGGGTTTCAGCGAGCCTGCCACCAAGCCCGGCCCGGCGGCGATGCTCGGCGAGCTGCGTGCTCTCGCCGAACACAGCCCCACGAGGGCTCGTACGGAAATGTGGTCCTACCTGCGGGCGCTGGGCCGGCGAGACGACCGGAACGCGTTGTCCCAGCTCTTCGGTGCAGGAACCGAACCCCAGAATCTGGACGGCAAACTCGAAGGCCAGATCGTCGGCAGGCTTTTCGGAATCCCCGAGGCGAAGCTCGCAAATCAACTCATGAGGATCGATCCGACCTGGCGGGGAAAATCCTTCGATCTCGCGTCCGGGACGGGTCTGAACCGGCTGTCGCCGCTCGCCATGGTGGCGATGCCCATCGTCACGTTCGGATACCGCCGGCTGCGGTTGGTCGGCGGGGAATCGGAAGGGTTTCATTTCAACCATTCCGTCGACCAGGGCCTGATCGAGCCGCGGGTCACAGTGCGCGCGTTGGATTACGGCGTGCCGCGCTACCAGAACCCGGGTGTTCGCACCTTTCCGATCCGAAAGACTCGCGACGAGATCGTCGAACTGACGCCCGGGGTGTACCTCGGCCGCGCACTGCTGTTCAAAGGGGCCGATGACATCCGCCTCATCGCCTACTTCGCGCTGCGGCACCCGGTGGGCAGCGCGCTGTGATCGAACTGGACGGAGCCCGGGTATGTGTCACCGGCGGCGCCCGCGGAATCGGGCGGGCCACGGTCGCCGAACTCGTCGGTCGCGGTGCCACGGTGTGGATCGGTGATCGTGATCTCGCCGCTGCGCAGGAGGCCGCCGAAACACTCGGCGCCCACGCCCATCACCTCGACGTCACCGACGAGAACAGCTTCCGGGACTATCTCGGTGCCGCCGCCGAGCACGGCCCGATCGACATGTTGGTCAACAATGCCGGAATTCAGCTCATGGGGCGCTTCGTCGACCAGGATCTCGCCGCCCTGCAGCGCGAGCTGGCGATCAATCTGGGTGCGGTGCTGACCGGCACCCACCTCGTTCTGCCCGGGATGATCCGACGCGGACGAGGCCACATCGTGAACGTGTCGTCGATGGCGGGCAAGATCACCACCCCGGGCATCGCGACCTACTGCGCATCGAAATACGGAGTCGTCGCCCTCTCGCGGGCGCTACGCGCCGAACTCGCCGGAACGGGCGTCACGATGACCACCATCCTGCCGGCCGCGACCCGGACGGACCTGACAGCGGGTGTCCGATTGCGCCTGCAACCCACGCTCGAACCCGAAACCGTTGCCGCGGCGATCACCGAAAGCGCCGCGCACGGCCGCGGCGAAGTCACCGTGCCGCGCTGTCTCGCCCCGATGGGCTTGCTCGAGGAACTGGTTCCCGAGTCCCTCATGTGGCAGCTCAAACGATTCGTCGGCGGCGCCGATTACGGCGCTTACGACCCGGCCGAGCGACAGGCTTACCTCGACCGAACCCGGTCCTCCTGAGAGTTACGAGGCCATGGTCCCGGGTGCGGCGGGCCGGCGGCATCTGTGTTCGGTGAGTGCGAACTGGCCGTCGGTCTGCTCGCCGGTCAGCCGCTACTGCATCAGGGAGCCCTGATGCCAAACGGCACGGCCGAGATCATCGGCGGCTTGGAAAGGCTGCGACATGATGGGTGGGTCCTTCGTTCAGTCGATGTGGGAACTGGGCGCGATTCCGGTCACCAGTGCGCGGACGACTCCGGTGGCGAACTCGCGCACCTGTTTTCGATGGTTGTCGGCGTCCGGGACGGTAGGGCCGTGGAAGTGGTGCAGGAAGGCTCGCTGGAAGCAGGCGCCCATCAGTGCGGCAGCGGTGGAGTCCGGGTCGACGTCGGGGTTCATCCGGCCCCGGGTCTGCTCGGCGCGCAGTAAGGCGGCCAAGTCCTGCAGGGGGAGGTGTGGGCCGGTGCCGAGGGCGGACAGTGCCGCGCGGTGGCGGCGCAACAGTGCCGGGTCGGAGAACAGTGACACATTGATCGCGAAACTGCCCTCGTAGAACAGCGTTGTCTCCACGGCGATGTCGACCAAGCAGTCGTGGAGGGATCGATCGCCCGGGTCCACGGTGAACTGGGAGATCAAGGAACCGAACGCGGGTAGGCGCTCCTGGAGCACAGCGACGAGCAGGTCCTCCTTGCTCGCGAAGTGCCGGTACAGCGCCGGCTCGGAACACCCGGCGGCCCGGGCGATCTCCTTGGTAGTGGTTCGTGCCAGCCCGCTCTCGCGCATCAACAGCTCGGCGGCTTCCAGGATGCGAGCGCGGGTGTCGATGCCTCTGGACATTGCCCTCTTTCCGTTGTTGGTGAGTGCTCACTATAGTAGGCATAGTGAATACTCACTAACAAGGAGCGGAAAATGAAACTCACTGTCCTCGGCGCCACCGGTGGCACCGGCCGCCACATCGTCGACCAAGCCCTCGAAGCTGGCCGGCACGTGACCGCGGTGGTGCGTGACCCGCGACGGATGCCGGTGTCACACCCGCACCTCGAGGTCGTCACCGCAGACATCACCGATCCCGTCGCGCTCCTTCCGGCCGTGCGGGGCAGCGACGCAGTGCTGTCCGCGCTGGCCGCGAGCACCGAGAACGGGGCGATCGCGACGACGGGAGTGCGGGCGGTTCTCGAAGCCATGGATACCGCTGAAGTGCGACGACTCGTCGCCGTGAGTGCTGTCCCGGTAGGGCCCGTGCCCGATGGGGAGACATTCATGATGCGGGCGGTGCTGACACCGATCATCAGCCGCGTGTTCCGCGACGCCTACACCGACCTCGCCGAGATGGAAGCCGAAATCGCAGGCAGTTCAGCGGAATGGACGATCGTCCGACCGCCACGACTGCTCGACACCCCGCGCACCGGTGCGTACCGGATGAGCATCGGCTCCAATGTCGCACGCGGACACCGGATCGGGCGAGCTGATCTCGCTCACGCGATGCTGTCGAGCCTGCAGAACCCCGCCACGATCGGGCAGGCTGTCGGAGTCGCCGATTGACCGGCCGGCTCCGATGACCCCACCTGCGCGCAATGCTCAGCGAGTCCGGCCGAACATCGTGCGGCGAGGCATCGCCCATTCGGGGACGGTCAGCATCGCGGCGAGCTGATTCTCGTCGAGACGGTCCCTCGCCGCGGGGTTCTGATGCAGGAAGATCATCGTCGAGGCCAGCGAATTCGTGGGAACGCTCCAGGTGCTCGGGATTATCAGCCAAGTGCGTCGGCGCAGCCTTCCGGCGGTGACCCCTCGAGTGCGTTTGCGGATGTGCAGCGCACCTTCGGCGTGCTGCACACAAACGGTGTCCAGTGCGGGTGCGTCTTCGGATACGCGAATACTGTGGACGTCGTCCCATTCGCATTCGATGTCGTCGAAGATCGAGGCCACTCGAACCGAATCGGGCCCGAATTCCAGATATGCCTTGTTCAGTTGCCGGGCGACGACTATCGATGCCGCGATCGCCAGGAGAAGGCCGAAGATGCCCATCAGAATTACTTCTGGCTGAGCATTCACGTAGCCTACGGCGATTGTCGGTGGAGCGAAAACCGCGCAGGTCAGCAGAATTGGTGTGATGGCAACAGGCCGATAGCGCAGGGCGAGTGAACCGGGCCGTTCGCCGACGGTGATCTTCGGTGCGCCCGCGGTGAGCACCATCAGCGAGTGGGTCAACGCGATCAGGGCCACGACCACGCACAGCACTCCCAGCGAATAGACCTCGGTGCTGTCGGTGAAATGCCCTGCGGCGGCAATCAGCAGTGCCGCCGCCAGGGCACTGGAGGAAGCGACTATTCGTGAACGTCTCGGCGGATCCCACGTATGGCAGACCCATCTGTAGTCCTCCGGGGATCCGGCGCTACCTGGACCTGTGTCATCGATCGCCACCTTCACATTCTGGCAGCCCAGCGAGCAGAGCGGCCACTTCCGTTGCGCGGAAGACGAACCCGGCGTGCGAGGAATCCAGGCTGTGCACGTCGTAGGGGTTGTCCGGAGTAAGCGCGTCGGCTTCGGCGATCAGCCGGTCCTGCATGGCGATCGGCAGCGTGCGGTCCTCGGTGAGGCGGATGTAGCTGCGGGCGACCGTGCCCCAGGTGTTCGCCTGGACCCTGGCGTCGCCCATCATCACCGCGATCGATTCGTCGGGTTGCAGGATGTTGAGAAATGCCCGGAACTGTTCATCGGTGGCGTCGGCCAGCGTGGCCGCCTTCAGCTGGGTGAGCAGCGTGGGATCGGCTGTGCGGTAGTTGGCCCGCCCGACCCCGAGTGCGGTCGGGTCGCCCACGTTCAGCGCGGCCAATGGTGCCAGCAGGTTGGCGGCGAACTCGGGTTCGCTCATGTACTCCATGGGGTTGGCCTTGGTCACACACGACCAGGCCGAGATGTACACGAGCCGATCCACCAGGTGCGGTACCAGATTGGCGGCCACGCTGATGGCGGTCCCGCCGAGACTGGCGCCCACCAGCACCACCGGCCCGTGTTCGGCGGCCCGGCGGACGGCGTCGACGACCACTTCGGCATTGTCGGCCAGGGTGACCGCGGCCAGCGTGGACGGTTCGCCCGCCCACGCGTCGAGGTCCTGCGGCGCCTGGTAGGCGACGGGATATTGGGCGTCCAGCCCGTGTCCGGGCAGGTCGACGGCGAGGCTGCGGTGCCCGAGCAGCGCGAGTTCACGTTGGATCGGAGTCCACATGAACGAACTCGAGCCGGAACCGTGCACCAGGACGAAAGTGGGGGCCGTGCCCGGACGTGGGGGAGTGTGCGATGGCATGAAGATTGTCCTCATCGATCGACCACGTCGGCATCGGCCGACGCGAAAAATGTTCAGAACTGCGGACTCCGGCGGCGGGCGCCGAGGGGCGCACCGGCCGACGGCCGTGTGACAAGACAGACCGGCGCGGTCGTGGAACCCCGGTGCGGCACCGGCCTCAGGCAGTCCGGATGCGGACGAACATGTAAGACATGGCCCGGACCCTAACCGAAGGTGGGGGAGTCGGCGAATGGTTTTCGGACTCGCGGTGGTGCGGGTGGCGGCTCAGCGCCGGAACCCGAGGCATCGGCGGTGATCGGCGAGGTCTGCCGAGATCGACGCCTGCACAGCGACTCTGCTGGCGCCTTGTCCGTCAATGGTCGGCGCGGCCTCGCCTCTCGAATCCGCGTTCAGCGTTCAGCGGACGAGTTTCAACCCGACCACACCCGCCACGATCATGATCAAGAACAGGATCTTCAGTACGGCGACAGTCTCCTCGCCGGTGGCCATGGCATAGACCACGGTGAGAACAGCACCGATCCCGACCCAGACCGCGTAGGACGTTCCGACGGGGAGGTCGCGCATCGCGAGAGCCAGGCCGGTCATGCTGGCGGTCAGGGCGATGAAGAACACCACCGTCGGGGCGAGTCGGGTGAAGCCTTCGGATTTGCCGAGGGCGGTGGCCCAGACGGCTTCGAGGCATCCGGAGACAACGAGCAGCAGCCATGCCATGAGAGCTCTCCTCTGGCCGTCTTGTCGCGCACCGGGTACGGCTCCCTCGTCCGGACGCCTGCGTCGCAGGCCCGATCTCACTGTGTCACGGGGACTGTCCGGCGGTCAGCGCAGGGGTCGATCCCGGTGGCGGTCATAATTGGTGAGCATTGTTGCTGTGCGGGCAATCGAGTCGATCCCCAACTGCCGATCTGTATCGACGTGCGTGTGTCCTCGCCGCGAGATGACCGTTTGCCGACTGGTCACCGATGCGGTGCGAATCAGCATGCGGCACTGGTTCGCAGCTGACAAGGACGCCGCTCCCGGCACGTCGCGAATTCGTTGCGGGGCAGTTGCTGTCTGATTCAATGGGCCCGGCGATACCGACTGTGCATCGCGACGAACGGGCCGATTCATCGACGACCGAAGGATGACGATGCAACTGTCTCACTACGCGATGATCGTGACAGGCGCGACGGTGGCCGCCGCCGGACTGGCCGGATGCGGTAGCGACGAGGAGCGGTCCACCGCGTCGATTACCTCGAGTGCCGCGATGTCGACCACCGCACCGAAGCTGCTGGGCACCAGCGCGGCCCCGCTCCCCGCGCCGAGCCCGGGGCACCCGCCTGCGCCCGCCCCGGAGAAGCTGTCCGACGTCGACTGCGGGCCGGTCACCGGAGCCAATGGAGCCAACAGCACTGTGATCGCGTTCGCCGGTGACGCCGGACGCCCCGGCTGCACCGAGGCGATCACCGTGGCCACCCACTATCTTGCGGGTCAGCACACCGGCGATGCCACCGCCGTCGATGGCTGGACCTGCGAACCGCAGCCCGACCCCGCCATCGCGCACATCTGCGTCAAGGGCGGTCTCACCATCGGCCTGCGCGGCGCCGCCGCACCGGCCTCCCCACCGCCCCCGGCACCCGCTCCGCACCGAACCGTAGACCCGAACACACCGCCGACGCCGGGCCCGGTCGATCACCCGCCGGCTCCGGCGCCTGCCGCGACCGTCCCGGATGTGAACTGCGGACCGGTCACCGATGCCGGTGGCGGCACCCGGCACGTGATCGCCGTCGGCACCGACGCGGGCCGCGTCGGTTGCACCGAAGCCGTCACGGTGGCGAGTGAGTATGTGCGCGCGGTGAGCGACACCGACGTCGCCACCATCGACGGCTGGAACTGCAACGCCCAGCCCGACGCCACCACACCGTCGGTCTGCACCAAGGACGGCCTGGTGATCGGGCTACGCGCCGACTGACCGCCCACGTGCGGCCACCCCACTGTGCCCCCGGAGGCCGGCCACGGTGTGTTGCAACCATCGGTCGTATTTCGCACCGAAGACGGCTTCGAAGCTACGCCTGACTGTTCTGCGGCAGGGTCGCGAACCGGGGGTCCGGTCGCTCCACCCGTACCTCGAACTGCAGATCCTTGTTGTGAATGAACATGCGAGCTCCTCACAGCCGTGGGAAAGGTCGGTGTCGGACGCCTACCCCAGCTTCTGCGACGGAAACCGGCCCACGACGGGCAAATCGCCGTGGGCCGCCGCTCGGATCGTTCAGCCCGTGACCGCTCCGTGGGCCGCCGAGCTGACCAGCTTGCGGTACTTCGACAGCACGCCCGAGGTGTACTTGGGCGGCAGCGGCGCCCAGCCGACCTTGCGGCCGGCGAGTTCGTTCTCGTCGATCTCGACGTCGAGGGTGCGGTTGGCGACGTCGAGGACGATCGGGTCGCCGTCGCGGACGAAGGCGATGGGTCCGCCGTCGACGGCTTCGGGAGCGACGTGGCCCACGCACAGTCCCGTTGTGCCGCCGGAGAATCGGCCGTCGGTGAGCAGCAGCACGTCCTTGCCCAGGCCGGCGCCCTTGATGGCGCCGGTGATGGCGAGCATCTCGCGCATACCCGGTCCGCCCTTGGGTCCTTCGTTGCGGATGACGACGACATCGCCGGCCACGATCGTGCCGTCCTCGAGTGCGTCCATCGCGGCGCGCTCCCCGTCGAACACCCGGGCCGTGCCGCGGAAGACATCGGAGTCGAAACCGGCGCTTTTCACCACGGCGCCTTCGGGAGCGAGGGAGCCGTGCAGGATGGTGAGGCCACCGGATTTGTGGATCGGGCGGTCGAGCGTGCGGATGACATCACCGTCGAGGCCGAGGTCGATGTCGGCCAGGTTCTCGGCCATCGTCGCGCCGGTCACGGTCATCACGTCGCCGTGCAGCAGCCCCGCGTCCAGCAGTGCTTTCATCACGACGGGGATGCCGCCGACCTTGTCCACATCGTTCATGACGTATCGGCCGAACGGTTTCAGATCACCCAGGTGCGGCACCTTGTCGCCGACCCGGTTGAAGTCGGCCAGCGTGAGGTCCACGCCGGCTTCGCGGGCGATGGCCAGCAGGTGCAGCACGGCATTGGTCGAGCCGCCGAGCGCCATGACGACGGTGATGGCGTTCTCGAAGGCCGGCATCGTCATGATGTCGCGCGCCGTGATGCCCTGGCGCAGCAGCTCGACGACGGCCGCGCCGGACTTGCGGGCGTAGTCGTCGCGGCGGCGGTCGGGCGCGGGCGGTGCGGCCGAACCCGGCAGGCTCATCCCGAGCGCTTCGGCGGCCGAGGCCATCGTGTTGGCCGTGTACATGCCGCCACACGCGCCTTCGCCCGGACAGATCGCCCGCTCGATGCGATCGACCTCCTCGCGGCTGATCAAGCCCTTGATGCAGGCGCCGACGGCTTCGAAGGCGTCGATGATCGTGACGTCCTTGCCGTCGACATTGCCGGGCAGGGTAGATCCCGCGTAGAGGAACACACTGGAAAGATCCAGGCGCGCCGCGGCCATCAGCATGCCGGGCAGGCTCTTGTCGCAGCCGGCGAGCAGCACCGAACCGTCGAGGCGCTCGGCCATCATCACCGTCTCCACCGAGTCGGCGATGATCTCGCGGCTGACCAGCGAGAAGTGCATGCCCTCATGGCCCATCGAAATGCCGTCCGACACCGAGATCGTGCCGAACTCGAGTGGGTAACCCCCGCCGGCGTGCACGCCTTCCTTCACCGCCTTGGCCAGCCGGTCCAGCGACAGGTTGCACGGGGTGATCTCGTTCCAGCTCGAGGCCACCCCGATCTGCGGTTTGATCCAGTCCTGATCGCCCATGCCGACCGCGCGCAGCATGCCGCGGGCGGCGGTCTTCTCGAGCCCGTCGGTGACATCGCGGGAGCGGGGCTTGATGTCGATCGATCCGTCGGTGTCGTGTGCCATGCGGCCAGCCTACGAGGCCGACCGCGCGGGCCAGGCGTCGACGACCGCGAAACGGGTAACCGAACGCGCATGACGGACAATGTGGTGCTCGATCAGTTGCTCACGCTCGAACACGCGGGGTGGTCTTCGCTGTGCGATTCGACCGGTTCCCGGTTCTACGGACAGTTGATGCTGCCGGAGGCGGTCATGGTGCTCGCCAACGGCATGGTCATGGACCGCGACACGGTGATGGCATCGCTCGCGGACGCGCCACCCTGGCGCACCTACACCATTTCCGATACACAATTGATCGAGGTCGATGCCGACAATGCGATCCTGGTGTACACCGGCACCGCTTACCGTGCCGGTGCGGAACCGGCTTTCGTCGGCCTGATGTCGAGTGTGTATCACCGCACCGAGAACGGCTGGCGGCTCGCGCTCTATCAGCAGACACCCACCCGGTGACCGGCATCGCGGCACCGGCGAGTTGTTGATCGGATTATGTTGTGGAAATCTATGACGATTCTTCGAATGGTGCATAGATAGGTCAAATCCGGTGCGCGCGACGCGCATTCGGCGGGCGCGGCGTGATCTGATCGAGATGTCCCAGAAGCGGGACGTTTCCCAGAGTACAACCGAGGATGATGTATGAATCCCAGAACCGTTCGTCCGCTCGTCGTCGCCGCGCTCGCGGCTGCCGCCTGTGTGGTGGGTGCGGGCACCGCCACCGCGGCCTCGCCTGCCCCCGTGTCGGGTTCGGTGGAAGTATGTGTGCCGCTGCCGCTGCCGCTTCCGGTCGAAATCGCCCTGTGCCTGTAGGCGTTTAGCCCGACGTGCCGGCGACAGTGGCGCGAACTCCCCGTGGTGCGCGGGATTGCGCGGTTCCGACACCCCGGGTCGCCACTGTCGTCCGGCAATCCGCCAGAGGAATCTACAAACAGATTCGCCGCTCGTTGTCGCATGCCACAAGCGAACGCCAGACGACGATTCGTTGTTCACGGTAGATTGAGGTCTTGCCCAGTGATCTGGGTGGGAAGGATTCAACATGGCTGTCTCAGCATCCATCGCCCCGTTCTTGACCGCCGCGGGTCGGCCCGTTTCGAGCCCCCTGCGCGATGTGCGCACGATCTCCCGCCAGATGGTCGGCCATTTCATCGAGAACGTCGTGCCGTGCGCGACGCTGCCGGGCGAAGTGCTCGACGGTGATGTCACCACGGTGACCCGGGTGTGTCTGGAGCTGACCAGAAGCATGCTCGACGGCCGCGACCACCCAGGCCGGGTGGAGCGGATCCAGGCCGCCGCCGCCGGCTGGGCGCGCGAGGGCATCCCGATCGACACCATCCACAATGCCGTGCACGAAGGCTTCAAACTCGGTTTCGACCTCGTGATCACCAATGTCATCAACCACGACCAGGAAACGGTGATCGGCGTGGCCCGTCGCCTCACCGAGGTGCAGAGCATGATCACCTCGGTGGTCTCGATGGCCTACGTGCGCGAACTCCGCTCCGTGGTCAGCGAGCACCACACTGCCGTGCACACCCTGACCTCGGCATTGCTGGGCGGCCAGAGCACCTCGACGATGGCCAGGGAATGCGGCATCGAGGTCGCCGACCGCTATCACGTGATGGCCCTCGCCATTCCGTCCCATCCCGAGGAATTCAATCCCGCGCTCGACGGCAATGTGGTGGCCCGGCGCAAGTTGCGGCGCGTGCAGGCCGAACTCGCGAACCGATGTGCGGGCAAGGTGTTGTCGCTGTTGAGCGTCGACGGCGGCACCCTGCTGCTGCCCGCCGCGGAGTTCTCCGGCCCGGTATTGGACGAGTTGGTCGCCGGCCTGTCGGCGGCGGCTCGGGTGCCGGTGCGGTCGGTCGTCACCTCCGCGGTGCCGGCGGAGATTCCGTGCGCCGCCGAGCAGGTGCACGAACTGGTCGAAATCGTGCACCGGCTCGGTGGACCGACCAAGGTGTACCGCCCGCACGAGCTGGCGTTGGAATATCAGTTGACCCGCCAGGGTCCGGCCCGCGATTACCTGAGCTCGATCGTCGATTCCCTCGAATCGCATCCGGAACTGCTGCACACGCTCGAGGTGTACATGGCAACGAATTTGCAGCGTTCGCGGACCGCGCGCGAGTTGTTCGTCCACACGAACACGGTGGACTACCGGCTCAAACGTATCGGCCAGCTCACCGGGTTCGACCTCAGTTCGGTCACCGGCATCTGTTATCTGCGGGCCGCCTTGCTGATCCGGGCACAGCGCGCGGGTAACACCGCGCCGGTTCTGCGCGCCGACGGCGAAGCCAACTCGCGCGCAGGCTGATCCACGCCCAGCGGCTCACGGTGTCGGGCGCGGCAAACGCCGGTATCGTGGTGCCATGTCCCCGGCAGTCACTTTGATCCGCTCGAATTCCCTGTCCGATATCGCCGAGTACGCCTACGCGGCAACCGCTCCCGCCGACTCGCGCATGATCTTCCTCGCGGGCGCGTGCCCGCTCGACGCCGACGGCACCACCGTGGCCCACGGCGACTACGCCGGCCAAGCCGCCAAGTCGGTCGAGAACCTGCGCGTGGCGCTCGAAGCGGCGGGTGCCTCGCTGCTCGACGTGATCAGTACCCGCGTGCTGGTGGCCTCGACGGAGCAGGCCGATCTCGTGGCCGCGTGGGAAGTGGTGCGCGACGCGTTCGGCACCCACGATGTGCCGAGCACGCTGTTCGGTGTGACTGTGCTCGGCTACGACCACCAGCTTGTCGAGATCGAGGCGGTGGCCGCGGTCCGCGACCAGGCGGTCTGATCGCCGGGCAGAACAGGCGCGGTCCCGGTGAGCGCCCTAGCTTCGCCGTCGAGGTCTTTCAATGTGCCGAGAGCGTGGAAGGGATCCGGCTTTCCGGGATCATGATCGGCTCGACTTCGCCGTCGAGGTGGCGGGCGAGCACCGGGCCGATGTCGGCCAGCACATCGGTGTTGGTGAGCTGTGCGTGCGTCGCGGCCACGGGGTGCTCGATGAGCCGACCGGTGACATAGGGCCGCCACATGTCGGCGCCCAGGTATTCGGTGATACCGCGGTTCGCCGAGAAGTACAGCAGGTCACCGTCATAGACACCCGGACGGTAGCCGTGCGAGAGGGCCACGCCGGCGACGTAGCCGCGGTGCAACCGCGTGAGCTGGTCGGCGGACAGACCCACACCGTAGGCGGCGCCCGCGGTGGCCAGTTCGGCGGCGGCTTCGGCCGCGGTGACATCGGGTATGGCGTCGGCGTCGTCGGGTTCGTCGCCGAGCAGGTGGGTCAACAGGTCTCGCATGCGTGGCGGGCGCGGTGGCGCGAGATCGGCCGGCACGACGACACTGTCGAGCATCACCACCGCACCCACGGTGGCGCCCCTGGCCTGTAACCGGACGGCGACGGCGTGCGCGATCTGCCCGCCCAGCGACCAGCCGAGCAGGTGGTAGGGGCCGTCGGGTTGCACGCCGAGCATGGCCTCGATGTAGTGATCGGCCAGACCGTCGATCGTGTCGGGAACCTGCGCGCCGGCGGTGAGGACGGGCGCTTGCAGGCCGTAGACCGGTCGGTCGCGCACGTGCCGTGCCAGGCCCGCGTAACACCATGCCAACGGCACCGCCGAGTGGACACAGAACAGTGGTGCCCGGGTGCCGCCGCGGCGCAGGGGCAGCAGCACGCCGAGTGCTTCGTCGCTCTCGCCCGCGGTGGGGTCGTAGGTGGTGATGCGGTGTGCCAGCGCGACCACAGTCGGGTCGGTGTAGAGCCAGCGCACCGCCACCGGAACACCGGTGTCCTCGGCCAGCGCGGCCGAAAGCCGGGCGCCGAGCAGCGAATTGCCGCCCAGTGCGAAGAAGTCGTCGTCCAGGCCGGCGCGCGAGAGACCGAGCGTCGCGGCCACACGGTCGGCGACGAGTCGCTGCACGGCGGTGTGCGGCTCTCGGTAGGAGCGTGCGTCGAGCGCCGGGGCGGGCAGGGCGCCGCGATCGACTTTGCCGTTGCCCGCCACCGGGACCCGGTCCAGTTCGACCAGTGCCGAGGGCACCAGGCTCGGCGGCAGGTGCGAGCGCAGGTGCCCCATGGTGGCGGCGGCATCGAACCGAATCCCTTCGGCGGCAACGACATAGCCGATCAGCCGGGCGCCGGGCCTGCCCTGGTCTGCGACGCGGACCACGGCGTAGGCGATCTCGGATCGTGACATCAGCACATTTTCGATCTCGGCCGGTTCGATCCGTCGTCCGTGCACCTCGACCTGGTCATCGGTACGTGCGATGAATGCGTAGGCGCCGTCCTCGCGTTCGGTCACCAGGTCCCCGGTGCGGTAGAGCCGCCGGCCGGGGTGGAAGGGATCGGCGATGAATCGGGTCGCGGTGCCGCCCGGATCGCGCAGGTACCCTTCGGCGATTCCGCTGCCGCCCAGGTACAGCTCTCCGCGAGCGCCCGAGGGCACCCGGGTCAGCCGGGTATCGAGCACTACGGCGAGCACACTCGGCAGCGCGGTGCCGATGCTCACCGGTTCCTCCGCCGCCAAGGCCGGTGTCTCGGTGACCATGACAGTGGCTTCGGTGGGGCCGTAGCCGTTGTACAACCGGACGTGCGGTGCCCAGTCGCGCACCAGCCGCTCCGGGCAGGCCTCCCCACCGATCGCGACGACCCGCACCTGCGGTACGAGGGCGGGCGAGAGCGTGGCCAGGACAGCGGGCGCGGTCTGCACCACCGTGCAGCCGTTGTCGCGGACCAACTGCGCGAACTCCGGGCCCGCCACGATCGACACGGGCGCCACTACCAGTCGCGCGCAAGCGGCGGCGGCCCCGAGTACCTCGAGCAGATGGGCGTCGAAAGTGTTGGTGTGCGAATGCAACAGCACCGAGTGCTGGTCGAGGCCGTAGTGCTCGAGCAGATAGTCGATCAGCGGGGCGACCCCGCGATGATTGAGCACAACACCCTTGGGGCGCCCGGTCGTACCGGAGGTGTAGATCGCATAGGCGGGGTGGGCGGGTGACAGCGGCCGGGCGCGGTCGCTGTCACCGACCGGTGTGCTCGCGCGTTGCGCCGCGGTTTGCGGATCGTCCATCAGCAACCAGTGCAGGTCGAGGGCTTCGGATCCGCCACGGGAGAGCTCGTCGCGCACGGAGCCGATCGTGAGTCCCCGGCGCGCACCGGAATCGGCGATGATGGTGGTGACCCGGTGTGGTGGGTCCGCCGGATCGACCGGGACGAAACACGCGCCCGTCTTCGCGACCGCCCAGAACGCCAGCACCGACTCCAGCGACCGCGGAATCGCCACGACAACGAAGTCGCCCGGCCCCGCCCCACCGGCGAGGAGTTCACGCGCCCAGCGCGAGGACGCTTCGTCGAGCTCCCGGTAGGTGAGAGTCCGACCCTGGTAGCTCAACGCGACCGCGTCCGGTGCTCGATTGCCGTCCAACAGGTCCGGCAGCAGCCGCACATCCGCCCCGCCCGGCACCGCTACCGGTGCGGTCCGCACCTCGTCCAGGGACCGGATCGGGGCCGTGGGCGCGGCGGCGAGGAACCGAGCGAAGTACCCCAGGAACATCCGGTGATGCCACACCACGGTTTCGCGCCGGTACCGCGCCGGATTGGCCTGGAAGTCGATACTCACCGAATTCTCGTCGCGCCCGAACTGATAACCGTTGATCTGCAGGTCGGGCACCGGGCCGAGCGCGAGCAGCCGGGCCTGCCCGGTGACCGGCCCCAACCGCAGCGGTTCCACCATCCCGAGCAGATTGACGACCGGCCCGTACCCGCCGAACACCGCTTCGGGGCCGGCGCCCATCTCCTCGTGCCGGTAACGCTGATGGCGCAACGCCCGGATCACCGCGCACCGCACCTGGGTGACGACTTCACCGACCGTGCCTGCCTGCAGATTCGTCAATCGCAGCGGTACCGCGTTCGACATCGACCCGGCCGACTGCCGTAGAGCGGCGGTGGCGCGGGCGGTGACGGGCAGCGTGAGGGTCAGGTCCGAGCTGCCGGACACGCGGGCCAGATAACAGGCGAACGCGGCAATCGCGAGCTCGGGAAAGGTCGCACCGTGCCGGCCTTTCGACGCACTGAGCAGCCGCGCCGTCGATGCGTCCAGGGTGCCGGCCACATGATGGGTCCGGGGGCTCGGCAGTGTGGGCGCCCCGGCCAAGCTGACCGGCTCATTGAGCCCGGCGACCTGTTCGGCCCAGTACTCGCGGTCCTTGTCGGCGCGCGGGGAGTTCCAGTACGCGGCTTCGTCTTCCAAGATGTCGGTCACCGTCAGTGCCCGGTGGGCCGGTGCCCGGTTGTCGTCGCCTGTGGCCGCGGGCGGGAGCTGGGCGCGGTAGAGCTCGGCTGTCCGGCGGAGCACGGCGGCGGCACCGACACCGTCGAGCACCATGTGGTGGCTGCGCAGATACAGCAGATGCCGATGTGGTGTCACGGCGAACACGACCGCCACGGTCAGGTCGTCGCCGAGGGGGTCCAGCGGGGTGCTGTGATCGCGTTCCATCCGGTCCAGGGCGGTGGCCACCGGGTCCGGCTCGGCGGTGAGGTCGACGACTGTGAACGGCATGTGCGCCGCGTCGTCGACGTACTGGCGGGCGACACCGTCGACGAGCCGGAATCGAAGCTGCGGGGACTCGAGTTCGCGTGCCGCCTGCCGCGCCGTGCGGGTGACCAGGTCGACGTCGAGCCGGCCGTGGAGATCGAGGTACAGCGCGACAGTGGCCGGCACGGCCGGATACAGCTGCTGGGCGAGCCACCAACTCGACTGTGCCCGCGTCAACGGGTGTGTCTGCTGGGCCACCGAATCCGGTCGTACTGTCAACACGCCTCCCTGGGACCGACAAATCCATGGCGAAACGATCAGCTGAAACCTACGTCACCGCGTCCACCGAAACCGCGCCCGCCCCGAACACCGTGATGACACCGGCCAGGGTGAACATGAGCAGGTCGTATTCCCAACCGCCTGCGCTCGCCCAGTACGGGCTGTGCCACTTGACGATGTGCAGCGACATCGTGGCCAGCATGAGCAGCATCAGCCCGCCGGCCGCGAGGGGTGCCAGGATGCCGAGAAACACCCCGATCGCGCCGAGCAGTTCCGCGGTCGCCACGAAATAGGCCGCCGGCACCGGGACCGCATTGCCGGCCGCGAATTTCTCGATATCACGGAATTTGTTGCGTGCCGACGCGAAGAACGCGACGGCCACGACAATTCGAACGAGCAGCAGAAGCAGGTCTTGAATCACCGTTGTTTCCATGTGCCGACCCCTCGTCGATGTCTGCGCCGATCGTGCTCAGGTCAACCGGTGCTCACCGGTGTAGATGTTCATCGTGTCGCCGCGCAGGAATCCCACCAGGGTCAGCTCCGATTCCGCGGCCAGATCCACGGCGAGCGAACTGGGGGCCGAGACCGCGGCCAGGATCGGGATGCCGGCCATCACCGCCTTCTGCGCGAGTTCGAACGATGCCCGGCTGCTCACCAGCAGCATCAGATCGTGGGCGGGCATCCGGTTCTCGCGTACCGCCCAGCCGATCACCTTGTCCACGGCGTTGTGCCTGCCGATGTCCTCACGCAGGGCGAGCAGGGTGCCGTCGGCGGTGAACAGACCGGCCGCGTGCAGGCCCCCGGTGGCTTCGAACAGTTTCTGACCGGCTCGTAGTCGCGCGGGTAGATCCGAGAGCACCTGGGTGCGCACCGGCTCGGTGTGGTGCGGGATCGGGTACCGGGTGTGGGTGCGCACCTCGTCCAGTGCGGTCTTGCCGCAGAGCCCGCAGGCGCCGGTGCTCAGGAAGTTGCGGGTGGGCAGCGGGGTGGGGGTACGTAAGCGCAGGTCGAGCACGTTGTAGGTGTTGCGCCCGGTGTCGTCGGCGCCCGCGCAGTAGCGGGCCGAGACGATATCGTCGGCGGTGCCGATGATGTTCTCGCCGAAGAGGAATCCGTGCACCAGGTCGATGTCGCTGCCCGGTGTCCGCATGGTTACCGTGAGCGACTGCCCGTCGACGCGGATCTCGAGTGGTTCCTCGACCGCGAGGGTGTCGGGGCGTTCGATACGCCCGGCCGGTGACAGCCTGGTCGTTCTGCGTCGTGCGGTGACTCTGCTCATCGGTGCCGATCGGTCGTGGGCGTGCGATTCGCTCAGTGGGTGACGATGCCGGCGACGAGATTGATCGTCGTGGCCAGGATGACGGTACCGAACGCGTAGGACAGCAGGCAGTGCCGGAGCACGATGCTGCGCACTCTGGAGTCGGAGACATTGGTGTCCGACACCTGGTAGGTCATGCCCAGGTTGTAGCTGAAGTAGAAGAAATCACGGTAGCCGGGTAGTCCGCTGGAATTGAAATCGATACCACCCCTGGGGGTTTCGTAGTACAGGTAGGCGTAGCGGGCGGCGTACATCAGGTGCACGGCCCCCCACGCGGCGAACACTCCGCCCAGTGCCACCGCCGCCGCGATGTGGCCTTCGCCGGACTTTCCGAGGACCAGGATCACCACGATGGCGACGAGTCCGCTCAGCGCCGCGGCCACCACCGACAGTTCCTCCACGAAGGGCTGGAAGTCTTCGCGCCGGGCATAGGTTCTGGTTCGCTCGGCATCCATCGGCCACAGCACCAGCCAGCCGACCACCACGAAAATGGTGGCCGCGGTGGCGATGCCGGTCAGCGTGCCCATCGCCACCCCACCGCGCAGGCCGATCAGCACACCCGCGACGGTCCCCAGGACGATCGAACCGACGAGTCGGCCGACCGCGGACAACAGCAGCGGAGTGCTCATGGCTACCGACCCTAGCGAACGGTTGCCGAGTCGTAGCTGATTTGGATCTCAGTCCTGCCTGTGTTCGCCCGCCTGCGCCAGGGTGTCGTCGAGGTGGGCGGTGCGCGCGGTGGCCGAAAGCGCCTTGGCCAGCACCGGCTCCGGCTGTCCCGCCGCGGTGACCAGCGCGATCTGTGCGGTGACCGCCGGATCGCGCAGTGGCAGCACCCGCACGCCCGCGGGTGGGCGCAGGGTGTGCAACCACGGCTGCGGTACCACGCACGCCCAGCGTCCGGTGCTCACGTGCGCGAGCAGCGCGATCACCGAGTCGCTCTCGAGTTGCGGGCTCGCGCGCAGCCCGTGCTCGGCCAGGGCGGCGTCGATGAGCTGACGGCCCCGCATCCCCTTGTGCAGCAGGCACAGCGGCATCTCCAGTGCCTCGGCCCAGCTGATCGCGCCCGTGCGGCCCGCGAGGAGTTCGGTTCCCACGAGCAGCACATGGCGTTCGGTGTAGAGCGGGGCGGCGCTGAGCCCGGCGGTGTCGATGCCGTGCGCGTAGATGATCCCGGCATCGAGTTCGAATCGGCGGATCCGGTCGACGATGTCGAGGGAACGCAAACTGGTCTCGAGCTGTACTCGCACCAGTGGATGGGCGGTGCAGAACGGGTCGGTGAGCAGGGCGACGGTGCTCGACGCCGCCGGGATCACCCCGATCCGCAGCTCACCGGTGAGGCCGGTCTGCAGGGCGGTGACCTCGTGTTCGAGCGCGTCGCGATCGGCCAGGATCCGTCTGGCCCACAGCACCAGCCGCTCACCCTCGGGGGTCAGGTCCTCGAAGGCGCGTCCGCGCCGTACCAGCGGCACCCCCAGCTCGCGTTCGAGCTTGCGCAACGCCTCCGACAGCGCGGGCTGGGAGACGTAGCAGGCCTGCGCGGCGCGGGCGAAATGACGTTCCCTGGCGAGTGCGACGAAATACTCGAGCTGACGGAACAGCATTCGCCGGGCTGGTCAGTCGTCCTGGTCGTCGGCGGCCTTGTTGCGCGCCCGCACGATGTCGAGCGCCCGCTCGGCGGTGGCCTGGTCGGGATAGGGGCCCATCCGGTCGTTGTACCAGCAGGTCTTACCCTGCTCGGCCTTGTGATGCTTGATGCAGTAGTACCACTGGTTGTCCTCAGCCATACCGACAGTATGCAACGTTTCGCATACCGGTGGCGTGCAGGCGGGCGCGGCGGGTTCGCGCACCAGCAGGGCCACGGCGATGCCCACGGCGACACCGAGCACGGTGTCGAGGCCGCGTTCGGTGAGCATGGTGAGCGGGTCGGTCGGGTCGGCCAGCTCGGTCATCGCCATGATCAGCGGCGTGAAGAACCCGAGCGCCACGGCGTAGTGGCGGGCCATGAACAGCTCCGTCGGATACAGCAGGGCGATGATCGCCAGCGCGAGCATCGTCGGGCTGGGCCCCGGAATCAGCAGCGGCGCGGCGACCAGCAGCCCGATGAAGGTGCCGATCACCCGGTGCAGGCCACGGGTGATCCGGTCGCGTGAGGTCGCCGCGGCCAGCGGTACGGCGGCACCGGCCATCGCCCAGTTGGCGTGTCCGACACCGAGCAGGATCCCGATGCCACCCGAGATCGAGATGGCCAGCGCGTAGCGCCCGGACTGGGTGAGCGAGACCCGGCCGCTGCGGTGTGGCCGGATCCACACCGGTACCGCGTCGGCGCCGCTTCGGCGCACCTGCCTGCTCGACTCGAGGTAGCCGACCAGCACACACAGCACCGCGGTGGTGGCGCACACCAGCAGCGCCGCCACCGGCCGGCGCTGCGCCCCGGCCACCATCGCGATCGCCCCGAAGGCGAAGATCCCGAAGAAGGGCCCTTCGGGCCGCAATCCGAGCCGGTCGGTCACCGGCGAGGCCACGGCGGCGAACGTCGCAACCGCCGAGACCAGCACCACCGGTGGTGCGTGCACATGGGCCAGCAGAATGCCCGCGCCGACCGCACCGACCAGCACCACCGCGGCCTCGCACTGGTGGGCGAGACGCTGACGTGGCGCTTCGGCGAACCCGTACATGCCGGTGAAGGAACCGAACACCGCGTAGATGAGCAGATCGGTGCGGTCGGCGGCCACCAGGATCAGGCCGGGAACGGCCAGCCCGACGAAGACGCGGGTGGCGGGCAGATGATCCAACTCGATGGTGAACCGCCGGATCAGCGGGCGCGCCCGGGTAGCCATGGTGGGCAAAGCTTCCTCCGAAGATCGCTGCCGGTTTGCCGGCCGGTGTCGATGGCTCACCGTGCACGGTCGGCGCGCATCGCGTCAACCTGCGGTGATGCGTTGTACGAGGCGATTCGGGCCGGGATCGGCGGTGATAAGCGCGGCCGATCGTCCGGTCGGAACTCGGTCTTGGCCACCGGCGGCCACCGCCGGAAGGATGAGCACGGCCCTGCCTCCGGCATTGCCGGGCCTGTGCGGTGAAGAATTCCGCGCAGAACGGCAACCGGCTTCGAATCGTCGAAGGGAACCTGTCATGACCGACGGCCCGTACGGAGAGCTCGACCCCGACGACGGACCCAGCGGCGCCCGCGATCGTGCGGCCGTCCCGGAGTTCAAGCCCTATCACCACCCAGCCGCCGGCTGGGGTGCGGCCAAATCGGTCACCGAGTTCATGGTGGTCAAGGAAAAAGAGCCGCTGCTCGGCACCCGCGCCATCATGAAGATGAACCACGAGAACGGCGGTTTCGACTGCCCCGGTTGCGCGTGGCCCGACTCCATCAAGGGCATCCACCTCGATATCTGCGAGAACGGCATCAAGCACGTCACCTGGGAGATGACGCGCAAACGTGTCGGCCCGGAGTTCTTCGCGAAGCACACCGTGGCCGAGCTGTCCACCTGGAGTGAGTTCGACCTCGAGAACCAGGGCAGGCTCACCGAGCCGATGAGCTACGACCCGGTCACCGATCACTATGTGCCGATCAGCTGGGCCGATGCCTTCGAACTCGTCGGCACGGCGCTGCGCGACCTCGATGATCCCGACCTGGCCGCCTTCTACACTTCCGGACGCCTCGGCAACGAAGCGACGTTCCTCTACCAGCTGATGGCACGCGAGCTCGGCACCAACAATCTGCCCGACTGTTCGAACATGTGTCACGAGGCGAGCGGTCGCGCGTTGCAGGCCGCGCTGGGCACCGGCAAGGGCACCTGCGACCTCGAGGACTGGGAAACCACCGACGCCCTGTTCATCATGGGCGTCAACGCCGCTTCCAACGCTCCACGCATGCTGACCGCACTGGCCGAGGCCGATCGACGCGGCGCCCAGATCGTGCACATCAACCCGCTGGTCGAGGCGGGCGCGACCCGCACGATCATCCCGCACGAGTTCCTGCGGATGGCGACCTTCAACGCCACCGACACCTCTACGCTGAACCTGCAGCCGCGCATCGGCGGCGACTTCGCGCTGCTGCGCGGTATCGCCAAGGCGGTACTCGAGGAATCCGAGTCCGATCCCAAGGCCCTGGACCGGCAGTTCATCGAGCGCTACACCACCGGATTCTCCGACTACCGCGCCAAGGTCGAGGCCACGCCGTGGTCGCTGATCGAGGAACAGTCCGCGCTCACCGAGGCCGAGGTGCGCAAGGCGGCGCGTGTCTACTGCGACGCCGACCGCAGCGTGATCAGCTGGTGTCTGGGCGTGACCCAGCACGAGCACGGTGTCGACACCGTCCGCGAGATCGTGAACCTGCTGTTGCTGCGCGGCAATCTGGGCCGCGAGGGTGCGGGCCCGTCGCCGGTGCGCGGGCACAGCAACGTGCAGGGCAACCGCACCTGCGGCATCGCCAACAAACCACCCGCCCAGTTCCTGGACCGGCTCGACGAGGTCTGCGACATCACCTCCCCGCGCGCCGACGGCTACGACGTCGTCGACTCCATCGAGGCGATGCACGCGGGCAAGCTGAAGGTGTTCATGGCCATGGGCGGCAACTTCGCCCTCGCCGCGCCCGACACCGCCTACACCTTCGACGCGTTACGCAAATGCGATCTGACCGTGCAGGTGAGCACCAAACTCAACCGCAGCCATCTCGTGCACGGCAAGCGCGCGCTGATCCTGCCCTGCCTCGGGCGCACCGAGAAGGACGTGCAGCGCGGTGGTCTGCAGGAGACCTCGGTGGAGGACTCGATGGCGATGGTGCACCTGTCGCGGGGAATGAAGAAGCCCGCCTCACCGCACCTGCTGTCCGAACCCGCCATCGTCGCCGGGATCGCGCGGGCCGCGTTGCCCGGCAGCGCGACACCGTGGGAGTACTACGTCGAGGACTACGATCGCATCCGCGACACCATGTCCCGGGCGCTGGACGGTTTCGAGGACTTCAACCGGCGGGTGCGCTTGCCGCTTGGCTTCCGGATCAAACAGCCCGCCCGCGAACTGGTTTTCCTCACGCCCTCGGGCAAGGCGGAATTCTCGGCGGTGGACCTGCCGGATCTGACCCGCGAACCCGGCGTCCTGTCGCTGGCGACCTTGCGGTCCCACGACCAGTGGAACACCACGATCTATTCCAACGACGACCGCTACCGTGGCATCAAGAATCTGCGCACTCTGGTGTTCATGAACCACGACGACATGCGTGAGCGTGGACTCACGGAATTCGACGAGGTCGACATCACCAGCATCGCCCGCGACGGCAGCACCCGGTCGGTCCACAACTACAAGGTCGTCCCGTACAACATCCCCGCCGGGTGCGCGGCCGGATACATGCCCGAACTCAACGTGCTGTGCGCGATCGGCGACATCAGCACCCAGAGCGATCAACCGATCATGAAGAACGTGAAGGTCACCATCGCACGCTCCGTATGACCGACTGCCCCAGGAGATCTGATGAACCAGCACACACGAAAGACCTTGGCCGCGATCACCGGGCACCCGGCGCCCCGCGACATCGAATGGGCAAAGTTCATCACCATGTGGGAAGACATCGCCGATGAGGTCGAGCAGGAATCGGGGGACCGGTTGGCGGTGAAGATGAACGGGCATCGCGAGGTGTTCCACCGCCCGCACGACGGACGGGTCTCGATCGGCGATATCGAACACGCGCGGCAATTGCTGAAGGACCAGCCGGAAGTGAAAGGGTCCGGGGATTTGTTCGTCGTCGCGATGGACAGCGAGAAGGCCCGCGTGCTGCATTTCGATCTCGCTACACCGGAAGTGCGCGAGTCCGAACGCGACGTGGTCGACGGAAAGAGCGCGGCGCGTCATCTGCGCACCGTGGAACGCCACACCGGGCGCGAAGACCCGAAGGTGTTCGTGCACTACTTCGACGATGTGGCGGTGGCGTTGAACGAGGAGATCGGCACCGAAGAATTCGTGGTGCTCGGGCACGGCAGCGGCGACTCCGATGTCGCCGCGCAGTTCGTGCAGCGGATGCGCGAGAACAATCCCGCACTCGCCGGTCGGATCGCCGGGGTCGGGCGGATCGACCTCAGTGCTGCCAACGACGCGGCGATCGAGGCCGAGGCCCGGCAGATCGCCGGGACCGCGAAGTAGAAGGGGTAGTTGATGTCGTATCTGCTCGCCCTGGTCACCGAGCCCGGCGAGGAAAGTACTTGCGCGCAGTTGGCTACCGAGGCCCAACGCGTAGCGGTCCGCAACAATGTCGACGTGGTGCTGCTGGCCGAACTCGACACCCTGCCCGCCTACAGCAGCGATCTCGACACCGAGGACGCACGTCCGCTGATCGCGAACCAGCTGCGCCGTTCCACTGTCGAAGCCGACGGGGTGTTGTTGTTCGCCGCCGAAGGCGAGCACATGCCGACGCTGGCCGACAGCGTGCTCGCCTGGCTCGCCAATCCCGGCCAGGCGCCCGCGATCACGGGCAAACCGGTCGCGGTGGTGACGGCAGGGCCCGGTGAAGTGGTCAATCAGAATCTGGCCGAGCGGTTGCGGTCCGCCGGTGCGCAAGTGGTGGCCGACGGAGTGTCGATCGCGTCGGCGTGGAGTGACCCGAACACCCTCGAACGGCTCGGTGACGCGGTGGTGGCGGTGGACGCGGCCGCCCGGGGCTGAATCGCGACGGCGGGTGCCCGGTCGTAGTCACTCGGCACCGTGAGGGAACGGGCGCGGATCTCTAGCCGGGGGAGAGCAGGCGGCGGTTGCGCTCGGGGATTTCCGGGGGCAGGGCGGCGACGAGACCGGCCACGGTGACCGATCGCAGGCTGGTGCGCCAGGCGTCATGGGCGGAATCCATGGTGGCCGCGAGGGCGCAGCGTTCGCGGCACTGGTCGGCCGGGAGCGCACCGCGTCCGTGTCGGCGGATCTCGCGGCACTGATAGGGGTCGCCGCGGCCGTCGATCGCTTCGACGATGTCGAGCACGGTGATCAGGTCGGGTGTGCGGCCCAGGCGGAAACCGCCTCGCGGGCCCGTGGTCCCGGCCAGGATGCCCTCGCGCACCAGCCGGGCCAGCTGTTTGGCGAGGTAGGCGGGCGGCAGGTCGAAGTGTTCGGCCAGTTGTGCGGTGCTGACGGTTTCGCCCGGCACCTGCGCGAGCAGCGTGACGCAGTGCAGTGCCCACTCCAGGCTTTCCGGCAACTTCATGCCTGCCAGCTTAACGATCACCGCCATCGCAGAGCCGCGACATCCGGGATCGCACACCGAGCGTGACCACACTCGTCGTCCGTCATCGCCATTCGCTGCTATTCTGGACATACAATGTCGCCAATAGCGGAGGAATTCATGCGTATCGCAGTCGTCGGAGCCAGCGGCCGGATCGGACAACTCACCGGGAACGCGTTGAAACAGAACGGTCATGACGTCGTGCCCATCAGCCGGGGCCACGGCGTCGATGTCTACACCGGGGTGGGGCTGGCGGCGGCGCTGGCCGACGTGCACGCCGTCGTCGACGTCACCAATTGCACTGCCACAGGCGAATCCGAGAACGTCGACTTCTTCACCACCGCCACGAAGAACCTGCTCGAGCAGGGGCGCCGGGCCGGCGTGCGGCATCACGTCACGCTGTCGATCGCCGGGGTCGGGCGGGTGGCGGGCAATGCGCACTATGCCGGCAAGCGGGCGCAGGAGGCGGCTGTCGAAGCCGGCGAGACGGCCTACACGATCGTCCCGGCGACACAGTTCCACGACTTCGCCGCGATGGTCGCGTCCTGGACCGAGCAGGAAGGCGTGGCGCGGATCGCTCCACTGCTGATCCAGCCGATCGCACCCGCCGAGGTGGCGGGCATTCTCGCGCGGGTCGCAGCCGGAGAGCCGCAGGGCCGCCACGTCGACATCGCCGGACCGGGTCCGCAGGACCTGGTCGACATGGCGCGGCGCACCTACGCGGCCCGGGGCCGGTCCGTCCAGCTCGTGCCCACGTGGGACAACGGGCTCTTCGACGCGACGATGGCCGGGGAGGTGCTACTGCCCGGCGCCGACGCCGAGATCGCGCCCACCTCGTTCGAGGACTGGCTCGCCGACGAGTACTACGCGGCACCCTGACAGGCGCGCATCGCACCGCGCGCAGCGGTGTTCGGCGCCGCACCCGCGAGGCTGTCGACCGGCCTCGGGGTGCGAGTGCGCCGAAGCGTGTGGGGCGCTTAGAGGTTCACGCCGAAATCGCGCGCGATACCTTCCAGGCCCGATGCGTAACCCTGGCCGATGGCGCGGAACTTCCACTCGGCGCCGTTGCGGTAGAGCTCGCCGAAGACCATCGCGGTCTCGGTGGACGCGTCCTCGGACAGGTCGTAGCGGGCCAGTTCCTCGTTGCTGCTGCGGTCGACGACCCGGATGTAGGCGTTGCGCACCTGCCCGAAGGACTGGCTGCGGGTCAGCGCGTCGTAGATCGAGACGGGGAACACGATCGAGTCGATCGTGGCCGGGGCGTTGGCCAGGTCGACATTGATCGCCTCGTCGTCACCGTCGCCTTCGCCGGTGAGGTTGTCGCCGACGTGCTCGATGGCACCGTCGGGCGACTTCAGGTTGTTGAAGAACACGAAATGCTCGTTGGACACGACCTTCTTGTCGGCACCGAGCGCGATGGCGCTGGCGTCGAGGTCGAAGTCGGTTCCGGTGGTCGTGCGCAGGTCCCAGCCGAGGCCGACCGACACCGCGGTGAGGCCCGGCGCCGCCTTGGTCAGCGAGACATTGCCACCCTTGGAAAGACTGACACCCATACTGAAGATCTCCGATCGGTCGTGGCGGCACGAAGGGTGCCGACCGTGCGCACACTAACACGCGCATGTGACAGCTCCATGGCGTTACCGGTTGCCGAAAACTCCTGTCGAATAAGGAAATTGGTACCTTCCGGCGATGGCATCGGCCCGCGCTGCGTGCCCGCGGAGCGGTCGGCGGCCGGGGCGAGGCGGCCGGGTGAAAGGATCAGGGGCGCTCGATGTGGTCGCTGGTTCTCCGGTTACCGTGTCGCGCCGAAGTGGGTGGGGCGAGTCGCGAGAGGGAACTGTAGTGCTGCGGATGGTTGTCGTCGGTGTGTGCGCCGCCCTGGTGCACTGGCTGTTGTATCGGCGACTGGTCGTCGCGACCGGGATCGGTGGCCCCGCCCGCCCCGCCGCCGCGGTGTTGCTCGGGGTTCTGTGGGTGGCCGCGGTCGTCGCGACCGGGGCGGGCAGCGTCTTCGTGCCGGGCCCGGTGCGGCCGGTGGTCTGGTTGGGGTACGTCTGGTACGCCGTGCTGTTCTATCTGCTGCTGGGCCTCCTGGTGCTCGGTGCGGTCCTGTTGCTCGTGCGCGCAGTGGATCTCGCGCATCGCACCCGGGTGCTGCGGGTGCTGTCGGCGGTGCTGGTGGTGTCGTCGGTCGGGGCGGTGGGCTACGGCGTGGTCGAAGCCGCCGACGTCCGGGTGGTGGAGTCCGAGGCGCGGTTCGCGAAGCTGCCCGAGCAGTTCGACGGGCTGCGGGTGGCGGTGCTGTCGGATCTGCACGTGGGCGCCGCCCGCGGATCGGGCTTCACCGCCGAGGTCGTCGAGCTGGTCAATGCGCAGCGGCCCGATCTCGTCGTCATCCCCGGTGACCTCATCGACGGGGCCGTCGACCTGGTGGGCGGTGACCTCGCGCCACTGGCTGACCTGCGCGCCGAGTACGGCGTGATCGGTGTGGCGGGCAATCACGAAGGGTACGTGGACGAGGTCGCGGCGTGGCTGGATCGCTGGGAGAACCTGGGCGTCGAGACGCTGCGCAACGAACGGACCGAACTGTCCATCGACGGCGCGACGATCGATATCGCCGGTGTCTACGACTACGCCGCACCCGAGCCCTACGCACCCGATCTGGAAGCGGCGCTCGCCCAGCGCGACCCCAACCGGTTCACACTGCTGCTGGCCCACCAGCCCGCCCAGGTGCTCGAGGCGAGTGAGCGCGGTGTCGACCTGCAACTGTCCGGGCACACCCACGGCGGTCAACTGTGGCCGTTCACCTACCCGGTGCGGTGGGCCAATCCCACGGTATCGGGCTGGGACCGCTTCGGTGACCTGCAGATCTACACCACCGTCGGGGCGGGCGCGTGGGGGCCGCCGGTCCGCGTGGGCGTGGCACCCGAGATCGCGATCCTCACCCTGCGCACCGAATAGACCGGTGAGTCCGGCACGGCTGGCGACCCGGTGACCCCGCCAGTAGCCTGTGCCGGTGAAACCGATGGACAAGGCCCCGCAGCGGCCGAAGGTCGCGCTCACCGCGGTCGCTGTCGTGGTGTTCGTGACCTTCCTCGACACCACCGTGGTGAGTGTGGCGCTCGGCGACATCCGCAGTGAACTGAGTACCGACGTCACCCTGTTGCAGTGGGTGGTCAACTCCTACACCGTGGTCTTCGCCGGGTTGATGCTGGCGGGCGGGTCACTCGGTGACCGGTGGGGCCGCAAGCGGGTGATGATCGTCGGTCTGGTGATCTTCTGTGCCGGATCGGTGGTCTCCGCGCTGGCGAGCAGTGTCGCGATGCTCATCGCCGGACGCGCGATCATGGGCCTGGGCGCCGCGGCCTCGGAACCGGGCACCCTGTCGGTATTGCGGCACGTCTTCCCCGACGGGCGCACGCGGGCCAAGGCGGTGGGTGTGTGGGCGGCGGTGTCCGGGCTGGCGCTCGCCGCGGGGCCGGTGCTTGGCGGTGTGCTCGTGCACGCCTACGGGTGGCGCTCGATCTTCTGGTTCAACCTGGTGATCGCGGGGGTCGCGCTCGTCGCCGCGCTGTGGTCGGTGCCCGAGAGCGCCGATCCGCGCCCCGAGCCCGTCGACTGGGCCGGTGCGCTGCTCGGCGCCGTCGCGTTCGGAACGGTGATCTACGCCGCCACCGTCGGTCAGGACCGCGGCTACACCGAGACGTCGGTACTCGCGCTGTTCGCGCTCGGCGGCGTCGCGGCGATCGGGTTCGTCGTCGTGGAGCGGCGAGCGCGCGCACCCATGCTGGAGTTCCGCTATCTGCGATTACCTGGCGTGCGCAGCGCACTGGTGGTCGCCTTCGCCGTCTACTTCGGCATCTTCTCGATCTTCTTCTTCACTGCCCTGTATCTGCAGGTGATGCAGTCGTATTCGGGTGCGCGCACCGCCACGGTCTTCGCTCCGATGGCCGCCACGATCGTCATCGGCTCGCTGGTGGCGGGGTACTGGGTGGGGCGTCGCGGCGCCCGCACCCCGATGATCCTCGGCTGTGTGCTCGGCGCCGCCGGGATTCTGCTCACCCGTCAGGCGCTGTCGGGTACCTTGCACGACCCGTGGCTGGCCGCGGCGATGGCGGTGGCGGGGTTCGGATTCGGGATCGCGGTGGTGCCGTTGACCTCGGCGGTGCTCTCCGGTGTGCCGCCCGAGCATTCGGGAATGGCGGCGGCGGTGACCAATACGATGCGCCAGGTCGGTTCGGCGTTCGGTGTCGCTGTACTCGGGGCATTGGTCAGCGGGTTCCTGTCCGCGGATCTGAAGGCGCGGATGAACGAGCTGGGGTTACCCACCACGCTGCAGCCCGACGCGATCCAGGCCGTCGAACGGGGCCGCATCCCGGAGGGCGCCGACATCACACCGTATCTGCAGTACCTGTCGAAGGTGTCGGAGGTGATCGACGCCGGAAAGGTGGCTTTCCATCACGGGCTCGATGTGGCCCTGCTGGTATCGGCGGCGCTGATCCTGGCCGCGGCCGCGTTCACCGCGCTCGACGCGCCTCGCCGACCGGCGGAGATTCCCTGATCGATTCCATCGACGCGCATCTATGGTTGCTTTGATTGACGTTGGTCGATAGAGTTCCGTGCGTAAGATCGATGCGTATCGATGAATGGAGAATGCGATGTCTGATCTGCCCGTGGTAGTGGTCGGCGCCGGCCCCGTGGGGCTCGCCGCCGCCGCCGAGCTGCGTGAACGCGATGTGGACGTGGTGGTGTTCGAACGCGGCGCACACGCGGGCGCCGCCGTCGCCGAATGGAACCATGTGCGATTGTTCTCCCGCTGGGCGGAACTGATCGCGCCCGCCGCGCGCCGCCTGCTCGCGGGCACCGAGTGGACCGCTCCGGCCGCCGAGGACTACCCGACCGGCCGGGAATGGGCGCGCGACTACCTCGTCCCACTGGCCGCCGTGCTCGGTGACTCGGTGCGCTTCGGCACCGAGGTCGTCGGGGTGGCGCGGCGGGGTCGTGACCGCGTGGTCGACGCCGGCCGCGACAGCGAACCGCTGTCGGTGCATCTGCGCCGAGCCGACGGCAGCGAGGACCGGGTCCTGGCCCGCGCGGTGATCGATGCCTCCGGTACCTGGGGCAGCCCGAATCCACTGGGCGGAGAGGGGCTCCCGGCGCTCGGCGAACGCGGCACCGGCGCGGTGACCTACCGGGTGCCCGATCTCGACTCCGCCGACGAGTCCGCCCGCTACCGCGGCCGCCACACGGTGATCGCCGGCAGCGGTCACTCGGCGCTCACGGCGATCGTGGCGCTGGCGCAGCTGGCGCAACGGGAACCGGGCACCCGGCTGACCTGGGTGCTGCGACGTGGTTCCGCCGACGCCACGTTCGGTGGTGGTGCCGCCGACGAACTGCCCGCCCGCGGCGCACTCGGCATCCGTGCGAAACAGGCCGTCGAGGCGGGCTTGCTGGAGGTGGTCACCGGATTCCGCACCGCCGCCGTCGAATCCGACAGCGCAGGGCGCCTCGCCCTGGTGGCCGACGACGGTCGCCGCATCGACGACGTCGACACCGTGGTGGCGCTCACCGGCTTCCGCCCCGAATCGGCATGGCTGTCGGAAGTGCGTTTGGAACTGGATCCGGTGCTGCAGGCCCCGGTCCGGTTGGCGCCGCTGATCGATCCGAACGTCCATTCCTGTGGCACCGTGTACCCGCACGGCGTCGCCGAACTGACCCATCCCGAACCCGGTGTCTACCTCGTGGGGATGAAGAGCTACGGCCGCGCCCCGACGTTCCTGGCGATGACGGGCTACGAGCAGGTCCGCTCGATCGCCGCGGCCCTCGTCGGTGACCACGAGTCCGCCGCGCGCGTCGAGCTGTCCCTGCCGGAAACCGGAGTCTGTGGTGGCGCGGGACTTTTCGATGATCCGGCCGAAGCCGGCGCGGGCGGTTGCTGCGGGCCTGCCTCGGAAGTCCTGACGCCGATCAGCTCGGCTTCAGGCCCCCGACACTGAGTGACCCGCTCGCTGGTGTCTCGAGGTTCTCGGCCGCGCGGACGTAGGCGTCCGGGTCCTTGTCGACTGAGCGGACACCGGCGTAGTTGCGTGCCTCGTAGGCGGCGAAGGCGACAGCGAGGCGATGGCGGGTCCGCAACCCGGCCAGGCGGCGGAAATCGGTGAGGCCCTCGCGTTCCTCCTCGGCCATGTGGTCGCCGTTGGCGCGGTTGGCTGCCGCGACCGCCGCGTACCACTCGTCGGTGCCGACCTGGTGGCGGGCCACTTCGGCGACCGCGTCGCGGATGTCGTTGTGGTCGTGGATGGCATCGAGCGTTTCGTCCTCCACCACACCCGTGCGCCGGGCGGCCATGCCTTCCTGCAGCAGTGCGGGGTAGAAGATCTCCTCTTCGGCCTGGGCGTGCAGTTCGAGGAAGGCGGCCAGCCTGTCCCAGATCGCGGAGAGCACCTCGGTCTCCGCGCGGTCGATCTGTTCCACGATGGCGAACAGCCGGCGCTGCTCGTGGTGGTCATCAAGGATCAGCTCTGTAATGTCCACGATTCCTCCCTGATACCGCAGGTCAGGTCAGTACTGAACGGGGCAGTGAGCCCCTCGGGCACGCTTTGCTCTCCGGAGCCGACGATAACGCACCGAGGGGCCGGCCCGGCTCAGGCATACCGGCTACGGCCCGGGCCCGGCCTCAGGAGCGCACCGGGTACTGGGGTACGCCGTCCATGACCTCGGTCCACCAGTCCTGCAGGGGACTGGGATCGGGCCAGCGGACAGTGGTCTCGGCCGGGGACGGCAGGTCGGCGGTCCCGGTTTCGGGTCGGGTGCGGAGTTCGGTGTGCATGTGAGTCCTCGACGAAGGAATCGGTAGGGGGCGGGTCAGGCGGCGCGGCGGCAGCGCGGCCGCCACGATCGCGTGGACGGGTGGACGAGCGGGGTGGGTGAAGGTGGCGCGGTGCGGGTGCTGTCGTAGGTCAGCACCCGCACCGCTTCGGGCCCACGAGAGGTGTCGGTGGCGGTGAAGACCACCGGCTGCCCGGCACGCAGGGTTTTGTAACCGGGCGCCTGGATGGCGGTGTGTTCGACGAAGACCGCCTGATCGCCGTGGTCGGGGGTGAGGAAACCGAAGCCCTTCTCGGCGTCGAACCAGGCCACGTGGCCGGGCTGCCAGCTGCCGAACTCCGCCTCGCGGTGGCGGTGCGGATCCGGCACGGCGGTGTGGTCTTCGATCGGCGCGGCGGGGGAAGTCGTCATCGGCATAGCAGTGCTCCAGGCAGGGTCGATACGGGCGACTGTGGTGAAGCCGGTCGCGGGAATGTTCGACCGGCGTCGGGTCTCAGGCGTCGACGGTCTGGTTGTCGCGCTGGTGGAAGACTTCGATCTTGCGCGGCTTGGCCTTCTCCGCGACCGGGATCGTCAGGCGCAGCACACCGTCGCGATAGTCGGCGCGGATGCGGTCGGTGTCCATGTTGTCGCCGAGGAACAACTGGCGGCTGAACATTCCGCGCGGCCGTTCGGCGGCGATCATCGAGCGCTCGGTGTCCAGGCCTGGGCGTGTGGCCCGCACGGTGACCACATTGCGTTCGACATCCAGGTCCAGCGAGTCCGGGTCGATCCCGGGCAGATCGAACTCGACGAAGAACTCCTCGCCGTCTCGCCAGGCATCCATCGGCATCGCCGCGGGCCGGGCCGCCGTACCGAACACCTGCTGGGTCACCCGGTCCAGATCGCGGAACGGATCGGTGCGCATCAACATGGTCGCCACCTCCAACTCACTCCATCCTCGGTAGTCTGATTGTCAGATAACCTCTGTCATCTGACACAGATATTATTTAGCACTCGACCCAATCGAGTGCAAGTAGTCGAGCTAGGTAATCTGGTCGGAGCGAACAGAACGCGAGGTGAGGAACTAGATGGACATGCGGCGCGACAGCCTGCCTTCGGCCGGGCAGGCGGTATATGCCATCTCCGTCGCGGCCGAGCTGGCCGGGATCGGCGTGCAGACACTACGTCTCTACGAGCAGCACGGGCTCATCACTCCGGCTCGCAGCGCCGGCGGCACCCGGCGCTACAGCGGCGACGACCTGACCCGCCTGCACCGCATCACCACCCTGACCACCCAGGGCATGAACCTGGCCTCGATCGCGCGCATCCTCGAACTCGAGGACACCGTGGCCTCGCTGCGCGCCGAGCGCGATCGGCTGGCGGGCAACGGGCCCTAGCTGCCGACGCAGTCGATGAGGCGCGGGGGATAGACCGCCGCATCGACGTTCTCGCGCCAGGGGCGGTGCACACGCGCACCCGGCAGGTGCGCGAGCTCGGGCAACCACCGGCGCGCATAAGAGCCGTCGGGGTCGTAGCGGTCGGCCTGTCGCAGGGGGTTGAGGACGCGGTTGGGCCGGGTGTCGGTGCCGGTGCCCGCGATCCACTGCCAGTTGAGCTGGTTGTTCGCGAGATCGGCGTCGACGAGCCAGTGCAGGAAGTGCGCCGCGCCGAGACGCCAGTCTTGGCGTAGCGACTTGGCCAGAAAGCTCGCCGCGATCAGCCGCGCCCGGCCCGGCATCCAGCCCTCGGTCCGCAACTGCCGCATCCCGGCGTCGACGATCGGATACCCGGTACGGCCGGCTTTCCAAGCGGCAAGCGCCTTTTCGTCGACCGGCCCGGGGGTCGTGCGCGTGCGGTAGTCCCGCCACGCGGCATCGGGCCGGGCCGCGAGCACCTGGTGGTGGAAGTCCCGCCAGGCCAACTGCCGGGCGAAGGCGAGCCCGCCCGCGTCGGTCGGATCGACCCTGCCCACCACATCGGTCGGGGACAGGCATCCGAAATGCAGATGGGCCGACAGGTGGGAGGTCGCGTCGGCGGCGAGGTCGTCGCTGTGGTCGGCGTAGCCGGTGATCGGGCCGTCGAGCCACTGCTCGAGCAGTGCGCGTCCGGTCGTCTCCCCGCCGACGCGCAACTGTGGAGACGGTTCCCCGCTGCCGAGCGCCGTCGGACCGGGCAGGGCCGCGCTCGACAGTGCCGGTACGGACAGCGACGGTGGCGCCGGCAGCGGTTTGCGGCGATGCGCGGCGCTCCACCGCCGGAAATAGGGGGTGAACACGGCGAAGTGATCGCGTCCCGTCGACGGGACGAGCTCCGCGGAGGTGGCGGTGATGGAACCGGAGTGGACATGGACTGCCGCGTTCGTCCGGCGCAACGCCTCCTCGCGTCGTCTGCTGTAGCCGCTGACGTCCTCGGCCAGATGCACGCTGGTGGCGCCGGTTTCGGCGAGCACACGGGCTACCTCGTCGGCCACCGTGCCGGACCGCACCACGAGGGCGCCGCCGAGGGCGCGCAGTTCGGTGTCGAGTTCGGTCAGGGCCGCGGCGAGGAAATGCGCGCGGTTCGGCGGGCAGGGAACCAGGGTGTCGTCGACGACGAACAAAGGGACCACTTGGTCGGCCTCGCGGACCGCCGCGGTGAGCGCCGGATTGTCCCGTACCCGCAAGTCCCTGGTGAACAGGGCGACGGCCACACTCATCGTGTGCGGCCCAGGACATGGCGCAGGGTTTCCGGCAAGCCGCCGGTACGGAAGGTGTGGCCGGCCTCGGTCAGTTCGGCGGGGACCACGCGCTGGTTCGCCTCGGCGAGTTCGCGGGCGCCCTGGCGGCCGAGCAGCACGGCGGGGCCGAACGATGGTACCGGCAGCAGTGCGGGCCGATGCAGGACCCGGGCCAGTGTGCGGGTGTATTCGCTGTTGCGAACCGGTTGGGGCGCAACCGCGTTGACCGGTCCGCTCAGGCCGGTGTCCCACAGGGCACGGTGGTAGATGTCGACCAGGTCGTCGATGCCGATCCAGGACAACCACTGCCTGCCGTCGCCGATGCGGCCGCCGAGGCCGGCGGTGAACAGGGGGCGCAGCAGTCGCAGGGTGCCGCCTCGCGGGGACTGGACCACCCCGGTGCGGACCCGCACGACGCGGACTCCGGCGGCCGCCGCGGGCTCGGTGGCCGATTCCCACCGGTCGACGACATCGGCCAGGAAGCCGTCCCCGCGCTCGGACTGCTCGGTGAGCGGCTCCTCACCTCGGTCGTAGCCGTAGAAACCGATGGCGGAGGCGCTGACGAAGGTGGCAACTCCGGTGGTGGCGGCGAGCTCGGCGAGGCGCCGGGTCGGTTCGATCCGGCTGTCGGCGATCGCTCGCCGATGCTCCTCGGTGAAGCGGCCGGCGATGGAGGCGCCGGCGAGGTGGACAACGGCATCGACGTCGACGAGCAGGTCAGGGGCGGGCTCATCGGGGTTCCACTGTCGTTCGCCGTGGTCGCGGGCCGGGTGGCGGACCAACCGCACCACGCGGTGCCCGCCACTGGTCAGGAAGGCACACAGGGCGGAACCGACCAATCCCGAGGCTCCGGTCACCGCGATGGTCGACGGTGTCAGCCCGGCTTCGGCGCCGCGTCGGTGGGCGGCCAGGTCGTCGGCCAGTTGCCGGTATCGGTAGTCGAACATCGGCCGTAGCGCGAACTCCGGGATCGGGGTTTGCACTCGATCGGTCACGCGGGTGTGCTCGGCGTCGACCTCGGCGAACTCGTGGATGTGGCGCCACGGCAGCAGCCGCGCGGTGGGCAGTGAAGCGGGTCCGTCGGCCGTGACCGCGTCGACGAATCGTTCGGGTTCGCGGTATTCGGCGGGGTCGTGCTGGGCCACCCAGCGCAGCCCGCCGGGTAGTCCGAGCACCGCCCGCCCGGTGGCCAGCGAATCCGCTTCGGCGAGCAGGGTCACCGGCTGCCACGGTGGGGCGAGCCGGGCGAAAGCCCCGCGGCGAGCGAACCAGGCGAAGACCTCGGCCCTCGGTGTGGCGACGACGGCGCAACATTCGATGCCCATCATCCGACTGTAGTGCCGGTGATCAGAGTTGCGCGGTACGCGCCGCCGCTTCGAGCCCCTCGGTTTGCCGCAGCGTCTCGGCGGCGGCCGCCAAGCGCAACAGCGCCTGGCCCGACAAACCGGCCGCCGAAGCGCAGAGCGCGCGCATGTGTGGATCGAGCAGGTTGACCACCAGTTCCCGGTCGTCGGAAACCACGGCCGGGGTGGCCTCGGGGGTACCGCTGGCGGTGGTGGTGGGCAATGGCGATCTGGGCGACTGCATGACTCTCTCCTGCGGCGGGTGGACGGCGTGGTGGTACATCAGCGAATGCCCCACCGCGCCGAGCTCAAACAGTCGAAAACCCGGAGTGTTCAGTGGTTCACGGCATCTCGACCGTCTCGGCCCTGGCGATCTCGTCGATGGCACGCCGGATCGAGGCCGTCGGCGCGGTACCCGACAGCTGGGCCAGGTACTCGATGAGCAACATCGCGGCCGGTCGGGGATCGGTCCACGACCGGTCCGCGTCGTCGGGCTCCTGGACATTCAGTGCCCCGGTGAGCACGCTGATCATGGCCGGCACGTCGATTCGCGGCAGCCAGGCCGCCGAGCGGTGCACCACGGCCTCGAGTACGGCACGAACGTCGTCGCCGGAGAGTCCGTCGGGGTGTGCGATTTCGAGCAGTTCCCGCACGATCGCCGCCTGGACCGCCTCGACCTGGTCCGGGGCGAGCGCGGCGAGGTCGGTCATCGCGGCATCGAACCCGGCCGCATCGGTGGCGCGGGCCGCGGTGAGGGCGGAGTCGATTCCGGTCGCGATCGCGCGAGCCGATGCGGGCCACTGTGTCGGCCACATGGACGGTTCTCCTCACTGATGCGGACACTGCAATGCGCAGACCGCTCCAGCGTAGTGAGGGACACTGTCCGAATGCACGCGGCGGTACGGCACCTCGCCAGTCCCCTTGACGGATGACGACCTGACGAAAGACGGCAAGTCGTCAGAAACTCATCGGCTGGATTCCTGTCCTGAGATAGCCTAACGAACAGCCGCCTGCCGAACGCAATGTTGCGTCGTGGATCGCGGTAGATCGTTTGAGGTACAACAGCTTTGAGTTCCATGGCGAGACCGCTCGTTCGCGCCGCGACCCGGGCCGACATCGACCCGATGGTACGGGTGCTGGCCGCCGCCTTCGCCCACGACGATCCGGTCGACGAGTACGTCTTCCCCGACGAGACCGTCCGGCATCGTCGAGCACCACGCATGCTGCGCGCCATGATCAAGCATCGCTTCCTGCCTGCCGGTGGCGCCGAGGTGGCACTGCTGGACGACCGTGTCGTCGGCGTGCTGCTGTGGTACCCGCACGGATACCGGCCGGGTGGCCTGCGCGAAATGCTCGCGGGACCGGAGTTTCTCGCCGCGATGGGCACGGCGGTGCGCCGCGGTTCCGACGTCGACGCGGCGATGGACCGCGCCGCGCCGACCGAACCGCACCTGTTCCACGTCTACCTGGGCGCCGATCCGGCCGTGCAGCGCAGCGGCATCGGCCGAGCGCTGTACGCGTCGTTCACCGACAAGGCCGACCGGCAGGGCGCGGCGCTCTGCGGCATCTGCAAAGACGCCAACGTCGACTACTACCGGGCCCTGGGCAACGAACGCGTCGGCGCCGTGCGCCTCGGCACGGCCGGCCCGGAACTCAACATCATGGTTCGCCGCCCGCAGCCGCTCGAACTGAGGAATGCACATGACTGACATTGCCATCGTCGGTATCGGCTGTCGCTATGCCGGTGGTATCGATTCGCCGGAGTCGTTCTGGGAGTTCGTGATCGACAAGCGCGACGGGGTGCGCGAGATCCCACCGGAACGCTGGGACTGGCGGCGGTACTACGACCCCGACCGGCGCGCGCCCGGGCGCATGTACACCAAGCGCGGCGCGTTCATGACCGGCGATCCCTGGGCCTTCGACCCCGAGTTCTTCGGCATCTCCCCGCGCGAGGCCACCGCCATGGACCCCCAGCAGCGGCTGCTGCTGGAAGTCGCCTGGGAAGCGCTCGACGACGCGGGCGTCGCCGGACGCAGCGCGGGCTCCTCGCTCGGGGTCTACGTGGGCGCCTTCACGCTCGATCAGCTGTCGGTGTCGGTGGGCCCGGCGCTGCCGCATGTCGATCTGCACACCGCGGTGGGCGTGTCCTACACGATGTTGTCGAACCGGCTGGCCTACGCGCTCGACCTCAAAGGTCCGGCCGTCACGGTCGACACCGCCTGCTCGTCGTCGCTGGTCGCGCTGCACCTGGCCTGTCGCGCCATCGCCGACGGCGACTGCGAATCCGCGATCGCCGGTGGCGTGAACGTGATGGTGCAGCCGGAAACATTCGTGACGATGTGCAAGGGCGGTTTCCTGGCCGCCGACGGGCGCAGCAAGCCCTTCGACGCCGCGGCCGACGGCTACGGCCGCGGCGAGGGCGCCGGCGTGGTGGTGCTGAAGAAGCTGGCCGACGCCGAACGCGACGGCGACCGGATCTACGCGGTGGTCAAGGCCACCGGCACCAACCAGGACGGGCGGACCACCGCCATCACCGTCCCCAACGCGAACGCGCAGGAAAGCCTGGCGCGCACGGTGATCCGCCGATCCGGGATCGACGCGCGGGAAGTCACCTACGTCGAGGCGCACGGCACCGGTACCCCGGTCGGTGACCCGCTCGAACTGCGGGCGATAGGGCGGGCTTACGGTGCGGCCACCGGTCGGCCGGCGCCGCTCGGAGTCGGATCGCTGAAGGCGACGCTCGGACACACCGAGGCCGCTTCCGGCGTGGCAGGCATCATCAAGTCGGCGCTGGCGATCCGGCACCGCACGATCCCACCGCAGGGCTGGCTGGATACGCCCAACCCCGATATCGCCTTCGACGAGTGGGGGATCCGCCTGCTCACCGAGCCCGAACCGGTGGGCCCCGAGGTCGAGCGGATGACGGTGGCCGTCAACGGATTCGGCTACGGCGGCACGAACGCGCACGTGATCCTGCAGGAACACCGGCCCACCGCCGGAACCGACCGGGCGCCTGCGCATTTCGGTGTGCTGCCGCTGTCCGGCCGGTCGGAGGCAGCCGTGCGGGAACTCGCCCGCGGGGTCGCCGAACGGATCGCCGACGGCGCCGATCCGCAATTGCTGGCCGAAGCGGCCTGGCGCCGACGCCACCATCACCCGATCCGCGCGGGAATCGCCTTCGGCGACGACACCGAACTGGTGCGGGGTCTGATCGACCTGGCGACCGGCTCGGGACGAGTCGGGCGCACGGTCGCCAAACGGGCCGCGGAACCGGTGTACATCTTCACCGGCATGGGACCGCAGTGGTGGGCGATGGCGCGCGAACTGCTCACCACCGAGAGCGTTTTCGCCACCGAGGCCAAGCGGGTCGACGCCGAGTTCACCGCCGTGGCCGGCTGGTCGATCATCGAGGAATTGCTGCGGCCCGAAGCCGAATCGACGGTGACCTCCACCGCCGTCGCGCAACCGGCCAACTTCCTGGTCCAGGTCGCGCTCCACGCGACGCTGCGCGAACAGGGGATCGCACCCGCGGTCGTGGTCGGTCACAGTGTCGGTGAGGTGGCGGCCGCGTATGTCACCGGCATGCTGTCGCTGCGCGACGCCGTGCTGGTCAGCTACCACCGGGCCCGCCTGCAGGCCACCACGGCGGGCACCGGCGGCATGCTGGCGGTGGGTCTCGGGCCCGAACCGGCCGGTGAACTCGTCGCCGGAGAAGAGTTCGTCGACATCGCGGCGATCAACAGCCCGTCCGCGGTCACCCTCGCCGGCGCCCTCGACCGGCTCGACGTGATCGCCGAGACGCTCACCGAGCGTGGCGTGTTCAACCGTCGGTTGCAGGTAGAGGTGCCCTACCACAGTGCGCTGATGGACCCGATCCTCGACGAACTGCGTGCCGCGCTGGCCGGCATCACCGTCAACGAGCCACGGCTGCCGTTGTACTCGACCGTCACCGGCGCGCCGGTCACCGGCGCCGACTGGCACGGTGAGTACTGGTGTGCCAACGTCCGCAGGCCGGTGCGTTTCGCCGACGCGATCGCCGCCGTGGTGAAGGCGGGCCACCGGGTCTTCCTCGAGGTCGGCCCGCATCCGGTGTTGGGGGCCAACGTTCGCGAGATCCTGATCGGCGCGGGTGAAACGGGAACCACCATCGCCACCCTGCACCGCAAGCAGCACGACGCGCACAGCATGCGCCGGATACTGGTCGATCTCTACGCCGCCGGGGCACTCGACATCGACGCCCTGTTCGCCCACACCCCCGGGCCCACACCCCATATCGACCTGCCCCGCTACCCGTGGCAGCGCACGCGGCTGCGTTCGGAACTGCCCGAGATGCACGTGCTGCGCCACGGCACCGCCGACGCGCGGCCCATGCTCGGCGACCGGCACCCCGACGATGCGGCCACCTGGCGACTGAATCTGTCGATCGCGGCGCAACCGTGGCTCGACGACCATGTGGTGGCGGGCAGCCGGATTCTGCCGGGCGCCGGCTACCTCGACGCCGCGCTCAGTGCCGCCGCGGTGCGGGCCGAAGCCGAGCAGGTCGGCCTCGAAGAAGTGCGGTTCGTCGCGCCGATGATCGTCGACGCCGGTGACGCGCCGATTGTCGAACTCCACGTGCAGGACGCGACGCGACGATTCACCATTCGCTCCCGTGGCGCGGCCGCGACGATCTGGACCGTGCACGCCACCGGCCGCCTCGTCGAAGGCTCCTACACGCCGATCACCGCCGAGGTTCCCGGTCCCGACACGATGGTCGCGGTGGACCCCGCCGACTTCTACACCGGCCTGGCAGCGGCCGGGCTCACCTACGGTCCGGCATTTCGCCGGGTCACCGCGATCCGGTTGGCGACCGACACCGTCGTGGCCCGACTCGACGGTGAGATCGCCCAGGGCACCGCGCATCTGGCCCACCCCGCGGTCCTCGACGCGGCCCTGCAGACAGTCGCTGCCCTGCTCGTGGGCCGCGGCGGCAACCAAGAAGGCGCGATGGTTCCGGTCGGGGTCGCGTCGGTGCGCCGACTGGCCGCGCTGCCCGCCGAGGTGACGGTATTGACCCGACTGTCCGAAGACGATGCCCCGACCGCCGACATCGACCTGCTCGGTCCCGGCAACGAGGTCTGCGTGCAACTCAGGGGCGTCCGGTTCGGCTCGCTCACCCCCGGCGCGGGGCCACTGCAACGGATGACCGACTTCTTCTACGAGGAATGCTGGGAGCTGCGTGAAGCGGTCGACGCCGCCGCCCTGCCGAGCAGCGATGGACTGTTCACCCTGGTTCTGGGATACGGCGAGGGCGCCGGCGAACGCACCGAACGGGTACACAAAGCGGTGTGCTCCGGCGGTGTCGGATCGGCCGCGGTCAGCCTCGACCCCGACGAGCCGGAGCTGGAAACGCACCTGACCCGTCAGCTGCGCGAGATCGTCGCCACCGAGGGTGTGGCCCGTCTGCACGTCTGCGTCGTGCCCGGTGCGGCGGCCGAGGGTGACATCGCGACCCTGTGGACGCTGCGCCGCGTCGCCGCGACCCTGGAAGGGTTCTTCGATGCCCGAGCGAGCGAGCTCGGCCTCGAGATGGCGCTGATCGGTGACGGGTCGCTGTACGCGACCGTCGTCACCACTCACGCCTACGCGCACCCGGCCGACCCGACGCCGCCGGATCCCGGCCAGGCCGCGGTGGCGGGTGCGCGACGCGTGCTGCTCAACGAACAGTCCCGGTTGCGCTGGCGGCTGGTCGACATCGACGACCGGGTCAGCGCTACCGAACTGGCCGCCGAACTGGCCGTACCCGGTGCCTTCACCCATGACCGCAGCGACGAGGTCGTCCTGCGCGACGGACTGCGCTGGGTCACCGTGGTGGACCGCACCCTGCCCCAGCGACTCGACGCGCTCGACACCGCGCAACCGCTCACCGATCCCGAGGCGAACTTCGTCCTGGAGTTGCCGCGCTCACGCACTTTCAACCGGCTGGGCTGGCGGCGCTGTGCACGGCGCGCGCCCGGGCCCGGCGAGGTCGAGCTGCGCATGAGCGCGGTGGGCTTGAACTACAAGGACGCGCTGAAGGTGATCGGTGTGCTGGGTGAGCGTGAGCTGGCGCCCACCTACTTCGGCACCGTGCCGGGTATGGAGGGAGCCGGCACCGTGGTCCGGGTCGGGGAGGGCGTCACCGAAGTCGCGGTCGGCGACGAGGTGATGGTGACCTCCAAGGGCATGGTCGCCAGATACCACACCACCGAGATCTCGCTGCTGGCTCCGGTCGAGCCGGGGACCCCGCCCGGCCGGTGCACCAGCGGCACCGCCTTCGCCACCGCCGAGCACTCCCTGCTCGAGCTCGCCAGGATCGAACCGGGGGAAACCGTGCTGGTGCACGGCGCCGCCGGCGGGGTCGGCACGGCCGCGGTGCAGATCGCGAAGCTACACGGCGCCATCGTGATCGGCACGGCGAGCACCGAGCAACGGCGCGCCGCCGTGCGGGCCGAAGGGGCCGACCACGTCCTCGGATCGCGCTCGCTCACCCTCGTCGACGAGGTCCTAGCCCGCACCGGCGGCCGCGGTGTCGACGTGATCCTCAGTACCGCACCGGGAGAACTGCAACGCCAGAACTTCACGATGGTCGCCGAATTCGGCCGCATCGTCGAAATCGGCAAGGCCGACATCTACGCGGGCGGTGTGCTGGAGCTGTCCGCCTTCGACAAGAACATCTCCTACTTCTCCTTCGATCTGGATCGCATGGCCCGGGTGCGGCGCGCACGAGTGATCGACTTGATCCGTGGGATCAACGCCCGGCTCGACGACGGCACCTACCGGGCCCTGCCGTTCACCACGTTCGGCACCGCGGCGGTGGGCGAGGCGTTCGAAGCGGTCGCGCGTTCCACCGGCCGGGGCCGGATCGCGCTCGACCTGACCGAACCCGAACCCCTGGTCCGGCCCGCACTGCCCCAGGTGCAGGTCGAGGCGGCGGCGAACTATCTGATCACCGGCGGATTCGGCGCCTTCGGCCTGGCAACCGGGCGCTGGCTCGTCGCCCGAGGCGCCCGCCGGTTGACCCTGCTCGGGCGCGGTGGCCCCACGACCGAGGCGGCCCGGGGCCAGCTCGCGGCCTGGGAGCAGCAGGGTGTCGCCGTCGTCACCGAGCGAGTCGACATCACCGATGCCGAGGCAGTGGGCGCGGTGATCGCGCGGGCGCACGCCCCGGCGCACCCGCTGCGCGGGGTTTTCCACACCGCGGGCGTGATCGACGACAAACGCGTGACCGTGATGGAGATCGAGAATCTGTCTGCGGTGTACCGGCCGAAGGTGGACGGCGTACGTGCCCTGGCAGCCGGGCTCACGGCGGCAGGCGTGCGACCGGACCACTTCGTGCTGTATTCCTCCGGCTCGACGATGTTCGGCGCTGTCGGTCAATTCGCTTACACCGCAGCCAATTCGGCCCTGCAGGCGGTAGCCGAATCCACGGTGCGGGCGGGCGGCACCGCGCTCGCGGTCGGGTGGGGACACATGTCCGGCGGCGGCATGGCGGCCGCCGACGAGAACATCGCCCGGTATCTGCGCACCACCGGTTTCGACCCGCTCGACATGGACGAGGGCACGCAGTATCTCGAACAGGCACTGCGCCTGGGCATCACCCAGGCGTCGATCATCCCGATCGACTGGGCCAAGGTCGACGCCACCGCGCCCTTTTTCGCCCAGACCGGGCGCCTGAGCACCATGATCGCCGCGGCGGCACAGGACGACTCGGCCTCGGCCCGATTGCGCACCGAACTGGCCGAACTCGACGAGGACAAACGTGGTGAGGTGGTGGCCTACATGCTCGCCGAGCAACTGGCCCAAGTGATGGGTGTGGCGGCGGACTCGATCGACCTCAGCGTGCCGGTTCCCGAACTCGGGCTCGATTCGCTGATGGCGGTGGAATTCGGTGCGCTGGTATCGAAGTCGCTCGGCGTCGACCTGATGACCCTGCAGATGGGCCGCTCGTTCAGCCTCGAACAGGCGGGCGCGCGAGTGGCCGAAGCGATCGTGAGGGCGGCGGCATGAGCGGCTCGGCTCAGGAACTGGCCAGGAGACTGCTCAGTGAGGCGACCGGCGGCGGGGTGAATTCACCCCGCCCGGCGCCGGCCACTTCGCGGCCCGTAAGCCCGGCACCCGGCGCCGCTGCACCGGTGACCGGCCGGCCACGGCGCGGGCCGGGCCGTCAGTTCGCCGATCACCCCGAGGTGGCCGCGATGGCACACCGACGTGCGGCGATCGACGCGGTGTACGAACAGTACGGGATGCCGAACCCGGTCTTCCTGCTGCGCGAGAGCGCCAATGACACCGTGATCCGGTGGCAAGGGCGCGACCTGGTGAACTTCGGGGCCTACAACTACCTGGGTCTGAGCAATCATCCGAAGGTGGTGCAGGCCGCCAAGGACGCGCTCGACACCTACGGCGCTTCGGCTTCGGCCTCACGCATCGTCGCCGGGGAGATCCCCCTCTACGCCGAACTCGAACAGCGCCTGGCCGGGATGTACGACGTCGCCGACGCACTGGTGACCACCAGCGGATATCTCACCAACGCGGGGGTGATCGGCTTTCTGCTGCGCGACGGCGACGTCGCCGTCTGCGATTCGCTGATCCACCGCAGCGTGGTCTCGGGTGTGCAGTGGTCGGGCGCGCGCCAACTCACCTTCCGCCACAACGACCCCGAATCGCTGCGGTCGGTGCTGCGCATGGCGCGCGCCGGCTTCGACCGCGCGCTGGTGGTGATCGAAGGCCACTACAGCATGGACGGAACCATTGGGGTCCTGCCCGAGATCGCCGCGGTGGCCAGAGAGTTCGACTGCGCGGTGATGGTCGACGAGGCACATTCGCTCGGCGTGTTCGGTGCGACCGGTCGGGGAGTTCGCGAACATTTCGACCTGCCGGGCGACGCGGTCGACATCTGGATGGGCACCCTGTCCAAGGCCCTGGGCAGTTGCGGCGGATTCGTCGCCGGAGACGCCGACCTGATCGGCGCGATGAAAGTCTGCGCCCCCGGCGTGGCGATGCTGAGTGGCGGACCGGCACCGTCCACGATCGGCGCCGCACTGGCCGCGCTCGACATCCTGGACATGGAGCCGCAACGCCTGGCCCGCCTGTGGTCCAACGCCGAGCGTTTCCGGGGACTGCTCGTCGACCGCGAACTCGATTTGGGTGTCTCCGACGGCACCCCGATCTGCCCGGTGCTGGTGCCGCAGGAATTCCGCGCCGGATACGTCGCGGCGCGGTTGCTCCAGCACGGCATCTACGCGGGTTCGATCACCGCACCGGCGGTTCCGGTCGGCAGTGAACGTCTGCGCTTCTTCCTGACCTCCGAACACACACCCGACCAGCTCCGCGACACCGCCGATCAGCTCGCCGCGGCGGTGCGGGCCGCCGAGGCACTGCCCGCCGTCGGCGGCATCGGCTGAGGCAGGCCGGCGTCAGTTCATCGGCTCGGCTCCGGCAGCTGGCATTCGGTGACTTTCGGGTTCATGCCCAGATAGTTGAGCGGGCCCGCGGCGACCGTGAGCGCGATCGTGCCCCAGTCGCCGCAATTGACCGGGGTGTCGGTGAAATAGTCGCGCTGTATCGCCGCCACCAGCCCGGCGCCGAACCAGGCCAGCACCAGCACCGACAACAAGAACTTGGCGGTCTGGTGGGGCGGTCGGGCCTGGACCTCTCGTACTTCGCGAATCTCTCGATCACGTCGATTCCGTCGACCGCGCATCGTCATCGGATCCTTCCCGCTTGCCAGTATCACACTGATACCCCATGTGAACAGCGCCAACCCTGCGGGCACCGTCACGACACGCGCCGAACTCCTGCTGTCAACGATGCAGCCCGGCAAGCCAACAGTCAATGGTCATGTGCGTCGGCGCGGAAATCTCGGCAGGATGGGATTTCAGCGAAATCGAGTGGGGAGAATTCATGACGATCCTGGTTACCGGCGCTACGTCCAATATCGGGCGGATGGTGGTCGATCGATTGATCGCCGCGGGCGCGAGCGATATCCGTGCTCTGACGGTGGATCCGGTCAAGGCCGCGCTGCCCGAGGGTGTCGAGGTGGCCCGGGGTTATCTACGCCGGCTCGACACCCTGCCCGCCGCCTTCGACGGCGTGGACCGCATGTATCTGGCGCCCACCCCCGACAATGTCGTCGAGGTGCTGGACTTGGCGCGTGCGGCCGGCGTGCGGCACGTGGTCGATCTGTCCGGTGAGCCCGAAAGCTGGTGGGGCACTGTGTGCAAGGCCGTCGAGGGCAGCGGTCTGGACTGGACCCATCTGTGGCCGGCCGACTTCATGGAGAACACCCTGAGCTGGTCGCAGCAGATCGGCGCCGGCGGGGTGATCCGCGAGCCGCGGCCCGACATGGCGACCGCGCCGATCGCCATGGACGACATCGCCGCTGTCGCCGCCACCGCCCTGCTCGCCGACGATCACCGGGGTCGCGCCCATTCCCTCGCCGGCCCCGAGGTCCTCACCCGTACCGAACTCGTCGCACAGCTCGCCGACGCGCTGGGCCGTGACATCACCCTGCAGCGCGCCACGCGTGACGAAACAGTCGCCGCCCTGACCCCCGCCATGGGTGAGTACGCGGCCTGGTGTGTCGACAATGTGCTGCTCGGCTACACCCCCGCCGCGGAATCGCTGCCGGTCACCAGTGTCGAGGACATCACCGGCCGCCCGGCCACCACGTTCGCCGACTGGGCGCGCGCGAACGCCTCGCGCTTCGGCACCGATTGACCGGGCGATCGCGCTAGGTGGCCCGATGCGACTGTTTCGCGCGGACCCGTAGGTCGCGGGCGAGGTGATCGCGTTGTTCGAGCACCAGGCGGCGTAGGGCACCGGGCGCGTCGGTGTTGGCGGCGAGCCAGGCGTCGACGTCGGCGAGCGAGTCCGCGGCGGGGAACAGGCCCACGACGATGCGCCGGGCGATCTCGATGCTGCGCTCGTCCCAGACCGTGCGCAGGTTCGCGAAGTACGCGTGGTCGTAGCCGGCGATGAGGTCGCGGCGCGCGCCCGCGCGGAAGCCCCCGATCACCGCGTCGAGATGATCGTTGGTCAGGGCGGTGTCGTCGAGGGCTTGCGCCCACGCCGCGGCCTTCACCTGGGGGTCCGGCCGAGCCGCCAGCGCCCGGCGGTGCGCGGTGCGGCCCGACGCGGTGTCGTCTCGTTCGAGTTCGGCGTCGAGTTCGGTGGCTTCGGCCGCGCCGGTGGCGGCGAGCGCTGTCCAGAATGCCCAGCGCAGATCGGGGTCCAGCGACAAACCAGCCGGCGGATGAGCAGTGCCGAGCAGTACCGCCCGGATGTCGTCGGCGCGCCGGGAATCAACGGTGGCCGCCGCGGCGAGCGCACGCGCCCAGGTCAATTGCGCCCCGGATCCCGCCCGCGCCGCATGCATGGCAGCCCAGCATGTTTCGAGCCACTCTCCGCGCCACCGGCCCCGCATCGCCTCGGGGAGGTAGTGACCGATGGCGAAGGAAGCATTCGCCAGCACGGCGGTGAGCAGCGCCATGTTGGATTCGGCCGCCGCGAAATCGCGCACCGCGCGCAGATAGCGCTGCACCTCGAGTTCACCGTCGCGCGCGGCGTTCCACAGTGCCGACCAGATCAGGCCACGGGCCAGCGGATCGGTGACCCGGTCCAACGAACGCTGCACCGTGTGCAGTGATTCCGCGTCGAGCCGGACCTTGGCGTAGGTGAGGTCGCCGTCGTTGAGCAACCGCAGCGGAGCGGGGGCGAGGGTGACCGGGGTGCGTTCGGTGACGATGTCGAGCTCGTGGCGTTCGCGCCGCACCAGGTCACCGGTGGCGTCGAAGTCGTAGAGCCCCACCGCGAGACGGTGCGGACGCGGGTCGGCCTGCACGATATCGGCGCCCTCGAGCGTCAGCGTGGACACCCCGGTGGTCTGCAACCAGGCGCGGGCCCAGCCTGCCAGATCGCGGCCCGAGACCGCCGACAGCTCGGTGAGCAGATCAGCGAGGGTGGTGTTGCCGAAGGCGTGCGCGCGGAAGTACCGCCGTGCGCCCGCGAAGAACTCCTCCCTGCCGACGTAGGCGACCAGCTGCTTGAGCACGCTGGCGCCTTTGGCGTAGGTGATGCCGTCGAAATTGAGTTTGGCGGCTTCGAGATCGGTGATGTCGGCGACGATCGGATGCGTCGTGGGCAGCTGGTCCTGCAGGTACGCCCAGGCCTTGCGGCGGTTGGCGAAGGCCACCCACGAGTCGGTCCACTCGGTGGCCTCCGCGCTCGCCAGCGCGCCCATGAAGTCGGCGAAGGACTCCTTGAGCCACAGATCGTCCCACCACACCATGGTGACGAGATCGCCGAACCACATGTGCGCCATCTCGTGCAGGATCGTGTTCGCCCTGCCCTCGTACTGGGCCGCGGTGGCCGCACCACGGAAGATGTAGGCCTCGGTGAAGGTGACCAGGCCGGGATTCTCCATCGCGCCCAGGTTGTACTCGGGGACGAACACCTGGTCGTACTTGCCCCACGGATACGGGTAGTCGAAGTGCTCGGCGAAGAAGTCCAGACCCTGCTTCGTCACCTCGAAGAGGGTGTCGGCGTCGAGATAGCGGGCGAGCGAGGCACGGCAGAGAATGCCCAACGCGACATCGAGTTCTTTTCGCGCCCAGGCTGATTCGACGCGATGGTAAGGTCCGGCCGCCACTGCGGTCAGGTAGGTGGAGATCGGCAGAGTGGGGGAGAACTCGACCGTCTGGTTCGCGCCATCGCTCTCGACTGCGGTGACGGGCCGGTTGGCCAGCACCTCCCATCCGTTCGGTGCGGTGACCACAAAGGTGAACGGCGCCTTCATATCCGGCTGTTCGAAGCAGGCGAAGACCCGGCGTGCGTCCGCGGGCTCGTACTGGGTGTAGAGGTAGGTCTGGTCGTCGGCCGGGTCGAGGAACCGGTGCAGGCCTTCGCCCGAGCGGCTGTAGGCGCCCGTGGCCCGGACCACGACCACGTTGTTCGCGGTCAGCCCGGACAGTGCGATGCGGGCTCCGTCGTAGTCGGGGACCACCGTACGACCGTTCAGCACCACCGATTCGACCGAGAGGCCGAGGAAGTCGAGCCACGTGTGCTCGACGGTGGCCGCGAATTCGACTGTCGTCGTGGTGGTGAAATCCTGTCGGGTCTGATCGGGTGCGCCGGAGAGGTCGAGCTCGACGCGGTAGTCCCCGACGGTGATCGCCGCAGAGCGCGCTGCGGTCTCGGAGCGGGTCAGGTTCGCGGTGTTCACGATTCGATCCTGCCAGCCGTGTCGTGGTACGCACAGTGCGGGAGCAGGGCCGATGTGACTACGCACAGGATCTCGGTGCGGGGGTCGACGTCGGTGCCGGGATCGTGGATTGTTAGTTTCTCGGGACTCATCGTCCCGCTCGAGCTTTGTGGATTCGACATCGGAGTCAGAATGAACAGCTTGCTCGAAACTCATCGTGGATGGGTCGCCGACATCTTCGCCGACGGATTGCAGGGCCGCAGCGGGGAGGTGATCGGCTGGCGCGCGCTGTGTTCCTGCGGCAGCTGGCGCGGTCGCACCTGGCTGCGCACCGACCGCAGCGCCGACCACGCGCCCTCGGCTCGGGTGTTGTACTGCCCGACCGGCCGTCTCGACGTCGAACCGACCCGGCTGATCCTGGGGGAGTGGGACTACCACCAGCTCGAGATGCAAGCCCTGATCCCGGTGCGGCTGGCATTCCAGGACTCGGCGTCGGCCGAACAGCGGCTGGTTGAGGCTGTCCGCTTCGTCCTCGCCGCGGGTGCGTCGTGGGATGCGGTCGCCCGGGTGATCGGCGCATCCTCGGGGGAGGCTGCCGAGCAACGATTCAGTGCCGTGATGTCTCCCGAGCATGGGGTGGCGGCCGGCGGAACGGACTGCCTGCGGCGGGTAGTGGGGGAGTAGGGATACCCCGCACTGTGCATTCGATCGGGGGATCGGGTGCACAGTGCCGAGTGCTCGCCGTCCAACCGAGGCCCGATCGGCGGACGAACATCGAACGCACCTGATAGTCGACCGTAAAGAAATATCTTGCTACGTAGATATGCGCATCTAACCATACATTCCCATCCAAACCACCGAAACCGGCTACGCCGGCCAATGCTTTGGACAGGGGAGGGAGGGTATCCGCTCGGTAGGATCGGAACGGATGCGGCGCAAGTGGTGGCCGCGCTACAGGAAAGGTTCCTGTCAGAGGTGGTGGAAGCCGACCATTCTGGTCGTGGTGAACATGGCCGCGGCCAGGCCGATCGAGCCGAGAACGGCGAGAGCCAGAGATCCGGTGAGTGCTGTCAGGCCGAACAGGAAGAACACGCAGGTGGCCAACATGATGGCGGTGCTGGTCAGATCCATGCTCGTCGTATTCGGTGTCCGATTACGTGAGTGGGTCATACTTTCAGGGTTGACCGACACGCGGGTTATTAAACTGTGATTTTTTCAGCAGACCGGTTCAGGGAGGCTGTCGAATGACCGACGACGTCGAGAAGCGCTGGGGTGACGAGAGTTCGTATCGCCGGGCCGCGCTCTATGTGGTGTGCGTGGTCGGTGCGGCCGCGGTCGCTTTCGCTGTGGTCAACGTGTGGGCGCTCAACCGTGATGCGTGCGCCGCCTCGCACACCCACTTGTGTGACACTCCCGCCCAAGTTGCCGTTTCCGTGGCTCCTTCGTTGATCCTCTTGCTCGGCGGGATCGGGGCGTTCATTCGCACCTATCAGCGGTGGCGGGCGGGTCTGCGGTGGCCGACCTGGCAGGGTGCCGGCTGGTTCCTGTTCATCCTGATGACGGCCTACCTGGCGATCAGCGCGGGCTCGGCCGCCAACTGACTCACACGAGTACATCCTTTTCTGTATACAGAAAAGGATGTACTGTCGGGCTGTGGAGATACTGACCGAGACACATACCGACGCGCTGGCCCGTTTCGGGCACGCACTGTCGGATCCGACACGCACCCGCATCCTGCTGAAGCTGCGCCGAGCGCCCGGGTACCCATCGGACCTGGCCGAAAGCATCGGAGTCTCGCGGCAGATCCTGTCGAATCACCTGTCCTGCCTGCGTGGCTGCGGGTTGGTCGTCGCGGTGCCGGAAGGCCGGCGGAACCGGTACGAACTCGCCGACGTCCGGGTCGCCGATGCGCTGGGTGATCTGCTCGGCCTGGTGCTGGCGGTCGATCCGGCCTGCTGCCCGGCCGCTGACACCGAGGGTTGCTGCTGATGAGCACACCGTTGTCGCTCAGCGCCGATCCGCAGCGAAAGGCCGTGCTGGCCCGGCGGATCCGCTGGTTCGTCGCGGCGACGATCCTCTACAACGTGCTCGAGGCGGCGATCGCGCTGAGCGAGGGCGTGCGCGTGTCGTCGACGGCCCTGATCGGGTTCGGCTTGGACTCGGTGATCGAGGTGTCCTCGGCGGCCGCGGTGGCGTGGCAGTTCGCCGGTCCCGATCCGCAGGCCCGGGAACGAGTGGCGTTGCGGGTGATCGCGACGTCGTTCTTCGCGCTCGCCGCCTATGTGGCTTTCGATGCCATCCGGGCGCTGTTCGGCGACGGGGAGGCGCAGCCGTCCCCGGTCGGGATCGTGCTGGCGGCCGTGAGCCTGGCCGTGATGCCGGTGCTGTCGTTGGCGCAGCGCCGCGCCGGGCGCGAGCTGGGATCGGCCTCGGCTGTCGCCGATTCCAAGCAGACGTTGCTGTGCACCTACCTGTCCGCGGTGCTGCTGGTCGGGTTGGTGCTCAACAGCGTGTTCGGATGGTCATGGGCCGATCCGATCGCCGCGCTGGTGATCGCGGTGATCGCGGTCAAGGAGGGGCGCAACGCCGCACGGGGTGACACCTGCTGTACCCCGGCGGCGCTGGTCGCCCCCACTGACAGCGGGTGCTGTGCGGGGGATCCGGCTCAGGACCGTGGCAGCCGCGAGGACTGCTGACCGCCGGTGCGACTGCGTCCGGTGCCGGTTCGGTGCGGGGCGACTCCCTCCATGATCTCGGTCCACCAGGAATGCAACGGACTCGGTTCGGGCCAGTGGACGAAAGGTGCGTCCGGTTCGGTGACCGGATCGGGTGTTTCCAGGGCAAGACGATCGGAATAGCGCATAGCAACTTCCTCGTGGTGCTCGTTCACAGGTGTGTCGGTGTGCCTCGGCCAGAATCGTGGTGTGACCGCAGGCGCAGTGCAGGCCCGGTGCCGATGGCAGCGTCGGCGTCGGTGTGTAAGCGCAGCCATTGCGTGAGGCCGGCGGCGTCGACGATGCGGTCCACGACCGAGGGGGCGGCGTGGACCACGCTCACGCAGGTGGTGCCGTGGTGTTGCTGGGCGCGGCCGGCCAGATCCAGAATCGACCGGCACGATATGAATGCCACCTCGCTGACGTCTACGACCAGGTGCCCCGAAGAGGTGGCGCGGTGGAACGCGTCGTCGAGGACATGGCCCCAACGGGTCAGCGTGTAGGCATCGATGTCGCCGTGCACGCGCAGCACGACCGCCGTGGGACGCGATTCCAGCTCGGCGCGCAGGCGTGCGCAGACGTCGGGCGACTCCCCGTCGAAGGCGGGTAGCGGCTGTCGTTCGGCGTGGCTGGAATGGGTGGTCACGAGTACTCGATTCCTCGGCACCGGCAGGCCTCGTACTGCTCCGGTCGGTCCTGGGTCCTCAAGATCGGCTGGTACTACCCATTTCAGCATGCCGGAACCGGCCTGTCATGGACTGTGATCGACCTGATGCACAAGCCGGCTGCTCACAGGACTGAGGGCGAGCCGGAGTGATCGACCGGCTCGCCCTCGAGTAAGGAGGATCAGTGCTTGCCTTCGGCGAATTCCTCGACGATCTTGGCGCAGAACGCGGGCAGATCCGAGGGCTTGCGGCTCGACACCAGGCCGTTGTCGGTGACCACTTCCTCGTCGACGACGGTGCCGCCCGCGTTGCGGATGTCGGTGCGCACGCTGGGGTAGGAGGTGAGGGTGCGCCCGCGCACGGCGTCGGCTTCGACCAGGGTCCACGGTCCGTGACAGATCACGCCGATCGGTTTGCCGCTGGCGGCGAATTGCTTGACGAAGTCGACCGCGGTGGGATCTTGGCGCAGTTTGTCGGGGTTTGTTGTGCCGCCGGGCAGGATCAGGGCGTCGAAGTCGGCGGGGCTCACCTGGGCGACGGTCTGGTCGACGGTGAAGGTGTCGCCTTTGTCCACGTCGTGGTGCATCGCCTGGATGCTGCCGGAGTCGAGGGAGAGCAGGGCGGTGGTGGCGCCGGCGTCTTCGACCGCCGAACGTGGTTCGACGAGTTCGACCTGTTCCACGCCGTCGGTGGCGAGGATCGCGACGCGCTTTCCGGTCAGGGTCTGCTGGGGCATGTGGCGCTCCTTCTTGTTCGAGTCGGTCAGGTTGAGGCTTGCGGTGTGTCGCCGCCGCGGCCCTGCCTGCTGCCCGAGTAGGCGCTTTCCCGCAGCCGGGTCACCGCGGCGGGGAGCAGGGCGACTCCGGGCGGGCGGTTGAGGATCGGGTCGAAGAAGTCGGTGCGGTGTTCGCCTTCCTCGGCGCGGCGCAGGTCGAGTTCACCCACCTGCTCGGGCGCTCGGCCGATCGCGGCCGCGGTGAGGCCGAACCGGAGCACCTGGTCGTCGAGATGGTCGTCGACGGCTTGTAGCGACGCGGTGCCGGGCAGGGTGGCAGGGTCGAGGGGATCGGCGAACAGCCAGACCGGGTCGGCGTCACCGAAGCGGTAGGGCAGCAGGGTGCCGAAGCGGGCGGTGGACCAGCCTCGGGCGGGAGTGATGACGAAGCGGCCGAGGGCGCCGCGGCCGGTGGTGGCCAGGGCGAAGTCCCAGGGGTGGTCATCGTGGTCGAGTGCGCGGAAGGCCAGGCCCAGGACGTCGGGTACTCCGACGGGACTGCCCAACCCCTTCGAGAGCCGGGCGATCACGGCGCGGTCACCGGCGCCGAACCAACGTTCGTAGTCGCCGGTGGCCCGGAACCGGCCGGCGAGGCGCAGGCCCCGCGGGTGGAACACGCGTGCGTGCCGGATCCGGGCACCGGTTTCGAAGACGTTGTGTACGGCCGTGCGGGGGAGTTCGGTGATGCGGTCGAGCATCAGTACCGGTCCCCGGTGACCGACTGGGTGGTCTTCAGTGTGCGGGGCAGTACGGCACCGAGGACGATCATGCCGAGGCCCAGACCCAGATGCAGCCAGTTGTCGGCGTCGTTGAGCGGAATGAAGTTGGCGTCGCTGTTCCGGTCGACGAGCAGGCCGTAGAGCCACAGCACCAGGTAGATCACGCCGCCGCCGATGAGGAAGGTGCGGGCGGTGGCAGCGGTGGCGGCGGCGAGTACGCCGAGGACGCCGAACACCAGGTGGACGATGTTGTGCAGTCCGGACACGGCGAACAGGCCGAACAGTTTGGCGTCGGAGTGGTGTCCGGCCCACTCGAAGCTGTCGTAGTCGGTGGTGACGCCCGGTATGAAGCCGAGGACACCCACCAGCAGGAAGATTGCACCGACTGCCAGGGCGGCCCATTGGATCGGTGAACGCCCGGTCTTGCTTGCGCGAGTGGACACGGCATGATCCTTTCGTTGTGGCGGACCGGTCGACCGCGGGGTGCGGCCGCCTGCCGGGTTCTGGACTGGTCGCGGGGCGCTTGCCCGTTGACGGGTTCGGTAAACGCGGGAAGCGTCCAACGGGGCAGGGCGGTTGAGCCTGTGCTGTTTCACAAGTAGGGCGGCGGGTATTGCGCCCGGTGCCGTTCGATCCGTGACCGGTGCCTGTCGTGAAGGAGTTCCCGCGATGCCGACCGAGATGACCGTGCCCGGTGACGGTGTTTCCGGGCCGAACACGCGGCCGTTTCCCGGGGTGGACCGGATCGTGGTGCTGTGTGGCGGGGGTATGGGCGATCTGCTGTTGGCACTGCCCGCCGTGCAGGCGTTGGCCGCGGCGTATCCGGCGGCGCGGATCACCTTGCTCGGCTCGGCGTTGCAGGCGGCGCTGCTGTGTTCCCGGCCGGGGCCGGTGGCCGACGTGCGGGTGCTCGCGCCGCCGGGCGGTCGAGCCGAGGCGGAGCAGCTCGCCGACATCGGGTCCGAGGGTGTGGATCTGGGTGTGGCGCTGCACGGGGGCGACGGCTGGTCGAATCACCTTCTGTGGCGCATCGGTGCGCGCTGGACGGTCGGGTTCCAGCCTGCGGGCGCCGTACCGGCGGCCCGGTCGGCGACGTTTCGCTACTACCAGCACGAGATGATCCGTGCGCTGGAGGTTGTCGCCGCGGCCGGTGCGCCGGCGGTGACCTTGGAGCCACACCTGGTTTCCACGCCGGCGGACGCGATGGCCGCCGCGAAACTCACGGAGGGGTTGTCCGGGCCGATCGTGACCATCCATCCCTCGGCAGCTGATAGTCGAAGGCGCTGGCCGGCCGGCAAGTTCGCCGAGGTGATCGGGCATTGTGTGCGCACCGGGGCCACTGTTTTCCTGGTCGGCGGTGGTACGGATCGGGATCTGTTGCGCGACATTGTCGGTCGCTTGCCTGCCCGGGAGGCGCGGCGGGTGCGCTGCCTCGTCGGCTCCGACATGACCCGATTGTGTGGTCTGCTCACCCGTACCACCGTGTTCGTCGGCAACGACAGCGGTCCCCGGCACTTGGCGAGGGCGCTCGGCGTGCCGACGGTCGGGATCTTCTGGATCGGTGACCTGGTGAGCGCGGGGCCACTGAATCGTTCCCACGACCGGGTGCTGACCGCGTGGACCACCCGCTGCGAGGTCTGTGGCGTCACCCTCACCGACGACGGTGTCCCGCGTTGCGATCATGACGGCTCGATCGTGGCTGCGGTCGCGGTGGCCGATGTCTGTCGTGAGGTCGACGCCTTCCTCGGTGGCGCAGTCGTGTTCCTGCGTTCGGTGGCGCAGCGGCCGTCGGCGCCGACGCCGCCCACAGCTGATCTCCCGTAGTCGGCGGATGTTGTCACCCGAGGGCGATCCGGCGTAACGGGTTCGGTCGGTGTGGGGCGCTCGGATCGGGGTATGGCGATCCTGCGACCGAGCCGAGGAGGATTCCTGTGCGAGTGATCGTGATAGGGGCGACGGGCAATGTCGGCACAGCCGTTGTCGACGCCTTGACCAAGATGCCGTCGGTGACCTCGATCGTGGGTGCGGCGCGGCGGGTGCCCGAGCACGGGCTCGGCGGCGTCGAGTGGGTCGGGGCCGATGTGCGTGCTGCCGATCTGGTGTCACTGATGCGTGGCGCCGATGCTGTGGTGCACTTGGCGTGGTTGTTCCAGCCGACCCATCGGCCGTTGACCACGTGGGCGACCAATGTCGACGGCACCGCCAGGGTGCTGAGCGCGGTCGCGCGGGCGGGGGTGCCCGCGTTGGTGTACGCGTCCTCGGTGGGTGCGTATTCGCCGCGAGCCGACGACCGGCCGGTGTCGGAGGCGTGGCCCACCGAGGGGTGGCCACCGGCGGCGTACATGGCCGAGAAGGCTTATGTGGAGCGCCTGCTGGACATTTTCGAGCGCGATCACCCGGATTGCCGGCTGGTCCGGTTGCGCCCGGCGTTCACGTTCCAGTACTCCTCGGCGAGCGAACAACGCCGCTTGTTCGCCGGACCGCTGGTCCCGAACCGGTTGCTGCGGCCGGGTGCTGTGCCGGTGCTGCCGTTTCCGTCCGGGTTGCGGTTCCAAGCTCTGCACAGCAGCGATGTGGGCCGGGCGTATGCGCTCGCGGTCACCGGTACAGCGCGGGGTGCGTTCAATATCGCCGCCGACCCGGTGCTCGATCGTGCCGCTCTGGCTCAGATCCTGGGTGCCAGGACGGTGTCGGTGCCGCCGCGGTTGGTCAAGGCCGCGCTGGCGGTGGGCTGGCGGTTGCGGTTGCTGCCGGCCACCCCCGAACTGTTCGACGCGATGATGCATCTGCCGCTGATGGACACTTCCCGGGCGCGCGACGAGCTCGGCTGGACCCCGCGGGTCAGCGCTACCGAGGCCGTCACCGAGTTCCTGGCAGGTTTCGGTGACGGCGCGGGCGCCGACACTCCGCCGTTGGCGCGGGACGCGGGTGGTGCCTGGCGGTATCGCGAGTTCGCTTCGGGCGTGGGTGGACACGATCCGGTCGATCAGCGGGCCCACCACTGAGTTGAGCGGGCTATCGGGACTTTTCGGACTTGCTGAACGGTAGTCCGGTGGGGGCGGGGATCTGGTCGACGGTGAGGCGTTGACGGAAGACCCAATATGTCCACCCTTGGTAGAGCACCACCACCGGTGCGGCGAACGCGGCCGCCCAGCTCATCACCTTCAGCGTGTACGGCGAGGACGAGGCGTTGTCGATGGTGAGGTCGAAGTCGGGATTGATGGTGGAGGGCATGACGTTCGGATACAGCGAGCCGACCAGCAGCACGGTGGCCGAGATGATGGTGACGGTGGTGCCGACGAAGGCCCAGCCGTCGCGTCCGGCGGCGGTGGCGCCACCGGCGATGAGCAACCCGGTCACCGCGGTGCCGAGCGCGATCCAGGTCCAACTGTTGCCGTAGGCGAGCTGGGTCCACACTCCGAACCCGCCGACGATGATCGCGGTGGGGGCGAACAATATCCGGATGGTTCGCCGGGCCCCGTCGCGGATCTCGCCGCCTGTTTTGAGCGCCAGGAAGATCGCACCGTGCAGGCCGAACAGGATGCCGGTGGTCAATCCGCCCAGTAGTGCGTAGGGGCTCATCAGCTCCCACACCGATCCGACGATCTGTTTGCGTTCGTTCAACGGCACTCCACGCACCAGGTTGGCGAACACCCAGCCCCACGCCAGCGCCGGCACCCAGGAACCGATCCCGATGCCCATATCGCACCAGAAACGCCACTTCGGGTCATCGATCTTGGCGCGATACTCGATCGCGCAGATCCGCAGGATCAACGCCACCAGCAACAGCAACAACGCCAGATAGAACCCCGAGAACAAACTCGCGTACCACTCCGGAAACGCCGCGAACATCGCCCCACCAGCGGTGATCAACCACACCTCGTTGCCGTCCCACACCGGCCCGATCGTGTTGAGCACCGCCCGCCTACGCGCATCCGAACCCCGACCCAGAATCGGCATCAACATACCGACCCCGAAATCAAAACCCTCCAACACGAAATAACCGGTGAAAAGGATCCCGATCAGGACGAACCAGAATTGCTGCAGATTCATCGCCTGGCTCCTAGTACGCGAACGACAGTGGTTCGACGGGCTTGTCCGGCTCCGGCGCCCGGTGCCTGCCGCCACCACCGTCATCGTCGTCGTCGCCGTACGGGTTGTCGTCGGCCGCGGACTGCCCCGGCTCGGGTCCGACCACGGTGAATCGGTGCAGCAGGTAGTACCAGACGACCGCCAGCGCCCCGTAGAGCAGGGTGAACACGACCACCGAGAAGATGACGGTCGACGGTGCGTGGTCGGACACCCCCTGTTCCACTGTCATCCGCACGCTCTGGTTGCCGGTGGGGTTGGGCACCACGACCCACGGTTGGCGGCCCATCTCGGTGAACACCCAACCGGCGCTGTTGGCCAGGAACGGGGTGGGGATGGCGAGCAGACACAGCCACGAGAACCAGCGTTGGTTCGGTACCCGCCCGCCCCTGGTGAGCCAGTACCCGAGCACCAGCAGCACCACCGAGCCGATCATCAGGCCGATCATCAGCCGGAACGACCAGTAGGTGACGAACAGGTTGGGCCGGTAGTTGCCCGGCCCGAATTGCTCGACGTAGGAACGTTGCAGGTCTTCCACACCGCCCAGGGTGACGCCGGTGAATTTGCCCTCGGCGAGATAGGAGAGGACGTAGGGCACTTCGATGAGGTGCTCGACACTCTGGCAGTTGTTGTGGGTGCCCACCGTGAGCACGGAGAACTCCGGGTCGGTCGCGGTGTGGCACAGCGATTCCGCCGACGCCATCTTCATCGGCTGCTGCTCGAACATGAGCTTGCCCTGGATGTCGCCGGTGACGCCGACCATGATGATCGAGCCGGCGATGACCAGTAGCGAGTATCGGGTCACCGGGCGCCACATCGTGCGGGCGTCGTCGAGCTTGTCCGGATCGCCGCTGCGCGTGTTCCGAACCATCCACCAGCCCGCGATGCCGGCGACGAACACTCCGGCGGTGAGGGAGGCGCCCGCGAGGACGTGGGGGAAAGCGGCCAGGGTGGTGCTGTTGGTGAGCAGTGTCCAGATGCTTTCCAGTTCGGCGCGCCCGGTCTCGGGGTTGTAGAACGCGCCGACGGGATGCTGCATGAACGAGTTGGCGGCGATGATGAAGTACGCCGAGACCGCACCGCCGATGGCGAACAACCAGATGGTGGCCAGGTGTAGGAGTTTGGGTAGCCGGGTCCAGCCGAATATCCACAGCCCGATGAAGGTCGATTCCAGGAAGAACGCGATGAGCGATTCCAAAGCCAATGGCGCGCCGAAGATGTCGCCGACGAAGCGTGAGTATTCGCTCCAGTTCATGCCGAACTGGAACTCCTGGACGATGCCGGTCGCGACGCCGATGGCGAAGTTGATCAGCAGCAGTTTGCCGAAGAATTTGGTGAGCCGGTACCACTGTTCTTTGCCGGTGACCACCCAGGCGGTCTGCATGATCGCGACCATCGGTGCCAATCCGATTGTCAGCGGTACGAAGATGAAGTGGTAAACGGTGGTGATACCGAATTGCCACCGGGAAACGTCCACGGTGCTCATCGCCAGCGTGCTCATCATCGGGCCTCCTGCTGTCGCAGCGAACTTCCGGTCGAGCGGTTTACCCGGTGATTGTCGTGCGCGTGATCAACCGTGGCGGGATTCGTTGGAAATGGTTGCACATTCGGCGGCCGGGTTCGGGCAACCGCTCCGGCTAGGTCATGTCTCCCAATAGCTTCAACCATTCGACCGTAAGGGCCATGACGATCCCGGCTCGGTAGGTGCAGGCCAGCTTGTCGTAACGAGTCGCGACACCAC
>NZ_JBHSDL010000024.1:0-2200 GCF_042650145.1 Nocardia halotolerans | reverse complement strand
CCACCGAAGAACCCGGTCACCACATTCGCCACACCCTGACCCCAACCCTCACGGGTCTTGTCGGAATGGGTATCGGTGATGTCGTCGACGAGCTTGGCGGTCATGAGCGATTCCATGAGTCCGACCAGGGCCATGGCCAGGGCATACGGGGCGATGATGCCCAGTGTCGTGAGGTTCAGTGGGACGTCGGGGATGAACAGTGACGGCAGGCTCGAGGGCAGCTCACCCTCGTCGCCGACGTCGGGAACGTTGAGCGAGAACAGAATCGCCGCACCGGTCAGGAACACGATCGCGACCAGTGGGGCGGGCACCACGGCGGTGAGCTTGGGCAACAGCACCATGATGAGCAGGCCGAGTGCCACCATCGGGTACACCAGCCACGGCACGCCGAGCAGGTGCGGGACCTGGGCCATGAAGATCAGGATGGCCAGGGCGTTGACGAACCCGACCATCACGCTGCGCGGAATGAATCGCATCAGTTTCGCCACCCCGATCACGCTCAGGGTCACCTGGAGCAGACCGGCCAGGATCACCGTCGCGATGAAGTAGTCCATCCCGTATTCCCGCGCCACGGGTGCGATCACCAGGGCGATCGCACCGGTGGCCGCGGAGATCATGGCCGGGCGTCCGCCGGTGAACGCGATCGTGACCGCCATGACGAAGGAGGCGAACAGTCCCACCCGTGGGTCCACGCCGGCGATGATGGAGAACGAGATCGCCTCCGGTATCAACGCCAGGGCCACCACGAGGCCGGCCAGGATCTCGATCCGCAACCGCTTGGGGCTGCGTAGTGCCGCCAGTACCGAGTCCTTGGCTACTTCCGGTCGATGCGTCGTCGACACCATCGGCACTCCGTTCTACTGATGAATCGGCGCGCGTGCGCCACCGTGCGAGCCCAGTGCTGCGCGGTAAGAGTTCATGAGGGCCGAGCCGGACTCTCGAGACGGAACGAACCGATCGCCCCGGCGACATTGCCGGTAGGCGTCGAGATCAGCAATCACTCGGCGATCCCGACTCTACCCTCCGGTTAGGGTAGAGTCGCAAGTCGTACAGCTCCACGGTGTTCCATCTCTCATTGGTGGGATGTGGCGCATCACAGGCCGCGATGGCGTGTTATCGGCGTGGCCGTCCAGGTGAGACCTCCGACACGAAGCTCTCCCGAGGGTTGTGAACCTACTCGAACGGGAGGGTATATTCATTCGCGCTGAGTGTTAGCTGAAGTTCGTCATCCGGCAACGTGGCCGGTGGTGTCCAGCATCGTCGCGCTTACCTCGCCGGCCGCTCGCCTCACCGACTTTCCGCGCCGGTCCGTGACCGCATGGCCACCTGCGCGACCGACCGAATGGAGTTCGCCGATGGGGATGCCTGTGTCCACCGCGAAAGAAACCGAAGGGTCGGTGATGGCCGCTCTGCGCAGTCCGAAGCGGCTGCGCATCGAGATCCTGGCCGGGCTGGTGGTCGCGCTCGCGTTGATCCCGGAGGCGATCTCGTTCTCCATCATCGCCGGTGTGGATCCGAGCGTCGGGCTGTTCGCGTCGTTCACGATGGCCGTGACGATCTCCATCGTCGGCGGTCGCCGGGCGATGATCTCCGCGGCCACGGGTGCGATCGCCCTGGTCATCGCACCGGTCGCCAAGCAGTACGGCTTGGACTACCTGATCGCGACGGTCATCCTCGCCGGTGTGCTGCAGATCGTGCTCAGCGTGATCGGGGTCGCACGGTTGATGCGGTTCATTCCGCGCAGCGTGATGGTCGGGTTCGTCAACGCCCTGGCCATTCTGATCTTCATGGCCCAGATCCCGCACCTGCTCGGGGTGCCGTGGCTGGTGTACCCGATGGTCGCGCTCGGTATCGGGCTCATGGTTTTCCTGCCCAAGCTGTCCAACGTGGTGCCGGCCCCGCTGGTGGCGATCGTGTTGCTGACCGCCGCGACCCTCGTGCTCTCGCTCAACCTTCCTGACGTCGGTGACGAGGGCGAGCTGCCCTCGAGCCTGCCCGCCTGGATGATCCCGGACGTTCCGTACACCCTCGAGACCCTGAGCATCATCGCCCCCTACGCGCTGGCCATGGCGCTGGTCGGCCTGCTCGAGTCGCTGATGACCGCCAAGCTCGTCGACGACATCACCGATACCCATTCCGACAAGACCCGTGAGGGTTGGGGTCAGGGTGTGGCGAATGTGGTGACCGGGTTCTTCGGTGG
>NZ_JBHSDL010000023.1:0-1117 GCF_042650145.1 Nocardia halotolerans | reverse complement strand
ATGGATGTCTGAATAAATCCGAAAACCAACATTCCAATTGGACAAATGCACATTTTTACTTCCTTGCATATACTGCTATGGGCTTCATGAAAAGGAGTGTGTTGAAAATGAGTGAAAAATGGAAACTTAGTGATCCATATGTTTATCAAGCTTTAATGGGACTTCACAATCAATCCCTTGCTGTTCAAACGACCCACGGCTCTGTACGAGGTGTATTACGAGAGGTCATGCCTGATCATATCGTCATCATGATGGGCGGGACACCATTCTATGTACGTGCAGCACAAATAATTTGGTTTCATTCGACGATGTGAGAATAAGCCAAGCTCCATCCAACATATGATGAAAATGATTATTGTTTACGGATGGAGGTGTAAAGCTTATGATGAAACGCGTGAATAAAATTGCCATTGAGTTACCATATCCAGAACATGGCGATATGAATGCTGCTGCAGCTGTACAAGAATTAATGGGTGGAAAATTCGGTGAGATGTCCACCTTAAACAATTACATGTTTCAATCCTTTAATTTCCGCGGTAAAAAAAAGCTAAAGCCCTTTTATGATTTAATTGCAAGTATTACAGCGGAGGAATTTGGCCATGTTGAATTAGTAGCGAATGCAATTAATCTGCTTTCGATTGGCAATACCATTCCTGGCAATCCTGATACCGCCCCACTGCAAAATGGAAAGGATGCCCGTTATTCTACACATTTTACAACCACTGCTCAAACAGCTTTTCCAGGTGACGGGATGGGAAGACCGTGGAATGGGTCGTATGTAAATAACAGTGGAACGCTCGTTGAAGATCTACTCGCCAATTATTTATTGGAAATCGGTGCTAGAAACCACAAAATGCGTGTGTATGAAATGACGACCCATCCGACTGCCTTAGAGATGACCGGATACTTGCTTGTCAGAGGTGGGACTCATATTATTGCCTATGCAAAAGCACTAGAAGTAGCTACAGGTGTGGATGTGGGTAAAATGCTTCCAGTTCCAAGTTTGGATAATAATAAGTTTGATTATGCCAAAAAGTTTATGGATCAAGGATTGTACAATGTGTTGTATACATGGGGAGAAGCGGATTATCGTGATATCAACCAAATATGGAAAGGT
>NZ_JBHSDL010000021.1:0-2181 GCF_042650145.1 Nocardia halotolerans | reverse complement strand
GTCTTTTTGTGCGACGGGCAGTTGCACATGGCGCTGATAATTCAGCGCCTGTTTTATTTCTTTTAGGACAGAGACGTCACTGAGGTGAAACGACTGGATGACAGAAAGAAATTAGATTTCCAGATGGTGAAAGTCCATATCCGAGGAGACTGACCTAGCTCGGAAAGCCTAATCTAGGGCAACATTGTGAGGTGTTGTCTGAAGGAGATGCGGAAATTCGAGAGAACCGTAGGCGAACAAATAGACCCTAATACAATAAGTGTGAAGCACAACGGCGGGGTAAGTTGGTGACTTTTCGAAAAGTGAGGAAACCCACTAAGAGGCACCTTCTTTAGAAGTCAGAGCGAGAAGGTGTGGCTTATCACGTGATGGTGCAGGGTATGTTTGGAAGGAATGAGTAATGACCCCGTGAGGTCTCCATCTTACCGAACAGGCAGGGTTCTAGCTTATAAGGGTAATCCGAAATGGCGATGAACGGATGGAGAAGTCAGACGTTTTCATAGTACGGAAGTAGCTTAATGACTAAACATTAAGTGAACGGAAGGGAAACGACCTATGGCTCCTGGTCATGGAGAGGGTGTAATGTAAACAATTAAGTTACTTCGGTAAAACTATTTGGATGTACATCAAGGAAAGGCGAGGAATAAGCAATGAGTCAAGAATGGAAATACAAATTACACAGTGTCTATGGACAACTTCTATTTGACCGGAAACTAACTCAAAGTTTTCAACAGGTAAAAGCTAATAAAGGTGCCGGTGGAATAGACGGAGAAACCATTGAGAGCTATGAATTTAAATTACAAGGTAATATAATGGCTCTCTTAGAAAAGTTAAAAACAAAGACATATCAACCACAACCAGTTAAACGAGTATACATACCGAAGAAGAATGGAAAGAAGCGACCATTGGGAATACCGACAATAGAGGACAGAATTGTCCAACAGAGTGTGGTCAATGTGCTTCAACCGAAGTTTGAAGAGTTACTATTTCATAATTGGTCAGTAGGGTATCGCCCAAATAGAGGTGTGAAAAGAGCACTTCAGATTATTCTTTGGAATATTGAACAAGGGTACAACTATATTTACGATTGTGATATAAAAGGTTTCTTTGATAATATCCCACATAAGAAACTGATTAAAGTGCTAAATAAATACGTTTCTGATAGGACAGTATTGAATCTAATTAACCAATGGCTGAAAGCTGGTTATATGGAAGAAGGTAAACTTCTGAAGTCGGAAAATGGTACACCACAAGGTGGTGTCATTTCGCCACTACTTGCGAATGTATATCTCAACGAATTAGACTGGGAATGGGATCTACATGGTATTCGGTTTGTTCGATACGCTGATGACTTCTTATTATTTGCGAAAACTAAAGAGGATATTGAAAAGGCAGCTTCGCTGACAAAAGAAAAGTTAAAAGAATTAGAACTAGAAATAGCACGAGAAAAGACTAAAGTCGTAGACTTTAATCATGATGATTTTGATTTCCTTGGATTTACGTTTCATCATTGGAGACAGTGGAAAGAAGGTAAAGAACCAACTTTTCTAGTTACACCTAAAGAAGAGTCCATTAAAGACTTCCGACTGAAAATTAAAGAGAAGACACGTAAAACTTTAACTCTAAGTAAGGAAGAATGGATTAATAGAGTAAATCCAATTATTCGTGGAAAAGTGAATTATTATATAACTGTAATCGAAGCAATAAAGGAAAATGAAAAACACGGGCAGCGGAGTCACTGTGTGACCCGGAGAATGAGAAGAATACTTCTAGATTTAGACGGTTATATTCGTAAAAGGCTACGTGTAGCGTTTATTCATAAACACCCTTCTCAAAAGAAGGGACAGACAATGAATTCCAAATGGAATAACGCTTATTTTGTCAGTATTAAGTTAATTCCTAGTTACTGGCTTTACCTAAATAAGGCCTTTGGTTATACCTTAGAACAATATCTAAATGACATGAAGAGAAAATCTAAACGTAAATTGAACAGCAGAATAAGAAGATTAAAAGAAAAGGGCGAGGAATATTATTCTCCTCACCGACTCCAAAAGATGCAAAATGCCTGGAAGGCATCTTATTGATAATCATTGTAACATATTGGTAAGCCGTATGCCTTAGTAGGGCACGTGCGGTTTGATAAGGGGGAAGCCATGAGAATGGTTTCCCTACTTTATTTAT
>NZ_JBHSDL010000020.1:0-1849 GCF_042650145.1 Nocardia halotolerans | reverse complement strand
AAAGAGGCTGGGACATAACTAGCCAAAAATAATTAAAAATGGTTTCGATCATCGCTTTAGGATGATTGAAACCATTTTTCCTTGAATTATTGTCATTATTTTTTAGTTGATCTGCGTTTGAGGCGGTGTACTTCCTTAAATTCACCGCCATTAACGCAAATCCTAATTCATTCTCTACTTTAGATTTGCCCCTCACGGACATTCGAGTGAAGCACAAATTAGCCTTCAGAAATCCGAAGACTGGCTCTACATCGATTTTACGTTTTCCATAAATTTCACCAGTTTCTTTATTCGAAAGCTGCTCTCTTATATACGTTTTTTGTTGTTCCCATTTTTTGTTATAGAAGACTTTTCGATTGTTCCCTTCATTTGCTTTTGTACATAAGGAACGTAACGGACATCCTGAACAGTCTTCACATTCATAAACTTTAAATGTGCGTGTAAATCCGAATTTATCTGTTCGGTTTGAAACGTACCCGAATGGTAATATTTTATTATTTGGACAAATAAACGAATCCTCTTCTTCGTTATATTCCCAATTTGCAATGTTAAACACGGCATTCTTAACTTTCATTTTCTTCTCATTTCGATATTGATTATAGGTAATGAGCGGCGTGCGTTTACGTTTGTTTATGACATCTTCGTAATTCTGCTCACTACCATAACCTGCATCAGCGACGATATACTTTGGCAGCTTAAAAAATCTTTTCTCAATAGTATCTAGAAAAGGAATGAACGTGCGTGTATCTGTTGGATTTGGAAATACATCATAGGCGAGCGCATATTGTCCTTCGGTCGCAAGTTGAACGTTATAACCTGCTTTCAGTTGTGCATTCTTCATATAATCGTCTTTCATTCGCATAAATGTGGCATCATGATCTGTCTTGGAATAACTATTTCGTTCTCCAAAGATTTCCATGTCATTTTGGTATTTTTGTTTGCGCTCCAGGTAATCAATAAATTGTTTACGATACTGTTTGGGTGCTTTACGCTCTGTACGAAGCTGTTTACGTTGACTTACATCCTCGCATGATTCAATTTTTTTATTGAGTTCTTCAACCTTTTTATCTAATTTATCTACTATGTTTGTGAGCTCTTTTACTGAAAGTTCGTCGAAATTTTCTCTTTCTATCTCTGGAATAATTTCATTTTCTAATAACTCATCATACATTTGGTTAGACTTTTCCACCAAATTAGCACTATATTTTTCAACGGATTTTCGCCAAACAAAGGTAAACTTATTGGCATTTGCCTCAATCTTCGTTCCATCAATAAATACTGCTTCCTCATCTATTAATTTCTCTTGGACAAGTTGACAACGAAATTGTACGAAGCATTGACGTAGTAATTCTTTAACTTCTGGATGGACACGGAAACGATTAATTGTACGATAGCTTGGTTCATACCCTTGAGCTAACCACATCATACGTACGCTATCCGTGAGTAATCCCTCAATCTTTCTACCAGAAAAAACAGATTGGGTGTAAGCACATAGAATAATCTTCATCATCATTCGTGGATGATATGCTGGACAACCAGTTTCACGTAAAAAGAGATCAAATGCTTCAGCTGGAATACTCTCCACCACATCATTCACAGCGTAAGCAATATCATTTTCTTGTAATTTTATTTCTAAATCTAGCGGTAAAACTACTTGATTCATGGTATAATGTTTAAACATAAGGATACCTCCTAAAAGTTATTGTGTGGTTACTTTAATTTTATCAGAGGGTATCCTTTTTGTTTACTAAAAAGAGTAAGAATATTTAAAAAAGACGTAGCACTTACCATTTGAAATGGTTAGCGCTACGTCTTTAATTATTTACTGGGGTTTTGTCCCAGCCTCTTT
>NZ_JBHSDL010000019.1:0-760 GCF_042650145.1 Nocardia halotolerans | reverse complement strand
CGCATGCCAAATAACCCTCCTGTAATCTCGAATTGGAAGGTTTTGGGGTATTTGGTTAATTTGTTTATTTAAGCAATATCTTGGAAGGTAGTATTACTTTTCAATAATGCGTAAATCCAATGTAATAACTTGTTTGCACATGCAATTATGGCTACTTTATAAGGTTTTCCTTCATCTCGCTTTTTATCATAAAAGGCTCGTAACTTCCTGTTACGGGGAATGATTTCATCCGTAGTTTTTTGTTTCCGAGAATCACGGATGGCGGAGCGAACTGCCATAAATAACGCGTGTCTTAATCGGCTAGATCCTCTTTTAGTGATTCGATTCACGGTTCCTTTGAATCGACCAGATTCATAGACTCTTGGATCCATGCCCGCAAATGCAACTAGTTTTTTAGGGTTATCAAATAAATCTATCTCCCCAATTTCTGAAATAATCGTTGCCGCGATCTTTTCACCGATACCAGGGATAGATTGGATAATCTTACATTCTTCAATTTCTTGTGCCAAAGCATCTATTTGATTCTCAAGTTTAGATAGGTGCTTTTGGTACTCAAGCAACATCTTGATATACATTTCGATGCTTATAATATGACTCTGATATAGGGTTTCCTGAAAAGGATCACGAAGTGCTGCTTCTATTAATTTATCAGCTTTTGAAGTTGCCCATTCCAACGAACGTCTTGGACAGTATTCATGAATGTTTTTATCTAGGATGTCTCTATCTGTCTCCAAAACATCCTTCGATGTTGGATAGTTTA
>NZ_JBHSDL010000018.1:0-19385 GCF_042650145.1 Nocardia halotolerans | reverse complement strand
TTGGCGATGGATCCGCAGCAGCGGTTGTTGTTGGAGGGGGTGTGGGAGGCGTTCGAGGATGCGGGTATCGATCCGGTGTCGTTGCGGGGCAGCGACACCGGCGTTTTCGTCGGCGCGTGCGATTCGGACTATCGCCATCTGGCCCGATCGAACGGCACCGAGCTCGAGGGTTATTGGGCTGTGGGTTCGGCGGGCAGTGTGGTGTCGGGTCGGGTGGCGTATTCGTTCGGGTTGACGGGTCCGGCGATCACGGTGGATACGGCGTGTTCGTCGTCGTTGGTGGCGATCCATCTGGCGATGCAGGCGCTGCGGCGAGGGGAGTGCGGACTCGCCTTGGCGGCCGGTGTCGCCGTGTACGCGACGCCCAGCCTCTTTGTCGAGTTCTCGCGGCAGCGGGCCATGTCTCCCGACGGGAGATGCCGCTCGTTTTCCGAGGACGCCAATGGTGCGGGTTGGTCTGAGGGTTTGGGTGTGTTGGTGTTGGAGCGTTTGTCGGATGCGGTGCGTTGTGGGCATTCGGTGGTGGGGGTGTTGCGTGGTTCGGCGGTGAATCAGGATGGTGCGTCGAATGGTTTGACGGCGCCGAGTGGTCCGTCGCAGGAGCGGGTTATCGGTGCGGCGTTGGTGGATGCGGGGTTGGTGTCGGGGGATGTGGATGTGGTGGAGGGTCATGGGACGGGGACGGTGTTGGGTGATCCGGTGGAGGTGGGGGCGTTGATGGGGGTGTATGGGGGTTCTCGGGTGGGGGAGCCGTTGTGGTTGGGTTCGGTGAAGTCGAATATTGGTCATAGTCAGGCTGCTGCGGGGGTGGCGGGTGTGATCAAGATGTTGATGGCGATGCGGTATGGGGTGTTGCCGAGGTCGTTGCATGTGGGTGTGGGTTCGTCGGGTGTGGTGTGGGAGGGTTCTGGGGTTGGGTTGTTGTCGGAGTCGAGGGTGTGGCCTGAGACTGGTCGGCCGCGTCGGGCGGGGGTCTCTGCCTTCGGAGTCTCGGGCACCAATGCGCACGTGATCCTTGAACAGGCCCCGCCGCCGAAGCCCTTCGGTGACGCCGAGCCGCGGCCGGGTGCCGAACCGGAGTCGTTGTCGCCTTTCACCGCCGGCCCCGTGGTGTGGGTGCTCTCCGCCAAATCGGCGGGGGCGCTGGCTGGTCAGGCCCGACGGCTGCGCGAGCGAATGCTCGCCGATCCCCACCTCGACCCGGTGGATGTCGGCTACTCCCTGCTGACCACCCGCGCCGGCCTCGCACACCGCGCGGTGGTGATCGGAAGTGACCGCTCCGACCTGTTGGCCGGACTGGTCGCGGTGCTGGAAGGCCGCACAACGGTGCCGGACCGACCCGGCGCCCGCGTGGTGGTGGGGCGGGCCCGGCGTACCGGCCGAGTCGGCTTCGTCTTTCCCGGTCAAGGCGGGCAGTGGCAGGGAATGGCAGTGGATCTGCTCGACGCGTCACCGGTTTTCGCGGCGCGGATGGAAGAGTGTGCGCAGGCCCTTGCCGCCCACGTGGACTGGTCGTTGGTCGCGGTGATACGCGGTGAGTTGGGTGCGCCGTCGCTCGAACGAGTCGACGTCGTTCAACCGGTGTTGTTTTCGGTGATGGTGTCGTTGGCGGCGCTGTGGGAGTCGCTGGGTGTGCGTGCCGACGGGGTCGTAGGGCATTCACAAGGCGAGGTTGCCGCCGCGTGTGTAGCGGGCCGATTGTCGCTGGCGGACGCGGCGCGGGTGGTCGCGGTGCGCAGCCGGTTGGTACACGAACGTGTGGTCGCCGTCGGCGGCGACGGGCGGATGTTGTCGGTGGCCGAGTCGGCGGATCGTATCGGGGCGCGGCTGCGGCGCTGCCCGCAGGGAGTGTCGATCGCCGCGGTGAACGGCCCGGCGGCCGTTACCGTCTCCGGCACCGCGGCTGCCCTGAGCGAGGTCTTCGACAGCTGTGTGGCCGACGGCGTATGGGTTCGATGGATCCCGGTGGACTACGCGTCGCATTCGCCGGAGGTGGATGTGGTGCGTGAACCGCTGCTGGCGGCCCTGAACGCACTGGTGGCCGACGACAGTGCGGTCCGGTTCCATTCGACGGTCACCGGCTCCGAGGCCGGAGGGGCCGAACTCGTCGGCGACTACTGGTTCCGCAACATGCGCGATCCGGTGCGATTCGATGTCGCGGTGGGGTCGATGGTGGAGCTGGGGTATCGCACGTTCGTGGAGATCAGCCCGCACACGGTGCTGACGGTTGCCGTGGACCAGGTCGTCGAGGCAGGCGGGGTGGAGGCTGCCGACGTGTGCACGGTGGGTTCGTTGCGCCACGAAGACGGGGGCGCGGAGCGGTTTCTGTCGTCGCTGGCGGAAGTATTCGTCACCGGTGTCGAGGTGGATTGGCAGGTGTTGTACGCGCGCCGTGATGCCCGGCGGGTGGCGCTGCCGACCTACGCTTTCGACCGCGACCGCTACTGGGTCGACGGCACGGTTGAGCTGGCCGCCACGGCCGTCGGGCCCGAGCGAGCGCTCTGGGAATCGGTGGAGCGGGGCGACATCGATGAATTCGCTCGATTGCTGGCCGCTGACACCGCCGAACACGGAGCGGCGCTCAGCACCGCCATGACGCTGCTGTCGGACTGGCACGGCAGCCACCGCGGAGGCACCGATTCCTGGCGTTACCGGGTGGATTGGCTCGCGACGGCTTTCGCGGACGGGCCGTCGCCGAATGGTCCATGGCTGGTGCTCGTTCCGGCGGCGGGCACGGCGGATGAGCTGGTGCGAGGCTGTCTGCGCGCCCTCGATGAGAACGATTTGCCCACCACTGTTGTGGAGTGCGATACCAACGGCGCTCACCGGGCTGCGCTGACCACAGCGATCGAGGGCGTGCGTGCCCGCGGCACCGAGCCCGCCGGCGTGCTCTCGCTGCTCGGTCTCGATGACCGCCCGCATTCGCACCACCCGTCGGTCACCCTCGGCTCGGTGGCCACCGTGCTGCTCGTACAGGCGCTCGGTGACATCGGGCTCGACGCCCCACTGTGGCTGGCCACCTGCGGTGCGGTGTCGGTCTCCGACGATGACGCGGCGGCGCTACCCGCACAGGCGGCACTGTGGGGGTTCGGCCGGGTCGCCGCTCTGGAACTACCCGATCGCTGGGGTGGCCTGCTCGATCTTCCCCGCGAACCGGGCGAACTGGATTCCGACGCGATAGTTGCGGCGCTGTGCAACGGCGATGGCGAGGACCAGGTGGCCGTGCGCGCGCACGGGAGCTACGTCCGCCGTCTGCGCCGTGATCGGTCGAGCGGCCCCGGCCCCCAGGCATGGCAGCCGAGCGGAACCGCACTCGTCACCGGCGGCACCGGCGCGCTCGGCGCCCACGTCGCGCGGTGGCTGGCCACCAGCGGCGTACGCCATCTGATCCTCACCGGCCGCAGCGCCGGATCGTCGTCAGATACCGAGAAGCTGCTGACCGACCTGTCCGACACCGGTCTCACCGTCGCGATCGAGGCCTGTGACGTCACCGACTTCGACGCGCTGGCAGCGCTTTTCGACCAAGCCCGGGAGAGCGGACGACCGGTCCGCACTGTCGTGCACTGCGCGGGCATTTCCGCGCCGCTCGCCATCGACGCGATCACCCCGGCGACCCTGGCACAGGACATGGACGCAAAGACCGTCGGCGCGCGGAACCTCGCCGAACTGGTCGACCCCGAGCACCTCGACGCGTTCGTCCTTTTCACCTCCGGCGCGGGTGTCTGGGGCAGCGGGCTGCTCGCCGGATACGCCGCGGCGAATGCCTATCTGGACGCCTTCGCTCACGAACTACGCGCTCGTGGGATTCCGGCGACCGCCGTGGCATGGGGTGCGTGGGCCGGTGCCGGCATGGGATCGGACGACGTAGGTAGGGAACTGGCCCGCCGTGGCATCATCGGCATGACACCTGGCCGGGCGGTCGGCGAGCTGCATCGTGCACTCGGCAACGCCGAAACCACCACGGTGGTGGCGCATATCGAATGGCAGAGCTTTCTCGCCGCGTTCGCGGCGCGACGGCACAGTAGATTCCTCGACGAGTTGTCCGGTGCTGCGCCGGTGGTGGCCGGTGATGGGCACGAGGTCGAAGTGATCGCCGGACTGGCTGAGTTGCCCGATCGCGCGCGACGTAAGGTGTTGCAGCAGCAGGTGATCGCGCACGCGTCGGCGGCGGTGGGCTACGACGACCCGGCGCGGCTGGCTCTCGATGCCACCTTTCAGGAGCTGGGTTTCGACTCGATCGCACTGGTAAAAACCGTGCGCCGACTGTCCGAGGCCACCGGTGTCCGTCTGCCGACCACGGTCATTTTCGACCACCCCACCCCGCAGCAGCTCGCGCTGTTCCTCGACCAGGAGATCGTGTCGCGCCGTGACGGTGCGTCTCCGGCGGGTGGGGAGGGTCACCTGGGGCACGTTGAAGACTGGTTCCGCGGGCTCGATCCGGGTAGCGACGAATACCTCGCGGCGCTGCGGCGTTTGACCGAACTCGTCGGCGCTGCTCGCCTGTCGGCGCCGGGGGCCGACGCCGAGTCGGCCGATCTGGCCGAGCTTTCCGACGACGAATTGTTCGAGTTCGTCGATGACGAATTGGGGCTGTCCTAGCCCGGACCCGGATCGACCCACATCGCCGGCGCGGTGCGGAAAAGGAAGGCCAGCGTGGACGAGAATACGCAAAAGCTGCGGGAGTACCTTCGCAAAGTCATCGACGAACTCCAATCGTGCCGTGCGCAACTGCAGCAGGTGCGGGCAACGGCCCGGGAGCCGATCGCGATCGTCGGTGTCGGATGCCGCTATCCCGGCGGTATCGAATCGCCGCAGGATCTGTGGCGCACCGTCGCCGACGGTCAGGACACGATCTCCGCGCCACCGCTGGATCGCGGCTGGTTCTCGGACCCGGCCCAGGTGGCGCTGTTGCGGCAGGCCGAGGGTGGATTCCTGAGTGGTGCAGGCGATTTCGACGCAGAGTTCTTCGGGATGACGCCCGAGGAAGCACGGGCCACCGATCCGCAGCAACGGTTACTGCTCGAGACCGCGTGGGAGGCTGTCGAGCGGGCGGGTATCGACCCGCACTCGTTGCGGGGCAGTCGAACCGGAGTTTATGTGGGCGCGTTCTATCGTCTGTACGCGGCCGGTGCCTCGATCTTCGACGATCCCGACGACCATCTGGTCACCGGTGTCGCGGGCAGCGTGATGTCCGGGCGCATCGGCTACGCGCTGGGATTGGAAGGACCCGCGGTCACGGTCGATACCGCGTGCTCGGCCTCGCTGGTGGCTGTCCACATGGCCTGCCAATCGCTGCGCCTCGGCGAAAGCGAGTTGGCGCTCGCGGGCGGGGTGGCGGTGAACGCCACCCCGCACATGTACACCGAATTCGCGCGTTCGATCGGGCAGGCGCCGGACGGCCGCTGCAAATCCTTCGCAGCCGGTGCCGACGGCACCGGCTGGAGCGAGGGTGTGGGATTGCTCGTGCTCGAACGGGTGTCGCGTGCACGGGCGAACGGCCATCCGATTCTGGCGTTGATCCCCGGCTCGGCGACCAACCGGGTCGGGGCCTCCAATGGCTTGGCCGCGCCGAACGGGCAGACCCAGCAGCGGGTGATCCGGCAGGCACTCGACGAGGCGGGCCTGGCACCCGACGACATCGACGTCATCGACGCCCACGGCTCGGGAACGCGGCTCGGCGACTCGATCGAGGCCAACGCGCTGCTGGCTGCTTATGGCCGGTCGCGCCGGGCCGATCGGCCGCTGCTGCTCGGCTCGGTGAAGTCGAATATCGGCCACGCGCAGTCGTCGAGCGGCGTCGCGGGCATCGTCAAATTGATCGAGGCCATGCGGCACGGAGTGGTACCCAAGACCCTGCACGTGGAACAGCCGTCACCCGACATCGACTGGTCGAGCGGGGCGCTGGAGCTGGTGACGCAGAACCTGCCGTGGCCGGCCAATGACGGTCCACGCCGGGCCGCAGTGTCGTCTTTCGGAATTTCGGGGACCAACGCGCACATCCTGCTGGAGTATCCGCCGGACGACCGCGAGACCGCCCACACCCCGCCGGATGCGCCCGCGCCGGCGTCCATCGCGTGGCCGATTTCGGCGGTGACACCGGCGGCGCTGGCCGCACAGGCGCGGCGCCTGCTGGACCATGTACGAGCCCATCCCGAGCTGCGGCCCGTTGACATCGGCTATTCGCTGGCGACCACACGCTCGCACTTCCCGCAGCGGGCCGTCGTTCTCGGTGGCAGCCGGGACGAGCTCATCTGCGCCGTGTCGGCCCTGGCCGATGGTGCCGACACCGCGACGGTGATGCGCGGTACGGCCGGGCCCGACCACGGGATTGCCTTCGTCTTCCCCGACGTCGTGACAGAGCCGGACTTCGGGTCCCCAGACGCGCTGCTGGCCTTTCCGGTGTATGCCCGCGCCTTCGGCGAAGTAGTGCGGACCGCCACCGGCGGTTCGGAAGCGGCCGCCGAAATCTCCACAGAGCTAGGATTTTTCGCACGGGAGCTGGCTGTGTACGCACTCTACGAATCGTGGAATATGCGGCCAGAAGTGGTGACCGGGCACGGCGTCGGTGAGATCGCCGCGGCCCACGTCGCGGGGGTGCTGTCCCTGGCCGACGCTTGTCAGCTGGTGGCGGCGCGGACAGCACTCGAGACTCGGGTGCCGAGCGGGTCGGGGGCATCGGAACGGGCGATGCCGGCAGGCACGGTGGAGTATCGGGAACCACAGGTGCCGCTCGTCACGAGCACCGGCGAGCATCCGTCCGTGCTGCGTTCGTCCGAGTACTGGGCGCGGCAGTCGAGCGAGCCGCCGGACGACACGTCGATCACGGCGGCGCTGCGCGCACACGGCGGTGCCCGGTCGATCGAGATGGTGGCCGGCGAACTCCGGACCGCACTCGAGGTGGCGGCGCGGATGCACTGCGCCGGAGCAGATATCGCTTGGCAGGCGATATTCGATGGGTTCGGTGGTACCCGCGTGGGACTGCCGACCTATCCGTTCCAGCGCGAGACCTACTGGTGGGTGCCGTCGGTGGCGGAGAGCTGAACAGGAGAGAGAGGGACGGAGCTGAGCCGCAGCGTCGTCGGCGGCTCGTGCACCGCCGGTAGCAGGTGCAGGCGGGTGAGGCTCTGTCCGTCGGTCGCGAGTTCGGCCCGGCAGTCGCACGGGTCGTCGGTGTACCCGGCGAAGCGGTAGGTGACCTCCATGATCCGATTGCGGTCCGTCGCACGGAAGTCGGCGATCAGATGGACGTTGTTGCGAGCCGCCTGAGTGGACAGCCAGTCCAGGATCGCGCCACCGACACCGATCGAGACGACGCGGCACGAGGTCGCGAACAGTTCCAGATGCCAAACGGTGTCGAATTTTTCCAGCAGCACGATGCCGATCGCGCCGTACGGGCCGAACCGGTCCGACAGCGTGGCGACGAGCACCTCGTAGCGAGGATCATCGAGTAGCCCACGCAGGGTCGGTGCCGGGTAGTGGACCCCTGTGGTGTTCATCTGGGTGGTGCGCGCCGTGAGTTCCTCGACCCGGGCCAGATCGGCCTCGCTCGCCCGCTCGATCCGCAGCTCCAGCTCGAGTGTCCGCAGGAAGCTGTGGTCGGGCCCGTCGAAGCCGTCGCGCTCCGCGTCACGGCGAAATCCGGCCTGATACATCTGCCGGCGCTGCCGCGAATCGACGGTGGCCGTCGCGGGGGTGAATTCGCTGAGCGTGGTCAGAGTGGCCACCTGTTCGGCGGTGTAGCACCGCACCTCGGGCAGATGGAATTGCACCTCCGCCCGTTCGGCGGGCTGGTCGTCGACGAAGGCGACAGCGGCGGGCGCGAACTTCAGCGCCTCGGCGATCTCGCGGACGGAACGAGACTTCGGCCACCAGCCGATTTTCGGTATCACGAAATACTCTGCCAGCCCGGCTTCTTCGAGACGCTGCCAGGCCAGGTCGTAGTCGTTCTTGCTGGCGATCGAATTCAGGATGCCGCGTCGGTCAAGCGTTTCGATGGTGCGGCGCACGGTCTCGAACGGCGTGCCCGCGCCGCCCTCGAGTAGTGTGCCCTCCCACAGCGTGTTGTCGAGATCCCAGACGAGGCATTTGACAGGTGCGGATTGCGCGGTCATGAGGTCGGCCCTTCGACGGTGTCACGTTCGGTGTTCGAGATCGCATGTTCGGCGAGCAACAACTGGCAGATCTCGTTGCTGCCCTCGATGATCTCCATGAGCTTGGCGTCTCGGAAGGCGCGCGCCACCACCCCATGGTCGTCGGCGCCCGCCGAGGCGAGTATCTGCATGGCCGTCGCGGCACCCGCGGCGGCGTGTCTGGCGCTGGTGTACTTCGCCAGAACAGTGGCGGCGACAACCTCGGGTGAGTTGTCGTCCCAGCACCGGCTGGCGTGTTCACAGGAGCGCGTCGCCGCCTGCTCGGCTACATAGAGTTCGGCGAGATGGCGCGCGACGAGCTGATGCCGGTTGATGGTCACCCCGAACTGCTCGCGCGTGACGGCATGCCCGGCCGCCGCGGCCAAACAGGCGCGCAGGATCCCGACGCATCCCCACGCGACGGAAAATCGCCCGTAGGACAGCGCTGCCGTCACCAACAGCGAGATCGAGGGACCACCGCCACCGAGTATGTCGGCGGCGGGCACGCGGACACCGTCGAGATCGATATGTGCGTGGCCCGCGGCGCGGCAGCCGACCGGAGCCGGCACAGGGCGCAGCCGCACCCCCGGCGCCCGCGTCGGCACCAGCACGGCCGCACCGCCACCTTGGTAGCGCCCGAAAACGACCAGCAGATCCGAGGATACGGCCGCGGTCGTCCAGCACTTGCGGCCGTGGATCACGACCGTGTCGCCCTCGGGACGAAGCTCGGTGCGCATGGCAGCGAGGTCGCTGCCCGCCCACGGCTCCGACATTGCGACCGCCGCCAGTTTTCCCTGGGCCAGCGCGGGTAGTTGTTCGCGCCGCTGACGCCGGTCGCCGAGTCGTCGAATCGCCCAGGCCGCCATACCCTGCGAGGTCATCACGCTGCGGGTGGAACTGCACAGTCCGCCGACGAAGGCCGTGAACTCGCCGTTCTCGAGGCTGGTCGCGCCGAGGCCGCCGTAAGCCGAATCCACTTGTGCGCACAGCACTCCCGTGCGCCCCAACTCACGCAGTACTTCGACCGGTATGACGCCTTCGGTATCCCACGTGTCGGCGTGGCCTGCGATGGTGCCACGCACCAGTTCACGTAGCTCGGACAACCGCGGGCCGGCAGGACGGGGTGCGTATTGCTCGAGTACCCGATCAGGCATCGAGATCACGATCGTCGTCGGCACGCAGGCGCAGCACCAGCGCTACCATCCGGGCGACGGACCGGAAATTCTCCAAGGTGAGGTCGTAGCCGACGATAGCGATATCGAAGTTGCTTTCCAGGAAAACCACCAATTCCATCGCGAGCATCGACGACGACAGGCCGGTCTCGACGAGGTCCTGGTCAGTGGTGACCACTGATTTGGTCTTGGTCTCGAGGTAGGCGATCAGAGCCTGCGCCACCTCGTCCGCGGTTACTGAGTCGGTTGTCGTCATTTCATCGCTGGTCATGTCGCCATCCCGTCGTAGGTGTAGAAGCCGGCACCGGTCTTCTGGCCGAGTTCGCCCCGGCGCACTTTCTCCAGCAACGCCTCGCACGGGCGGTAGCTGTTGTCGTCGAGCCGCTCGGCCAGCACGATCAGCGAGTCGACGAGGTTGTCGAGCCCGATCAGGTCGGCCGTGCGCAGCGGCCCGGTCGGGTGCCCGAGGCAGCCCTGCATCAGCGCGTCGACCTCGGCGGCGGTAGCGACACCTGTGCCGACCAACCGGGCCGCGGAGTTGATCATCGGGTGCAGCAGCCGGCTGGTGACGAAGCCGGGGGAATCGCGCACCACCACGCTGCGCCGACCGAGCCGGTCGAGCAGGGCGGTCACCGCCGTCATCGCCGCCTCGCCGGTCTGCCGACCGCGCACCACCTCGAAAGTCTTGATCAGATATGGCGGGTTCATGAAGTGGATACCCACCAGCTGCCCGGGCCTGGTCACCGCCGTGGCCAGCTCATCGATCGGAATGCTGGAGGTATTGGAAATCAGCAGGGCCTCGTCGGCGATCACGGAAGATACTTCGGTGAGCAGCGCGCGCTTGAGGTCGGTGTTCTCGGTGATCGCCTCGACGACGATGGCCGATTCGATCCGGCCATCGGTTGATTCAGCGGTCGTCAAGTCACCGAATGTCGTATCGCCCGGAAACGAACCGAGCAATTGACCGTGCCGCTGTTGCTGTGCGACAAGTGTGCCGGCACGATCCAGGGCGGTGGCGTCAGGGTCCACGAGGTGGACCGGAATTCCGTGGCCCGTTACCAACGTGGCAATGCCTGAGCCCATTACGCCGGCGCCGAATACGGTGATGCCGTCGATCATCGAACCTCCCATGTTCGGCTATCGCTTTCGCGCAAGTGTTATACCGTCTGCTACGACCAGTAGTACGATGTCGACCCGAGGATCGTCGGACATCCGCGCATTGAGAATGCGCACGGCCTCGGTTTCTGGATCGGTCGCCTCGGGATCAATGACCCGGCCGCGCAGTAAAGTGTTGTCGATGACAATGAGCCCACCGGGTCGCAGGAGAGCGACAGCGGATTCGTAATATTCGGGATAGCCGGTCTTTTCAGCGTCGATGAAAATGAGGTCGACGGACTCGGGCCCGAATTCTTCGGTCAACTCCGCGAGAGTCTTGTGCGCGTCGCCGATGCGGGGTTCGATGCGGTCGGCTACCCCGGCGCGGCGCCAGTGCTGCTCAGCGATATCGAGCCAGCGTCTCGAACTGTCACAGGTGATGAGCGTGCCACCGACGGGCAGCGCCTTCGCCATGACCAGCGCGCTGTAGCCGGTGAAAGTGCCGATATCGACGACGCGCGCGGCCCCGCACAACTTGACACAGAGCGCGAGTAGTTGCCCCTCTTCGGGCATGAGCTGCATCGCGGTGCCGAGCGGCAGGTTCGCGGTGATCTCCCGGAGTTCGCGCAGCACCGGGTCTTCACGCAGAGACGTAGTGCGGACATACGCCATCAACTCGTCGGAAACATCGATCTGATCAGCCATGAATCACCTCGGGTGGCTACGCGGCGCTCGCGTAGCCACCGCTCCCCTTTCGCTTTGTCGTGGCCCGCTTCGTGTCGGGCACGCTGGGTGAAACAACGCGCGGACCAGCCACTTCTTCACGGTAAGTGGTAGGGGTTGGCCGGCTCAAATCTCCCGACGCCGGGAGGATCTCCCGGCGTCGGGAGATTGCAGGGCCGGCCGCGAGCGCTCGGGCCGGAGGTTTACGGTGACGCCGAGCCCCAGGTAGATTGCTGTGTGTCCGGACGTGGAAATGCGGCGCTTACCGGCGAACTCGAAATTATCAATGGGGTTCCACAGTTATCGACTCCTATGCGGAGGTGCCGATTCAGATCGGCTGACTGATGGTGCGGATATGCCGCGAGTCCCGGTCGCGTGAGTCGATTCAGGAGGTAATTACATTGATTACGATCGGCGAAGTAGAGGCCCTTATCCGCCGCCAGATGCGGGGCAAGCAGAGCAAGGACATCGTCATCGACGAAACGTCTGAATTGCGCGACCTCGGGTTGTCCAGCCTGCAGATAGCGGAGGTGGTGTTCAGCTTGGAGGAAGAGCACGAGCTCGAGTTCGATCCAGCTCGTTCCGCGGATGCGAAGACACTGGGTGACCTGATCCGGCTGGGAAACGAGGCGCTGACAGACAGAGCGACCGTGGCGGAAGGACAGACCGGTGGACGGGCGTGACCATTACGGATTCATCCTCGCCTCGTCGCTACTCCCGCTCGTCGGTGTCGTGGCCGCGATCGTGTTGCTCTGGAACAAGTACGTCGGCCCCTCGGACCTGATTGCCCTGGCGATCATGTATTCGATTGCCATTCTGGGAATTTCGGCCGGGTACCACCGGCTGCTGACGCACCGTTCGTTCGGTACGTCGCGCCCGATCAAGATCCTGCTGACCGTAGCGGGCACGATCGCGGGACAGGGCCCGGCACTGATCTGGTGTGCGCATCATCGGCGCCACCATCGAGTGGCCGACAAACCAGGTGACCCGCACAGTCCCTATCTCGAGCACGCCCCCGGCATCCGCGGTGCGCTGCGTGGCCTGTGGCACTCGCATCTGGGTTGGCTGTTCGACAAGGACCTCACTTCCGATCCGATCCGGTACTGCCCGGACCTGGCCCGGGACAAGGACGTTCGGTTCATCTCGCTGCACTTCGTGGAGATTGTCATCGCTGGCATCGTGCTACCCGGCCTGATCGGGCTCGCGCTGACTCAGACCTGGCAGGGGTTCCTCACAGGTGCGCTCTGGGGTGGACTCGTGCGGATCTTTCTGGCCAATCACGTGACCTACGCCGTGAACTCGATCGGTCACTACTACGGCAGACGCCGATTCGAGACGCCCGACGAGTCGCGCAATGTGGCATGGCTGGCGCTCCCGTCGTTCGGTGAGGCCTGGCACAACAACCACCACGCCTTCCCGAAGGCCGCCTTCCACGGGATGCGTTGGTGGGAGGTCGATCTCACCGCGGTGTTCATCCGGGCGCTGGAAGTCACCGGTCTGGCATGGGACGTCGTACGCATCCCGAACGACCGCATCGAAGCCCGTGCGGCAGGTTTGGCGCGTGTCGGCGGTGGTCGGCTCGCGCCGGCCGCTCCGCCGAAACCGCTGGCCGAGCAACCTCAGCGCGACGGAGCTGCCGATGTCGAATGAAGGACGTTCCGGGCCGGGACTGTGGGACCGGCTGACCGGTACCGACCGGCCGCTCCGAAATTCTCTGCACTGCTGGGCCGACAACCGCTATCAGGAGACCAGCTGGGACGCGGTGATCCGCGCTGCCGAGGCAACCACTGCGGGTTTGCGCAACGCGGGCGTTCGACCCGGAACCCGGGTGGCGGCTGTGCTCACCAACAGCGCACACGTGGTGGAAGGGCTGCTCGGCGTGTGGTTCGCCGGTGGTTCGGTGGCATCGCTCCCGGTCCCGGCCCGCGGGATGACCTTCGAGGAGTACGCTGCGCAGCTGACGGTCATCGGCGAGCAGCTGGAGCCGGTGGTCTTCCTGATCGAGGCGAATCTGCTGGCGTTGCTCCCGGATTCGCTGACCGCGCGCTTCCGATTCCGGTCCTGGGAGTCGTTCGCCGGTACCGGTCGGGTGCCTGTCGCGCCGCCCGGCGACGACGACATCGCTTTCATCCAGTACTCCTCGGGTAGCACGAGTTCGCCCAAAGGGTGTGTACTCACGCCGCGGGCGATCGCGGCGCAGCTCGACATCATCGCCGATCTGATCGATGCCCGCCCCCATCGCGACGTGTTCGTCTCCTGGTTGCCGCTCTCGCACGACATGGGCCTGTTCGGTGGGCTCCTCTCGTCCTGGGCCAACGACTTCTCGCTGTATCTGTCCACCCCGGAACGGTTCACCTTCGCTCCGGCCACCTGGTTCTCGGACATGGCGGAGTTCGGTGGCCGATCCAGCGCGGGTACCAACACCAGTCTGTATCTGGCTGCACGCTCGGCCCGCCGAGCCAAGCGGATGCCCGCCGGCGGGCTCGGTGCGGTCGAGAACTGCATCATCGGCGCCGAACGGATCGATTGGGAGACACTGACCTTCGCTGCGGAATCGCTGGCGCCGTACGGATTACGGCCGAACGGTCTGGTTCCCGCCTACGGTCTGGCTGAAGCCACACTCGCGGTGACCGCGATGCCGAAGGGGGAGGAGCCGTGGCGGCGGGTCGTGGTGGATGCCACCGCGCTGGCCGACTCCGAACTGATCGAGGTCGAGCCGGACGACCCGCTCGGCGCCGCCGTGGTCAGCGCCGGTGTGCCGTGTACCGGGGTCGAGCTGGTGGAGTCGGGCAGCGGTCGGCTCGACGAGATCGTGGTGCGCTCACCGAGCACGGCAGTGGGCTACTGGGCCGACGAGAGCCGTAGTGCGCAAACCTTCCGTGACGGCGCGCTGCACACCGCGGACCTCGGATTCGTCAAGGACGGGCATCTCTATCCGGTGGGGCGCACCGACGATCTCATCTCGATCGCCGGTCGCAAGGTATACGCGCGCGAAGTGGAAAGCGTCGTCGACGGGATCGAGGGTGTGCGCCGTGGTTGCTCGACACTGGTCGCTCACCACGCCGGATCGGGGCAACGACTGATGTTGTTCATCGAGGTCAACGGCAAGCAAGCCGACTACAACGAGGTCGCCTCGGCGGCCGCCGAGGTGGCTATGGCCAAGGCCGCCGTCGCGCTGGACGAATGCGTGTTCCTCGATCGCGACAGCTTGCCGAAGACACCGACCGGCAAGATCCAGCGGCATCGCTGCCGGAACCTGTTCGAAGCTGGACGATTCGATCCGTTGGCCGTCATCGACCTGGCAAAGGGGTGAGGCGATGTCTCTCCGATCCGACGGTCCGCGCACCGCGCTGCTCACCGGAGTCTCCGGTGTGGTCGGACGTGCGGTCGCCGCCGAACTCCGCGGTTTCCACGTCGTCGGTCTCGCCCACTCCGATACCGACGTTCCCGAGGCCGACGAGGTCCTCCAGGCGGATCTGCGGCAACCTCGGCTCGGCCTGAGCGAGTGGCGATGGGCCGAACTGGCCGAACGTGTCGACGTGATCGTCCATTCGGGCGCGCTGACCGAGTGGGGGCAGCCCCGCGAGGTCTACCAGGGCATCAATATCGACGGCACGGCACGGGTCGTCGAGCTCGCGCAGGCGGCGGCCGCACCGATCCACCTGATCAGCTCCTGCTTCGTGCACGCACTGGAGCGCGGCCGGATCGAGGATTTGCGCCCGGGCAATGTGGTTGCCCCCTACATCTGGTCCAAGTTGGAAGCCGAGCAGTTGGTGGCGCACAGTGGACTGCCGTACGCGATTCACCGGCCCACCAACATCATCGGCGACTCGGCGACCGGCGCCAGCAGTAGGCCGCAGATCGTGCAGCAGCTGTCCGGATGGTTCTGCCGCGGCAAAGCACCGTACTTTCCGTTGCATCCCGGCAATCTGATGGACTTCGTGCCGCTGGACGTGACCGCACACGCCATCGCCAGAACAGTCGAGGCGGGTGCGCTCGGCCGAGTGTGGTGGCAGACCTACGGCGCGGAGGCGATGAGCGTCGACGAGGCACAGCAGATCATGGTCGACCACGCGGCCACGCTCGGCCGAGTAGTCGCGCCGGCCCCGGTGGTGGATCCGACCCAGCCGCTGCCCCTCGCGCTGGAACGCATCGCGCCGATCTCGCGGAAGTTCCTCCAGGTGCTCATCGATACGAGCGAGGTCACCCACGCCTGTGGTGGGGTACTGCCCAGCTCGCTGCCGGAACTACGCGCCGAGTTCGGCGTTCCGGAGGTCAGCGACCGCGACGCTTATCGGCGCACGCTCGAGTACTGGGCCACCTCTCGGCTCGAATCCGATCGGAAGGAATCAGCGTGATGGACACCGTCAATGGTTGGCAGCCACCCGATTTGGGCGGCAAGGTCGCGATCGTGACCGGTGCGAGCCGCGGTGTGGGCCGCGGCATCGCGCTGGCGCTCGGTGAGGCGGGTGCGAAAGTGTATGTGACCGGGCGCAGCGTCCGGGGTGAACCGACCACCGAGGGGCTGCCCGGCACGATCGACGACACCGCCGACGCAGTGACCGCGCGCGGCGGACTCGGCGTGGCGATACGCTGCGATCACACTGACGACGCCGACACCGAGAAGTTGTTCGCCGAGGTCGCCGAGTCCGATGGCAAGTTGGATCTGTTGGTGAACAATGCCTGGTCGGGTTACGAGCGGTGGCCGGAGGCGAAATTCGACGCGCCGTTCTGGAAGCAACCACCCTGGCGCTGGGAGCTCTTCGCCGGATCGTTGCGCGGGCAGTTCGTGGCTTCGAGATTGGCTGCGCCACTGATGATCCCGCAGCGCAGTGGGCTGATCGTCAATGTGTCGTTCACCGACGGCGACGTCTACCTCGGACAGACGGCCTACGACGTGTGCAAGTCGGCCTCGGACCGGATGGTGGTCGGGATGGCCTACGAGCTACGCAAGCACGGTGTCGGCGCGGTCGCCGTGCATCCCGGATTCGTGCGCACCGAACGGGTCGAGGCGGCTTGGGAACTGCTGGGCGACGGACCCGCGCAGGTCGTGCACTCCCCGGAATACGTGGGGCGGGCGATCGCGCATCTGGCCGTCGAACCGGAGATCGGCGAGCAGTCCGGACAGCGGCTGGCCGTCGGGGATCTCGCGGTCCGCTACGGGTTCGCCGACACCGACGGCCGGCAGCCGCCCCCGTTCCATCTCGAGGGGCGGATCACCCTGGCCGCCCGGATGGAGCGGCTGAACCGAGTGGTCGAATCAAGCCGGGGAGCGGGTGCGCGATGAACGTCGAATCGGACTATCGGGGTGCGTCCCCGCAGGCGATCCAGAGCCACTACGACATCGGCAACGAGTTCTACGCGCTGTGGCTGGATTCCTCGTTGACCTATTCGTGCGGCCTGTGGACGGATCCGCACGGCAGCGCCGCACAGGACACACTCGAGGCCGCCCAGGATCGCAAACATGATCTGCTGATCCGGGAGTCGCGCGCTGTCGGCGCACGCCGGGTCCTCGACGTGGGCAGCGGCTGGGGCGCACTGTTGCGTCGACTGGTCGAGCAGCACGACGTCGAGCAGGTGGTCGGCCTGACGCTGAGCCAGGCCCAGGCGGATTCGGTCGCCGGCTGGGCCGACGGCCGCTACGACGTCCGCGTGCAGAACTGGGTCGAGCACCGCCCGCCCGCACCGTACGACGCCGTCATCTCGATCGGAGCCTTCGAGCACTTCACCGACATGGGTCTGCTCCGCCCGCAGCGAATAGCCGCGTATCGCGAGTTCTTCCTGCGCTGCCGCGACTGGCTACCGCAGGGTGGTCGGCTCGCACTGCAGACGATGCTCAAGGGGAACAACACCCGCATGGATCGGCAGACCGTCCGCGATCTGCTGTTCATGATCGACACGATCTTTCCGGAATCCGAACTGCCGTGGCTTTCAGAAATATTCGAAGCCAGCGAACGCCTGTTCGACGTGGTCTGGGTGCGAAACGACGCCGACCACTACGCGCGCACCTGCCGGGAGTGGAACCGGCGCATGCTCGCCGATCGTGGCCTCGCCGAACAGATGGTGGGCCCCGAAGTGGTCGAGAACTACGAGCGGTACCTCAATGCGGCCGCCGACGCGTTCGAGAAGCGCCATCTCGGCCTCGGGCGCTTGATTTTCGAACGGGTATGAGGAGACAGCGATGGTAGGTACACAGTCGGCCGGCGCCAAGTCGGGCAATACCCGCGCATTCGAAGCGAAGCACGAAATCTATTGGCGGGAGACCGAACACGTTGTTCCTGGCCCGGCGCTGCGCGAGGATGTCGAATGCGATCTGGTGATCGTCGGCGGTGGGTACACCGCCATGTGGACTGCCTTCTTCCTGAAACAGGCCGATCCGTCGATGGACATCCACATTCTGGAGTCCGAGTTCGCCGGAGCGGGTGGGTCGGGCCACAACGACGGATTCGTGACGCCGACGATCGGGCACAGTCTCAGCGCGCTGGTCCACCGGTTCGGTGCCGAACGGGCCAAACTCGCCTACGCCGTGATCGGAAAGTCGATGCTCGAACTCGACCGATTCTGTCGTAAGCACGGTGTGGACGCAGAATTCGAGCGCACCGGCTACTTCCAGGTCGCGACCAACGAGGCGCAGCGCGCAATGCTGGAACGCGATATTGATCTCATCGGGAAGTTCGGGTCCGGGTCCGCGATCGAGCTGCTCGACGCCGCCGCCGCACAGGAGCGGATCGGTTCACCGGCGATCCAGGCAGCCTTCAAAGTGGGCGGGGCACTGATCAATCCGCACAAACTCGCGCGGGGGTTGCATCGGGTGGTCACCGAGATGGGCGTGCACGTCCACGAGTCGACGAAGGTACTCGAGGTGAACCGCACATCGCGCGGACATGTCGCCACGACGCCGCTCGCGCGGGTCACCGCTCCCAATGTGCTCCTGGCCACCAACGCCTATCAGCATCAGTTCTCGCAGTTCAAGCACAAAGTCGCTCCGGTGTGGAGCTACGCCGCGGTCACCGAACCCCTCACCGACAAGCAGTTGGCACAGGTGAACTGGCCCGATCGTGAGGGATTCGTCGAAGCGGGCAATTTCATCGTGTTCGGGCGTCTGACCGCGGGCAATCGGTTGCTGTTCGGTGGTGGCAAGGTCGAATACCACTTCGGTCGTGGCATGGACGAGAGCAAGTACATCGATAGTCCGGCCGCCACCGCCGCGCTGCGCGCCGTGCTGGAGCGCTATTTCCCGCAGTGGCGTGATGTCCGGTTCAGTCATACCTACGGCGGTGCCGTGGCGATGACCCGGGAAATCATTCCGCACGTCGGGACGCTGGGCGATGGTGTCTTCTACGGTCACGGCTACTGTGGCAACGGCATCGCGCTCACGCACGCGGCTGGAAAGGTGCTGCGCGACCTGATCTTGCGTCGCGACACCACCTATACGAACCTGCTGTTCGTGAACGGCAAAGAGAAGCCCTACCCGCCCGAACCGTTCTGCTATCTCGGCGCGAAGGGGCTCTCCGCCCTGCTTGCCGCCCAGGACCGCTACCCAGGCCTGATTCGCGGGCAAATCGTTTGACCAACCACGTGGAGCTCCCATGACCGCTGACGCGTATCCGTCCTCGTCGCTGTCCGAGCGTTTGGCGGGGATGCCCGCCGCGCAACGCTACGCCGTTGTCCTGCACATGGTGCGGTCCGAAACTGCGGATCTGATCGGCCAGGAGATCGAATCCGTCGACCCCGACCGGGCGTATCGAGACTACGGATACACCTCGCTGGCAGCCGTCGAACTGACTCGAATGCTCTCGGAGACAAGCGGAGTCGAGCTGCCGATCACACTCCTGTTCGACTATCCGACTCCGGCGCAGGTGGCTCGCCACCTGCTCGAGCGAGCCGATCCGTCGAGTCGTGTCGAGGCCACGCCCACCGCGACGCGGGCCGATCTCGACGAACCCATCGCCGTGGTCGGGATGGCTTGCCGGTACCCCGGTGGCGCGAACTCGGCCGAGCAACTCTGGCAGTTGGTGTCCGACGGGGAAGACGCGATCAGTGAGTTTCCCACCGATCGTGGTTGGGATCTCGCGGCGCTCTACCACCCTGATCCGGATCATTCCGGCACCTCCTACGCACGGTCGGGTGGGTTCCTGCCGGGTGCTGCGGATTTCGACGCGGGGTTCTTCGGTATCGGTCCGCGTGAGGCGTTGGCGATGGATCCGCAGCAGCGGTTGTTGTTGGAGGGGGTGTGGGAGGCGTTCGAGGATGCGGGTATCGATCC
>NZ_JBHSDL010000017.1:0-981 GCF_042650145.1 Nocardia halotolerans | reverse complement strand
CTAGGTCATGTCTCCCAATAGCTTCAACCATTCGACCGTAAGGGCCATGACGATCCCGGCTCGGTAGGTGCAGGCCAGCTTGTCGTAACGAGTCGCGACACCACGCCAGTGTTTAGCCTTGTTGAACGCCCGCTCGACCACATTGCGACCCTTGTAGGCCTGCGAGTCGAACCCGGGCGGGCGTCCACCGGCACGACCTCGACGTTTCCGGTTGGCGACCTGATCAGACCGTTGCGGGATCACCGCCACGATCCGCTTGCTCCGCAACAGTTCTCGATTCGCCGCCGAGGAATACGCCTTGTCGGCCAGGACCAGGTCAGGATTCCGGCGCGGCGGACCACCAACCAATCGCGGGACCGCGATCGCGTCGAGCACCGCGGGCATCACCGGGCAATCTGCGGCCTGACCCGCGGTGATCAATACCGCCAGACCGCGACCGTTGCCGTCGGTGGCCAGATGGGCTTTGGTAGTCAACCCGCCCCGAGACCGGCCGATCCCGTGATCAGTCGGCTCATAACTCACCATCCGGGCCGGCCACCCCGCCACCACTACGACGGGTGTTGGCGCCGTGTTGATGAACCCGCACGATCGTCGAATCGACCGAAACCACCCAATCCAGATTCCCGGTCGCGTCCGCCAACGCAGTCAACGCGACCAGCACCCGATCCCAGGTGCCGTCGGCGGCATACCGGCGGTGCCGTTTCCATACCGTCTGCCACGGACCGAAGACCTCCGGAAGGTCCCGCCACGGCATCCCGGTCCGTAACCGGAACAACATTCCCTCCACGACCTGGCGGTTGTTGGAGAAGTTACGACCCACGCGGCCATCGGATTTCGGTAACAGCAGCTCGAGCAGTTCCCACTGGTTGTCCGTCAGAACCTGATGCCGATCACCGACAGTTGCCGCCACGGCGAACATGATGCCCGACCTGGCCATCTATCGGGCGAGAACCGAGAACTCGATTGGGAGACATGACCTAG
>NZ_JBHSDL010000016.1:0-37161 GCF_042650145.1 Nocardia halotolerans | reverse complement strand
GCATCCGTACCCAGTACTGCAGCGCACCCAGGTAGTTGCCGAGGTGGAAGGAGTCGCTGGTGGGCTGGATGCCCGACAGCACCCGCTGCTTGCGTTCGGCCGTCACGACCGGGACATTGTTCATTCGGGTGACCTCAACGGAATTCGTAGATGCGTTTGTGGCCGGAAACGGCGGCCAGCCGGAGCGGGCGGCGCGTCTGCTCCGGCATCGCGTGGTACGCGCCGTCGGTCGGGGACACGGCCTCGTGCAGTTCCCGGTACCGGTCGTAATCGAGCAACTCACGCGACTCGATCGCAGCGCGATTGGCCTCGGTACGCAAATGCTCACGATAGCCCGGCTGCACAGTGGCACCGAAGAACTCGGCCACACTGCCCGAGCCGTAGCTGATCATCGCCAGCGCCTCGCCGGTGAGATCGCCCGCGTGGTCGAGCAGCGAGGCCAGGCCCAGATACAGCGAAGCGGTGTAACTGTTGCCGACAGTCCGGTTGTAGATCGTGGTGTCATCGATCGCGGCCGCGATCCGGGCCGCATCAACACTGTGGCCCTGACTTTCGAGCAGATGCCGATGCGCCTTGTACGCCATCTTGGTGAAGGGCTGGTGGTAACAGAACGCCGCGAACTCACTCAGCTCGCGCCCACCCTGGCGGCGGTAGTCGCTCCACGCCTCCTGGGCGGCCTTCTGGTAGGCGTTGACCGAGGTCTTGCCGTCCACGATGGCCGCGGTGCGGTAGTTCGGACGCCAGAAGTCCATGATGTCGGCGCTGTAGAGCCCCGATGGCGTGTCCAGGCGCAGGATCGCCGGGTCGGCGCTGATCAGCATCGCGACCGCCGCCGCGCCCTGGGTCGGTTCACCGGGGCTGTCGAGTTCGTACTTGGCGATGTCGGCGGCGATGACCAGTACACGCTGGGCCGGATCGCGGGCGATCAAGCCCGCGGCGAACTGGAGCCCGGCAGTGCCGCCGTAGCACGCCTGCTTCAACTCGACCACCCGCGCGGCATTGGGCAGCCCGATCAGCGAATGCAAGTACAGCGCAGCGGCTTTGGACTGGTCTACACCGGTTTCGGTGGCCAGCAGCACAGTGCGGATGTTGTCGGTGCCGTGGCGCTCGAGGATCGGTGCCGCGGCGGCCGCGGCGATGGTGACGATGTCCTCGTCGGCGGCGGCGACGCTCATCTTCTCCTGGCCGATGCCGAGGTAGAACTTGTCACGGTCGACACTGAGGCGCTCGGCGAGCACCGCGTGATCGAGGGCGTAATGGGTGGTGGCGAACGAAAGGTCGTGGATACCGACCGGGGTTGTGGTCATCGTTGTGTCCCGTTGCTCCTGGTGGCCTTCTTGTCGGTGCAGTCGTTGCCCGAGATCGAGCCGTAGCACGCGCGGCATGTCACTCATGGGTGACTCCTTCTCGGTCTTCGGATTCGCGCCACCAGTGGCTCCGGTGGGCGAGTGCTGCGACGTCGATGCCGCGCAGCCGGCAGAAGGTCTCGACGTCACCGGTGATGAGTAGGTCGGCCCCGGCGAGGTCGGCGGGGGTGCGCGCGCCGAGCACAGTGAGGATGGTGTGTAACTGGTCGTGCCAGGTCCTGATCTTGTCGACCAGAGCGGCGGTGTCGTGGCTCATCAGCGTTTCCAGGAAGGCCCCCGCGACACCGGTCGCGTTGGCGCCCAGCGCAAGTGCGCGCGCGATGTCCAGGGGTGAGCGGATGCCACCGGAGGCCGCGATGTCGATCCCACCGATATCGGCGCAGTCGAGCAGGCTTTTCGGGGTGGACTGGCCCCAGCTCTCGATGAACGCGAAGTCACCGCCTACTCGTCGATCGTTCTCGATGCGCGCGAAATTGGTGCCACCACGACCACCTACATCAGCCACGGACACGCCCGCGTCGCGCAACCAGGTGACGGTTTGCCTACTCAGGCCGAAACCGACTTCTTTGACGAAGACTGGGACGGCGGTGCCGGAGACGATGCGTTCGATCTGGCGCGCCCACGCCCCGAACGAACGATCACCCTCGGGCATGACCACTTCCTGCACCGCGTTGAGGTGGATCTGCAGCGCGTCGGCTTCGAGGAGGTCGATGGCGCTGCGAGCCTGGTCGACGGTGGCATTGGCGTTCACATTGGCCATCACGAAACCGTGCGGATTCTCCTGCCGCAGCACCCGATAGGTGTCCGCGACCGTGGGATCGCGGAAATAGGCACTCATCGACCCGGAGGCGATGGGGACGCCCGTCTCACGGGCGGCGACAGCGAGTTGACGGTTGATCTCGCCCGTCTTGGTGCTGCCTCCGGTCATCGCATTGACATAGAGCGGTGTACCCCACCGCTTTCCGGCGACGTCGACGGCGAGGGACACCTCGTCGGCGTCGATGCCGGCGAGCGCGTGATGGACGAAGGTGACGGAGTCGAAGTCGCTGATGCCGATGGCCTGGCGTTGGTGGTTCACGGCGTGGCGGACGTGGTCGTCTTTGCGGTCGGCGATCATCGGTGGTTCCCTTCAGTTGGGTACGTCAGCAGATGTGGTGGGGATGGACTGTCCAGGTCTGCACGGCACCAGCGCAGCGCAGTGCCGCGCTCACCGCAGGTGCGGAGTCGATCGAAGCAAGGGCGAGTACACAACCGCCCATGCCGGCACCCGTGAGCTTGGCGCCGTCCGCGCCCGCACAGAGCGCAGCGACCACGAGATTCTCGATCTCCGGGCTGCTGACGCCGAGTTCGAAGAGCAGTTCTTGGAAGTCGAGCATCGCCAGGCCCAACGGTTCAGCACGTCCGGCAGCGAGATCGATGGCAGCGGCGTGGACCAGGCCGGACGCTCGGCCGATCAGGCGTTCGGCGAGCACGGGGTCACGGTCGAGGGCGCGGCGCACGCCGGCAACCGCGTGATCAGTGCGGCCCGGCACCCCCGTGTCCGCAATCACCAGGGCGGCATCTACTCCGAAATATACCGGCCGCGCGACGCCCTGATGAAACCAGATCGGCGCGGACGCAAGTACTGCACTGGCATCGATGCCACTCGCTCGCCCATGGGACACCTGCTCGCCGCATTGCACAAAGTCGTATAATTTGCCCGGATCCAGTACCTTGCCGTAGAAATCGGCGACGGCACGCACCGCGGCTCCGGCACACGCGGCACTGGAGCCGAGCCCGCGGGCCACCGGAATATCGCATTCCACAATGACTTCGACAGCCGATTCGGTGATGCCCCATTGCCGCATCGCTGCTTCGACCGCGATCTGGGGCCCAGAACCCTGATGGTCGGCCGATCCCGCGACGAACCTGAAGTGTCCATCGGAAAGACTTCGGGAGTCGATATCCGAACGGTAAGGGCGGGCGAATGCTCGCGCCAGCAAAGTGGGCAAGGGGATCGCGATCGCGGGAGCGCCGTGGACGACAGTGTGTTCGCCCATCAAGATCACCTTGGCGTGTGCGTGCCCGAAGCCAGAGATTTCACTGCGATCCGCGGAGGCGGCCCTAGTTCTTTGTTCAGCAGGGGGAATGTTCACGGTTTCGACCACGGACCAGAGGCCGGATCACGCCCCCGCCTTGCCTGGTAGATCCTTGCATGCGGCAGTCGCGCGACCGTACTCGTTTGCGAAGTTGTCAAGCATGGACGACACGATTTTGACGATCGGTTCGGCTGCCTTGTTCGGTGTGCCCGAGTCGAATGGAGGCCGGGGGTCATATTCCAGCGCAAGCTGGATGCCTTGCGCGAGTTCGGGGGACGCGAATTCGGCAGCGAGCGTCAGCGCGAGATCGATGCCCGCCGCGGATCCTGCGCTGGTGGCGATTCGATCATCCATGACGACACGCTGTTCAGTCGGTTGCGCACCATACTTGGCGAGTTCGTCGCGAAAGAACCAGTGCGTGGCGGCAGCCCGGTTCCCAAGCAGCCCCGCGGCTCCCAGGATGAGCGATCCGGTACATACCGAGGTGGTCCAGGTGGTGTGCGGGTGAGCGTTGCGGACCCAGTCAACAATCGGGGCACGATCCCTCGCGAGCGAGAGTGAGGCCGGCCCGCCCGGAATCAGGAGAATGTCGGGACGAGGCATCTCCTCGAAGGTGGCATCGATCCGCAGGTGAAGCAGGTTGTGGTCATCATCGAGCATGCCTGTTTCGGCGGCACACAACACGACCTCGGCACCCGGCACAGTCGTGAACACCTGATACGGACCAATCGCGTCCAGAGCGGTGAACCCTTGATACAGACCAATGGCGATGATCATGAAGCCTCCTGGTGAAGTGATTCTGAACGCGACTGGGCAGGCCGGTCGGGCGTCAATGCAGCTTTCGCTCAGTGCCGGAACACGAGTGGTAGTTCGCCCGGTCCGCGGACCACGAGCGAGGGCTTGTATCGGATCTCGCCGCGCGGCACGGCCAGCGCCAGACCGGAAAAGCGGGCCAGCAACGATTCGAGCAATATCCTGCTCTCCAGCCGGGCAAGTGCCGCTCCGAGACAACGGTGAATGCCGTGCCCGAACGCCAAGTGCCGCTTGTCCTCTCGGCTGATATCGAACGAGTCCGGGTTCGGATACCGCGACTCGTCTCGATGTGCCGAACCGACCAGCAGCAGCACCGGCTCGCGTGCCGGAATCGTGGTGCCGGCGATCTCCATGTCCTCTGTCGTGAAACGCCACAGTGAACTGATCTGCGGTCCGTCGTAGCGAAGCGTTTCCTCGACCGCGTCTGCCACGGTGCACCTGCCATCACGTACCGCGGCCAGTTGGTCCGGGTGGTCGAGCAGCGCGAGCAGCATGTCGCCGATCAGCCTGATAGTGCTCTCATACCCAGCCACCATCAGCCCCATAGCGGTGGCAACGAGCTCATCTGGGCTCAGTTCGCCCCCATGATCACGGGCAGTGATCAACGCGGACAGCAGGTCTTTGCCCGGCAGCTTCCGTTTACGAGTCACCAACTCGTCCGCATAATCCAGCAGGTCGGCGATGGCCTTGGGTACCTGTGCCAGTTCCGCGGGATCGGCAGTGAAGACGAGGTCGGCCCACCGGCGCAGCTCGGCCTCGTCACCCGGTTCCGCGCCGAGAACCATGCAGATCGTCCGGATCGACAGCGGCGTAGCGATCCGCTCCATCACATCGACGGGTTCGCCGGCCGGCAGTGCGTCGAGCAGTTCATCGACCGTTGCGCGAATGGCGGCATCCCACTGTGCGATCCGCGCCGCGGTGAACGTCCCCGAAACGAGTCCGCGGAGCCGAGTATGGTCCGGTGGATCCAGGTTCAGCATGGTGCGCTCTCCGACGGTTCCGGCCCCGAACGCGAGGCCGGCCGCATGAAACTCAGGAAGAGCGGTGTGGTAATCGCTGCTCAGCCGCGGGTCGGCGAAGCCATCCCGAACATCGGCATACCTACTCACCAACCAAACTCTGACATTCGTGAACGGAATCGTAGCCGGGTAGACCGGAGCGTTGTCGCGCAGCCATGCGTAGCATGGATATGGATTCTGAAAGAACTCCGGTGTGAACACCTCAGAAAAGTCGAGATCGGCTGCAGCAGTATTATCAGACAAATTAGTTACCTACGTCTCCACATATTTGCCACACGTTTCGTTGCCGCTCTGTTTCGAGAACCGATTTCATCGGCTCGGAAGCGCAATCCAGCCGTCCGTCGCGAGACGACGCACCAGCTGCCGCGGCTTTCATGGCGACGACGGCATGAGCGGCCGACGCGAGGGTGATGTGACGGTGCCATCCGCTGAACGAGCGCCCTGCGTAGTCCGAGATTCCCACCGGCTGCGCGATGTCGATCAGATCCTGATCGACTCGCTGCGCCAAACCGCGTAGTCGCAGCAGTTCGGCGGGAGCCACGTCGACCATATCGGTGAGCCAGAGCCGACCGAGGTCGCGCTGCCCCTCGGTATCGATTCCGACTACAGCCAGGGGCCTGTCCCGCCCCCTGGAAGGCAACGACACCCGCACGACCACGACGCGACGATCCGCCGCGGTCCGATGGACGGGAGCCAGTTGGTGCCGAATTCGCCGCCCCACCCGCATGATCTCCTGCGCGGTCATGATCGCTCGGCTATGACCGGTCAGCGCCGGATCCACGACCTCGAGCGCGACCCCCCCGTCGATCCGAGCCAGGAAGGGCACCCCTAGACCAGACATTCCGTCCAGCAGGGTCGCGACCTCCATTTCATGCGCGTCCAATACAGTGGGAAGATTTGGCAGCGGCCAACTTCTGAGCATTTCGGCCACCATGTCCACAACCCGTTCGACCGGTTCCACCTCCGCCGTACCCGACGGTATCGACGCCCGACCTCGCTTGTCACGATCTTCGAGCCAGGCCGGCGGCAGATGCAGATCCCAGGACAGCGGACAGGTCAATCCGCTTGCCGCGAACCACACTCCGACCGCGTGCTGGGCGTTGACTGCCCGGCCCGACACATGGTCGAACCGCCTTTCGACGCCCACCGAGTGCAACCCCGCCTTTACGATCCGCATCGGCCGTACGACCAGCGCCTCCGGCGTGACGCGATGCGTCAGATATCCGGCCAAAGCGCGCCGGACGGGCTCCCATCGCCAACTCGAACCGCCGATGAAGTGATGCAGGCTCTGATCGTTGACGCGCCCTCCAGAGTTTTTCGCCATTCTCCGTATGGACTTTCTACCGGGCGTTTCGAGCAGTCCCCGAAGATATGCGGCACCAATTTCTCGCTGATCGTTCCGCGGTAGAGAATCGAACAGCGCGTCGCACAGCTCGGGAAGTATTGTGCTGTGTCGCAGCGGGTCCAGAACTCCCATATCGGCGATCATGCTCTCCCCTGTTCGTCATGCGGCGCACACTCAATTCAGCGCTCCGGCAGAGGTATCCGACACGCGGTGAGCCCCTGCATCGAGGGCCTTCCGCGGGCATTCGACCCTGCACGAACATCCTGCCAAGGACCGGTTCTCACCTCAATTCATTGACCGGTTGCGGACATCGCATCAGGCAACGCTGGAACTTTCCGGGCAATCATGAGTGTGTTCCGCTCCAGCGTGGTGTCCGCGTGTACATCGTTTTCGCGACGGTCTGATAGGCCAGGCGCGCCGCACGTGGCATCTTGGCCAGCGCCTCCCGCTGCTGTTCAGGTGCCGCGCCGTCCAAGACCCACGGGAAGAACTCCATGACCGCCCGGCGATCAGGGTTCCTGTGGCACTGTCTGCCGTACTGGGCGAAGCCGTCCGGACCCAGGTAGCGGGCTACGAGCGGGAGGATATCGCGGTCCACTTGGTCCAAGTGTTCGGTGAGTAGCGTCGTCAGGGTGGCAAGCTGGGCCTTCGCGACGGCACCGTCGTTGAAAGCCAGGGCCGCGTCGATCGAGTCGACCAAAGGATCTATGTTCGCCTGCGCGGCCGCCATCGCGTCGACGATCTCGAGATCGGCGTTGTCGGTGAGAACGGTGCGCAGTGGGGGCCAGAATGCGACCTCGGCGGCCGACAGATACCCACGCAGCTGCCGACAGAACGTCTGCCATCGATTACGAACTGCGACGTCCTGGATGGCGGCGGCCCGGATCGCGGCCGACATACGCAGCAGATCTCGGCGCAGCGCCTCGTGAGTGAGAGATACGAGGGTGAAGTCGACGGATGTCATGTCATCTCCTGGCTGTCTACAATCTTGTGAGGTTGTGAGCCGTCCACTCGGCGATGATCATGGGGACGAACCGGGTCCCTCGTGGAAGCTGTCATCTTTGCGTCACCGGTAGCGACGCCACCGCGACCGGGCGCGGTGCCACCACACCGGCCGACAGAACCTGCCCGCCGTGCTCATCGACCACGCTCATCGCGATCCGGCGCTCCCCCGTTCGGTGTAGTCGGACGCGTAGGGACGACCGCGCTCCACGGCTGGAGTGGCAGTAGACGTCACGCCAGCAGCAGGGAATCCAAGCTTCCGCCACACCCGAGTCCGCCAAGTAGTACCCATGCGAAATGTGCAACGCGGCATCGAGCAATACGGGATGCGCCACGTGGAATGCACCCGCTGCAGACTTCTCGGCTGCCAGAGCCACCTCGGCGTACCGCGCCCCCTGCACGACCCCGGCTTCCGCAGACCACGCCGCGCGCACGTTCTGGAATGCGGGCCCATATTCGAGGCCACGCTCGGCGAGATTGAGGTACAGCATGCTCGTATCCAGCGGCACGGCCCCGGTCGGGGGCCACTGTACGAGCATCGCGACTTCCGGTGCAGCGGTGCGCGCGAGGGCGCCCATCGCATAGCGAACCCACCTATCGCTCTCCTCACTCGCACGCGAAGCGTTCACCGGCCGACTGTGTACCGTCACCGAGCGTCGCCCCGATTCGTCGACCGCACCGATCCATACCTGAATCCGGACACCCCCCCGGTCCGGTATGCGCAGCGGCGCCTCCAGGTGCAACTCTTCGATGCCGCTGTGTCCCAGCTGAGCCGCGGCATAAGCGACGACTTCGACGAATGCCGTACCGGGGACGATGACGACACCATCTACCAGATGGTCGGCCAACCACGGTTGTTCGTCCAACGACCACTGCCCCACCCACAGACGACCAGGCTCACCACCGGGGCGCAGCATCCCGGTCAGCAGCGGATGAGACACCGAGCTCACCCCGAATTCGTTGAGCTCGCTGGTTGCACCGGGCCGACCCCGGTACCGCGTGCGCTCGAACGGGTAAAGTGGGAGGTCGACGCGATCCGGCCGCGATGGATAGGCCGATCGCCAGTCGACCTCGAGCCCCCTCATGAATTGCTTTCCGGCTGAACGCAACAGAGTCGCCGGACCCGATTCACTCCTACTGATCGAACCGATGATTCCGATACGCCCACTATCTACGGGCGCGGCGTTCACGACGTCGGCAATAGCCGCGACCAACACCGGGTGCGGGCTGATCTCCACAAAGGTCTCCACACCCGACTCGACCAAACCCGAGATCGCTGATTCGAATCGGACGGTGCGGCGCAGGTTCTGATTCCAGTGCCGCGCGTCGAGGTCGACGTTGTCCAGGAGACTGCCAGTGACGCTCGAGCAGAAGGTGGTCTGCCCCGCCCGAGATACGACTTCGAAGACGGTGATCATCGCCCCGGGCCGAGCCTCGCGCGCGCCGGCTGTGGAGCCTACAGCTACCACGGCCGCCGCGTCGGCAAGCGACAACCCGCCCGCGATATGGGCCGCTGCGATCTCCCCGCGTGAGTGACCGACCACGACATCGGGTTCCACTCCGTACGAACGCCACACCGCGGCAAGGGAAACCATCATGGCGAACAGGGCAGGCTGCACGACGTCGGCACGATCGAGAGGAAGCGCACCCGCAGCACCACGAACGGTCGACTCGAGATCCTCGGGTGAGAACGTGAGGTGCTCGCACAGTTCGCCCGCGCAGGCTCGGAAGGTACGCGCGAAGATCGGTGACGACTCGAGCAGTTCGGCGGCCATGCCCGGCCATTGTGAGCCCGTACCAGGAAAAACGAAGGCCACCTTGCCCCTGTGTCCAACCTCTGGATGCTCCGGGCGCACAGTCGCCTCCGTCGCGTGTAGTTCGGCGATCAGCTCGTCCCGGCAACCCCCCACGGCCACTACGCGACACGCCAAGCCCTGCTCCTGCGCCGCAAGCGCCGACGCCACCTCCGCCACCTCGAGATCCGGTTGCGCGTCGAGGAACTCGGTCAGTCGCCGCACCCGCTCCGTCAATGCAGCGGGCGTGCGGGCACTGAGCACCCACGCAACCGGTCCGATCCCGTCATCGATCGATACCGGCTCCGAGGCGTAGGGAGCCTCCTCCACGACGACATGGGCATTCGTGCCACCGGCTCCGAGAGCCGACACACCAGCCCTCCTGGGCCGACCCCCCCGTCGCCAGTTGACCGGCTCCCTCACCGATTCGACCGCACCGCTCGGCCGGTCCACCGTGTGCGTCGGTCGATCGGCATGCAATGTGGGCGGTACCCGACCGTGCCGTAGCGCGAGCACCATCTTGATCAGTCCGCCCACGCCGGAGGCTGCCTGGGCGCTTCCGATGTTCGACTTCAGCGGTCCGAGCAGCAATGGACTGCGTCCCGAGCGATCTCGGCGGTAGGTCGCCATGATCGCGCCCGCCTCGGTCGGATCGCCGAGTGTCGGCCCAGCGCCGAGCGGTGCGGTCATGCCGCTGCTGTGGCCGTCCTGATTCAGCGCGGGACCGCGCATTACCGCCAGAATCCGACGCCGGTTGCGCACGGCATCACTCATCCGCTCCAGAAGTACGAGCCCCACACCTTCCGACCATGCAATGCCATTCGAGTCAGCGGCGAAGGATCGGCTGCCTCGGCCCGGTGAGAGTGCGCCGTGCTCGCCGAATTCGGGCCAAATCTCAGGTATGGCCATCGCCGTGACGCCCCCGGCCAACGCGAGCGCGGATTCGCCCGCGCGCAACGACCGCATGGCCAGATGTATTGCCATCAACGACGACGCACCCGCGGTGTCGATGTTCACGGTCGGCCCCGCCAGCCCGAAGGTATGGGCGACCCGCCCGGCGGCCCCGCTGTCTGCGGCCCCCGTTCCCCGGTCGCCCTCGGACCCGTCCGAATCCGATTGCGCCGAGTAGGCATCGCCCCGACCGAGGAAAACCCCTGTTCGGGTCCCGGCCAGTGCCGAAATCGCGAGGCCCGCATGCTCGAAGGTATTCCAGACACCCTCCAGGAGTAGTCTCTGCCGAGGATCCATCGCCGTCGTCTCACGCGAGCCGATGCGGAAGAACTCCGCGTCGAAGCCGGAGATGTCGTCGAGGGAGCCGTCCGACCCGGCATACACAGTGCAGGGGTGTGCGGGATCCAGGCGATATAGCGCACCCCGATCCCGACTTCGGTCTTCGGGAAACTCGTCCATCACGTCGGTGCCGGCGGAAACCAGGTGCCACAGCTGTTCCGGCGTGCCGACGCCGCCGGGACAGCGGCAGCCCATTCCGACGATCGCGATCGGTTCCGACTGATCCGACAGGTGCGGCGCCAGCCGTGACCGGTCCACCACGTCTTCGGTTCCGGCGAAATGCGGTTCGAATCGTGACAGCAGATATGTGGCCACCGCCGCAGGCGTGGGATTGTCGGAGAGCAGGGCGGCCGCCAGTTCGAATCCTGAAGTGGCAGAAAGTCGGTGAACCAGCTCCACGGCGCCCCGCGACGATAATCCGTAGTCGCGATAAGGACACTGCGGGTTTACCAGGTCGACATTGTCGAGCATGTCCGCGGTGATCGCGCACACCACATCGAGTACGACGTCGTATCGTTCCGACGGACTGCTCGCATCGAGTCGCTCCAACAGCAGGGTCGAGTTCACGAAACACTCCTCACAGTCACGGATTTCACCGGCACACGATTCCTGAACACGGCATCCACCAGTTCCAGCATCGTGCAACAGCCGGTGATACCCATTCGAAATACCCAGCCCGGCAATGTAGTTCATCACCACGAATGCGACCGGCTCAGAAAATACCGAAGTAGCGGCTATACAGTGACGAATGCGCCGATCCCGCTACCGCCTTGAAATGGCAGAAGCAGGCACCCGCAGTCCCGGAAGATGCCGTAGGAACACTCCCATGCGGATCGCCGGCCGCTGCAGCGGCATCAGCAGCCCCTTCCGCGAGCGAGAGCGCCCCACCTCCAGACCTGACGAGTCGCCGCCACCGGCTCGATCGCAACAATCACGTGGATAGCAAACTCAACCCTGATCACGCGCTAACGCTAACGAACCCGCCCGATCGCCGGAATAGGCAAGATTGCCAACTTTCAACGGCTTCCAGCCAAAGCCCCTACCTGCGCATACCTTGATTTCTACTCGATGACCGCCTGGCGATAATCGACCACTACGTCTATTCTATTGCCATGCATACGGTGGCGGTCCTGGCCTTGGACAAGGTCATTCCCTTCGATCTGTCCACCCCGATCGAGGTTTTCGCGCAAACTCGGCTACCGGACGGCCGCGCTGCGTACAGAGTCCGCATCTGCGCCGCTACGCCCACCGTCGACGCCGGGACGTTCGTCCTGCAATCGCAATGGGGACTGAACACGCTGGCAGAGGCGGACACCATTGTGCTGCCCGGCTGCGCCGAACCCGGTGCGCCTGTCCCGGAGGAGGTGCTCGCCGCCTTGCGGCGAGCCGCGGCCGACGGCACCCGTATCGCCTCTATCTGTTCGGGCGCGTTCATCCTCGCCGCCACCGGACTGCTCGACGGACATCGTGCCACCACGCATTGGCGTATTACCGACGCGCTGGCCGAACGCTATCCGTCGATCGAGGTGAACCCGGAAGTGCTGTATGTCGACAACGGCCAATTCCTCACCTCTGCTGGTGCGTCCGCCGGGCTGGATCTGTGTCTGCACATGATCCGCCGCGACTACGGGTCGGCGGTCGCCGCCGACGCCGCTCGCCTAGCAGTGGTGCCACTCGAGCGCGAAGGTGGTCAGGCCCAGTTCATCGTCCATGACCGCCCGCCCACACCGCGTGGCTCGACACTGGAACCGGTGCTGCAGTGGATGCAGGAGAACGCCGCGACCGACCTCGACCTCGAAGATATCGCCGCGCATTCCGGGATGAGTACCCGCACGCTCAACAGGCGTTTTCGTGAGCAGACCGGCACCACACCGCTGCAGTGGCTCCTACGAGCCCGCGTGCGTCAGGCACAGCATCTGCTGGAGACCTCCGATCACCCTGTCGACCGCATCGCGGGACAGGTCGGGTTCCACTCCCCCACCGCTTTTCGGGACCGCTTCAAGCGCATCATCGGCACGACTCCCAACGCCTACCGAGCCGCCTTCCAGACCAGCCGCTCGACTGAGGCGCACTGACTCGCAACGACGCACCGACCCACCCCGCCTGTCACCGATCCGCTGGAACCATCGAGTCCCCTGTCCTGAGGGAAGATCCGGCGGCCACAGCGTCCTCGGCCGCTGCCGTCGTTTTCGATCCCCGGCCGACCACCAACGCCACGTGCAGACGTGACGGGCAATCAAGTTTGGCCATCACCTGGCGCAGGTGGTTGACGATCGTCCACTCGGACAACCCGAGGTGACTGGCGATCATCCGGTTCGTCATGCCGGTGGCGACCAGTTCGGCGATCTCGCGTTGACGGGGTGTCAGCTCGCCCAGTCCTGAGTCCGCAACTTCCTGCGGCATCGGCGCTGCGGACAGATAGTCGATCACCTCGGGCAGATCCATCTTCGACACGGTCTGCTCGAGCTCCCCCAGGACCTCCACACCGAGCTTTTCCCGCCACTCGATGTCTTGGCCGGCGGCATCGCGCTGTGGTACTCCGTGGCGGTCACGCAACTGCCGAGCCGCCAGTGTCACGGTCGCCGCGACCCGCACGTAGTCGTCACCGGCGACCAGATAGGCAGCGGCACACCCCTCTACCGCACCGATCGCCTCCAACGGATGCCATCGAGCCCAGGGAGAGTCGAGCGCGTCCCGATACAGCCGCAACGCCCGGTTGACCGTGGCCACGCCCAGCTGACTCTCCGCGAGCGCGTTGCGTGCGGCCAGACCACAGCTGCCAGGTTCCAGCTGCTTGATCCGGCGCTGCAGATCCTCCCATTCGGTGTCTTCGCCGGTCGCCGGGAAGGGCAATGCCAGCAGCGACAACGCGATATCGATCGCCTCACTGTCGGTGGCGGGATCACCTGCCGCGTGCTCCGCTGCGAGCCGCAACAGCGACTCCGCGTCACCACGCCGACCCGACCGGCCGAGCGCTTCGCCCAACGGCAGGACTACCCGCAGTTCCGCATTCCGGTCTCCGACTCGCCGGCTGCAGCTCGCGGCCTCGGTCAACAGCTCGACCGCACGTTGGATCCGACCCGTCCTCAATGACCACCGGCCCAGCAACTCGCACTGGTTGCGTCGCAACGTATTCGGCACGTCTTCCGTCCCGGTCACCAGCAATTCCGACAGGATCCGCTCCACCTCGGACAGGTACCCGAGCTGGATCCACACATCCTCGAGGTCGGCGGCCATCACCAACGCTCGATCGGCACGGCCCTGGGTCATCAGTACACCGATCACCGCCACGAAGTCGCCCGCGTGCTGTATCGCCGTAGGCGGTAGCGGCTGCCCCTGGCCGCGCCCGCGCACCTCACTGCCGACAGCATCAGCCAGCTGAACCATCCTGTTCGTGTGCTCGACCCGAATCCGATTCGCGCGCATCGGGTCCGTCGCCAGCGTAGATCTGCCCCACGCGCGCACGGTCGCGCCGACCTCGTAGCTGACGCTGCCTTGATGGTCGAAACAGCCGTTCAGCAAGCTGCGGTTCACCAACTCGGACAGTGCGCGGGTGGTGGCGTCGGCGGCCATGCCCCCGAGCACCAGCGCCGCGGCGCGGTCGACCGTCGACTCGCACAGTGACAACCGCTGCAACAGCTCGACCAGCGTGGGATCGGCGTCGCACAATCCCCACGATATCGCGGCACCCATGCTGCGGTGCCGCTGCGGAGTGTCGACAAACCGATCCGAGGACAACATGTCCCCGGCCTCGATCAGTCTGAGTGTCTCGAGTGCGCCGACCTGGACGATAGCCGCGGCAGCGAGCTCCAAGGCCAGCGGAACACCGCCGACCGCTCGACAGATCTCATCAAGCACCCGCTGATCAGCGTGGATTATGGAGCCTCGGTAGTGCGTGTCGATACTCGCGGCCAGGAACTGCGCCGCCGGTGTGTTCCCCGGGGCAACGCAGTCCTGTTCTCGCCCGGTGAGCAGCGGCGGCAGACAGAACACATACTCACTGCGCAGTCCGAGCGGGACGCGGGTCGTGGTTATGATCCGCAGCCGAGGGCATCGCTCGAGCAGCCAAGCTACATCGCGCGAGACAACGTGTGCGACAGGGTCACAATCGTCGAGGAGCAAAGTGACCGAGTCGAGCCCGATAACGGTCGTGATCTCGCGCAGCAGCGATGCCGGCGTTCGCCCGTCCGCGCCCCGCTGATGGTCCACGCCCTGTAGGCACTCGAGCACCGTGATCCACGCGTCGAATCTGCCGGCGATGTCCGCAAGCCCGATCACCAGCGGCGGCGGGCCGTGGAACGCACCGCACTGCAACAGATCTCGAGCCACCCGGCTCTTGCCGACCCCGGCGGTCCCGGTCACGGTGAGCAATCGCATCGCTGGATCGGCCAACAGCTGATCCAGCTCAGCGAGTTCATCGGTTCGAAATTCGCATGCATCTCGCAACGGTCCTGCCCCCTGGTATCGCGGATCACCGGGGCGCTCGCGCAGAGCTCCACTGCCGATTGCGCGATGACCATACTCAAACCGGCTGGTCTTGCCCCGTGATTTCGACCGTACCGAGACCAGGACGTCGGCACCCGGATTCGGGACCGACTATGTCACCTCCATTGGCACCCGCTCGGTGTCGAGCCCTTCGGGGTTGAGCCTGGCGTTCCTCGGCAACGCGAGGAAGCCGAACGACAGCAGCAGCATGATGCCCGCCCCGTACCAGAGCGTGTAGCGGAAGGTGTTGCTGAAGTTCACCGCATTGGCGTATTCACCGGCTTCGGTGAGGACACGGGTCACGGCGGGATCGGCTGCGGCTGCCCCCTGACAGCTTTCCGGTTCTTCGGTGGGATCGACCTGTGCCGATCGATCACGAACGCACTCCCTGAATCCGACGGCGATATCGGCCTGAGCCGGGGCGGGCACACCGGTCGCAGCGAGTTCGGTCCGCACTCGGGACGCCCCCTCGTCGGCACCCCGCGCGGAATCGTGGTCGAGTTGGGTGAAGAAGACGATGCCGACGAGCGCCACACCGAGCGCGATGCCGAGCTGCTGTCCGGTGTTGAGCAATCCGGATGCGGCGCCGCCGCCGCTGGCAGATACCTGCCCGAGCACCAAATCGATGGTCGGCGCGACCACGAAACCGAATCCGATGCCGATGAGAACCAGCGGAATCATCATCTGCCACGAGGTCGTCGCCTGGCCATAATGCTGAACCAGCGCACCATAACCGACGAACCCGGCACCGGCGACGAGACCGCCGGCGACGAGGACACCTCGCCCGAACCGGGGTGCCAGCACACTGGCCGACACACCGGCACCGATCCCGGTGGCGACAGCGAAGAACAGCGAGGTGAGCCCCGCACGCATGGGCGACCAACCCAGCCCCACTTGCATGAGCAGCGTCCATACCAGAAAGAACCCACCGAAACAGATCCAGAACAACAGCCAACTGATGAGACCGAGGGTGAACGGACGCGACTGGAACAGACTGAGGTCGATCAACGGCGACCCACCGATGCGCCGGCGTCTGTGTTCGTAGCCGATCAGGAGCACCAGCACCACCGCCGACGCCCCGATCATGACGAAGGTCCACGCGGGCCAGCCGAGGCGGCGTCCCTCGGTGAGAGGATAGGTCAGCAGCAGGATTGCCGCCGTGACCAGCGCGACTCCGACCAGGTCGAGACGCGGTGCCGATGCTGAGCGGGACTCCTTCATCCACAGCTGGGCAGTGATCAGCGTAATGATGCCGATCGGAATGTTGACCAGGAAGATCGGCCGCCAGCTGAGTCCGAACAGATCCCATTCCACCAGCAGCGCGCCCAAGGCCAGACCGACCGCCGTCGCCGACCCGCACACCGCGCTGTACACGGCGATAGCCTTGGCGCGTTCGCGTTCGGGAAACGATTCGCGGAGAATCGCGAGAATCTGCGGCACCATCAGCCCCGCGGCCAGGCCCTGGAGGAATCGGGAACCGATCAGCATCGTCGGGCCGGTACTCAACCCACACGCGGCCGAGGCCACCGTGAAGAACACCATCCCAACCATGAAGATCCGCTTGCGGCCGTACAGGTCGCCGAGCCGCCCACCGGTGATCAGAATCGCGGCGAAGGCGAGTACATAGGCGGCGATGATCCATTCGATCTGGGCGTACTGGGCACCGAGATCTTGTTGAATAGTCGGCACCGCAACGTTGACAATCGTGACATCGAGTAGATCCACGAAGCCGGCCGCAAGTGTTGTCGCGAATGCGATCCAGCGGCGCGGGTCGGCCGGCACGGAGTCGATATCCGGCGGTTCAACCTGCCTCGATTGAAGGTGCGAAGCCACAATACTCCCATCTCGGTTCAAGCAGACAACGGCCATCGCCGGTCTGCTGATCAATATCTCGAAACAAAAAGCGGCACGGGCGAATTCAGCCTCATGCGCCAGTTGTCGAGCCAGGTCTGACAATCATCAACACGGTGACCACAACCCACAACAGATTGAACACTCCCGTGTAGATCGCCAACCGCTTCAGCAGCGACGGCACGGCCTCGATCGAGGGCACCCGCGCCTCCGCGACCAGAAAGTTCTGCCGAGGCAGGATCACGAAAACAAGCACCGCGGCCGCAGCCGCGGTCAGCACCATCGACACGATCAGCCACGGGCTCGACAGCACCCCGAGGCTTTTCGCGGTCGCGATGCCGAACACCGGGACCACGACCCCGACCGCGGTATAGACCCGGCAGATTCGATGCAGCGTGCGCAGCGAGGCATGGTCACGATCGTCACCGGAATCCGCAAAGGCGCGGGTGGCCACCCTGGGAAACATGCTCGCCGCGACCGTCACCGGCCCGATCGCAATAATCACAGCGATCACATGAATCGCTAGCTGCACCTTGATCACGCGCCAACGCTAACGAACCTCCCCAAACCCCGAAATAGGCAAGATTGCCAACTTCCAACGGATTCCAGCCAACGCTCCTACCTGCATACATGTGACTTTCGACACGATGAGCGCCTGGCAGGATCCAACCACTATCTGCGCCCGATTGCCATGTAAGGTGCCGAGCCCCGGGCTCGACCACGTCGCGAAACAGGCGCGGCGTCCGGCCGACAACCGACTCTCCGTGAGCGCACGGGCGAACCGGCCGTCGCGAAGGGCGACCGCCGGGGCAGGTGGGCCATCGCGCGCCAGGGGCTGGCCATCGCACCGAGAGCGTCCCCGAACGACGGTGCGAAGACATTGTTCTCCAAAACCCTATGAGTCGCGAAATATACCAAGTGAATCCCTGGACGCCATAACGGCCAATAGCATCTATCTGCTATCGACCGGCCACTCCCACTGCGAATAGTGTTCAGAACAAGTGGATCGCAATCGAACGGTCCGCCATTCAACACCGTCGAGATCACGTAGTGAGATACTCATGGAATATGCAGTACTGGTCGACGATTCGGGAAATGCACTCGGCACAGCCGAAAAATATCGGTGCACGACCGCGGAGACTCCCTCGCATCTCGCCTCTTCCTGCGCACCAGACGTGCCACAGTCGATCGCACACAGCCAGGCATCTGGACGAATTCGCGCTTCGGACACCGGCCGCTGTTGGGACCCAGGAGCTACCCGAACGATGGTGTCGGCCGCTCGGCGCGGCCGCAACGCGCCACTGACTCTCGAAGGTGATCGCCTATGACAACCGCAACATCTGGAATCGGTACCGTCACAGTCGAGTCCGCGCCCAACCGAAACGATCACGCGGTTGCCGAACAGATTCTGCGTATTGTGTTTCGCCGCCGCCGGACCGCCGACCCCACCGATCCGTGCGCCACCGATCCCTGTCCATCATGCTTCGCACCGCATCTGGACACAGTCCAACGATTCATCGAAACGAACAAACCGATCCACTTCGTGATCCCCGCCTTTCCCGCCAAATCACGCAACCACCGCAAGACCCTCGGCAGACTTCCCGATCTGGGAGAACGACTCGCCCTGGAATCCATGCAGGGGTTCTGTGAACAGATCTCGGCGGTGTATGCCCCCGGCGCCGTGGTCACCATCTGCTCGGACGGACATGTGTTCAGCGATGTGCTCGGCATCCCCGACGAGCACATCGACGACTACAGCGCCGAACTGACGCGGATCATGCGCTCGAGCGGCGGTGGTGCGATCGGTCTCTACGGGTTGCGCGACGCCATGCCGGATCTGACTTGGGACGAGCGCCGACGCGAGCTACTGGATCGGCACGCCGATTCCATCGATGAGATACGCGAAGCGGTCCGCAGCGAGGTCTCGGCCCGCCGGATGTTCAACGGCATCCACCGCTTCGTCACCGAGGATCACACGGTGCTGCTGGCGGAACTCAGTGCTACGCAACGCCGTAACCGCGCCAAACAGACCGCCTACGAGGTAGTGCAGCGCAGCCAGGCGTGGAGCCGGCTTGTCGAGCAGGTCTTCCCCGCCGCGGTGCGGCTGTCCATTCACCCACAGGCTCACCACAGCAGGAAGATCGGCTTCCACCTGCTGCGCACCGCCGACAGCTGGCTCACGCCATGGCACGGCGTGGTACTCGACGATGGCGTCCGGCACATGCTGGTCAAGCGCGCCCATGCGGAGGAATTGGGCGGTCGGCTGGTGTGGCGCAACAGCAGGCCGAGTCATTTCGTTCTCGGGGAGCCTCACCCCGAATCCGCATCGACCACCTCCGGAGGACAGTCGTGACCGAACAACTCCAGCACGCAACCCCAACGGGCACCGATCTCGCGCCGTTCGGGCGTCTCATCACCGCGGAAAGGACCGGGCTGACGCTGGCCGATATTCCGGTCGACACGCTGCTGACGACCACCCTGTCCGCCAAAGTCCTTGTCCTGCGCGGATACAGCGCCCTGGACAAGGCCGATCTCGAGGCCTACTGCAGGGCCGCCGGTGAGCTCATGGAGTGGGAGTTCGGTACGATCATGGACCTGGTCGTCCAGGAGAATCCGAACAACTATCTGTTCGATTCCGGCGACGTGCCGTTTCATTGGGACGGCGCCTGGTCGGAGAAGGCGCCCCGATACTTCCTGTTCCAGTGTGTTCAGGGCTGCGAGCCGGGCGCCGGCGGCGAGACGGTGTTCTGTGACACCGCTCAGGTATACCGGGAGGCGCCCGACGACCTGCGTGAACTGTGGGGCCGAACCACCGTCACCTACCGGACCGATCGACTCGCCCACTACGGCGGCACCATGTCGCACCCGCTGCTGGCTACCAGCCCGGCGACCGGCGAGACCGTCCTTCGCTACGCCGAGCCACTCGATCCCGCGAGCTATCGGAATCCCCTGTTCCTGACCATCGAGGGACTTTCCTCCGAGGACGCTACCCGGGTGATGGCCGACCTAAGCGAGCGACTGCACGATCCGCGCTATTGCTACGACCACGCGTGGGACACGGGTGACATCGTCGTCGCGGAGAATCACGCGCTGTTGCACGGGCGCAATCGGTTCACCGGCTCCACCGCGCGGCACATGCAACGGATCCAGATCATCTGATCTCGGCACACCCGACCAGGCGAAGTCCGGTACCGACCGACAAGATTGGAATACTCCGGTGGTTGACGTCATGTCGACAGCCAAGTCCGTGCGTGCGTACGGACGGTTGGCCAACCTCTATTTTCTCGACTACAACCTGTCCTATCCCTTGGTGGCGACACTGCTGCCGGCCACGGTCGTGCGCGATACCACGACGTGGGTCGCCTTCGGCATCATGATCGTCGGATATTTCTTGGTGCACTGCGCGCTCATCGCCTTCGATGACATCACCGGATACCGGGACGGCAGCGATGCTACGAACTACCGCGACAATCCCAGTGCGATGCGCCGGGCGCACTGGAAGCCGTTGGTCACCGAGGAACTCCGGCTTCCGGAGGCGCTGCGATTCGCGTGGACCTGCCTGCTCGTCGGCTTGTCATTGCTGGTGATCGGTCTGCTCGTGGCGCCATACCATCCGCTGTGGCTCATCGTCCTCGCCGTCGTCGGGGCCTGTATCTCGGTCCAGTACTCCTATGGGTTGAAGCTCAGTCACATCGGGTTTCAGGAGCTGCTGCTGTTCTTCTTCACCGTGGAGCTGGTGTTGATTCCCTACGCGGCACTGACCGGCGAACTTTCCGCGCGCGTCGTCATCGAGGGTTCGCTGTTCGCGTTCTGGTTGATGATGGTGTCGTGGTATTCCAACCTGCGCGACTGTGAGACCGACCGTGGAGTAGGCCGGATCAATGTCGCGACGATGACGAGTGAGCGAACCTACATCGCCATCCTCGGGGCGCTCGCCGTAGCCGACGTCGTCGTCGTACTCGGCCTGATCGCGTTCGGGACGCTGCCGTGGATCTTCGCGGCGCTGCTGCTGCCGGTATTCGTCGCGCGACTGGTCCAGTTCCAGCTGGGCGCGATCAAACGCAATCCGCTACTGGGACGGATGCTCGGTCGCCGCTTGGCGTGGGCGGGAGCGTTGCTGATGGTGCTCGGCAATGTATTGACCGACTGAACTGACGGCAGCCGGGTTCAGCCCGGTAGCCGCTCGGCCGGGTAGTTCCGCAGGTGGTGGTCGGCGTCGCCGACCACCACCGGATGGCCGACCAGATCGAACATCGCCACATCGGAACGATGATCGCCGAAGGCCGCGCACGTACCGAGGTCGACCTCGGTACGTTCGGCGTACCCGCGCAGTGCGGCGGCTTTGTCCATGCCAACCATGGTCGCGCGCGTCTCCCCCGTGTAGTGGCCCGCGGCGACGACCAGCTCGGTGCACAGGGTCGCATCGGCGGCGACGTAGCGGGCGATCGGCAGCAACGCCGCATCGAATGAACCGGACACCAGGACGATTCGGGTTCCCCGCGCGGCCAGTTCCCGCAATCTGTCGGCCACCGCGGAATTGATGAAGTCAGTGGACCGCGCGCGCTCGGCGAACCAGTCGCGGCCGATTGCACGTACCTGCTCGACCCGGCGCCCTCGCCACAACCGGTAGAAGAAGCGATGGGATTCGGCTCGTCCGACCCCCGCGGCCCGCAGCGCCCAGAACTCTTCCAGCAGCGGCTCAGGATCGTCGCCGCGGCGCTGTGCGTCGAATCTGAACAGCGACAAGAAGCTGATGTCGCGAACGAGGGTTTCGTCGACGTCGACAAACGCCACTGGCACCGTCGGCGTCGCGACCGTAGCCGTGACCGGGTGGTGGGGATGGAAGGGATGAGTCGGCTCAATCGTCACGAGCGCATCTTCGCACCGAACCAGGCCACAGGAAAGCCACGGGAGTCTGTAATTGACTGCTGCACAAACAGTCTCGTGAGTTCGATCCAGGTTTTCGGTGGCCCTGACAGATACTTGCCGATCGATTTTCCGTCGTCGGCACACACATGATCGAGGCGCGGTCTCCCACCGGTCGGCCGTTACAGGAAAGGGCAAGTGATGGACTTCTCGAACATCGTGATGCGAGGACGAATTTGGCTCCGCTGGCTGGTTCTGCACGGTGCCGCGGGGGTAGCGCTGCGACGGATGGCGCGCCGCGGTGACCCGTTCGCCACACTGCTGGTCGGCCCCGGCCGCGGCATCGATCCGTACCCGGACATGGAGCGAATACGACAGCGTGGCCGCCTGGTGCACACGCCACTGCTCCACCTCACGGTGGACCATGAGATGTGCCGTACAATCATGCGCGACAAGCGTTTCGGTGCCACAAACCCCAGCAACATGAGCGTACCGGCGCCGATTCGCTGGGCGCTGGCCAGGACAGGCGAAGGTCTACCGAACCCGACCGATCCGCCCGCCCTGATCGTCATGGATCCGCCCGAGCACACCCGGCTGCGCCGTCCCGTCACCTCGGCCTTCACTCCGCACGCTATGGCCGATCTGACCGATCGCATCATCGAGGTCAGCGGACAACTCCTCGACGAGCTCGAGCCACACTCGCACGCCGAACTGATCGGCGATTTCGCTGCCCGATTGCCGGTCGCGATCATCGCTCATATTCTTGGCGTGCCCCCGCGCGACAGCCACAAAATACTCGAATGGGGCAACAGCGGAGCGCCGCTGTTCGACATCGGTGTCAATCGCAACGGCTATCGACGAGGTATAGAGGGTCTCGGAGAGGCGCGCGAGTACTTCGGCCGGCTCGTCGACCGGCTGCGGTCCGAACCCGACTCCAGCATCTTCGGTCAGGTGGTCACGACGAGCGACCTGACTCGGCACGAACTGACCGCCACCGCGTCGATCATCATGGGCGCAGGGTTCGAGACGACGATGAACATGCTCGGCAGCGGCATCGTGCTACTGCTCCGCCATCCCGAGCAGCTGGCCATGCTGCGCGCCGATCCTGAACTGTGGCCCAATGCCGTGGAGGAGATCCTGCGGATCGAGAGCCCGGCCCAGATGACCATGCGACGCGCGCACGAGGACATCGAACTCGCCGGTCACCGCATGCAAGCAGGCGAGATCGTCATGCTTCTGCTCGGCGGCGCGAACCGCGATCCGGCGCGATTCGACAACCCGGACAGCTTCGACATCACCCGTGAAAGGGCGCGCGAGCATGTCGCTTTCGGCCAGGGCATTCACACGTGCCTCGGCGCACGGCTGGCTCGCATCGAGGGCGCGATCGGATTACGCATGCTGTTCGAGCGCTTTCCCGATCTCGCACTCGACGGCGAACCGGAGCTTCGTGGTCTGGCTGTCCTGCGCGGTTTCGACCGAATTCCGGTACAGCTCAGCCCGATTCGGACTTGCCCGATGAGCATATCCCCGACCCGGTCCCGGTGACCGTCCCTGCTCAGCGACCGGAAGCCGGCTCGCGGACGGGGAAGTTACTGCGGAACACACCTTCGGGGTCCACGCTGTTCTTCACGCCGCGCAGCCGATCCAGTGTCGCGGAGTCGAAGGCGTCTACCGCAGTCTGACCAGGGCTCAGTAACGTCAGCGGCGTCCGTCGGCTTCGCGACCGATCAACCGCTCGCAGATAGTCCTGGATTCGACCGTCGTTCGCCGCGGCTGCTTGCGGTGTTGCCTCACCTCCGATCAGGCTCATGTAGTACGGGGCGGTGACGGCTCCCGGCGGGGAGTCCGACGGCCGGGCGATCGCCCCGCCGAGGTGACGGATCTGGATGGCGCCGAGCGGCTCCATGGACGTGGTCAGGATGGCCTCGGCGTCGGCGTCTGTGAACCCGTTCAACAGCTCGGCGTGCGAGCGAATCGGACTGGGATCGGTCGGTTCGCCGACGATGGATCCCAGCTCGGCCGGCGGCATCGGCCTACGGCTGTCGACCATACGTCCGTCGATGCGGTCGAACGCTGCCAGCAGTGACCGGCCCGCGTCCGCCTGACCGAGATAGGTGGTGTCGACACCGACCATCGGGGCGGCGCCGTCCATGCGCAGCAGACTGAACCAGACAGTCATCTCCTCCGGCGCAGTCGCAGTGATCTCCCGAAACGCCGCCATCACCCGTGGCGCCTGATCAATGGGCCAGAGCATCTTCCCGCCGTAGAGTTCGGGCGCCGGGTGCAGCCTAAATTCGAGGGCTGTCACGAGCGCGTAGTCGCCGCCGCCACCCCGCAGCGCCCAGAACAGGCTGGAGTCCGACGACGCAGTGACCTTGCGTGCCCGGCCGTCCGCGTCGACGATGTCGAAGGCAATGACGTTGTCGCACGCCCAACCGAATTGCCGCGCGAACCAGCTCAAGCCGCCACCAAGGGTGTAGCCGGTGACTCCGACCGCTGGTGAACTGCCCGCGACTCCCGTCAGGCCGTGCGCGCCGGCCGCCATCTGCAATTGACCCCAATTGACACCCGCGCCCACCCGCGCGGTTCGGGCGTCGGGATCGATTCGCAGTTCATCGAGCCGTTTGGTGCGCACCAGAATCGTGCCGTCCGCCGATGGCGAGGGATTGTGACCGTTCGGCTGCACCGCGAGGGATCGGCCGACCTGCCTGGCGTAACGGATCAGCGCCGACGCATCGTCGGCGTCGGCAAGCTCCACCACGGCACGGACGGACTGATCGACGGTCAGATTCCACGGCGTACGAGCTTGATCGAAGCCCGCGTCACCGGGGAGAAGGACTCGACCGCGAACGGTGGATCGCAGTACGGCGTCGTCGGCCGGCTCGTCCGTACCGGAACAATTAGTCGTGGATGCGGCGGCGATGAGCGCCCCACCAGCGGTGAACAAGCGACGACGGGTCAACTCGAAACCTCCGGATTTCCCGCCCTGACCAGCAAACATAGCCATCCCTCTCCGTTCGGTCATTACGAAACGATACTCGACCGTTTCGTTTTGGCAAAGCGATACAGAACACAGTTGTATCGATATCGTCCGGCGGTTAGGCTCGCGATGTGCCAACGCCATTCAACGACGCGACCAGGCCGAAGTCCGTCGGCCGCCCGCGAGATCCCGAGCGGGATCTCGCGTTGCTGGCCGCGGTCAGCGAGATCCTTCCCGAGGTCGGATACGACCGGCTGACAATGGATTCCGTCGCGGCACGAGCGGGCGCGAGCCGAGCCACCGTCTACCGACGGTGGAAGGACAAGTCCGAGCTCGTCCGGGAAGCAGTACGGATGCTCGCCTGGACTGAACCACTGCCCGATACCGGCAGCCTGCGATCGGATTTGATCGCCGTCGGCGCGATGTATCTCGACCGCGACGGCCCACGCGATGCGATCCTGTCCGCGATCGGGGCCGCCATCAACCGCGATCCACAGCTGCGCGAAACCGTGGAACAGGTCATCGCAGAACCGCGCCGGGCCGCATACGCCGCCATTGTCGAACGCGCTCGTGGTCGCGGGGAGATCGCCGAGGGCGCCGACACCGCACTCATCGCGGATGTGGTTCCCGCGATGATCTTCTACCGACTCCTCGATTCGGGCGAGCCGGTGGACGGCACATATTACGAACGGATCATCGATGCGCTGATCGTCCCGCTGCTGACCGGCTATTCCGCCGAGCACACGGGCCCGGAGGCAACACCAGCGCAATAGGTCCGCACCATCAGGTAGGCACGAACAACAGGGGAAACAATGAAGATTGTCGTATTCGGCGCCAGCGGGCCAACCGGTCTCAATGTAGTTCGTCAAGCGATCGGGAGCGGGCTGGAGGTAACCGCCGCAGTGCGCCGCCCCGATGACTTTCCCATCGCCGATCCGCTGCTGCGGGTCGTAGGCGCCGACGCACGCGACAGCGATTCGGTCGCCGCGGCGGTGGCGGGCCACGATGCGGTGATATCAGTGCTGGGCGGAAGCTACACCCTCAAGCCCGTATCGATTTTCACCGAAGGTATCGGAAATATCATGGGGGCCATGGCTCTACACGGTGTCCGGCGGCTCGTATGCGTGAGTTCGGTGTGCGTCGCCGGCACTGCGGCACCAGGCGAAACTCTACTTTTCCGGACGGTACTGCTACCGATCCTGCTGACGCTGGGGCGAACTGCGTACGCGGACATGGGTCGTATGGAGGCCGCCGTCCGGAACAGCGGACTCGACTGGACGATCGTTCGGGCCTCCGGCCTCTTCGACGGCACCGATATCACTGACTACACACTCGCACCCTCCAGCATTCCCGGCCGATACACCTCGCGGTCCGATCTGGCCGATGCGCTGCTGCGCGTCACCACCGAGAACTGCCATGTCGGCGCGAGCGTCGATGTCGTGACCACCACTGGGACACCGCGCCTGTCCGACAGCTTCCAGCGGCGTCGGCCGACTACGCGACCCGGAGCCGACCTGTCGGTCGACCGGAAGTGATGAGGCGGTGTCGCCGCTATCCGGTGCCGGCGATGGGACCAACCGATCCGCGGATCTCGGCGTCGCACACGAGCTTGAATCCGACGCCGCGGACCGCGATAATCCACGAACCGGTTCCGAGCTTCGAACGAAGACTGCTGATATGCGTGTCGGCCGTGCGTCTCGACCAGGTATGGCCCCATACCGTGCGCATGATCTGGTCCCGTGGCACGACCCGACCGACGTTCTCGGCCAGCAGGACCAGCAGGTCGAATTCCTTGCGCGTCAGCTCGACTCCTCGATCGAACACCGTGACCTCGCGGGCCGAGACATCGATTCGCAGTACTACCGGCTCGGCACCGGACGCCTGGGGCGGCTCTCGGGTCGACCAGCGCCACACCAGTGCGTCGACCCTGGCCGCAAGTTCGCGGAAGTGATACGGCTGCGCCAGATAGTCGTCGGCCCCCGCCTGCAGCGCGAGCACGCAATCCAGTTCCGACTTGCGCTCCGCCGTGACGATGATCGGTACGTCGTATTCCGCGATCTCGCGGCAGACGTACAACCCGTCCACATCGGGCAGGTCCAGACTCAGGATCACTACGTCACAATCGGAGCACACCAGGACCGCTTCCAGCCCGGATCGAACCTGCGTCACGTCGTGCCCCTGACGCACCAGGTCGGTCGCCTGCGCCGCACACCGTTTCGCATCGCCGTCGATGATCACGATTCTCGTGCCGGGTCGACGCTCCGATCCCACGACTTCCGGCTCGCCGGAGCCACTCGTATTCACCGAAGACGAATCATCAGACCACACGTCGATTGCCCAACCCTCCCCAGATTGGAGCTGCGCGTCCACGGGATCCGAACACTCCGCCAGAACTGGAGGTCATGCTCGACGAGGTCGCCGCTCGCTGGCACGGCCGAGACTACCAGAGGGTAGCCAACTCGGCATTTTCGCGACAATCGTCTCAATTGTGTTGGTTTGCTTGCTTTTTCGAGAGATACTGACGCGGGAGTCGGCGTTTCGGTCGAGCGGCTGCGCGCCGCCGGCCGCCACAGATGCCTGGGGGGCCACCGATCGACTTCGCGGCCGATGCCGCCCGCGACCGACCGCTTCAACGTGTCCGGGCCGCGGGCACGCCGACACGCCGACAGCACCATCTCGGCAGGCGAAGACGGGAACGAATGACACTCCGAAATATTGGAACGAGCGGGCCATCGGACACGCGGATTCTGCTCGTGGAAAGCAATGCGCGCGAGCGCGAATCGCTGTCGCGCAAGCTACAACGCCACGGCTACCCGGTGACCGCGGTGGACACCGGCGCAGGCGCCCTACGGCGCCACTACGAGGCGGCCCTGATCCTGCTCAACGTGGACCTGTCCGATCTCGACGGCATCGAGATCTGCCGCACCGTCCGCGATTCGAGCGCTGTTCCGATCATCATCGTGACCGCGCGGGCATCGGAGTTGGATCGGATCCTCGGTTTGCGTTCGGGGGCCGACGACTACATCGTCCATCCGTACGGAACCCGGGAGCTGATCGCCCGTATCCAAGCGGTTACCCGCAGATGCCGTACCTCCCAGCACAATTCGGCTTCCGCTGGTTCGGATCTGTTGCGGTATGATCAGCTCACCATCAATTCGCGGACGCGCCGGGTCGAACTGTCGGGCACCCCGCTCAAGATGACCCGAAAGGAGTTCGACCTCCTGCTGTTGCTCGCTGCCAATCCCGACACGGTCATCGATCGACATACCATCGCCGACCAGATCTGGGACGGATCGCTGTCCAGCCGAACGGTCGATACCCACGTCAACAATTTGCGCAAGAAGCTGAACTGCAACGACTGGATCATCACAGTGCGCGGCGTCGGCTTCCGGTTCGCCACCGACGTGGGTTGCGGAATCGAGGACGACAACCTTTCGGCATGAGCAGGCAGCCCCAGCGCGGCAGGCGGTCTCCGACCAGCGGTCGGCAGTTGGGTTCGAGCTTCTCGAGATCCTTGTCAACTCGATCTCCCGGCGTCGGGAGATCGAGCATCGAGCTGACACCGAATACGCTGGTACACAGCGTGTCCCAGCTGGCCGAGGACTGCGCCGACCCTGCGAGCACCCGGCTCCGCGACATGACCGCGCCAATTCGCTCGGATAGTGGGCCCGACGCAAGATCGCAGATACACTGCCTACATGGTTGAAGCGCGGGCGCAGCAGATCATGCAATGCCTTCCAGAGGAATTTCTCGAGTTCGCAATGGACGTGGAACGGTATGCCGAGGTCGACGACAAGATCGGCCGATTCGACTGGGTTCGGCGCGAGGGAAACCTGGTCGAATTCAAGTTCAGACCGGCCATGCCGGGAATCCCCGGCCCGGCGCCGAAGATGATCGCGCAGGGCCGGCTCACGCCCGGCAAGCGCGTCGATGTCGGGATCGCCCCGTTGCCGAACAGTCGACTGTGGCACGGGTTGATGAAGTTCAATGCGAGCTTCGTTTGCGAGCCTGTCGAAAACGGCACCCTGGTGACCAGAACGATGGCGGCGGAACTTGTCCCGGCGGTACGTTGGCTGGTCGATCCTATCCTGCGGCGCAATCTCCCCGGCAATGTCGAGACCGAGATTGCGCAGGCCAAGACTTATATCGAAAAGCAGACCGGCCGAGGGTGAGCGCCGGCAGTACGCCGGTGGACTTTGTCGGCGAACTCCCCCGAATGTAACGATGGGCGGTGGGTGCCGTTCACGGCATCCGGTCGCCCAACTCGGGGAGAGTTCAAATGAACGACGACTATGACGTAGTGGTAGTGGGCGCTGGGCCGGCGGGCTCCGCGGCGGCGATTCTGCTCGGTCGCGCCGGCTTGCGGGTCGCGCTGATGGAGGCGCATCGCGATCCGGGCACCTATAAACGATTGTGCACCTCTTCGATTCGATCGAGCGCACTGCCGACCATGCAGCGCATCGGCTTGGACAAGCTGATCGAACAGGCCGGTGGTGTGCCCTCCCACGACGGATATCTGACCCCCTACGGCTGGTTGCGCACACCGCGCACGAAAGACCGCCCGCCGCACGGATACAACATTCGCCGCGAGGTCCTGGATCCGCTGATCCGCAACGCCGCAGCGGAACTGCCGCAAGTCACTCTGATCATGGGCGCCAAGGTTCGCGAACTCACCCGCGACGAACTCGGCCGCGTCGACGGGGTAGCGGCTAACGTGCTCGGGAAAGAGCGGCGGTTGCGGGCGCGCCTGGTGATCGGTGCGGACGGACGGCACTCGAAGGTTGCCGATCTCGCCGGGCTGCCCGGACATCGCTCGGCGAACTGCCGTTCCTGTGTGTTCGCCTACTACCGCAACGTGACGGTCCCGGCGGACCGGACGCTGAGCATCTGGTTGAAGATGCCCGAGATCGTCTCGATCGGGGCGATGGACGACGGCCAGGTCGTCCTCGCCGGGTTGCTCGACAAGAAGCAGTACGCTGCGGCCCAGGACAAGGAAGCAGCGCTGCTGGCCGCCTACGCGAATCTGTCCGACGTGCCGGAACTGGCAGATGCCGAACGGGTCTCGGACGTGATCGGCTACCGCGACTATCCCAGCATCACACGCCGGCAGATCACCGCACCGGGAGTCGCGCTCATCGGCGATGCCGCGATGTCGGCCGATCCGGCGGAGGGCGCCGGGTTGGGCTGGGCACTACAGACGGCGGAATGGCTCAGTGACGCAGTCGCGCGACCACTGGCCGCGGGCGCGCCGGGCCGGATCGACGCGGCGGCGCGCCGCTATCAGCGCACGCACCGGTTCCGGTTGTGGCCACATCAGCTACAGATCATCGATCTGAGTCGGCGTCCCGAGCTGTCGATCATGATGCGGGTGCTGTTGTCGGCGGCCGTGCACGATTCATGGGTGGGCGCGCGGGTGACCAAGGCCGTCACCCGCAACGCCTCGATGTTCACCGCCCTGAGCCCGTTGTTTCTGGTCCGCTCGCTGGCCGCCGCACTCCAGCAGCGCCGCGCCGCCGGCACGTCCGCCGCGGCCGCAGTTTCGGCTCAGGCGTTGTAGGCATCATGTGTTGTCGGTGCTGTTGCGGGCCTCCAGGTAGTCCCTCGCGTGTTCGATCTCGGCCTGGAAGTTTGCGGGCAACTTCCGCCGCAGTATCGGCTCGAGTACCCAGCCCAGTACCGGAATCACGTCCAGCGCGGTAGAACTCGTGACCAGCGTCCGGCCGTCCACGGGCGCGCAGACGAAGCTGCCGGAATATTTCATCACCAGGTTCGCGAATTTGTTCATCGGCCGTGGCGCCAGCATAAGATCGATGCGCTCGCCTGGCACAAGCGTCAGTTGGAGCACCATTTTCGGCATCGGTCGCGGCAGACCTGGGAGCGCTGGCCTGAATTTGAAACGCACGATATTTCCCTCGCGCCGGACCCAGTCGATCGAAGTTATCTTGTCATCGACTTCGGCATAGCGCTCGACGTCCATGACGAAGTCGAGGTATTCGTCGGGGGAACATTTCATCAGTTGCTCTACGACCACATCCATACCACGGAAAGGTACGGCGCCGGCCGGGCACCGGCAAACTCGCACAGCCCGGACACGTTCCGGCACAATGGGATACACAGATTTCACCAGAAGAGGATCTTCACATGCGACCGATGAGCATCGCCGCATTCGGCAGCTATCTCCCATCCGAGGTAATCGCCCCGGACCCCGTTGCGGCGGAACATGATCCGATGGCACGGAGTCCGCTGTTCCGGCTACCGGATGCCCGTCACCGGGTCGCCCCCACCGAACGGGCCGCAGACATGGTGGCCGCGGCCGCGGCGCCGATGTTCGAACGGCTCGGCGTCGACCCTGCGGGCAACGTCGACATGCTCATCACGAATACGTTGCTGCCCGACGAGTGCATCACCGGATGCGGAGCCGAATCGGCCTATCTGCTCGGCTGCGATCCCCGCTTGGTCCTCGACCTGCACAACGGCGGCTGCGGTGCCTTTCCGTACATGCTCAGGATCGCCCGGGCGATGATCGCCGCGGGCGAGGCGAGAACCGTGCTGCTGGCCAATGTACAGAACACAGCCGGCCAGCTTTTCGCCCAGCCCGAACTCAGCGCGAAACAGAGCGCGGCGATTTCCGGCGACGGGTGCGGGGTCGCTTACGTCACCGCCGACGACCGCTCCCCCGTACTCGGCGTCCACGTGCGGAACACGCCGTCGTTTGCACCGGACATGTCGCCCGCGACCGGCGACGGTCGCAAATACTGGGCCGCCGGAGCCGGCGAGCTCGAGATCGTCTTCGATCAGGACAAATCGAAGGAGATCATCGATCGGGGCAACCGGCTGATTCCCGAGGTCGTATCGGAACTGTGTCAGGAGATCGATATCGACCTCACCACGGTCGACTTTCTGGTTACCAATCAGCCCAATCGGCTGTTCCTGCGCAACTGGCGCCGCACGCTCGGGTTCGTGGCCGACCAGCATCTCGATACCTTCGACCGGTACGGAAACCTGTACGGCGCGGCAGTTCCGGTTACCTTGGACACCGCGATTCGAGAGGGCAAAGTGCCCGACGGATCGCTCGTGGTGATGGCCGGGTTCGCACATGCCGGAGACTTCGCCGCAGCGGCCGCCCTGCGCTGGCACAACTGAGGCGTGCCCGCGCCGGGCACCGCTATCGAGGCAGCCAATCCTCGATGGCTCGGGCGGTGGCCGGAGAGTCTTCGGCCAGGATCGAGAAGTGGTCGGCGGGTACCTCGACGACCGTGTCGGCCACGTCCCAGGTCGGCCAGTCCGCAACGACGGACCGTCTTCGTGCGCGCACCATAAGGGTCGGCGCAGTGACCGGGCCGGGTTCCCACTCATCGAGCAAGCCCAGATACGCGCCCATAGCACTCAGATTGCTGTCACTCACCAGCCGACCGCCGACATCGCGGTCGAGTACGCCGCCCAGGGCCCAGGCGAAGGCAGATTCGCGGTCGGCGGGCTCAGGGTTGACCGTGTCGACCATTACGATCCCGGTGGCAGGGCGGCCGAATTCGGCCAGTAACTGTGCCACCGCGTGTGCGAGGATGCCGCCGACCGAATAGCCGACCAGAACAAACGGATTGTCCGCGGCGGCCGAGCGTGTGGCGGCGGCCAGGACGGCGATGGCGGCATCCCAGCGGGCCGGGATCGCACCTGCGGCCTCGAAGCCGGGCAGAACCAGCGCCGAGGCCTGCGGTCGGCGAACGAAACATGTTGCCAGCCGCGCGAATTGATGCGCTCCGGATCCGGCGACGAATGACGGTAGACAGATCAGCACGGGCGGCTCGCCCTCGCTGACGAGCCGGGGACGTGGCTGCTGAACGAGCTGCGCCGCAGTGGCGAAACCGCGTCGCCTCGTGGCCGCCGCCCGCACCAGCGGCGTGGTGTCGATGAGACGACCTGCCGCATGTGCCCGGCGAACGGCCCCCGCCAGCCCGACCGCGTCGGTGGGTGTTCCATTACGCCGCGGCTGATCAGGTAGCGATCGATCCACCATTGTTCAGCGCACCCCCAGATCGTTGTCGATGAGATCGAAGATCTCCGTGGCCGTCGCATCCCGGATCTTTTCAGTCTGTTCCCCGTTGCCGTCGGCCTCGAGTTCGCGCTGAACGGCACGTAGGCGTTCGGCCAACCGCGCACGCTGGTCAGCGGGCGCCGACCGCACCAGCGCGACGATCCGCTCCAGTTCGGCATCGATCGGGTGCGATTGCTGCACGTCACCGCCGTGCTCGCCCATCAGTTCGAGCAGCCGCTGCGCGACCGCCCTTGGATTGGGATGGTCGAAGACCAGGGTGGGCGGCAGCGTCAGTCCGGTCGCGCGGCCGAGGCGGTTACGCAGTTCGACAGCGGCCAGCGAGTCGAATCCGGATTCCTTGAATGCCCGATCCGGCTCGATCGCCGCCGCACCCGCATGGTGCTGGAGCACCGCCGCGGTCTCCTCCGACACCAGCTGCAGCAGCTGACGCAGACGTTCTGGATCGGCGAGCCCCGCCAGTCGAGCGCGCAGAGCATCCGCCGTTGCGTCCGCCCGGCGCGGCGCCGGGGGCACCAGGCCATGCAGGATCGCAGGCAGCCCGGCGTCACGGCCGCGGACCCGCAGTGCACCCATATCCAGCCGCATCGGTGCCACTACCGGCATATTCGTCGACAGCGCGGCATCGAACAGGGCCAGGCCCGCCGCCACGGGCATGGCGAGCACCCCGCCGCCGGCCAACCGGGCGACGTCCAGATCGGTCAACTCCTGGGTCATCGACGTCGAGTGTTCCCACAGGCCCCACGCCATCGAGACAGCCGGCAGCGCGCGCTGGTGGCGCCACTGTGCGAGCGCGTCGAGGAAGACATTCGCCGCGGCGTAATTGGCCTGGCCCGGACCGCCGAGGATGCCGGAGGCGGAGGAGAACAGCACGAATCCGGACAGGTCCAGCCCCGCAGTGGCCTCGTGGAGGTTCCAGGCCGCGCTCACTTTGGCGGCCAACACCCGCTCGAGTTGGGCCGCTGTCATCTCTGCGACCGTCGCATCGGCCAGTACACCCGCGGCGTGCACCACAAATCGCAGCGGATACTCGGGTTCGATCGATGCGATCAGATCCGCCACCGCCACACGATCCGCCACATCGCAGGCTACGATCCGCACTCGCACACCGTGTTCGGTGAGTTCGGCGACCAGTTCGTCAGCTCCCTCGGCAGCCGGGCCGCGCCGACAGGCCAGCACCAGCGAGCGCACCCCGTACCGCACCACCACGTGCCGGGCCATCAAGCCGGCCAAACCGCGTGGACCGCCGGTGACCAGCACGGTCGACGCGGCGTCGAACACCGGTGCCGCCAGGATCCGCGCGGACGATCTGGTCACGCGGGGAACGCTGGTGCGGCCGGAGCGGAAGGCGACCTGCGGCTCAGCGGTCGCCAGCGCCGATTCCACTCCCGTCCACGCCACCGTGGTGTTCGTCCGCGATTCGGTGTCGACGAGGACGAAGCGACCGGGGTGCTCGGCCTGAGCGCTGCGTACCAGGCCCCACACCGGCGCCACCGACACGTCCGGCGTTTCCGTCGCTCCGGTCGCGATCGCCCCGGACGTCACGATCACCAGACGGGATCGCGAGAACATCGGTGTCGCAAGCCATTGCCGCACGATGGCGAGCGTGTGCACCAGTTGCGCGCTCACCGCCTGCGGCACGGGCGCCGTGGCCGCCGGGATGGCCAGCACCACCGCCTCCGGTACCGGCGCGCCCGCTTCGACATCGGCTTCGAGTGCCGAGAGGTCGGCACATCGGCGCAACCCGGTCAGCTCGTCAGGATCGAAACCCGGTTCCAGCACAGCGAATTCGCGGCGGGTGCCCGATGCGGGCGCGGCGGTCTGCCACCGGACCTCGAACAGCGATCCGTCCTCCGGTCGGCTCACCGCGGCCACCTGTGCCCGGGAAACCGGTCGAGAGGCCACGGACCCGACCGAAACCAGGACGCGCCCTGAGGCATCGGCACCGGTCATCGACACCGTGTCCGGGCCGGCGCGGCGCAGCCGTACACGCAGGGTCTCCGGCGCACCGGCGTCGGCGCGCAACCACACGTCGGACCACACGAAGGGCAGCACCACACCCGCCGGATGGTCTGCTCGCGTCGGCTCCGTGTCGCGTAGTCCCGCGTGGAAGGCCGCGTCGAGCAGTGCCGGGTGGACCGCGTATCCCGCTGTCGATGCCGACGTGCGGATCTCGGCGAAGATATCGGTCCCGGACCGCCACATCGCACGCAGCCCCTGGAACGCGGGACCGTAGCCGAATCCGCGCGCCGCGAGCGCGTCGTACCACCCCTCGACGTCGACCTCCTGTGCGTTCGGCGGCGGCCAGGTGCCGGCCCACTGCGCATCGGGCGGGCTGTCGGTCGCGGCGACCAGCACGGCCGAGGCATGCCGCACCCATTGGCCGTCCTGACCGGGCATCGCGTGCAGCGTGAATTCGTGGCGGCCGTCGGCGTCGGGACCGTCGACGGCGAGCTGCACGGCGACGACGCCGTCTTCGGCGACGACCAGCGGCGCCTCCAGCATCAGTTCCGACACCACTGGGCAGCCCACCCTCGCCCCGGCGACGGCGGCGAGTTCGACCATCGTCGTGCCGGAGACGAGCACTTCGCCGAAAACCGCGTGATCGGCCAGCCACGCTTGCCGTGCGGTCGACCAGCTACCTGTCCACAGCCACTTCGATCCAGCGGCAGGCCGGAGCTCGCCGGCGAGGAGCGGATGTGCCGTCGGCGCCAGCCCCAATTCCGCGATGTCGCCCAAGTTTTCCCCGATGGCCCAGTAGCGCGCATGGTCGAAGGCATACGTCGGCAGGCTCACCCGGCGGGCCCCACGCCCCGCGAAGAGCGCGTGCCAGTCGACATCCACACCGGCGACATGGGCTTGCGCCAGCGCACGCAGCATCCGGCGCGGGCCGCCCTCGTCACGACGCAACGATCCGAGGACTGAAGCGCCGCCCTCGGTGTCCGACGCGGTCTCCTCGCTGCCGAGCGTGAGCAGGGGGTGAGGCCCCACCTCGATGACGACGTCGTTGCCCGCGTCCAGCATGGCACGCAGCGCGGGTTCGAACAGGACAGGTTCACGCAGGTTGCGGAACCAGTACTCACTGCCGAGTTCAGTTGTCCGCATGGCTGTTCCGGTGACGGTCGAGTAGAAAGAGACGGTGGCCGGACGCGGGCGCAGGTCGGCAAGGGCGGCAACCAGCGGTTCGCGCAGGCCGTCCATCGCAGGCGAATGCGCTACGAAGTCGACCCCGTCCACCAGCCACCGCATGATCGCGGCGCGAGCCAGCACTCGTTCCAGCCGCGCCAGCGGTTCCCGTGCACCGGCCACCACTACCGCGCGCGGGCCGTTCACCGCGGAGATCGAGACTTCGCCCGCGAATTCGCCGATCATGGCGCGCACCGAATCCGCCGAGTCCACGATGGACAGCAGGGCACCGCCAGCGGTGCCGTGTTCGGCTATCAGCTTGCTGCGCACAGCGACGATCCGCGCCGCATCCGCGAGGGAGAGCGCACCGGCGACACAGGCCGCGGCGATCTCGCCCTGTGAATGTCCGATCACTCCGTGTGGCCGCACACCGAAGGACTCCCACAGCGCGGCCAGCGACACCATGACGGCGAACAACACCGGCTGAACCACATCGACCCGGTCGAGGGTGGGCGCGCCTGCCGCACCGCGCAGTACATCGTGCAACGACCAGTCGACATGCGGGGCCAGCGCCTGCTCGCACGCATTGATACGGTCGGCGAATACCGGTGCGGTGTCGAGCAATTCAACCGCCATCCGGGTCCACTGTCCGCCCTGACCGGGGAAGGTGAACCCCACCCGGCCGGACCTGACCGCCCGGCCGGTGACGACATCGGCCACGGCGCTGCCCTCGATCACTGCATCGAGTGCGTCGAGCAGTTCTGACCGATCGGTGCCGATCAGCACTGCGCGGTACTCCAGGCCGGCTCTGGTCGCGATCAGTGAATAGCCGATGTCGAGCGGGTCAAGATTCGGGTCGGCCAGGATCATGGCCCGCAGCCGACCTGCCTGAGCGGTCAGTGCCGGAGCAGTTTTCGCGGAGAGCACCCAGACGATCGGTCCGGTGGCGAACGCCGGCCGCGGTTGTTCGACCGGCTCGGCGGCGACCGGCTCAGGTGGCTGTTCCAGGATCACATGCGCGTTCGTCCCCGACACCCCGAACGACGACACCCCCGCCCGACGCGGCCGACCAGTCTCAGGCCACACCCTCGACTCC
>NZ_JBHSDL010000015.1:0-16127 GCF_042650145.1 Nocardia halotolerans | reverse complement strand
ATGTGGTTGATGTGCCGTTCGTGGCCGAGGACGGTGTGTGGAAGGTCCAGAAGTCGTGGGCGTGCACGATGCTGACGAACCTGGGCCAGCAGTCGGTCGCCTGCTGAATTATTTGAGCGCCGGGGCGCTCGAGTTCGCGGCCCCTGGTGTCCCGACGATCAGACGCCGTGGCTTGCTCCTTCGTCGCCTACGCCACGGCGTCTGATCGTCGGGACGGCCGCGAACCGCCGCTTCGCGGCGGCCCCTCCTCGAGGTCGGGGCGTGCGGGGCTGGGAATGGTGGGAGTGGGCGTCTCAGGGTGTGTTGTGGGCTTTGTGGGGTTGGGAATGGTGGGGAGTGGGTGTCTCGGGGTGCACGGCTATCATCAGGCCCCGTGGTAGAGACGATCGTGCGGCAGGGGCATCCGCCCAAGGGTGCTTCGGGGCCGGTGCGGCGAGGTGGGCGCGAGGGGTGGGCGCGTGTCGTCGCGATCGTCGCCGGGCTGATCGCGGTGCTCAGTGCGGTGGCGATTCCGTTCCTGCCGGTGCGGGTGGACGCGGCGAGTCTGTCGTGGCCGCAGCAGGGTTCGCTCACCTCGGTCGAGGCGCCGCTCGTCGCGTACGCGCCCGCGGCCCTGTCGGTGACGGTGCCGTGCGGTGCGCTGAGTTCGCTCGCCGGATCGGGCGGGGTCGTGGTGTCGACCGTGCCGCGACAGTCGGCCGACATGGAGCGGTACGGCTTCGTCGTCAAGGTCGTCGCCGACACTGCCGAACGGCCCGGCCGGGTCGATGTGGTGTCACGCTCGACGCTGGTGTGGACCGCACCGCTGGCAGCGGTGCTGGACCGCTCGTGCGCCCTCGACATCGCGCTCTCACCTACCGAAACCACCGTCACCACCACAGGTTTCGACGCTCCCGGCGCCACCCTCGCCGGTGATCTGCGCCCCCAGGTGGTGGGGGTGTTCAGTGAGCTCACCGGCGCCGCACCCACCGACCTCGCCGTGCGCGTGGACGTGGATTCGCGCTACATCTCCTCACCGACCTGGCCGAAACAGGCCATGATCGCGCTGTGCCTGCTGGCCACGGCGCTGGCGCTGTTCGCGCTGCACCGCCTCGACGCCGTCGACGGCCGCAAGGCGAGACGGTTCCTGCCGCAACGGTGGTGGCGGCTGCGCCCGGTCGACTGGCTGGTCTTCGCCGTGCTGCTGGTCTGGCATTTCATCGGCGCCAACACCTCCGACGACGGCTACATCCTCGGCATGGCCAGGGGGGCGCGCAGTTCGGGCAACATGTCGAACTACTACCGCTGGTTCAGCGTCGACGAGGGGCCCTTCTACACCCCCTACACCGACATCATCGGCTGGCTCACCCACATCTCCGCCGCGAGCCCGCTGGTACGGCTGCCCGCACTGCTGGCCGGGGTGCTCGCCTGGTGGTTGATCAGCCGCGAAGTGCTGCCCCGCCTCGGCACGGCCCTGCGCCACAGTCCGCTCGTCACCTGGACCGCGGCCCTGGTGTTCCTGGCCTTCTGGTTGCCCTACAACAACGGCCTGCGCGCGGAATTCGTTGTCGCGCTCGGGGTGCTGGTCACCTGGGTTTCGGTCGAGCGCGGCATCGCGACCCGCCGGCTGCTGCCGTTCGCGGTGGCGGCGATCGTGGCCGCGTTCACCCTCACCGGCGCACCGTCGGGCCTGATCTGCCTGGGCGCACTGGTGGCGGGGTCGCGCACGATGACCGCGGTGATCGTGCGGCGGGCGAAGTCGGTGGGCTACCTGGCCCAGCTGCTGCCGATTCTGGCCGCGGGCCTGGTGGTGCTCACCGTGGTGTTCGCCGACCGGACCTTCGCCGGGGTGCGCGAGATGTTCGCGGTGCACGACAAGATCGGGCCGGGTGAATCCTGGTTCTTCGAGTTCCTGCGCTACCAGTTCCTGTTGCAGATCAATGCCGACGGCTGGCTCACCCGGCGCTTCGGTGTGTTCGTGATGCTGCTGGGCCTCATCGTCTGCGCGGCGACCATGTTGCGGCGCGGCGGTCACATCCCCGGCACCGCGGTCGGGCCCACCCGGCGCATGCTCGGCATCACCCTCGCCGCGATGGTGCTGATGATGTTCTCGCCCACCAAGTGGACCCACCAGTTCGGTGTGTTCGCCGGTCTGGCCACCTGTGTGGCCGCGGTGACCGCGGTGGCGGTGAGCTCGCGGGTGCTGCGGCCGTTGCGCAACCGGGCCCTGTTCGCCGCCGCGGTGTTCTTCGCGCTGGCCATGACCTTCGTCGGTGCCAACGGCTACTGGTATGTCTCCGCCTGGGGCGTGCCGTGGTGGGACAAGCCGCCGACACTGCTCGGTTTCGGCGTCTCCACGGTGTTCGCCGGGCTCACCGGGCTCGCGCTGGTGATCGCCGCGTGGTTCCACATCCACCCGAATCCGTCCACCAAGCCCACCCGGCTCAGCGGTGTTCCGGTGCTCGCGGTCGCGGCCGCGATGATGGTGCTGGTCGAACTCGGGTCCTTCGCCAAGGCCGCTGTCGCGCAGTACCCGGCGTACTCGGTGGCCAGTTCCAACCTGAGCGCGGCCTTCGACGGCGGCTGCGGTCTGGCCGACGAGGTCCTGGTCGAAACCGACCCGAACACCTCGATGCTGAGCCCGCTGGCCGGTGACATGAACACCACCATGACCGGTGAGTCGACCGGGTTCCGCCCCGACGGTGTGGCGCCGGTGCTCACCTCCGACGAAGTGGAATCGACCACGGGCCGGGCCAATTCGGTCTCCGACGACCCCGACGAGCTGCGCGACGCCTCGACGTCGGCCGGTTCGGAATCCCGGCAGGGCTCGCTGCAGCTCCCGTTCGGCCTCGATCCCGCGACCACCCCGGTGCTGGGCAGCTACCGCGCCGGTGACCAGGAACCCGCCGCCCTCACCACCGGCTGGTTCCGGATGCCGGACGGTCCGCGTGGACCGCTGCTCGCGGTGTCGGTGGCCGGGCGCATCCGGTCGGTGGACGCCGACGGTGTGGTGCACCCGGGCCAGGACCTGGTCGTCGAATACGGCACCACCGCGACCGACGGCGCGGTCACCGTGACCGGCCAGGCCGTCCCGATCGACGTCGGCCCCACCCCGGTGTGGCGCAACCTGCGGGTTCCGCTCGACCAGTTGCCCGCCGACACCGATGTGGTCCGGCTCGTCGCCACCGACCGTGACCTCGGCGCCGACCAGTGGCTGGCGCTCACCCCACCACGTATGCCGGAGACCGTCACCCTCGACGCCTTCGTCGGTCACCGCGCCCCGGTGCTACTCGATTGGGCTGTCGGCCTGCACTTCCCGTGCCAGAACCACCTCCCCACCTACAACGGAGTCTCCGTCCTCCCCGAATACCGGATCCTGCCCGACCGCAACGGCGCCACCATCACCAACCTGTGGCAAGGCCACGACGGCGGCGGCCCCTTGGGCTGGACCCAACTCCTGTTCACCGCCCGCACCCTCCCCACCTACCTGAACAACGACTGGGACCGAGACTGGGGCTCGATAGAGCAGTACCTCCCCCTCGACAACACCGCCACCCCCGCCCGAATCCACAAAACCCCCACCACCCACTGGGGCACCTGGACCCCCGGCCCCACCATCACCGCCTGGTAAGGCCACTGGACGTTTGATCACCAGGCTCTGGTGGTGGCATCGCCCGAGAGGCCGAAACCACCAGAGCCTGGTGATCGGCTGACCAGGTGGCTAGTGGGCGGCGATGCGCTGGGCGAGGTCGGGGAGGTCGGCGCCGGTGAGGCCGGGGTAGCCGTGGAGGAGGGTGCGCCAGGGGGCAGGGACGGCGGAGGCGCCCCAGCGGGCGCCGAGGAGGCCGCCGGCGATGGCGGCGGTGGTGTCGGTGTCGTTGCCGGCGCGGACACACGCCGCCAGGGCCAGGGGGAGGTGTTCGGGGGTCGAGTCGTCGGTGGTGGTGATCGCCCACCACGCGGTTTGCAGGGCGTGGACCACCCAGCCGTTGTTGGGGAAGTCGGCGGGCGTGCCCTGTTCGGCCTCGTCGAGGCGGGCGGTCCAGTACTCCGATTGCGGTGAGCGGCTGACGTATTCGCGGACGCCGCCGAAATCGGCGTGCAGGACCGCGTGGCGGATCGCGGAGGTCCACAGCTTGCAGGCTTCGACGGCGTGCTCGTCGGCGTGGGTGAGTAGGCCGACCCGGCCCGCCGCGGCAACGCATGCCTCGGCGTCGTCGAGATAGGCGAGTGCGACCGGTGCGGTCCGCATCAACGAGCCGTTGCCCCCGGTCCGGCCGGTCAGCGACATCGCCACGGCCTGCATGTCCAGAGCGGAGGAAGGTCTGGCGGACAGCACCGTTCGAGTCTGGTTCCCGATGTCGGGCGGCTTGGAGTCGAACCAGGAGACGAATCCGGCCGCGACGGCCTCGAGGTCGATTCCGGGTCCGTTGACGGCGGCCATCGCGACCGCCAGCGCCATCGACGTGTCATCGGTCCACTCGCCGGGAGCCCAGCGGAACACCCCGCCGCCGATCATGTCGATCACCGCGTCCGGCCCGGGGTGGGTGAACTCGTACCCCGCCCCGAGCGCGTCACCGGCCGCGGTACCCACCAGCACCCCGGCCACCCGATCCGAGAACCCCGCATCGTGCACAGAACCCACCCCTCTCGGGTGCCGCTATCGGATTGTCCGAGCATCGAGCCTACCGGTCGGCTGGTGCGCCACCGACGTATCCCGGGGCGATCGAACGCGCGTCGCGCAGTGCGGTTCCGGCCGTGGTCCGGATTGCGGTGAGCCCTAGTGGGCGGGCACGTCCGCCGGCTCCGCGGTCGTGGTCCGGCGATGGCGGCGTGACCGCGCGAAGGCGTCGGTGGTGAACACGACGAGCCCCGCCCAGATCAGGGCGAAACCCATCCAGCGGGAGGCGGGCATGGGTTCGTGCATGACCACGACGCCCCAGGCCATCTGCAGGGCGGGAGTGAGGTACTGCAGGATGCCCATGGTCGACAGCGGTACCCGCTGGGCCGCCACCGCGAACAGCAGCAGCGGAAGGAGGGTGACCGGGCCGGTGGCGAGCATCAACCCGAAGTGAGCTGGGCTGGAGGTGAACTCGCTGCGTCCGGTGGCCACCAGGACGACGACCAGGGCCAGGGCGAACGGTGCGGCGACGAGGCCCTCGGCGGCGATACCGCGCAGCGCGTCGAGCCGGATCACCTTCTTCACCAGCCCGTAGGTGGCGAACGAGCAGGCCAGGATCAGCGCGATCACCGGTGGCCTGCCGTAGTCGACGGTGAGCACCACCACCGCGAGCGCGCCCAGTCCCAGCGCCACCCACTGCGCCCTGGTGAGCCGCTCCCGGAACAGCACCACCCCGAACGCCACGGTCACCAGCGGATTGATGAAGTAGCCGAGCGCGCACTCCACGATGTTGCCGGTGATGACGCCGAACACGTAGGTGCCCCAGTTGATCGAGATCGCCGCCGAGGCCGCGGCCGCCAGGCGCCAGGTCCGCGCGTCGATGCCGCGCATCTGTCGCAACTGCCCGGTGAGCCCCAGTACGAGCAGGACCACGACCAGTGTCCAGACGATCCGCTGCGCGACGACTTCGACCGGCGAAGCGAAGGCGAGCAGGCCGAAGAACGCGGCGAACGAACCCCAGATCAGGTAGGCGCCCGTACCGAAGACGACACCGGGCGGAGACGGCCTGCGCTGCATTCATCCCATGTTACGGCTGCCGTAGCCTTTCGGGCATGTCCATTTCCGTGCAGGATCCTGCCGCCACCGGGCTCACCGCAGCACAGGTCGACCAGCGCCGTCGCGACGGCCACACCAACGACGTGCCCGCGCGGGCCAGCCGATCGGTGGGCGAGATCGTCCGCGCGAACGTGTTCACCCGCATCAACGCGATCCTCGGTGTGCTGTTCGTGCTGGTGCTGTCCACCGGTTCGATCATCGACGGCATGTTCGGCCTGCTCATCGTGGCCAACAGCGGGATCGGCATCATCCAGGAGATCCGGGCCAAACGGACCCTGGACCAGTTGGCGATCGTGAGCCAGGCCAAGCCCACGGTGCGCCGCGACGGTGTCGCCGAGCAGGTGGCGCCGGGGGAGGTGGTGCTCGACGATCTGATCGAGCTGGGCCCCGGCGACCAGATCGTGGTCGACGGCGAGGTCTGTGAATCCGCCGCACTCGAGATCGACGAATCGTTGCTCACCGGCGAAGCCGACCCGATCGACAAGGGCATCGGCGCGCCGGTGATGTCGGGCAGCTTCGTGGTGTCGGGATCGGGCGCCTACCGGGCCACCAAGGTCGGCAAGGACGCCTACGCGGCGAAACTGGCCGAGGAGGCCAGCAAGTTCACCCTGGTGCACTCGGAACTGCGCTCGGGCATCAACAAGATCCTGAAGTTCATCACCTACCTGCTCATCCCCGCCGGTCTGCTCAGCATCTACAACCAGCTGGTCTCGAGCGGGGAGTCGTGGCGCCCGGCGGTGACCGGCATGGTCGCGGCCCTGGTGCCGATGGTGCCCGAGGGCCTGGTGCTGATGACCTCCATCGCCTTCGCGGTGGGTGTGGTGCGATTGGGCAAGCGCAACTGCCTGGTGCAGGAACTGCCCGCGATCGAGGGTCTGGCCCGCGTCGACGTGGTGTGCGCCGACAAGACCGGCACCCTCACCGAGAACGGTATGCGCCTGGCCCAGGTCGAGCCGCTCGGCGCCTTCACCGAGGCCGATGTGCGACAGGCACTGGCCGCGCTCGCCGCCGACGACCCGCGCCCCAACGCCAGTGTGCAGGCCATCGGCGAAGCTCTGCCGCAACGGCCGGACTGGACCAGCACCGCCGTCGCCCCGTTCTCCTCGGCCAAGAAGTGGAGCGGCATTTCCTATGGCGCGCACGGTGATTGGCTTCTCGGCGCGCCCGATGTGCTACTCGACCCCACCTCGGCCGCGGCCGTCCACGCCGAACAACTCGGCTCCTCGGGCCTGCGTGTGCTGCTGCTGGCCCGTGGCGATGTACCCGTCGACGCCGCCGAAGCGCCCGGCCGGGTCGAGCCCGCCGCGCTGGTCGTGCTCGAGCAGAAGGTGCGTCCCGACGCCAAGGACACCCTCGAATACTTCGCGAGCCAGCAGGTCTCGATCAAGGTGATCTCCGGTGACAACGCCGTCTCGGTCGGCGCGGTCGCCGCCTCGCTGGACCTGCCCGGCGGCGATCACCCGGTCGACGCGCGCAAACTGCCCGAGGACCGGGAAGAACTCGCCGATGTCCTCGACCACGAAACCACCTTCGGCCGGGTGCGCCCCGATCAGAAGCGGGCCATGGTGGGTGCGCTGCAGTCGCGCGGGCACACCGTCGCGATGACCGGTGACGGCGTGAACGACGTGCTCGCGCTCAAGGACGCCGACATCGGCGTCGCCATGGGCGCGGGCAGCCCGGCCACTCGCGCGGTGGCCCAGATCGTGCTGCTGGACAACAAGTTCGCGACCCTGCCGTATGTGGTGGGGGAGGGTCGCCGGGTGATCGGCAACATCGAACGCGTGTCGAATCTGTTCCTCACCAAGACCGTGTACTCGGTGCTGCTGGCGTTCCTGGTCGGCCTGGCCGGAGTGGGGTCACAGATCTTCGGCTATGACCCGATCGGGTATCCCTTCCTGCCGCGTCACGTCACCATCGCGGCCTGGTTCACCATCGGCATTCCGGCCTTCGTGCTGTCACTGGCACCGAACAACGAGCGCGCCCGGACCGGGTTCGTGAGCCGGGTGATGCGCCTGGCGGTGCCCTCCGGTGTGGTGATCGGTGTCGCCACCTTCGTGGCCTACCTCATCGCCTACGCCGGGCCCGAGGCGTCCGAGACCCAGAAGGTGCAGGCCGGAACCACCGCGCTGATCACGCTGATCATGATCGCGGTGTGGGTGCTGGCGCTGGTGGCCCGCCCGTACGTGTGGTGGAAGGTGGTGCTGATCGCCACCTCGGTGCTGGCCTATGTGGCGCTGTTCATGGTTCCGTTCACCCGCGAGTTCTTCAAACTCGATCCGTCCAACCCGCGCCTGACGCTGGCCGCGTTCGTGTGTGGCGCGGTCGGCATCGTGCTGGTGGAACTGGCATGGTGGGTGCAGGCCCGGCTTTCGGGCTCCGCGGGCAAACTGGTTCCGCCGGTGGGTGCCCAAGGCGCGTAGCCGGGACGGTGTTGCCTCGAGAACCCTTGTGCCGGACGGAGTTTCGGTATTGGAGTACCTTTGCCGGTTATGGAGGTATTGCTGCACCAGATCGACGCGTTCGCCGACGCACCGTTCTCGGGCAACCCGGCCGCGGTCATGCCGCTGCCCACTTGGCTGCCGGACACGTTGCTGCAACAGCTCGCCGAGGAGAACAACCTCGCCGAAACCGCCTTCTACACCTGCGAGTTACCCCCGGCCGCCGGCGCCCCGCCCGGCGAATGGCCGGCCTTCCACCTGCGCTGGTTCACCCCGACTGTCGAGGTGGACATGTGCGGGCACGCCACCCTCGCCGCGGCCACCCAGATCATCTCCGACATCCACCCCGAACACGACCGGGTGAGCTTCTACACCCGTTCGGGCTGGTTGCACGTGGACCGGACCGACGACGACGAGTACGTCCTGAACCTGCCCGCCCTCGCCTCGGTCCGGGTCGAACCCGATCCCGCACTGGTCGCGGCGCTCGGGGTCAGCGCCGTACGCGCCTACACCGGACACGACGAGATCATCGTGGTGTCCAGGGAAGACGAAGTGCGCTCGGCCACACCTGATTTCGGATCCTTCCCGGACCTGCCCCTCGGCGTCGTCCTCACCGCGCCCGGCCGCACCAGCGATATCGTGTCCCGGGTTTTCTCCCCCGGTGTCGGCATCCCAGAAGACCCCGTCACCGGATCGGCCCATGCTCAACTGGTTCCCCTGTGGAGCCGCGAACTCGGCCGCACCACCCTCACCGCCCGCCAGCTCTCCCGCCGTGGCGGCGCCCTGCGCGCCGAACTCGCCGACGATCGCGTCCTGCTCATCGGCCGCTGCCGCCGCTATCTGGACGGCGTGGTGACCCTGCCGGACTGAGCTCTGACACACGGTCGAACGAGCGCTATTCGGTAGGGACGGGGCCGTCGTCGGGGGTGGGGGTGATGATTCCGGTGCTGTCGGGCAGCAGCGGGCTCACCGCGAATCGGCCCGCGACAGCGTCGGCCGGAAGTGCTTGTACCGCACGCACACCGGGCCGGGCAGCGAGGTCGCGGAGCTCGGGGAGGGTGCCGCGCACCACCAGTCCGGCGGTGCAGGCGCAACCGGCGCGCAGGCGGGACTCGACGACGCGGACCACCTGCGCGCTGCGCTCGTCGCGGAACCGCTGGGCGGCCAGCAGTCCCGCGGCGGCATCGGCGGAACGCAGGACCGGTTCGTCGCCGGCCGGGGTGGCCACGGTGATCATCGGTGTCTGGACCCGGTCGATCGGGACGTGGTGGATCACCCCGGAGACCCGCAACCCTGCCGTGGCCGCCGGAATCTGTTGCGGGGTCAGGTATTCGGTGAACGAGGCCAGTGCCCAGCGTGGGCCGTCTGCGTCACCTTCGAGAGAAGTGCGGGCGTCGTCGAGGTAGTCCCGCACCTGCTCGCCCTGCGCGGGCCCGAGCCGGTCGGTGGCCACACCACTGATCTGGCGGGGTTCGTTGAAGGCGACGATCAACAGGACGACGGCCAATAGCGCGGCAGCCGCGGCGACCACGCGCCCCCGCCGCGACAGGCGACCGCGCGGGACACTCGCCGCCACCGCATCCTTCGAGTCAGCGGCGCTACTCGACTCCGCTGTGGTGTCGGAGTCGCTCGTCGCCCCGGGGTTCACCGTGGCGCCCGAACCGCCTGCGCGAGTGGGGTCCGCTGTGGCGCCCGCACCACTCGAGTTCCCGCGGCCATCCGGCGCCGTTTCCGGCGTCGGTTCGGATGACCGCGGGTCCTCAGGCATTGCGTAATACGTCCAAGGCACCGGCCAGGTCGGCGGGGTACTCGCTGGTGATCTCGAGCCAGCGGCCGTCGGCGGGATGGTGGAATCCGAGGCGGCGCGCGTGCAGCCACTGCCGTTCCAGGCCGAGCCGTTTGGCCAGGGTGGGGTCGGCGCCATAGGTGAGGTCGCCGGCGCAGGGGTGGCGGACCGCGGAGAAGTGCACGCGGATCTGGTGGGTGCGTCCGGTCTCGAGGTGCACGTCGAGGAGGCTGGCCGCCTGGAACGCCTCGATCGTGTCGTAGTGGGTGACGCTGGGCCTGCCGTCACCGGTGACCGCGAACTTCCAGTCGTTGCCGCGCGCGCGCCCGATCGGCGCGTCGATGGTGCCACTGCTCGGATCGGGATGCCCCTGCACCAGTGCATGGTATTGCTTGTCGACCGTGCGTTGCTTGAAGGCGCGCTTGAGCATCGTGTAAGCGTGTTCGGACTGGGCCACCACCATCACCCCGGAGGTGCCCACGTCGAGGCGGTGCACGATGCCCTGGCGCTCGTGCGCGCCGGAGGTGGAGATGCGGTAGCCCATCGCGGCCAGCCCACCGACCACGGTGGGACCGGTCCAGCCGACACCGGCGTGCGCGGCCACCCCGATCGGCTTGTCCACCGCGACGATGTCGTCGTCGGCGTAGAGGATTTTCATCCCGTCCACCGGGGCGGCTTCCACGGTGAGTTCGCGCTTGGGTTCGGGGAAGATCACTTCCAGCCAGGCGCCGGCGGTGAGCCGGTCGGATTTGCCCGCGGCGACCCCGTCGAGCTGCACCGAGCCGTCCTCGGCCATCGCCGCCACGGCCGTGCGGGACAACCCGAGCAACCGGGCCAGACCCGCGTCCACCCGCATCCCGTCGAGTCCGTCGGGGACGGGCATCGTCCTGGTTTCTCTCATACTGTGTCCTCCTGCGCCTGCCCGAGGGGTCCACCGTGGCGACGCAGACCGCCGCCTCCGGGCCCTGACTCGGTCACGCGGTCTTGTCGGTGTGTTTGCGACCGCTGCGGGTGCCGTCGGGTTCGAAACCGAACACGGTGAGCGCGACCAGCGCAATCGCCCCGCACACGATGGCCGAGTCGGCCACATTGAAGACCGGCCACCAGCCGATCGCGACGAAATCGACCACATGGCCCTGCAGCGGACCGGGGGATCGGAAGATTCGGTCCACGAGGTTGCCCATCGCCCCGCCGAGCACCATGCCGAGCCCGATGGCCCACCACAGCGAGCGCAGCGTGCGTCCGATGCGGATCACGCCGACCACCACCGCGGCCGCGATCAGCGTCAGCAGCCAGGTCATGCCGGTCGCCATCGAGAACGCCGCACCGGGGTTGCGTACCAGGGTGAATCGCGCGACGTCGCCGATGATGGGCACCGATTCGCCGGGGTCGATGAGGGCCACGGCGAGGCACTTGGTCAGCAGGTCCAGCGCGAACAGCACGCCCGCGATGATCAGCAGCGTCGTCAGACGGCGGCGACCAGCGGGTTCGGGCTCGGGCACGGCAGCGGTTTCCGGTTCGGCGGCGGCGTCGCCGGTCTCCGGGACGGCAGCATTGTCGGTCGGCCGGTCTTCACTCACATGTCCATCATTCCCTAGTGGTGATCGCGGCCGCGCCGCGGTGCCGTCGCCGGTCCCAGGTGTTACTCAGGAAGCGGTCGTACCCTGATCGCTGTGACGGTGTTGTCTAGTTCTCGCTTACCCCGCATCGGGCGCCCCGGGGTGTTACTCGTGGCGCTCGTGCTCGGGTTCGCGACCTTCGGTGCCGGGTGCGCCGATCGGTCGCCGTCCACCGCCGACGCCGAGGGGCTCGAGCCGCTGGGCATCGGCAAGGAAGTGACCGTGCCGATCACCGCGGCGCAGACCACCCTGGTCTCGGCCGGTGACGAGCCGCGTGAGCTGCTGCGCCCGCGCTACACCTCGGGCACCGCCCAGGAGGTGACGCTGCGCACCGACTACCGGATCCAGCAGCAGGTGAACGACCAGCCCGTCCGTGACTTCTCGCCCGCCGCGCTCACCATCCCGATGATCGCGCGCGCCGAAGCCGACGGTGTCGATCTCACCGTGGGAACCGTCACCACGCCCGACCCCGACCTGAACAAGGCGTTCCTCAGCGCCGACGGTTCGCACGCCGGGCTGCAGGTGAGCGACCTCGGTGCGATCACCGAGCTGCGCCTGGCTCCCTCACCCGAGACCCCCAACTCGGCCAGGGCCGCCCTCGAGCAGGCCTTCTATCAGGCGGTGTACCAGTCGATCGCGTTCCCGGACGAACCGGTCGGTCTCGGTGCGGTGTGGACGGTGCACCAGCAGATCACCGGCGGTGTCACCCTCGATCAGATCGCCACCGCCACCCTCGTCAGCCGCGACGACGGCCGGCTCACCATCGATCTGGAGGTGAGCCAGACCCCCACCGACACCGTCTGGACCCTGCCCAACGACGCGGGCGCGCTCGAGATCGAGGGTTACGTGATGGAGGGCACCGGCACCATCATCGTCGATCTCGGGCTGCCACTGCCGGTTTCGGGCGCTATCGAGGTGGGCGGACAGCAGACCTACCGGGACCCGCGCAGCGTGAGCACCCTGGTGCAGACCCAGTCCACGCGCATTTCCTGGACCGAATGATGCGTTCGCGCGTGCGCGCGGTGGCCTCGGCCTGCGCGGTCCTGGCGGGGGTGGTGGCGTGCGGTTCCGCCGACGAGGACTGCGCTTCCGACGATTCGTGCCCACCTACCTGGACGCGGGTCGCGGCCGCACCCGGCACCGGTGATGTCATCGATGATCCGGCGCGTTTGACAGCCGGTCTACTGGCCGAGACAGATCTGCCCGGCGAGTTCACCCTGATGCCGCCGCGCCCACCGGCCGATGAGGCCGCGGTGCCACCGGTGGCTCCCACCGACCCGCCCGACTGCGCCCGGCTGCTGACTCCGCTGGCACAGCAATGGCCCGGTGCCGCGGCCGATGCCGCGGTCCACTTCGCCGGGCCCAGCTACGCCACCATCGACATCGACGCGGCCAGCTATTCCGACAGCGCGCTGGGCACCGCCTTCACCGCACTGCAGGAACGCGTGCACCGCTGCGGCGCCTACACCGGTGACGACGCGGGCGTGCACATCGACTACCGCGCCGCCCCGCTGTCCCAACCGCCCGCGGGTGCGGCCAGTTCCGCCTTCACGCTGACCGCGACGAGCGAGGGCCTCACGCTCACCTCGGCCACCTCGCTGGTGCAGGTGGGCAACACCCTCGTCCAGGTCGTGATCACCGCGCCCGAGGCCGTCGACCCCGAGGTGCTCTCGGAGCTCACCGCGGCTCAGGTGCGCAAACTGCGCGGCTGAGGGCGGGGGTTCAGTTCGCCGGCAGTTTGGTGCCCAGGTGGGCCAGGTAGCCGCGGACCTCGTCGGCGGTGCGATCGGGCATCCCGAAAACGACCTCGGTGACGCCGAGGTCGGCCCAGCGCGCGAGCTGGTCGGCGTCGTAGCGGCCCGCCAGCGCGATCACGCGCGGGGTGCCGTCGCGGCCCCCGTCGCGCCAGAGCCGGTGCAGTAGTTCGATCTTGGTGCCGAGGTCGTCCTCGGTCGGGGTGGTGATCCACCCGTCGGCGTGGGCGGCCAGCCAGGTGAAGGTCTTCTCGGTGCCGCCGGCGCCCAGCAGTACCGGCACGCCCGCGCGCACCGGTTTCGGCCACGACCAGCTGGGCCCGAATCGCGCGAAGTCGCCCGCGAATTCGGCTTCCTCCTGCGACCACAGCGCGCGCATGGCGTCGAGGTGCTCGCGTAGTACCGTGCGCCGTTTGTTGGCGGGCACGCCGTGGTGGGCGAGTTCGTCGGTGTTCCAGCCGAATCCGACACCCAGCTCCACCCGGCCGCCGGAGAGGTGATCGAGCGAGGCGATCGTCTTGGCGAGGGTGATCGGATGGTGTTCGGCGGGCAGCGCCACCGCCGTCGACAAGGTGATGCGGTCGGTCACCGCGGCGGCGGTGGCCAGCGCGACCCACGGATCCAGGGTGCGCAGGTAGCGGTCGTCGGGCAGCGAGGCGTCGCCGGTCTGTGGGTGCGCGGCGGCACGCACTACCGGGATGTGGGTGTGCTCGGGGACGTAGAACGCGTCGAATCCCGCGTCTTCGGCGGCTTTCGCCGCATCGGCGGGCGTGATGCCCCGGTCACTGGTGAACAACACGACCCCGTACCGCACGCGCCGAACCTCCGGATAGACAGTAGAAACTGGAACAAGTTCTACCACTCTTTCCGTCCGGCGGTCAGAGGAATAGTCTCGGAGCGGTCCGAGCAACATCCTCGACACGGAGGTATCCGATGTCTGATGTGAACCCCATTCCCGACGGTTACCCGACCATCTGCCCCGGCATCTCCTGCGCGGGCGCGGCCCAGGCGCTCGAGTTCTACACCGCGATCTTCGGCGCCACCGAACGCATGCGCATGCAGTCACCGGACGGCACGGTCATGCACAGCGAACTGCTCGTCGGCGACTCCGTTCTGATGGTCGGCGACCCGGTACCCGAAATGGGTTTTCTCGACCCGAAAGCGGTCGGCGGCTCCCCGGTGAACCTGATGGTCTACGTCCCCGACGCCGACGCTGCCTTCGCCGCCGCCCTCGACGCCGGCGCCGCCGAGATCGCTCCGATGACCGACCAGTTCTACGGCGACCGCAGCGGCGCGTTCGAAGACCCCTGGGGCCACCGCTGGACGGTGGCCACCCACATCGAGGATGTCGCACCGGAAGAGATGGAACGCCGCATGGCCGCGATGATGGACGCCGCCGGCTGAGTCACAGCAGCCGGAACTCCATCATCGCGATCGCGTCGTCCACGGCGTCGGTGAGGGTGGCCAGCCGGGTGTGCGGGTCGGGCGCTGCCAGCGCCGCCTGACGATCGGTGAGGCCGATCGGCAGGCGGGCCGTGAGCTCGTAGGACCGGGTGGTGGGGTCCGCGGAGAGTTCGGCCAACGACGCCGACGGGGGTGGGCGGCGGATACCGTTGCGCCGGGCCAGCCGGGTCGTCAGCTCGTGCAGGCGGGCAGCACGCTCGCGCAGGCCGGCCAGCAGCGCGGTGTCGTCGGCACCGGCGTCGTCGGGCCGGATCCGCACCTCGGCCCGTGGGTACGGGTCGTCGGGCAGCCACCGATCGACATGAAGCCGGTCGGTGCCCGCACAGCGCACCCGGAACCGCGAGCCGGGTAGTTCGACCACGTCGACGATCCGGGCGACGGTGCCCACCTCGGTGCGCACCTCGCCGCCACCCACCTCGTGCCCACGCTCGATGAGCACCACGCCGAAGTCCGGTTCCCGGTGCCCGTCGAGGCAGTCCTGGATCAGGGCCACGTACCGCGGCTCGAAGATCTGCAACGACAGCGGTTCACCGGGCAGCAGCACCGCACCCAGCGGGAACATTGGCATCTCCACCGTCACAGCATGCCCGGTGTCACCGACGCCCCGCCCGTCCGGCACGCGAGAACCGCTCACACGGTGCCGTTCGCCGCCCGGTCGCTGCTCGCTCATGCCTTGGCGATCGCCTCGAACACGGTCGGATCGACGAGGGTGGACGTGTCGCCCAGTTCGCGTCCTTCGGCCACATCGCGCAGTAGCCGGCGCATGATCTTGCCGCTGCGCGTCTTGGGCAGTTCCGGCACCAGGTGGATCTCGCGCGGCCGCGCGATCGGACTGATCTCGCGCGAAACGGCCGCGCCCAATTCGGCGACCAGGTTGTCGTCGGTGACGGCGGACCCGGTGAGGATGACGAAGGCGACGATGCCCTGCCCGGTGGTGGCGTCGCTGGCGCCGACGACGGCCGCTTCGGCGACGGCGGGGTGGCCGACGAGGGCGGATTCGACTTCGGCGGTGGAGATGCGGTGTCCGGAGATGTTCATGACGTCGTCGACGCGGCCGAGTACCCAGAGGTCGCCGTCGGCGTCGAGTTTGGCGCCGTCACCGGCGAAGTACCACCCTTCGGCAGCGAAACGTTGCCAATAGGTCTCGCGGTAGCGGTCCATGTCCTTCCAGATGCCGCGCAGCATCGCCGGCCACGGCCGGTCGAGGACGAGCAGCCCCGACGCGTCCGCCGCCAACGGTGTCGCGTCGTCGTCGACGACCTTGGCCGAGATGCCCGGTAGTGGGGCCATCGCGGCGCCGGGTTTGGTGGTGGTGACGCCGGGGAGTGGGGAGATCATGATGGCGCCGGT